>CAVYHY010000006.1:0-89666 GCA_963768475.1 uncultured Actinomycetota bacterium
TACTGTCTGCCTTGGCTCGTTCGCGTATTGCTATCCCGTACTCCCGAGCCTTCCGCGCCTTTCCCTGAGTCGAGCCCTCGTCAAGCGCGATCACGGCGGCGACGCCCTTCTTCACGCCCGGCCACACCACCAGCCCCCGCGCCTCGGCCATCGCCCGGAGCTCTGCCTTGCGCGCCTCCGAGAAACCCGTGAGCACCACCAGGTCGCCGGGCTTCAGCTCCAACCCTCGCTCCACCGTCGACACCCCAGCCTCCGCCCTGGCAAGCAGCGCCTCCACCTCCAGATCCGCCAAATCAAGCAGCCCCGCCAACTGGATCACGCGCGCCCGCTCCTCGCGCGTCAGCTGGTCGTCCGCGCACACCGCGTCCACGACGCCCAGCATGTAGTGCCGGTTCAGGCGCGCCACGTCGGTCCGCCAGGCCAAACGACGCGGCCATCCCATCGAGCGCCCTGCGCTCCGGCGTCGAGATCTTCCGGTCCAGCAGCACCCGGTCCAGCAGGTCCAGGTACTCGTCGGCGCCCTAAGGCCCTCGACCCGCGCGAACCTTCCCGCGACGCTCGCCAGCACGGCGCTCCCCGGCTGCCCGCTCCGCGCATCACGAGCGAAGCGCCCGTCCTCGGCGGGCTCGGCCAGGCGAGCGACGCGACCCGAACCTCCTGGGCTCCCATCCCGTCGCCCACCCGAGCGCCCCGATACGCGGTGAGGAGCGCGGCCGTCGCCTCGGCGTCGGCGAGGGCCTCGTGGGCATCGGCCAGCTCGACGCCGGAGTAGGCGCAACAGTCCCCCAGCTTGGCCGGGGCGCCGGGCATGACTGGCGCGCGAGGCGCATGGTGCACAGCGTCATGTCGTGCGTGAGGTCGAGCGGCCACCCGGCGCGCGCGTACTCGGCGACAAGGAACGCCGCATCAAACGCGCTGTTGTGCGCCACGATCACCCGGCCCGCGAGCATGTCGATGAGGTCGCCGACGATGTGCTCGAAGGTCGGCGCGACCCGCGCATCGGTCGCGTCGATGCGGTGAATGTGCTGGGCGCCCAGGTCGCGCTTGGGGTTCACGAGGGTGGTCCAGGCGTCCTCGCGTCGGCCGTCGCGTCCAGGAGCACCACGCCGATCTCCACACGCGGTCCTTGCCGTTGTAGGCGAACCCGGTGGTCTCCAGGTCGATGACGGCGAAGCCGGTCATGTCTTGGCCGCATTGGATGTGGATTGAACTCCGGCGTGGCCTTTTCGAAATGCCGGGGAGCCTCCCGGACTCGTTTTGGTCTCGTCGACTTTGGGACCGCGGATGGGCGGAGGGTTGCGCGGCGGTGCGCGCCAAGTGCTTGAGGCGGGACCTTCTTCGGGGGCCGGGCGTAGGCAATGAGTGCCGCGAACAGAGCTAGCCAAAGAACCGCATAGGCCGTGTTCGTGCCCCACCACGTCGCGGTCGTCGCGATCGAGTGGAGATTGTCTTCTCGAATTCGGGCGCGTGTTTGCCCTATGTTCGCGCCCGTCACGAGGAGGCCGAATGCGTAGTAGCCGACGTACGGCACGATGGCGACGATGAGGCGTGCCACTCGGGTGCTGAACCATCCGTCCGCCGACATGATGATGCCGACGTCCGTCGCCCGGTCCGAGGCGATCGTCCCCACTTCTGAGCGTTTGGATGCCGGGATCCCAGATACTACAAAGAGTTCGTCCTCGAGGAATTTCGCGGACCTCGACCTCCCCAGGACTCCTCCGGCCCAAGCAACCTGCAACGCCTGAAGGAGACTGGAAGGGCGAGAAGTGCGTAGATCACGAGGGGAAGACCGTGCGCGTACTGCTTGAGCGCGATAAGGGAGCCCGCGTAGACGGCGGTCGCCGTGACCAGCGTGAGGGATCCGGCGGCTGCTGAGACATTGCTCTGGACGTCAGAGGCATGCAGGCGCGCAAGTGCAGCGATTCTCGCGCTATCTCGAGTAGCGAGGCGCACAAGGAACCTCCTGTCGGGTCACGGTTCGCCTTGTCCGTTGCGGGGCATATCGATGATTTGAACACTAGCTTTCGCGCGCGGATCTCGCAGGTCGCGAGCCTCGTCGGAACTCAGGTTCGGGTGTAGTCCTCGGCCGGACTACTCCACCATCCCGAACCACGCGCACCGGCAACCTGACGTGAGTCGGTGCCGTAGGCCAGGATGAGGCCATGGAAGCGAATGCACGATCCCTCAAGAGCATGTTCGACGGCGGAAACCTCTACGAGATTCCTGCATTCCAGAGGCCATACGTGTGGAATGAGAGCGACCAATGGTCGCCCCTTGGGAAGACGTCAAACGGGTGGCGGAGCGTTTGCTCCGAGAGACGCTTGGCGAGGCGGACAAGGGCTCGGCGGGAACGCACTTCCTGGGGGCAATTGTCGTCAAGAACACAGAGGTGTTCCCCGGCGCAATCACGCGATACTCCGTAATCGATGGACAGCAGCGGATGACGACGCTCCAGTTGCTTCTGGATAGTGCGCGTGACGCGATGGAGAGCCACGGTTTTGAGGGGCACGCCAAAGTCCTCAGTGGTCTGGTGTACAACTCGATCACGGACGATGACCCCGCAGAGATGAAGTTCAAGATCCGCCCATCAAGGATCGACCGCGCGGCCTTCGAGCTCGCGATCGACGGCGACAAGCTTCGGCCCTCGGATGAGCGGATCGTCGAATGCCATCGGTTCTTCGACAGGGAAGTTGAGTCCTGGTTGACGGGTTCCGAGGACGAACCTTCGGGGCCCGCGGCGTCCCTGCTACAACGCGCAACCGCACTGCGCGACGTCCTGATCGGCAGGCTCGTCATTGTCGCCATCGCGCTCGATCACGCGGATGACGATCAACTGATCTTCGAGACGCTGAACGATAGAGGAACGCCGCTACTCGCGGCGGACCTGATCAAGAATCTCGTATTCCAGAAGGGCTACGAGATTGGAGCGAACACGGAGCGATGGGCCTCCGACTACTGGCTCGAGTTCGATGACGACTGGTGGCGGGAAGAGGTCAAGCAGGGCAGGCTGAGCCGTTCCGCATCGACATTTTCCTTCAGTACTGGCTCACGATGCGTACGCGCAACGAGATCCCGTCCGACGGGATCTTCCGCAGGTTCCGTGAGTATGCCGGGGCGGAACTCACTTCTGTCGTGGGCGCGGAGACGTTGCTCACGCATATGTGCAACGACGCGGCGACGTTTCGAGGATTTGCGCAGTTGCATCCCGAGAGCGCGATGGGCGGATTCTTCGTGCGCGTCATCGAGGCGCTAGAGGCAGCGGCGACAACTCCGATCCTTCTGTGGCTGCTGTCCGAGAACCACAAGGTTCCGGAGGAGCAGATTGCGAAGGGCCTCGGGGCAATCGAAAGTTGGGTCGTTCGGCGCACGGTCCTCCGGCTCACAATGAAGAACGTCAACCAGTTGGTGGTTTCACTGCTCGGAACCCTTGACCTTGCTGAGGTTGAATCGGCTGGGGATGGGGACCGTGGAATTCCTACGGGGCCAGAGGCAGACTGATTCGCGCCTCTGGCCAAGTGATGAACAGGTGGCGGCTGAGCTCCCGAGCGTCAAGCTCTATGGAAACGTCCGCGAGCCGTATTCGAGTGATCCTGCAACGGCGTCGAGAGGGGTCTCCGAACTTCGCTCCACGACGCGACGAGCATTCCCTCGGGCATGGAGGTCGAGCACGTCATGCCTCAGACATGGAAGACCTACTGGAACCCAGCCCCTGGGCTCACCCCTGAAGCCGAAGCTGCGCGCGAGCGTGCAATCAACACCATCGGCAACCTTACGTTGGTCAATCAGAAACTCAATGCGTCTCTAAGCAATCGTCCCTGGACCGACGCCGAAGCCAAGGTGGTAGCGCCGAAGGGCGAGCGGCCGGCAAGGGCAAGCGCAGCCTACTCGCCGAGTACTCAATGCTTGTCATGACAAAGGAGCTTCGCGGCCGAGCACGCTGAGACGTGGAGTGAGGACGACATTCTGGAGCGCGGGCGTCGAATGGCGGCCGTGGTATGCGACGTCTGGCCCCGCTGGAACCGATGTCCGCAACGTACTCACCCGCGCATGCTTCCACTCTGATCACCCCTTCGCTAGCGTCGCCTCAATAATCGCTTCAACGTCCCTTGAGCGGGCCGGGCGCTCCATGGTCCGTTTCGATGTGGCGTTGGCGAAGAGCGCGATCGGGTTTTTACTCTGCCTAGGCGTGTCCCCAACCTGGGCGACGAGCGCCACCGGCACGACGGCCTTGCAGGCGTCGTCGGGCGCGAATGAACCCTCTCCTGGCAGTTCACTCGCGCATTCGCCGCGACGCCGGGTGCCACCTTTGGTAACTTCTGAACAGGCACTGGCCTCTCGTGGAGTAGTTCTAGGCCTTCGGCGGACGGATGGCACATGTTCAGTGACCTGCGCAGGCGCAGGGAATCTTTCCAACTCCTGATCGTGAGCGCGTCCCTGTTTTCGATCTGGCTGATGGGGGAGGGCCTCGCGATCGAGTTACTCGCGAACCGTCCTTTAGGTCCGTTTTCCACTTGGCAGGCCATCTTCGACGCAAGTGGCGGCCTTGAGACGCTGGCGCGGTGCCTACCGTGGGCGTTGGTCGCGTGGGGCGCGGTCCTCGGGGTCACAACGCAGCGCGTATTCGCGCACGACGAGGTTTCGCGCGGTCAACTCGCCGAAGTCGACGGCGTCGCCGACCTGAGGACCGACGAACTGCTGCACGTGTCTCGTACGCGCAAGGCTTCACTGAATGCGGTGGAGGCGAAGTACTTCATTGACACGATCGCCGAGCCTCGCTTGCACTTCAAGCGGATCGCGGAGCGAATCGAGCCTTCTTCTCGATCCATGCTCGTAACGTCGAGCGTGACCCTCGACCTTCCTTCGGTCGAGACGGTTCCCATAGCTCTGGTGCCAGTCGCGGTGGTGAAACGAGGCGTCCTACTGAATGCCTTACAGGTGTCCGACGGCAATGGCCGCAGGGTTTCGACGGTTCCCCAGGAGGAGGCAATCGTCTACGCGTTGGCAGCGATGCGCGCCGTGATGAAGGCGTATGGCGACACTGTGGCGAGGAAGTATCAGGCGCCCCGCGAGGTCCCAGGAGTCGCGTCGAAGATCTCGCTCGAAACCTTGCTAGCACAAGTGCTCGCGAGTTTCGGTGGCCCAAACGAGCCTCAGAGTCAGCTCACGGAGATTGGCAGGATCGAACGTCAGGACCTCGTTCACTTGGTGCTCAAGACGCTCGGCAAGGGGGCCGCAACGTACCTCGACGTGTTCTCACACTCCCTGGACTACTACTTTGTGTGCGCGCTGCTGACGCGCGATGAGTCGGCGGCGGCGCGGGGAACTGATCGAACGCGTTTTACCGTCACGCACCGCGCTTTGGTGAGTCCCGGCGGGATATCGAAGCGTCAAGCCTTCGCGGCGTTTAGGGACGGTCGGAAGATCGTCGCGCAGTACACCTTCCCGCTCGCGTTCGGATGGAACTCTTCCGGCAGAATATCGAGGGTCTCGCGATGTGGTGGCTTCGCGCGCTCACCGGCACTTTTCGCCATCTGTTGGGTGTCCGCCCGGCGACGATTGTCTTTCCCATCGTCGCCGCCGCTCGCTGTCAGTCGTATCACCTTGAAATCCAGGGGGACCGAACTCGTTTGTCGCGCGTAGAAGACTTCATCGATCGCGGCGCTGGAGTCGCGTCATCGGACCTGATTCGTGCGCTTGACTTCGCCACGACGCGCGCCAGCGGTCAACGTCGCGCGCATCTGTATTTGCGCAATACGCCTTTCGACCTCGCGAGCATCCTCCGCTACCGCGCGCAATTCTTCGAGCGAACTCCCGGCACCATTGCCAACGCCTTCTTCATGGCTGCGTACAGTTTCGTCGTCGCGGTCATCCTTGCGAAGTTGCAGGTTGCCGATGCGAGGCACAGCGTCTACGGATTCGATCACGGATTGATCCAGATACTCATCGCGTTTCCCGCGACCCTTGCCGCGACAGTCTCGCTACGCCCGTCCAAATCCGTGGTGACCGGTGACCTTGCCGCACGGGTCGCGACATTGGTGACGGTAGTTACTGGAGCTGCGGCACTCGTCGTCGCATCGGGGGCATTTACGATTCCGATTCTGGACTCGCCCGAGAGCTTGGCGCGCGCGTGGGGCCTGATTGTGGGTACGCTGTTTATCACGACATGCGCAACAGGTGCATCTGCATTGCGACGGTCGTACGTCCATTCACGGTTCCTCGGCCCCCGAATTGATGGCGAGGTGTGATGCCACCCGACAAGCCGACACGAAGCCGCCACCCGCTCAAGCAGTCCTACGTCATTCTCGCCTCATCGAGTGGCACCCACGTTTCTCGCGAAGCCTTGTGGAACTCAGTGTTGGCGCAGCGGCTCTCCAAAGGCTACTGGCTCGGAGATGCGGCGCTGGAGGTTTCTGGATACGGGGGTCCACGGCGGGCCACCGAAATTGCGGCGACGCGGGCCCAGGAAATCCTCACGGAACCGGGATGCCCCTTGCTGCGCGACGAGGACGGGGAGGTGGATGCGACGCGACTCTCGGCGGCGTTGCGGATGGGACTTGTCGACCTCGATGCCCTCCCCGAGGACGTCCGCGCGGTATGGCTAAAAGACCCGGAAGAACCCGAACTCGACGTTGAAGTCGGGCTCACCCTGCTTGCCGCAATCGAGGAGTATGACGCGCGAGACCGCCCGGGCAGTGAACCAAGCGTCGGCAGACGCGGCGGTCCCGGCACGCCTACGACGGTGCAAGCCGCGGCATCGTCGGTCCGAAATTAGGGGGCGCCAGTCGGAATGCTGACGTGATGCGGAGATCGACGCTTCAAGCGGCCTCTGGACGGGAGATCAGTCACCGAACCCACGTCCCCTCCCACCGCGCGACCTCGAACACGGCCTCCACGGCGTCGTCCCCCAACACGCCCGTGCTTCCGCTTGAACACGCGCGGCACGTCCCAGGCGTCGAGGACCAGAACGTCGTCGGGCAACTGCTTGTACGTGACGTTGGGTTGGAGGCCGCCCGTGAGGATGACGAGCGTGGGCTTCACTGGCACCTCCCAGCCGAGCGCCGCCGTGAGCAACTCCGCCGCGCGCGTCCCCTCGAACACTGATTTACGCAGGTAGGGGACCGGCTGTCCGTTGATGCGGATCTGGCGCGACGCGACCCACACCTTCGCGCCCGGGTGGAACTTGGTGTTGATCGTGAAGACGCCGCCCGGGCCGATGAGCACGTGATCGATGTCGGAATCGCCCGCGCCCACCGGCACAGAGTGGAGCACGCGCCAGCCAAGCGGGACGAGCTTCTCGAGCTTCGGCCCCACCTTCTCCTCGCCCGCGGCTCCGACGCGCCACGCACGCTCGTCGGTCTTGGCGTCAAGCGCGCGGCCCGCGTAGGCCCAGAACTTCGAGCGGTCCTTGCGCGCCTGCCACTCCTCGTCCGCCTTCGCGCGGACGGCCTGACCCGCGAGGTTGAGTGCGAGGTCGCGGCCGCGCGGGTCGCCCGCGGGCGCCTCGACGACGGGCGGAATCGCGTCGAGGACCGGCGGAACCGGTGCGATCGGCGGGAGAGGGCCGGCCGGGTTGCTCGCGCGCCACGCCGTAACCGCCGTCCTGAAGGACTCCGCACGTTCGGGGATCTCGACGGTCTCCGCGCCCGTCGCAAGATCCACCCAGCCGACGCGGACCCCCGCCTCGTCGTTGACGTACAGGCGGTCCAAGCTGAATTTCTTCCATCGCGTCGCGACAAGGTCGGCCACGTCTCGAGCGTAGTGACGTGCGCGCCGCGGCGCGCGGCGAGCGCGCGTCGGTGCGGCGCGCTAGCGTTCGAGGCAGGCGAACGAGGGGAGTGTGAGATGGTGGCGAAGCGTAGCGCGGCGGCACGTGAACTACGGGGTCTCATCTGGATCCTTGCGATTGCCGTAGGGGGGATCATCGCGGCGAAAACCGGCCTACTGGCCGCGGCGGCGACTTGGTTCGGGGACTTCTTCGGCGGCCAGATTGTCGACAAACTCACTGACGCGACCGCCACCCCGTAACCGAAACCGTCACCAACGCGAACCGTACGGCACTCGAGGCCGACGAGCGTGCCGTCGCGCGCTAAGGGTGCAGCCGTCCCACGGCGAAGGATCGTCCCCGCACAACAACGATGCTGTCGCCCGCGACCGCTGCCGTGGAGTCTGCAGGCCAGTCGACCGAGCCGGGGCCGCGTAGACCGACGGTCCGCAATTCTCCGGTGGCGAGATTGACCAGCGTCCCCCTCTTGGGCGTCGGGCCGTACCGCCGGAGGAACGCGACGTGGGAGCCGGCGACGACGATATGAGACGCCGACCACCCGGCTCGCTCCCAGACGGTGTGGTGACCGTTCGCGAGCCTCGCGACGGGAAAATCGGGGTACGGGCAGAAATAGAGGCCTTCAGGCCCGAGATTCATCGTGTAGCAGTCGCAGATGTCAACGCGATCGGTGAGCGAGTAGGTCCAGTCGACGGTGAAGTCAGGGCGGAAGCGCATGAGACCGCCCGTACCGTTCGACGGCTCGCCGCGCGGGCCCCAGTCGAAAACGCCGAACACCCCCTCGTCGCCGTACGAGACCCAGATGTCGTCCTCCAGCGTCGCCGCGAGGTGGTTGATGTCGTCGCCCAGCGTTCCTTCGTCAAGGATCTCGCCCCCGGGCGAAATTCGGCGTGCGTTCTTCTCGGGCACCTTGAATCGGAAACGGCACCGCGATGTCGCGACAATGAAGTCTCCGGAACGGGGGAGTCGCACGATCTTGGGGAAACGAAGGTCGATTCCGCGCGTGACGGTGATCGCGGTGACCGAATCGCGGGTGGCGGTGATCAGTAGGTTCACCGGATCCGGCATAGTCGCAAACGGAAAGGCGGCCCAGTCGGGGACTCCGACGCGCGGCCGAGTATTGACGTGACGCGACCATGTGGGCGCCCGGACGAACGCCATCGCTGCTGACGGAGCCCATGCGCAGGTCACGACGCCATCGAGACCGAGCGAGGCCGAGACGAGTTCGTACCCGTCAGGCACCCCGTCGATGTTGGTCTCCTCGCCGAGGACGATCTCCACGTCAGGGGGGCGTTTGCGGCGCTCCGCCATCAGGCGTTCGTACGCGAGACTCCGGGGCGCGCTGACACGTTTCGGTGGTCGAATAGACGGGTCCGGCCCCCCGATCAGCGTCTCGCGCCAATTCGCCGGGTACGGCGGGACGCAGTGCGGCTCCCGCGTGCGGGCCCAGCGCCCGACGATGTTCTCCGTCTCCCATGCCGCGATGTCGCGGAGCACGCGAACGGTCGCGGCATCATCGTCGCCTGGCTCCCACGGGAAGCGCACCCAGACCCGACAGGACCAGAACGCGTCGATGAACCCGATCTCCACCCACCTGCGATCGGGGCTGAAGCTCGCGTTCACCACCTCAAGCCCCATCTCCTGAGCGCCGCCGAAATTCGCCCGTTCCACGATGATCCGCGTAACCCGATCGTCGTCACTTTCGATTTCGTGGTACTCCGCCAGCGCCGACGCCAACGCCTCGCGGTACAGGCCGCGGTCGAAGACCCAATTCTGAGGAGTCTTCGTTCCGACGGTCTCCCACGTCACGAACCGACCCCACGCGCGGAGCGTGACCCTGGGGTCGGTGCATCCGTTCGCGCCGCACGCGCACAGCCCGGCGCACACGCGGCGCTCGCCCGACTGGTCGGTGAGCGCACGCGAGGGGAAGGTCTGCCAGCGACACGGAACGCCGTAGAGGGCGTTCGCGGCGGAGAAGGATTCGCCGTTGATCCACGGTTCGAGGGCGATCACGCCGCCCTTGAGCTCGGTCACGCGAAACTCGATCTCGTCCAGGATTCGACGGCCGACGCCCGCGGTCTCGACGACGGTGCGGAAGTTCGGTTCCTGGCGGGGGAGTGGGGCGGGGTGAGGCGCCGCCCAGGGCCGACGCGGCCTAGCCACGCCCTTCACGCACAACCAGGGCGCAACGACGTGCGCGGGGGTGCGAGTGTGGTGTTGAGATCACTCGGACACGGTAGCCGTCACGAGATGGTTCGGCAAGAGCGTCGCGCCGCGCGCTAGCGTGAGCCGCATGAACGGCACGCTCGCGCAGACCATCGCCATCGCCACCCACGGGACCGCATGGCTCCGCGACCGGGGCTCGGTGGACCTCGACGCGTTCGTCGCGGACAACAGCACCTTCCAGTTCGTCGGGCGCCTGGAGTTCGAGGGCGCCGGGGGACTGCCCGCGTGGCTCGAGGCGCGCGCCGACGAGGGCGTCGAGCGGCTGTGGTTCGCCCCGGGCGAGCCCGCGCCGGAGGACGGCGCCCTGGCGCCGCACCTCGCCGCCGCGTTCGCCGGAGGGGGATCGGGGGCGATTCTCGCCGTCGGGCGCGAGGCGAGCGCGCTCTGGCGCGGCGCGTGGACCGTCGTCGACCGCGACGCCCCCGATCGCCGAATCTGGGGCGTCTCGTACGAAAGCCGCCCGACGGACCTCACCCCCACCACCGTCGGCGTCACCGAGGCGGCGGAAAGGCTCGCGGCGGCCCTCACGGCCGCGCGGGCCTTCGCGACCAGGATGGAGATGGACCACTGGGCGCAGTGGTTCGCCGACGCGCTGCGCGCCTGGGACGACCCGGACGCGACGCCCAAGTTTCACCCCGACCTCTTCCCGCCCGGCCACGTCGACGAGCGCGCGCTCCGGCTCGCGGCGATGGCGCAGGGGGCGGACGTGTTCGGCGGCATGGGCTCCTGGAACGACTACGGTTTCCAGGGCGAGGACGGGCGCACGTACGAGGCGGTCTCGGTCACGCTCTACGCGGCGATGCTCGACGGACTCGCCGCCGCGGTGAACGCGGATCTGGTCGCCTAGGGGGTTCCCACGCACGCGCCCTTCGCCATAGTCTGGGGGAACACAAGCCGCAAAAGGGGTGAGGGCTCCGCTCGGCACGGAACTCAAACGCAAGGGGTTAGCGGATGTATTTGACACGCAGAACGTACCTGGGGCTCATTGGCGGTGCCCTCATCGTGCTCGGCGTCTTCATGACCGGGACCGCCGTCAACTTCGACACGAAGGCCCTCAACACCACGTCGAACCTCCTGCTCTTCGTCGCAGGCCTCGGCGTGCTCGTGTTCGCCCGCCTGGGCCGCCGCACGCTCGTCGCCTACTCGGCGGTCGCGGCCACCACGCTCGGCCTCATGATGGTGGTCGAACTGCTCCGCGCCGGGTCGCTCGACCTCACGGTGAAGCTCGTCGTGATCATCGCGGGCATCGCGCTCTCGCTCATGGCGTCCATCGGCGGGGACCTGATGACCTACATCGCGCCGACGCGCGACGAGGCCGTCGGGATTCGCACCACGGGCGCCAAGTCGGGCGCCGCCAAGTCGAAAGTCGGCGCCATCGCCACCAAGTGAGGGGAGCGGCCGCCTACGCTCGTCCCATGACCGCCGTACCGCCCGAGATCGCCTCCGGCGTCGCGGCGCACCTCGCCGCGATGGAGCACGAGCACGGCATCCGCGTGCTGTTCGCGTGCGAATCCGGATCGCGCGCGTGGGGCTTCGCGAGCGCGGACAGCGACTACGACGTGCGCTTCGTGTACGCCCGCCCGCGCGACTGGTACCTCACCATCGAGGCCGGACGCGACGTCATCGAGGAACCCATCACGGGCGACATGGACGTGGCCGGGTGGGACCTGCGCAAGGCCCTCGGCCTGCTGCGAGGCGGCAACGCGACCCTCGTCGAGTGGTTCGACTCGCCCGTCGTCTACGCCGAGGCCCCCGGGTTCCGCGACGCGTTCGCGCGCCTCGCCGCCGAGGTCTACCGGCCGGAGCGCTCGTTCCACCACTACCACGCGCTCAGCAACAAGTTCCTGGCGGTCTTCCACGCCAAGGGCGAGGTGACGCTCAAGAAGCTCCTCTACTCCACGCGTACCGCGCTCTCCGCCGAGTGGGCGCTGACCCGCACCGAGCTCCCGCCGATGCGCCTTGCGGATCTCGCCGACGCCGTGGTCACCGACGCGGCGGTCCGTGCGGCGATCGAGACGGTCGTCGAGGCGAAGCGTGTGGGCGCGGAGGGCACGGCCGCGCGCGTCCCGGACGCCCTGCTCGAGTACCTCGTCGCCCTCATCGCCCGCCACGAAGCGCTTACCCCGGAGACACTGCCCCCGGCGCCCGCGGCGCAGTTCGACGCGTTCTTCCGCACCTGGATCGGGGCGTAGGGGACGAGCGACCTCGCTGCTGTACGCCGTCGCCCGCTATCTCGGGCGAACCCGGGACCTTTCTGCTAGCGTCCGCCTAGCGGACGGCACTCGTCCGCCAACTACTTCTGGGGGTCGTGACGTGAGAATTCGCACCGTGGTCTGGACGGGTATGGCTGGCGTGATGGTGGGCGTGCTTTCCGCCTGCGGCGGCGGCACCACCGACAAGGCTAGGGACGAGACGCCCGACAAGACCCCCGACGAGGCCGTCGTCGCGATCACGACCGACGCTGCGCAGACCACCCCTGCCGACGACGCGGAGGTCGCTACTCCCGTTGCGATGGACGACCCGTCGTCAGCCGAATCCGCCGATAACGCCGCCAAGATGGACGTGGCACAACTAAGCGTCAAGATCGCGATGTGGTACATCGACAACGACGGTCCGCCGCCGGCGATTACTGCGGACGGCACAAACTACTTCGTGGAGGGCGAACAAGCCGGGTTCCAGGGCGCCGGCGTTGAGTTCGGGGGCGCGACCGGCACGGGCTGGGAGGACTGGTGCGTGTGGGTGACGAACCCCGCGGGCGAGGTCAAGGACTTCCACGAACGCGCGAACGGCGTGGTCGAGCCGGGAACCTGCTAGCGGCTCCCGCGGCGCCGCCCGTCAGCTCGTTTCCGTTCGCCGCCTCAGCGGCATCGTCGCGCACCGGATCGACCCGCCGCTGCGGTGGTGCTCGTCGAACGGCAGCTCCACCGGCTCGATCCCGCGCGCCGCGAACACCTCCGCGATCCGAGGCACGCCCGCGGGGATGAGCGCGGCGGCGGGGCCGAGCATCAGGAAGTTCGTCGCGAAGCCGCGCGCCTCCTCGGCGTCGACCTCCACCACCTCGCCCCTGGTCTCCAGGTACCGCACCACGGGGTCGGGTTCGGCGAGCCCGTCGCGCCACACGAACGCCAGGCCGGGCGCGAGGCCGACGGCGGTGTCGAGGTGGAGAACCCCGTCGGCTAGGGGCACGGCCCGGAGCGCGAAGCCGTCCGGTAGCGCGCGCTCCAGCGCGGCGGCCCCGGCGCGGTCCGTCCGCTCGCCGACGCCGCACAGCACGGTCGCCCCGTCGACCAGCACGTCGCCGCCCTCCACGAAGCCCTCGTCCAGGTGGGTGATCGCCGCGTCGTCCACGACCGACCCACCGAGCTGCGCCTCGACCGACGCGGGCTCCATCTGACGCACGTCCACCCGCATGCGCGACACGAACAGCCGCGCGCCCACCACGAACCCCGGATCCCGGGCGTTCAGCATGTACGGCGCGGTGGGCTCGGGCTCCAGCTCGATCGGCGCGATCCCGCGCACGGCGAGCGCGTTCACCATGCCGCGGTGCTCGACGCCGATGAGATCCCCGCTGATGGGCGGGCCGCTCGCCAACTCGTCCTCCTGGCGCGCGTTGATGGGGCGCGTCGGAGCGAAGTACGTGGGGGCGCACACGGCCACGCTCTCAAGCGCGTCGTACTCGCTGCGGACGGAAACCCCGCCCGGAACCCCAGCGCCTCCACCTTCGGGCATGGTCCGCACTCCCGTCGTCGCCGTGCTTTCAGGGTAACCCGGCCCCGCCCACGGCCCACGTACGCCCGGGAACCCTCCCGCGAACATCAAGCGTTAACCCCCATAGCGGCACAAATGTCGCGTAACGTACGAGGAAGGGAGGTCTAGCGATGCGGAACCTCAGGGCCACGACGACGGCACTCGTCGGAGCGGCACTTCTCGCCCTCGCTGGCTGTTCCACAAGCACAACGCCGTCCACCACCACGACCGCACCAACCACCACCGGAACCGCCGGGATGACCACGGCGCCCGTCGACAACGGCGCGATGATCGACATGACGTCGGCGGATCTAGGGACCATCCTCACCGACGGCAACGGGCGGGTGGTCTACACCTACGATCCCGACAGCGGCAGTGGTTCCAGCACGTGTACCGGTACGTGCGCAGCCACGTGGCCACCGGTCACGGTCACCACCGACGCTTCAGCGGGGCCGGGCGTCCAGTCCTCGCTCCTCGGCAAGACGACGCGAGCCGACGGCACGCTACAGGTCACGTACAACGGCTGGCCGCTGTACTTCTACGCAGGGGACACCACGTCTGGAGCCGAAAAGGGCCAGGGCGTCGGCGGCGTGTGGTGGGTCATCGACGTCTCCGGAACACAGGTACGCGGCTAACCCACGGCGCACCCCCGAAGTGAAGGGAAATCATCATGGTTCAACGCATCGTTGTCGGATTCATCGGCGGGGCGCTGATCGTGCTGTCCGTCTTCGTCGACGGCAACACGTTCACGTTTACCGACCCGCCTGCGAGCGGAGCGTCCTGGACCATCCTCAGCGCTGGCGCGGTCGCGGCGCTCTTCTCCCTCGTCCGTATACGGACGCTGATGGCGTTGGGAGCGGGCGGCGCCGCGGCGATCCTGTCGGCCGACATCGTCGACGCAGCGCGCGCCGGGACGTTCCAGGTCACGGCACAACTCGTCATCCTCGCCGTCGGCATCCTCGCCACCCTCGCCGCGACCATCGGGGCGCGCACTAACCGCGTGGCGATCGCGGCGGACGAGGTCAGCGTCACCACCGTCGAGGAGGAGCCTGCTACTCCCGTGGTCCCCGCCCCCTCCGGCTCGTCGCGAGGACGAGGACGACGACGAGGACGACGAGGACGCGCAACCGGAGTCCGACGAGAGCGCCACCTCGGGCGACGCGATACCCGTCACCTCGGGCGCCTAGCGTCCCTTACCAGCGACCGGGCCCACGCGCGCGAGATGCCCCCGTGGGTCCGGTCGTTCGGCGCCCGCGCCCCGGGCCCCGAGCGCTACGCTCGCCTCATGGCACCACTCCCCGACGACGTCCTGGACCGGGCCGTCGGCGCCGTGCTCGGGCTCGCCTGCGGGGACGCGCTGGGCGCGCCCTTCGAGTTTGGCCCACCCCTGGACCCCGACGTCCGCGTCGCGATGATCGGCGGAGGGCCGTTCAACTCCGAGGTGGGCGAGTGGACCGACGACACCGCCATGACCATCCCCATCCTCCGCGCGGCGCAGGGCGGCGCGGACCTTGAGGCCGAGCCCGCCCTCGACGCCATCGTCGGCGCGTGGATCGACTGGGCGCGCACGGCCCCGGACGTCGGCAACCAGACCCGCGCCGTCCTGTCCGCGTGCGAGCCCACCGCGGCGTCGGCTGAGACGGAGGCCCAGGTCTTCCACCTCGAGCACGGCCGCAGCGCGGGCAACGGCTCGCTGATGCGCACCGGGCCGGTCGCGCTCCCGTACCTCCTCGACGAAACGCCCGAGCGCGTCGCCCGCGTCGCGCGGCGCATCGGCGGCCTCACCCACTGGGAGGCAGACGCCGGCGACGGCTGCGTCCTGTGGTCCGTCGCCATCTGGGGCGCGATCCGCACGGGGCACGTCAGCCTCGCCGACGCGCTGGCGTGGCTTCCGGACGAGCGACGCGACACGTGGCGCGCGCGCATCGCCGACGCCACGGGGGCTAGGCCGCGCGACTTCGCCGAGGGCAACGGCTGGGTGGTGCGCTCGGTTCAGGGCGCGTGGGCGGCGATGACGAGCGCAGGGTGCACGGACGGCGGCACCGTGAGCGCCGACCAGCTGCGGGCGGGGATCGACGCGGCCGTCAGGGGCGGGCGCGACACCGACACGGTCGCCGCGATCGCCGGGACGTTGCTGGGAGCCGCGGCCGGGGCGTCGGCGCTTCCCGCGGAGTGGACCGACCCACTCCACGGCTGGCCGGGAATCGACGCGCGCGAGCTGACCGCCCTCGCCGTCACGGCCGTATCGCACCAGGATTAGCCGGGCGGAACCGGAGGCCCGGGCGGGACCGGAGGGGCAGGCGGGATGGGAGGCCGCACCGGGCGGAGCGGCTCGTCGGGCGCGGCGCGGTGATCGTAGAGCGCGCTCACGGCCGCAAGGGCCGCGGCGTTCTTCTCCGCCAGCGCCGCGGTCCGTGCCTGCAGCACGGGCACGCGGTAGATCGCGGCCCCGAGCACGGCGAGCCCGGCCACCAATGACGCGATCTGGATTGCCGTGGAGGCGCCCCCACACTCGCGATCAGGACGCCCCCGACAAAACCAGCCGCGTACACGGCGCCCGTCCACCGCAGGATGAACGACCATGACCGGTCGCGCATTCGAATCCCGATGGCGCACCCCGCTATCACGATCCCCGTGACGGCAAGGGCCAGCACGGTCGTGTAGGTGAAGACGGCAACGACGAAAAAGTCGCCACTCATCGGTACGGGCGACAATCCCGCGGACAACCACACGAGCGGAACCAAGCGGGCGCCCAGGACCACGAGCAATCCGCCCAGGACAACCCCCCCATCGCGCCAACGATCGCGAAGCAACACCGCGAGAACGACGATCGCGACGGGGACCACGATCGCCCCGCCGACGTACATCTCGGAGGAGAACGGCGTCACGTGTCCGCGCTCGGCAACGACGGCAAGAACGCTGCCCATCCCCGGCATCGGACCTCCTCGGGTCGTCGTCGAGCCCTGTCTTCGAGGGTAGTGCTCGCGTCCCGCCCCCGCGCGTTCGGCACCGCCCCCATCCGCTGGTAATGTCCCTAGACGACGCGGGGCTGTCCCGCGCGTTGCCCCGAGGAGCCCATCCGTGACGTTCCGGACCCCCCTTGCCATGGCCGCACTCGTTGTCGCCGCCGCCACCACACTGTCCGCGTGCGGCATCGGCAGCGTCCTCGCCGAGGACGACACCACCGGCGCGTACCCGGAATTCACGGCAGGCCCCACCGAAACCACCCCGCCCGACGCGCGGCTCACCGACACCGGGCACCGTCCTGAGCGTCGGCCAGAGCGCCGTCATCGGGTACCACACGCTGGAGCAGGACGCCTCGGGCAACACGGTCGCCTCGAAGGACGAGCAGCTCATCACGCGTCACCATCGCGAGCATGACGCCCGACAGCATCAGCTCCGTCCCGTCCGAGGACCGACTCAAGGGCGCGGACTCCGGCGGGGTCTCCATGTCCGTGCAGAAGGTCACGTGGACGGCGCAGCTTCTGGACTCGTCCGTGATCCCGATGGCGAAGAACGGCCTCGAGTTTCGGGCGGACGGCGCCGGCGCCTACATCGTGTCCAGCCCGACGATCTCCGGATGCACGGGGCGCACGGCCCTTGGCGCGTCGTTCGACTCCGGCGCGAAGGTCACCGGATGCTTCCTGGTCGTGTACCAAGCGGGCACGGTGACGCCCAGCATCGAGCAGTTCGTCTACCGCACGGACACCGAACTCAACCCGATCGTCTGGAAGCCGTAGCCCGTCCCGCGCGCTGGGGCTACGCGCTCGCCTGGTAGAACGCCATGCCCTTGTCGATCAGCCACGTCGCGAGCTCGTTCTCGTCCGGGTGGATGTGCACAAAGTCCGCGAGGCCCTCGGGGTCGGCACCCGGATCCCACGCGGCGCTCGCATCCTGGAGCGCCTCCGCGAGGTCGCCCTCGCCCACGACGCCCACGATCAGCCGCGCAGGCGCCTGCGATCCCTCCACGATGAGCCGCCCGAGGTACGCGGCGCGCACCTCGGGGTGACGCGCAAAGACGGTGGTGACGGCCGCGATGAACGCGACAGGCTCGTCCAGCGGCACGCTCAGCCCGATCGCGTCCCCCTTCGCCGTCCCCGCGTCTCCGTCCGGCCCCGGCGCGCCGAGCAGCCCGGCGATCTCGGCAGGCGTGAACTCCTTCGCCAACGGCGCGCCAAGGTTGAGCGCGAGCGTCGCGCCGCGCGTCCCCTCGAACAGGGCCCGCGCGGGAAGGCGCAGCACGGGAACGTCCCTGTTCACGACGCCGGCGAGCCATTCGCCCGACGAGTAGAAGGGCAGGCAGGCACGGCCGTCGGGCAGCGTGCCCCACTTGAGCGGGGGAGCGGCCGGGGTGGCGCCGGACAGATGCGGCCGCGTTCGGGTCGCCGACCACGTACACCTCGGCGGCCATGAGCTCGCGGAGGAACGGTCCGCGCTGCGCGGGATCGGACGCCGCCGCGACCAGTGCGTGCTCGAGGGCGTTGCGGGGTTGGAAGGGTCCGTTGGTGGTGGCCATGCGCCTACCTTGTCACATCGACGAGGCGCCTCGCCGACGCCGCCGGCCCCGCGCCTTACGCGACGTCGCCCACCAGCGCCCGAACCGCGTCGTCGATCCGCGCGTCATCCCGCTCGTCGCGCCACGCGACGATGCGCATGCGGTCCGCCCTGCTTCTTGGCCAGCGCTGGCCGGATCGCGGCCTCGGTGCCGAAGACGACGATCAGAAGCGGCGTGTGCGGAGGCAGCGCCTCGATGAGCGGCGGAAGCGTGGTGCCGCGGTACGACGTCGCGGGATCGCTGCGCCACTTGGTCTCGACCTCGAGCCTCCACCCCTTGCCCACCACGGTGAAGTCCGCAATATCGAGGCGCGGCGAGCGGGAACGCTTGATGTCGGCGCCGGGCACGATGCGTCGGAGCGCGGCCTCGACGGCGCGATCGTACGTCTCTGCCGGATGCTCGGGCACGCTACCCGTGCGGCGGAGCTCATCGATGCGCTTGCCGAGAGCGACGAGCTCCTCCACGACCGCGGCCTGCTCGCCCGAGGCTCGCGCGCCCGCGATCTGTGACTGCACGGTCTCGTGGACCTTCTCCCACGCCACCGCGTTCCCGCCCCACGTGATCGACGACGGCCACCGGCCGATGAGCGCCAGCAGCGCCAGCACGATCCCGCCGGTGACGAGCGCAGCGGCCCCCGCCCCGTTGTCCGTGGTGAGCGTCGCGTACGCGCCGAGGCCCGTGAGCCCGAGCGCGGCGAGGCCCAGCACAGCGCGCGCCACCCAGTGAATCCCCCTCGTGTTCATGGAACAACTGTGACATATCGCCGCGGAGGACGCCGCATTCGCCGTTCCGTTTGCGGCGAGGGGTCGCCGCACGCCACAGTAGGGTCCATGAATCGTCGATCGCGTCGCGCAACCCTCGCCCTGCTTGCCCTCGTGGCGGGCGCAACGCTCGCCGGATGTTCCTCGTACGAGCGTGGACCCGCCCCCCTCAACGACGGCAGCGTCGTCCGCACGCTGTGGGTCGCGGAACCATCTCCCGCGACGACGTTCCGATCGTCGAATTCTCGCCCATCTACGAGTCGTCGATGTGGGCGTACTCGTCGACCAAGGGCGACTACTCGGTCCTGGTGTGGGACGGCGACACCAAGATCGTGGACGCGCCACTCGAGATCGACGCGACGAGCGTCGACTGCACCGACGCGGAATCGTGCGCGCGGATCCGGGACTTCTTCGGGGTCTTCATTCCCATCGGGGACGCCTCGTACACGCGCGTCGAACTGCTCCACAAGGGCGTCGCGCTTGGCGGAGTGGACGCCTCTGCGCACGCGCCGGAGATTTCGGGACTCGACGTGATCGACAACCCCGACGGCAGCAGCGATGTTGTCTGGACGGCCACCGACGCAGACAACGACGAGCTGCTCGTCAAGCTCCAATACAGCGTCGACGGCAAGGAGACGTGGGACTCCACCCTCTACGGCGAGGCCGCGAGTTCGTATCACATCGAGCAAGGATCGCTCCCCGCGGTGCCGGAGATCTACTGGCGGGCGTCCGTCTCCGACGGCGTACTCGCGGCTCTAGCTGAGGCGGGCCCGTTCGCCGTCGAGAACACCGTTCCGCAGATCGAGCCGTTCGCACGATTCGACGCGACCGACGTCGCGTACCCCGGCGACGCCATCCAGGCCGAGGCGAAGGTTCTCGTGGTCGGAGCGCGGACGCACGACGTCACCGTCACGTGGGAATCCACGCTCGACGGGGTGATCGGAACGGGGGAGAAGCTCAACGTTCCGGTGGCGAATCTCTCCCCGGGCTTCCACGTGATCACCGCGACAGCCACGGACGCGGACGGGCTGGTCGGCGCGAGGTCGGGCGTTCTGCGGGTGATGGACTCACGCTCGGAGACCGCGCCGGAGGCGCCCGCCGACGCCGAGGTCATTACCCTGCTCCAGGACCTCGTCGAGGCGCGCAATCTCGATTCCTTCACCGAATCGACCGTCACCGCGACCATCAAGAACCTCGGGGAGGACATGGCAGCCGCGAACGCGGATTACATCTGCTACGGATTCGAGGAGTTCTACGGATACAGGGGGCGCCAGGGCGGCGCATTGATGGACGTATCGGTCGCGGATCGGGGAGCGCTCGGCAGCCTTGCCGAGGTGCTCGGGAAGACCTACGGGTGCGTGAAGGACGTCGTCGAGCAGGGTTGACGGTTAACGGAGTTAGGCTGAATCGACCGCGATCGAGCGAAGGAGCCCGCCATGTTCACCGGCATCAGCGAAGAGATCTGCGCCCAGGCGTGGGACGTCGTCGTCCCCGCCATTGAGAAGGCCGCCGAGCTGGGCGTCACGAACGGCCTTCGCGGCACCCTGATCGTTCTCGACCCGAACTCGCCGACGCACGAGGTCATGTTCACGGGTCACGTCGGAACGCCCGACCCCGAGTTCCTCATGAACGTCAAGGGCAAGGTCGCGGTGACGCTACGCACCGGATTCGACAGCGAAAAGGTCCGCCTGGACTACCCGCACCTGTACCACGAGGGCGACATCAAGTACCCGGGCGCGATCCTGCGCGACGGACTGGTGGTGGCGTTCAGCGGCGTCCAGGGCGAGTTTGACGTGATGATCTGCGAATGGATGGTCGCGGCGATCCGCGCCATCAGCCGTGTGGCCATGCACGGCCCTGGCGGCGCGGACGAGCAGCCAGGCGCCTACCTCAAGAAGTAACGCGCTACGAGGCCGTGTGAGGCCGCTCGCGGCCAGCGATGAGCGGCTCGAGGGTCCACACCACCAGAGCCGCCGCGATGAAGCTCGGCACCAACGAACGGCAGCGTGCGTAGCCCGACGCCCGTGATGAGCCCCGCGCCAAGGAACGATCCGAACGCCGTCCCCAGGTTGTAGACGCCGCCGTGCGTCGCGACGCCAATGTCGGTCGCCCCAGGAGACACCTGAAGGATGCGGTTGGCGAAGCTCCCGACCATCATCGCCATCCCCAGTCCGATGGTGCAGTAGAACACCAACGTCACGGGCTTGATGGTTCCGAAGACCGCGACTCCCGCCCAGCCAACGCCCACGGTCCCGATGCCGACGGCGATCATGCCTCGGGGGAAACGGTCCAGCGTCCGACCAAGAATCACGCTCGCGAAGATCCCGGCGATGCCCGCCATGGTGAAGATCAACGGCAGCGTGGAATCGGCGAAGCCCGTGACCCCGCGCAGGTACGGCTCGATGTAGGTGAACGCCGTCGTCGTGCCCATCACGGCCAGCAGGGTCATGGTGAGCACCAGGAGGAACCGTCGCCGGTTCGGTTGGGTACCGCGAGCGGCTGCCCCGTCGGCGGGCTTGTAGTGGGGGATGAGGAATACGAGCGTGATGCCAACCAGAATCCCGATGACCGCGAGGACGTAGAACGGGGCGTGCCAGCCCAGGTGCTGACCGAGCCACGTCGTGGACGGCATGCCGATGACGCCGGCCACCGAGGGGCCGAGGAACAGGCGCGCGACAACCTTGCCGCGCATGGCCGTGGGGAACAGTCCGGCCACCGTTCCCGACACGATCGCCCAGAACAGTCCCTGCGCGGCGGCCGTGATGGTGCGGCCCGCCATGAATCCCCAGAACCCGGGCGCCAGGACCGTGACCATGAGGCCCACGGCGTGGACCAGCATGCCGACGGTGAGGAGCAGGCGGCGCGGGATGTAGCGCGTGAAGTGCGCGAGCGGGACGGAGGCAGCCGCGACGACGAGCGCATAGACCGTGACGACGCGGCCGACGTCGGCGACAGAACGATTCAGATCGGCGGCGATGTGGGTGATCAGGCCGAGTGGGACCGCCTCCGAGGTGACGATGATGAACGCCGCGAATGCGAGCAGTGTGAGGGTCGCCCAGGCGCGCTTGATCGACACGGCGGGCGCGCGACCGGTGGGGGTAGCTGCGGAAAGAGGGGTACCGATCGCGGGGCCCGAGGGCGCGTGCGATGGCTCGGCGGACGGCATGGGAGGTGCTCCTCGTAACGTTTCGAGCCCTAGCCTGTCACACCCGAGCCATTGCGCGAAAAAGCCCGCGCGCCCCGAAGGACGCGCGGGCCATTTTCAGCTGCTAGTCGACCGCGAGAGGCGAGATCGACTTCTTGTCGGTGTCGAGCACCAGCAGACGGGGACCCGCCTGCATGATGATCTCGTTGTCCTCGTCGTAACGATAGGACCAGACGTCGTCACCGGTCTTGGTTTCGTAAGCCTGGAGCTTTCCACCCGCCGAAACGTAGTAGAAGCTCTCTCCGGGCCAGATGCCCCGCGTGTCGTCCGCGAGGCGGTCGGTGAAGAGTTCCTCGCCGGTCGCCAGGTTGAGCAGGGCGATCTTGTCGCGATCGACCAGCACGACGAGTGCCACGTCACCGAAGTGATCGACGTAGCCGGTGTCGTAGAGCTCCTCGCGATACGCGGACTCCCACATGGACTCGCCGTTCTTCGGGTTGATCCGCTCGAGGCGGTCAATGCCGTCGTTGGTGGTCTCGGCGATGAAGAGAGTGTCCTCGTCGAACGTCATCCACTCGGCGTCGATCCTCTTGTCCCACGTGGACTTACCGTCGGCGTCAACGCCCTCGATCTCGTACCCGTCGTCCGTACGCTCAATGCGGACCAGGTTGCCGTCGATGTAGGAGAAGTTGACGTCGTAGTCGATGTCCTTGGCCCACTTCTGCTCGTCGCCGTTGGCCGGGTCGAAGGCGTAGCCTTCGTCGCCGCCGTCAACAACGAGGTAGTCGCCCACCATGTGTGCGTAGCTCGATGCGTCGACGTCTGCTTCCCAGACCGCCTTGCCGTCAAGCGCGTCGGGAGCAAAGCGCCCGACCCATGCCTTCTGGTCCGCGGTGACGTCGGCGACGACGAACACTGCGCCGTCGGCCACGGCAACGCTTCCGAAGTCCTTGAACGTCTCCTGGGAGGCAACCTCGCCGGTCTTGTTGTCAAGGGCGATGATGGTCGCGTCGTTGGAGTCGGCTTCGGCGGCGATGATGATCGAGTAGTTCGTGTCCTCGATGGACTTGGCGCGGATGTCCGACGAGAAGTCGAAGTTGTCGACCAGGTCGACAACCTCAACGGCCCACAGGTCGTCACCGGTCTTCATGTCGAGCATGGTGACTTCACCCTTGTAGTCCGGGTCCTTGGGCGCGACAGCCGCGTTGGAACCCTTGGACAGGCCGTCATAGGCGTCGAGGAATCCGTCCCACCAGCCGATGTCGGGATCGCCAGAGGACGGGTAGTAGTCCGCCTGCGACGGGTATTCAAGCGACCAGTCGTCCGAACTCAGCCACGCGTCGTAGGCCGCGAGGTACGCGGAGCCGGCGTCGTAGCCAGCGGCGTAGTCCTCGTCGTAGCCCTCGTACCAGCCGGTGCTACCTTCCTGGTCCCACTCCCACGAGTAGCTGTCGAAGCCGGCCCAGACCAGCGCCATGTCGTCGCCCACCGGAACGATGCTCGGCCAACTGTAGACGTAGTCATCCTTGGAGGACGCGAAGTCGTAGCTCCACGACGTGTCGGGCTCGGTCTTGAGGTCCGCGATGAGCGGAACGCTGCTGGTTGTGGAGGACTTGCCTCCGAGCAGCATCGGCGCGACAACCAGTCCGACAACGACGAGCAGCAGGACGCCAACGGCGGCGACGATCGGGATGATGATCTTGTTCATGTTCTTTTTAGGCGGTGTTACCGCTGCAGGCGCCGCCGGCGGTGTGGCCGGGGGCGGCGGTGTGGTCGGTGTTACGTCAGACATGTTGTCTCCAGATGGGGCCTTGGTTCGGTGGTTTGCACCGAGGGCGCACGACGTCCAGTTACGTCGGTTGCCGGAACGCTATCGGCACGCGAGTCGGGGTGTCAAAAGATAGCGAATAACGCTAGGACAAAGGGTGCGCAGTGTCCCGAATCCCCTGGAGAGAGCCTATCCGGGGGTGACCACCAGCTTCTGGCCCGGGTAGATCAGGTTGACGTTCTTGATCTTGTTTTGCACGGAAATCGCGGTGACCGTCGTGTGGTACTTGGCCGCGATCCGGTAGAGCGTGTCACCCGAGATCACGGTGTACGTCACGGTCGACGAGGAGGACGCTGTCGTCGTGGTCGTCGACGTCGTGGTGGCCGTTCCCGTGGAGGTTGAGCCTCCTGAGGTCGTGATCGTTAGCTTCTGGCCCACGTAGATCAGGTTGACGTTCTTGATGGTGTTGTCGCTCGCGATCGCCGCGACCGTCGTGTGATACCGCGCCGCGATCGTGCTCAGCGTGTCGCCAGGAACCACGGTGTACGTGACCGTCGTCGTCGTGGGCGGGGCGGTCGTCGTCGTGGTGGTGGTGGTCGTGGGCGCGGTCGTCGTTGTTGTGGTCGTGTGTTGTTGTGGTCGTCGTCGGCGCGGTGGTGGTCGTGGTCGCGGTGCGTGGTCGTCGTGGTCGTGGTTGTCGTCGCGCGGCCGTCGGTGATCTTCAGCTTCTGGCCCACGTAGATCAGGTTGACGTTCTTGATCGAGTTGTGCCTTCGCGATCGCCGTCACGGTGGTGTGGTACTTCGCCGCAAGCTTGCTCAGCGTGTCGCCAGGAACGACGGTGTACGTGATGACGGTGGGCGAGGGCGGCGTCGTCGCCGTGGGGGAGGGCGACGGGGTCGTCGTGGCGGTGGCGCTAGGCGTCGGCGACGGGTCGACGGACGCTGATACCGACGGCGACGGCGAGACGGAAGGCGACGGATCGACGGAAGGCGAGACGGAAGGCGAGACGGACGGCTCGATCGAGACCGAAGGCGACGCGCTCACGGAGGCCGAGAGCGTCGGCGACGAGATCGGTCCGGTCGGGTCGCCGAACCAGTCCCACCACGTGCGCCAGAAGTTCCGGTTCCCGTACGCGGAGCAGGAGTTGCCGGTGCCGTACAGGTTGGTGAGCGCGGCCGCGTTCGGCTGATACGGCGTGTAGTAGTACAGGGCCGCCGTCGCGCGGTTCTGGATATACACCGCGCTCACGCCGCACGAGGCGTTCGGGCTGTAGCGCACCGCCGTCCACGCACCGACCGGGTACCACTGGAAGGAGCCGTTAGCCGTAGTAGTTGAGCTGGCTCGCGGCCGAGTACAGCTGAATGAAGAGCCCGTAGTACGAGGTGCTACACGGCGCCGAGTCCGGACAGCCGTATCCCATGGCGCGTTGATATCGCCAACTCTCGGGAGCCGACATGGTGACGAGGCTCGTCTCCTTCTGCATCGTCACGAGCAACGTCATCGGATTGATGTGGCACGCCTGCGCGACGTCGTAGATCATCTCGGCCGCGGAGATATTCGACTTTCCCTCGAGCGCGACGGGGCAGCGGAGGGCATCGGCCGCGCGATCGTACGTGCTCGCGTGATACGTGCGGAGGCAGCCGTTGCAGTTGGTCGGCCCCTTCGCGTCGAGGAAGGCCTGGATCTCGTCGACGGTCATCGAGTTGTAGTTGAAGAAGTTCGCGTCGCTCACGATGTAGCCGGGCTGGAACGTGCTGCCCGAGGGCGCGGCGGTCGCAGTGGACGACGTACCGACGATGCTCATGACGGTGGCAAGGAAGGCGAGGACGAGCCCGAGGACGACGGGCGTACGGAAGCGGGGCGATGTAGCGCTCATGGGATGGTCACCGAGTACGGGTCAGAGGAGCCCGTGTGTGCGTCGGACTGGTAGGACACCACGATCGTTGCTGTGCCGGACGGAAGGTCGGCCAGCGCGAAGGTGAACAGGCCGCACGCCGTGC
The DNA here is from genome assembly GCA_963768475.1 of uncultured Actinomycetota bacterium. Classification (GTDB taxonomy): domain Bacteria; phylum Actinomycetota; class Actinomycetes; order Actinomycetales; family Demequinaceae; genus JAFGBM01. Next base: position 25,986 of record CAVYHY010000006.1, read on the forward strand.
TCGTGGCGTCGGCCGCGCCCGTGCTGTGCTGCTGCAGGCTGGTGGAACCGTGCGTCACCTTGACGGTGCACAGCCCGCCGTTTTCGTAGATCCCCGGGACGTCCGCGACGACGCGCAGGTTTCCGTTCGCCGTGTCAACGGTCGCGAGGAAGACCTCAGGCTTGACGGGCGCTCCGGCAGGGGCTCCCGTGATGGGGCCCGTCGGCTCGGCGGTTGGCGTGACGCTGGGCGTGGCCGAGGGCGTCGCTGAGGGGGAGGCGCTCGGGGAGGACGAGGGGGAAGCCGACGGGCTGGGTTGGGTCGTCACGCCCGTGGTGGTCGGGGTGGTCGTGGGGTTCGCAGGGTTCAGGAGCGAGCACCCGGCTAGAGGGAGTGCGCACGCGAGCGCGAGTGCGATGGCGCGCGGTCCGCGGGCGTATAGCCGTCGTGCGGTCATTCCGTCATCTCCCGTCGCGGCAGGCGAAGCCCGCCGATCCCCGTGGCGATCCGACCCAATTGTCACACGCGTCACACGCGTATCCACGGAACGCCTCGCGTAATGCGCGCGGCGTGTCGCCACGCCTGTCGGGGCGTCGCTCCGTCGCCGTGACCACACCACGCTCACGCTCCATTTACGCTCGGGCGCGCCAGAATGTCCCGTTTTGTGTGACGCGTTCCACTACGCCACGGAGCGCGCCCGCCCGCGTAACCTGTCGCTATGGCACGTTCCCGGCGCGTCGCGCTCTCCTGGGCGCTCGTCGCGCTTCAGGTCGTTCTCTTTCTCGCGGTCGTCGGCGGGGCGCTCGCGACGCGCGTCGGGCCGCGCATCCCCTCGTCCTGGCCAGGGGCCTCGATACTCATCGCCCTCGGCGCTGCGCTGCTGTTCTGGGCGTCGGCGAACCTCGGACGCGCGCTCACCCCGCTGCCGCTTCCCAACGGGGCAGGGCTCACGGCGCGCGGCGCCTACCGGTGGATCCGCCACCCGATCTACACCGCCGTGCTCCTCACGTGCCTCGGCATCGCCGTGGGCGCGGGGACCACGCTCGCCTACGTCGCGGTCGCGCGTTCTCGCGACCTTCTTCGAGGTCAAGACGCGCCTCGAGGAGAGCTGGCTCGTCGGGATGTACGACGGGTACGCGGCCTACGCGGCGCGCACGGGTAAGTTCGTTCCGGGAATCGCGAAACGACGACTCCCGTAGCACGGCGGGCCGCCGAGGAGCGCGGCGGAACAGGCGTAGCGTGAGACGCATGGCCGAAGCTCTTCATATTGTTGTCACGGGTGCGTCCTCTGGCATCGGCGCCGCCACGGTGCGCGCTCTCGCCGCCGAAGGCGTTCGCGTCACCGCGACCGCACGGCGCGGCGATCGCCTCGCAGAACTCGCGTCCGAAACCGGATGCTCCACCGTGATCGCCGACATGACGAAGGACAAGGACGTCGCCGCGCTCCTCAAGGCGGCGACAGCTGACGGTCCGGTACACGCCCTCGTCAACTGCGCTGGCGGCGCCGTCGGGATGGAACCCGTCGCATCCGCACCGCTCGCCGAATGGTCCTCTCAGTACGAACTCAACGTCGTCGGAACGGTACGCGTGACGCAGGCGTTCCTGCCCGCGTTGCGCGAGTCGGGGCGCGGAGACGTCGTGCTGGTCACCTCGACGGCGGGGCACGAATCATACGAGGGCGGCGCAGGCTACGTCGCGGCGAAAGCCGCGGAACACGCGATGGCCCGCACGCTCCGCCTCGAGCTCACGGGAACCGGCGTCCGGGTGATCGAGATCGCGCCCGGGATGGTCAACACGGAGGAGTTCAGCCTGAACCGTTTCCGCGGCGACAAGGAGGCCGCGGACGAGGTCTACAAGGGCATCGAGCCGCTCACGGCGGAAGACGTTGCCGACGCGATCGCGTGGGCCGTCCACCGACCACACCACGTCGCGGTCGATCTCATGATTCTTCGGCCTCGCGAGCAAGCCGGTTCCGCGAAGACCGTCCGCTACATGAACTCCGCCGACGCGTCCTAGCTCGCCGACGCGCTCGGTACCGCTCCGCCCGTCGTCTCCCAGTCGGTGTTGCCCAGGATCACGCGACCCGCGGCGACGAGTTCATCGAGGGACGGCTCGGTGGTGCGCGAGGGGTCGCGGATCGCGACGAGCGTGAACATGCTGTCGCCCACGAGCACGTGAAGATAGCCGCCGCTCTGGAACGCGGCGTCGCCCAGCCCGTTCACCACGTGATCAACCACCTGCTGCTGCTCCTGGTAGTCGTACTGCTCCGCGCCGCCAGGCGACGTGATGTACAACTCGAGCGCCGCAGTCGACGTCTTCGCGGCGGCCGTCATCTGGCAGCGCCCACCCTTGCTCACGTAGGGGGTCGCGGCGTCCTCGCCGAGCAGTCCTGGGATGTCCACGCCAAGCAGCAGGTCGCATGCGGACTGCCACGCGTACGGCGACGGGGCGGTGTAGGTGGGCGTCGGGCTCGCCGTCGTGGCGGTTGGCGTCGCGAGCTGCAGCCCGCACCCTGCCAGGGAGAAGCAGGCAACGAGCGTGGCGCCAACGTACGTGAGGGTGCGCATCGGGGTCCGTCCCCGGCGGTAGGCCGCCGATCGAGATCCGCCGCCGCGAACAACGGGCGACAGCACATCGTAGAACGGCGTGACGGGTCGCTCGCGTTCCGGGCTCGTCGACGGCTGACGCCGCCGATAGGTGGCGATACGCTGGGATGACGCAGCGCCGTAACAGTGCGATGGGCAAGGAGGAGCCGTGCCCGGTAGCCCCATCTCGGACCCCACGAGCGTCGTCGCAGAGGGCTTCGCGGCCCTCGCCGACCTCACCCGCGACCCGTCGCTCGTGACGGGAGGCGAGGCCATCCACCGTTCCGTCGCGACAGCCCTTGCCGCCGAGCTACGCGACGGGGATCGCGCGACCATCGCCACGCCGTGCATCCGCATGGAGGGCCAGAGGCCGTCGCTTTTAATCGTTCTCGACGATCGCGCCGTTCTCGCCTGGACCACGGGCGTCCTCCGGCCCACGCCCCACGCGGAGGCCCTGCCGCTCGACGAATCCTGGGGGGCGACCGTCGCACCGGGCAAAGGGGCGCGCCAGCCGGTCAAGGTTCTCACCGTTCAATGGGCCGAGAGCGATCCGTGGGTCGTCGCCGTCCCGGACCGCCCCGAACTGACGCGATTCCTTCGCGAGTGCTTCAGGGCGCGCTCGTCCACTCTCTAGCCTGGCGCCACCTGTAGACTGCTCACACCAGCGTCGAACCGGCCATCACCGGGGAGCTTCCGGAAGAACGGCCCGCCTTAAGCGGGCTCAGTAGAACCGGACGGGTAGCCCGTCACAGCGTCTTGAGCGGCCGCGCCGCCCGAAAGGGAGGCGTGGCAAGCGGGGTGGTACCGCGTCGCTCGCCCACCCGGGCGTCGGCGTCCTCGCATCCGTACCAGACGCGCGAGGTCCCCAGAGTGAACGCGAAGTACCCCCTCCACCGCGACGCCGACGTCGTCGCCTCTCCGCACTTTCCGTCCATCGAGACGGACATCCTCGCGTACTGGGGGAGCGACGGCACGTTCCAGGCGTCCATCGACAACCGGGCGAACGACCCGGAGTTCGTCTTCTACGACGGCCCTCCCTTCGCCAACGGACTCCCGCACTACGGTCACCTGCTGACCGGCTACGCCAAGGACGTGGTTCCGCGCTTCGAGACGATGCGCGGCAAGAAGGTGGAGCGGCGCTTCGGGTGGGACACGCACGGGCTTCCCGCCGAGCTCGAGGCGGAGCGGATCCTGGGGATCACGGACAAGTCGCAGATCGAGGAGATGGGCATCGCGCGCGTTCAACAAGGCGTGCCAGGACAGCGTGCTCAAGTACACCAAGGAGTGGGAGGAGTACGTCACCCGCCAGGCGCGCTGGGTGGACTTCGAGAACGACTACAAGACGCTCGACGTCACCTACATGGAGTCCGTGATCTGGGGCTTCAAGCAGCTCTACGACAAGGGCCTCGCGTACGAGGGCTACCGCGTGCTCCCGTACTGCTGGAAGGACGAGACGCCGCTCAGCAACCACGAGCTGCGCATGGACGACGACGTCTACCAGTCGCGCCAGGACCCCGCGCTGACCGTCGCGCTGCGGCTCAAGGACGCGCCGGGCGCGCTCGCCGACGCGAGCCTGCTGATCTGGACGACGACGCCGTGGACGCTTCCGTCGAACCTCGCCGTCGCCGTTGGTCCACACATCGACTATTCCGTGGTTCGACCCACCGAGGGCGAGTTCGCGGGGCGGGCGCTCGTGCTCGCGACCGCGCGACTCGCCGCCTACTCGCGTGAGCTCGGCGAGACCGGAGGTCGTCGCGACGCTGACGGGTGCCGACCTCGTCGGCCTCCGCTACGAGCCGCTCTTCCCGTTCTTCGCGGACCACGCGGACGCCTTCCGCGTCCTGCCAGCCGAGTACGTCAGCACCGAGGACGGCACCGGGCTGGTTCACCTCGCCCCCGCGTTCGGCGAGGACGACGCCGTGGCCTGCCAGGAGGCGGGTATCGAGCCCGTCATCCCCATCGATTCCCAAGCCCGGTTCACCGACGAGGTTCCCGACTGGGCCGGCCTCCAGGTCTTCGAGGCGAACCCCAAGATCATCGTCGCGCTCAAGGAGGCCGGCGTCGTCGTCCGCCACGAGACCTACGACCACAGCTACCCGCACTGTTGGCGCTGCCGCAACCCGCTCATCTACCGCGCGATCGGCTCGTGGTTCGTGCGCGTCACGGACTTCCGCGACCGCATGGTGGAGCTCAACCAGGAGATCACCTGGGTGCCCGAGCACATCAAGGACGGCCAGTTCGGCAAGTGGCTCGAGGGCGCGCGCGACTGGTCCATCAGCCGCAACCGCTACTTCGGCACGCCCATCCCCGTGTGGGTGAGCGACGACCCGGCGTACCCGCGTACGGACGCGTACGGCTCGCTCGCGGAGATCGAGGCGGACTTCGGGCGGCTCCCGCTCAACGAGGCGGGGGAGCCGGACCTCCACCGGCCGTACATCGACGACCTGACGCGCCCGAACCCGGACGACCCGTCGGGGAAGGCCACCATGCGCCGCATCCCCGACGTCCTGGACGTCTGGTTCGACTCCGGGCTCCATGCCGTTCGCCCAGGTCCACTACCCGTTCGAGAACCAGGACTGGTTCGACTCCCACTACCCGGGCGACTTCATCGTCGAATACATCGGGCAGACGCGCGGCTGGTTCTACCTGCTCCACGTGCTCGCGACCGCGATCTTCGACAAGCCCGCGTTCCGCACGTGCGTGAGCCACGGCATCGTGCTCGGCTCGGACGGCCGCAAGATGTCCAAGTCGCTGCGGAACTACCCGGACGTCAACGAGGTCTTCGACCGCGACGGCTCCGACGCGATGCGCTGGTTCCTCATGTCCTCGCCCATCCTGCGCGGCGGCAACCTCATCGTCACCGAGGAGGGCATCCGCGAGTCCGTGCGCGGCGTGCTCCTGCCCCTGTGGTCCACGTACTACTTCTTCACGCTCTACGCCAATTCCTCGAAGGCGTCGGCCCCCGACGGCGGCGCCGGGTACCGGGCGCGCGCGGTGGCGGACGACGAGGTGGCCGGGCTTCCGGAGATGGACCGGTACGTGCTGGCGCGGCTCGCGTCGCTCGTGGACGAGGTCACCGGGCTGATGGACACGTACGACGTTCCCGACGCGTGCGCGGCCGTCGAGGGCTTCCTCGACCTGCTCACCAACTGGTACGTCCGCACCCAGCGCGACCGCTTCTGGGAGGAGGACGCCGACGCGTTCAACACCCTCTACACGGTGCTCGAGACGCTCACGCCGCGTCATGGCTCCGCTCGCGCCGCTCGTGACCGAGGAGGTGTGGCGCGGGCTCACCGGCGGGCGCTCCGTCCACCTGACCGACTGGCCCGTGGCCCCTGCCGCGTGGCGCGACGAGTCGCTCGGCGGCGCGATGGACCAGGTGCGCGAGGTGGTCTCCGCGGCCCACGCGCTCCGCAAGGCGGCGCAGATCCGCGTCCGCCAGCCGCTCGCGTCCCTCACGGCGGCGGTCGCTGATCCTGAGGCGCTGTATGACTACGCGGCCCTCGTTCATGGAGAGCTCAACGTGAAGCGCATGCGGTGGGAGTCCGTGGCGCAGTTCGAGGCGAACCACCCCGTGGAGCGCGTCCTCAGCGTCAACGCCCGTGCCGCCGGGCCCGCGCCTCGGCAAGGACGTCCAGCGCGTCATCCAGGCGGCGAAGGCGGGGGACTGGGCCGAATCGGGCGGCGTCGTCACCGCCGGCGGGATCGCGCTGGAGCCGGGCGAGTACGAACTTGCCACCGTCATCGGCGGGGGAGGCGCCGACGGCGCCGCGGCCTCGGTGCTGCCCGGCGGCGGCTTCGTTCTGCTCGACACCGCGCTCACGCCCGAGCTCGAGGCGGAGGGCTTCGCGCGCGACGTGATCCGGGCCGTCCAGGACGAGCGGAAGAACGCGGGGCTCAACGTCTCGGACCGCATCCGACTCACGCTCACGGTCCCGGAGGACAAGGTCGCGTCCGTCGAGGCGCACCTCGCCCTCATCTCGCGCGAGACGCTCGCCTACGACCCTGCCGAACCGGACACTCCACTCATCGACGTCGCGACGGGCGCCGACGTCGGCGTTTCGGTGGCGAAGGTCTAGCCGGGCTGTCCTGGTGCGCGGTGGTCCGTCCACTGTGCGCCGTCCCAGTAGCGCATCTGACCCGGCGCCTCGGGGTCCTGGTACCACCCGGCCGGGGTGACCCCTGGCGGCGAACCTGCGTCGGACGACTTCTTCCTGACCGCCTTCACGATGATGAGAATCACGAGAATCAGGATGATCGGGGCCATGGCCTGCCCGATCCGGTAGGAGATCTCGTACACGTTCGTCCTTCCGCTTAGTGCTTGTCCGAGAGCCGCGACTCGACGCGGCTACTCGCAGGTTCCCCAGTGCGCGGTGCGGTCCGCCGAGTACGCGTACACGCCGTGGTCCCCGTCGGGATTCTTCACCCATACGCACCAGTCGTTCGGGCCGGTACCGACAACGCCCTGGAGTTCAACGTCGGGCGATACGCGACCCACGCGTTCGCCGTCGACGAAGTATTCGCCGTCGCGAACCACGACGGATGGTGGAGGGCCGACGTGGTCGCGATCCGCGTACCACGCGGCAATCTCTGAGCCGAGTTTCGAGGCGTCCGCCTTGGCGCGGTTGTCCGAGATAACGCTGTGTTGCGCGACTTGGAACGGTCGGGAGATGAAGACGTTGAACGCGACGGCGAGGCCGATAATGACCGCGACGACCCCGCCGATAATCGCCGCCCAAGCGCCGCCGCTCATGCGTTTGATCGCCGACGGCCACGGCGCCGTGTTGTCCGTCCACCGGACGCCATCCCAGTAGCGGAGTTGCTTCATCGCGCTCGGGTCGGGATACCAGTTCGGGGCCGCGGACGCGTTGGGGGGTTCGCTCATGATCGGCTCCATGTTACGCGGCTAGTCACACGTCCCTCGCTCCATGCCGGAACGGGAGGAGTACTCGTAGTCCTGGAAATTCCCATCCGGATTGGTGACCCAGACGCACCAATCGTCGGGCCCGGTCGAATCGAAACCGCCGAACTCGACGCCCGTATACGCGTTCGCGACCTTCGTCCCTCCCACGTAATACGCACCGTCCCGCTCAAGAACCTCGGGTACCTCGGTCGTGTCGGCGTACCACGTGGCGATCCACCTGCCGAGCGTTACGACGTCCGCTTTCGCAGAGGCGTCCGCCGCCTTAGCCTTCTGCTCGGTATAGACCGGTACGGCGATGGCGGCAAGAACACCGAAGAAGAGGACGAACGCTCCGATGATGATCGCGGCCACGACTCCGCCGCTCATGGCCTTCCTGGGCGCCGCCGCTGGCGCGTACCCTCGGGCGCTCGCCGGCGCGACGTGCCCCGTCCACTGGGTTCCATCCCAGTAGCGCAGTTGATTCGGCGCGCTCGGGTCCGGGTACCAGTCGGGCGCCGCGGAGGCGCCTCCAGGCATTGTCATAGGTATCCCTTCTCCGGCATCACGCTAGTCGCATCGCCCGCGGTGTAGCCCGTCCGCTGCGGACCATTCCCAGTCCTTGACCGTCCCGTCGGGGTTCGTGGTCCAGACGCACCAGTTGCTGGAGGAGGTCCCTTCGACGCCGCCAAGGCGCACGCCCTCGGAGATGGGGACCGCGTACGTGCCGTCGACGACGTACTGTCCGTCCTGCTCGACCACGATCGGGGTCGAGCCGTCGTGGGCGTCGGGGAGGTACCACTTCGCGATGGCGAGAGCGAGGGACGAGAGATCGGACTTCGCCCGGGAGTCGGCCAGCCTCGTTCGCTGTACGGATGCGGCGCTAACGGCGGTCAACGCGTACCAGGCGATGCCAATCACCGCGACGATTCCTACGATGACGGCGAGCAACGCGCCGCCGCTCAGCGTCTTCTGCTGCGTCTGCCTGGACGAGAGCCCGAGCGTGGGGTCGTTCATCATGACGGTCTGTCCTTCGAACGGAGCCTACTTCGCGTGCGGGGGTCGCGGAACCGGGGGAAAGCGCGGGAGGACTCTCCGGCAGGTGTCACAGTTTTCCCCTTTTCGGCGCCCCGCGCGCTACTACCTGACACGCTAGCGAGAAGAGGGTCATTGTGCGCGGCGTCGAGTGAGGGAATGGAGGACGCCGTGCCCGCGTTGATAGTCCATCCACACCACCTTTGGACCGATTGAGGAGCCTCCGATGAGTGCCACAGCCGACACCGTCGCTATCCCCGCCACCACCGCCACCAAGCTGCGCCGCTACAACGTCCTCATGGGGACGCTGCACCTCGCACAAGCCGTCGTCGTCCTCATCCTGGCGAACGGCTTCACGCTTCCCGTCGTCGCAACGTTCATGACGGCTCAGCCCGGCGCGGAGCCGCCCAGCGTCACCGCGCTCTTTGACTTCCGCTATGCGTGGGGCGTCGCCGCGTTCCTCCTGGTCTCGGCAGCCGCGCACTACATCATCGCCTCGCCCGGGTACTTCCCCCGCTACATCGCGGGGCTCGAGCGCGGACGCAACTACGCGCGGTGGGTGGAGTACTCGATCTCGTCGTCGATCATGATCGTGCTCATCGCCATGCTCGTCGGGATCGCGGACATCGCGGCGCTCCTCGCGATCGCCGGCGTCAACGCCGCGATGATCCTCTTCGGACTGCTGCAGGAGAAGTACGAGACGCCAGGTAAGGGCGTCAGCCTTCTGTCGTACTGGTACGGCGTGATCGCGGGCGCGATCCCGTGGATCGCGATCACGATCTACCTCATCTCGCCCGGCGTCGCGGCCTCCCCGCCGTCGTTCGTCTACGGGATCTTCTTCTCGCTCTTCGTGTTCTTCAACTGCTTCGCGATCGTCATGGTGCTGCAGTACAAGAAGATCGGGAAATGGTCGAACTACGTGTACGGCGAGTCCACGTACGTCCTACTCAGCCTGGTCGCCAAGTCCCTCCTCGCGTGGCAGGTCTTCGCCGGTACCCTCGCCGCCTAGGTGCAGTCCATGCGGATGTTGAGGAATCCGCCGACGGTACACACGCTGTCCCAACTCGCCGCCACGCCCCACGTGGAGACGAGGACGCTCGCGTTGGCCGCGTTCGTCGCGTTGTAGGAGCCGGTCGAGATGGTGCAACTGGGGGAGTTGCACGTGCCCGAGCCGGTGGCGAGCGCGGTCCCGGACGAGTTGGCGACGACCACCTGCACTGTGGCCCCGTCGCACGCCGCGGGATAGTTGACGATCGACACGGCGGACTTGTTGTACTGCCATAGATACGTCGTACCCGTCGGGGAGACGTGGACGGAAAGCGTCGCCGTCGAACAGGGGGCGTCGGAGAAGACGGACATTCCGGTGCTCGATACGGTCAGGTGAGTCGCTGAAGCGAGACCGAGGCCGGTCATCAGCAGCAACCCGAGCGCGGTAGCGACGGCCGCGGACATGCGAAACGGGCGTCGCCCGGTCCGGGTGCGCTCTCGTTGCGCGTGCGTCTCCTGCTCCGTATTCACCAGATCGCACCCCTCTACCCGCATCTACGTCGACGCGGGAGTGCTTCCTCGGTTCCGGACGCGGCCGCCCGGATACTCCTCCATGGTATCGGGTGCGGCCCGCCGTGGCAGAGTATCCCCATGACCGAGCCCAGCATCGGCGGCCTCGACCTCGACGAGGCTGAACGCGAAATATACGCGCACATCCTCACGCGGTCGCCCGAGCACGACTTCGAGCCCACGCTCGATCGGATGCGTGAGGTCTGCGACATGTTGGGCGACCCGCAACACGCCTACCGCGTCGTCCACCTGACCGGGACCAACGGCAAGACGTCCACGGCCCGCATGACCGAGTCGCTTCTGCGCGCCCACGGACTGCGCACGGGGCTCTTCACGTCGCCACACCTCGCGACGGTTCGCGAACGCATCCAGATCGACGGCGAGCCCATCGGCCAGCAGGCGTTCGTCGACCTGTGGCTTCAGACGGCGCCCATCATTCACCTCGCCGACGCCCGGTCCGCCGCGGGCGGAGGGCCGCGCCTCAGCTTCTTCGAGGTCTTTACCGTCCTGGCTTTTGCGGCGTTCGCCGACGCTCCTGTGGACGTCGCGGTCGTCGAGGTGGGCCTGGGTGGCTCCTGGGACGCCACGAACGTCGCGGACGGACAGGTCGCGGTGATCGGCCCGGTGTCGCTCGACCATCAGCAGTACCTGGGTAGCGACCTCGCGGGGATCGCGCGAGAGAAGGCGGGCATCATCAAGCCCGGCGCGGCGGTGGTTGTGGCCCAGCAGGCCGAATCTGTGACGCCGGTGATCGCCAGGGCCGTGGCCGAGGTGGGCGCCCACGCCGCGTGGGAGGACGACGACATCGAGGTGCTGACGCGCGTGCCTGCCGTCGGCGGCCAGATGGTCACGCTCCGCACCACCGCAGCGACGTACGAGGACATCTACGTTCCGCTGCTCGGGGAACACCAGGCGCACAACGCGCTCGCCGCGCTCGTCGCGACGGAGGCGCTCATCGCGAGCGGGGGAGAGGCCGCGCCGCTGGCCCGCGAGGTTGTCGAGCAGGGCTTCGTATCCGTGACGTCACCCGGACGGCTTGAGGTCGCCCGCACCTCTCCGACGATCCTTCTGGACGCCGCGCACAATCCCCACGGCATCGCCGCGCTCGCGGACGCAATCGACGAGAACTTCTCGTTCGAGACGCTCGTCGGGGTGGTGGGGGTGTTGTCCGACAAGGACGCGGAGGGCATCCTCTCCGCGCTCGAACCCATACTTGCCGAGGTGGTCATCACCGAGGTCGCCTCGTCCGTCCGCGCGACGCCCGTCGACGAGCTCGCCGCGACGGCGCGCTCGGTCTTCGGTCCCGACCGCGTGAGGGTCGAGCGCCGGCTTCCGGACGCGATCGACGCGGCCGTGCAGGCGGCGGAGGGTGCGTCGGAGCGGGGCGCGGGCGTCATCGTCACGGGCTCCGTCCTGCTCATCGCCGAGGCACGAACACTCCTGGGGCTTGACCGCGCGCGGGGTGCGGGAGGCTCTCCTTCGTGACCGGTACTCCCGAGCCCACGTATCGCGTCCCGCGGTCCGCGGAGCTCACGCTGGCTCAGGCCGTCCTCGGCCTCGAGGCGATCGGGGTTCTGTTCGTCGCTTCGCTCCTCGCGGGCTTCGCGAACGCGGGCACCGTGGGGACGAGTCGGGGGACCATCTGGGCCCTCGCGTGGGTCGCAACGGGAGTATTCGTCGTCGCGGCGGGGCTCCAGGGGCGACCGTGGGGGCGCCCGCTCGGGTGGATTCTCCAGCTCCCGCTGCTGGCCGCGACCCCTGCGTCGCCCATCATCGGCGCCGTCAGCGCTATGTTCGTGGTGCTATGGGTACTGTCCCTGCGCGTCGGCAGTCGTATCGATCGGGAGCGTGCGGAGTACAACGCGGCCCACGACGACGGAGGTGACCGGTGACGCGAACACTATGGAAGCTCGGCGGATGCCTCGCTTTGGGGATGACGGCCCTCGGGATGATCTTCTGGGGCTTGGAGCGTACGACGCTCGTCGACGACGCCGTCCGCGTCATGGGTGAAAGCGAGACGATCCCGACCCACATCTACGTCCTGATATTCGTGGGCCTCGTCCTGCTCAGTCTGGCGGGGTTCGCCGCGATCACCGTCTGGGGTGGGTTCCTCAAGGCGAATCCGACGACCCGGCAACTGCCGATATGGATCGTCCTCGTCACGATGGTCGTTTCGGGGGCGGCGATGATCGCGGGCTTCGCCCAACACTCCGCCTACGTGCAGTCGCTCGACGCGCTCCCGACGGACGTCAACCAGGGATACATCGCGTACCTCGTGATCACCGCCACGGCCGTGATTGTGTGCATCGTCATCATGAGCGCCCGCTGGGCGCCCGGATACCGTCCGATTCTCTTGCGCGACCGCTAACGCCTAGACCGTCACGACGGACGAGACGGAGTATTCGCTCAGCGCGTTTCGCCCACCCAGCGCCGTCAGCTCCAGCAGGAACGAGAAGGCGACGCTCGCGGCACCCGCCTCCTCCAACATGCGCGCGACGGCTCCGGCGGTTCCCCCCGTGGCGAGGACGTCATCGACGACCAACACGTGGGCACCCTTGAGGCCCTTGGGATTCAGGGTGAGGGTAGACGCCCCGTACTCGATGCTGGCCTCGGCTGAGAGCAGCTCGCCAGGCATCTTGCCCTCCTTACGCACCATCGTGAGACCCACATGGAGCTTCTGGGCCACGACGGGCGCGAAGATGAATCCCCGCGCGTCCACGCCAGCGATCATGTCGACGGCCGCGCCAGCCGCGGGAGTCAGGTCTTTGCACGCTGCTGCGAAGAGGTCCGGATCGCGCAGGATCGGGCCGATGTCGTAGAACAGGATGCCCGGCACGGGAAAGTCGGGGTAGGTATCGAAATCATCGATCGTCAGCACACGGACATCCTGCCAGGTCTTGAGAGCCCGTAGTAATGTCGCCAACATGATTGAACGGACGTTGTTGCTCATCAAGCCGGACGCGGTGCAGCGTCGGCTGACCGGAGAAATTCTGAGTCGCGCGGAGGCGAAGGGGTACGACATCGTCGCCCTTGAGATGACGCGCCCAACCCGCGGACTACTCGAACGTCAGTATGCGCACCATCAGGGCAAGCAGTTCTTCCGGCCCCTGATCGACTTCATGCTGTCCGGTCCGACGATCGCCGCCGTCCTTCAGGGCGATCGCGTGGTCGAGGGGCTGCACTCGCTGTCGGGATCGACGGACCCGACGACGGCGGCGCCCGGCTCGATCCGCGGAGACCTGGCACGCGATTGGGATACTCCCGTGTATCACACGCTCGTTCACAGTTCCGAGAACCCGCTCGCCGCGCACGCGGAGATCGAATTGTGGTTCCCGAACCTGCCGCCGATGCGCCTCCAGCGCTCCTTCGACGCGCCCGGCGTGCCCCCGCAGGTGCTCGGATGACCGAACGTACCCTCGTCGTCGTCAAGCCGGACGGCGTCGAGCGCGGCCTCATCGGCGAAATCGTCCGGCGCATCGAGTCCAAGGCGTATCGCCTCGTCGCCGTTGACCTTCGGTCGGCCACCAGGGCGCTCCTGGAACGTCACTACGAGGAACACGTCGGCAAACCGTTCTACGAGCCTCTCGTGGAGTTCATGAGCTCGGGGCCCGTGTTCGCAATGGTGGTGGAGGGCGACCGGGTGATCGAGGGATTCCGTTCCCTCGCCGGCGCGACGGATCCGACCGTCGCGACACCCGGCACCATTCGCGGCGACTTCGCGCGCCAGTGGGACGCTCCCGTACTTCGCAACCTTGTGCACGGTTCGGACTCGGAGGTCTCGGCCGAACGCGAGATCGCTATCTGGTTCCCCGACCTGTAACCCGGGCGCCCGGTTCACGAAATCCCCAGGGATCTGCGTCCCGATACCGCCCACCCCTTTCTTCGGAGGTCCGCGGATCGCCTAGGCTTGCCTCCGTGCACCTCAAGACACTGACGCTCCGAGGATTCAAGTCCTTCGCGTCGGTGACGACGCTCGACTTCGAGCCGGGCATCACGTGCGTCGTGGGGCCGAACGGCTCCGGCAAGTCCAACATCGTCGACGCGCTCGCCTGGGTCATGGGAGAGCAGGGCGCCAAGACGCTGCGCGGCGGTTCGATGGACGACGTCATCTTCGCGGGCACGCCCGGTCGCCCGCCGCTCGGCCGCGCCGAGGTCGCCCTCACCATCGACAACCATGACGGCGTCCTCCCGATCGATTACGCCGAGGTCACCATCTCCCGCACGCTGTTCCGCTCGGGCGGCTCGGAGTACGCGATCAACGGCGACCCGTGCCGGCTCCTCGACATCCAGGAACTCCTGAGCGACTCCGGCCTCGGCCGCGAGATGCACGTGATCGTGTCCCAGGGTCACCTCGACGACATCCTTCGCGGCACCCCGGAGGACCGACGCCACTTCATCGAGGAGGCGGCGGGCATCCTCAAGCACCGCAAGCGCAAGGAGAAGGCGCTTCGCAAGCTCGACGCGATGCAGGGCAACCTCACGCGCATCCAGGACCTCACGGCCGAGATCCGCCGCCAGCTCGGACCCCTGGGCAAGCAGGCGGAGGTCGCGCGGCAGGCCCAGACCATCCAGGCGACGGCCCGCGACGCCCGCGCCCGCATCCTCGCCGACGACCTGAGCCAGGTCACGTCGCAACTCGAGAGGGACGAGGCCGACGAGTCCGCCCTGATGGCGAGGCGAGGCACAGTCGAGAAGGCGCTCGCCGAGGCCCGGACACGCATGGTCGAATTGGAGCGCGCATCCGCAGAGGCGACCCCCGCGCTCACGAAGGCCAACGACGTCTACTACCGCCTCAGCGCGATTCGCGAGCGGCTGCGCAACCTCGCGACCCTTGCGGAGGAGCGGCTGCGCATGATCGGCACCCATGTCGACTCCATCGCGCCAACCGACATCGTCGACATCGAGGTGCAGCTGGAACGGGCGCACGTCGCGCAGGCGGAGCTCGACGCCGAGGTGGCGGCGGCCCGTGTCGCGCTCGAGGCGGCGGAGGCTGCCCGCGTCGAGGCGGAGTCCGTCGCACACGCGTCCGAGACGACGCTCGCCAACCTTCTGCGCTCCGTCGCGGATCGCCGCGAGGGCGTCGCGCGACTCGCGGGCGACGTCTCCGCTCGCCGGTCCCGCGTCGAAGCATCGGAGGACGAGATCGGGCGCCTCCAGCAGGCGCTCACGGAGGCGGAGACGCGCGGCCGCGACGCCACGCGAGAATTCTCGACGCTGGAGTCCACCGTCGCGTCCGTGGAGACAGGGGAAGAGGATCTCGACGCCGCCCACGAGAAGGCCACCGAGGCGTGGGAGACGGCGAAGTCCGCCCTTGTCGCCGGCCGCGAGAAGCTCACGGAAGCAATCCTCGAACGCGACACGTGGGCCGCGAAGGCCGAGGCCCTGGAGCTCAGCCTCGAGCGCAAGGACGGTGCTGGCGCGTTGCTTGCCTCTGGGGCGCGCGGCGTCCGTGGAACGGTGGCCTCGCTGCTCGACGTCTCGGATCAGGCCGAGGATGCGATCGCCGCTGCGCTCGGACCTCTCGCCGACGCGCTCGCCGTCGACTCCATCGAGGACGCCGTCGATGCCATGCGCTGGCTTCGCGACGAGGACGAGGGACGCGCCCGGTTCGTCGTCGGCGACCGCACCGCGACGGCGACCAATCCCAACGCGACGCTACCCGCCGGCGCCCGGTGGGCGACCGACCTCGTCTCGGGGCCTGCCGGCATCGTCGATACGGTCCGGGCCTCCCTTGCCGGCGTCGCCGTCGTCGACGACCTTGCCGCCGCCCGCGCGCTCGTCTCCGCGAATCCGGCCGTCACGGCGGTGACCCGACGCGGCGACGTGCTGTCGACGCGACGCGCCTCGGGAGGGGGAGGCAACGCCCCCAGCATTCTTCACGTGCAGGCCGCGTACGACGAGGCGTGCGAGAAGCGCGACGGGGCCGCGCGGACGGTCGAGTCCGCCACCTTCGAGATCCGAGCAGCCGAGGCCCGCGAGTCCGAGGCCAAGGAGGCGCACGACGCCGCGCTGGAACGCCTGCACGAATCCGACGCGCAGATGGCGGCCGTCGCCGAGCATCTCGGGCAGCTGGGCGCGGCGTCGCGGGCGGCCCGCGAGGAGGCCGAGCGTCTCAAGGAGAGGCTGGAGGCGGCGCGCGAGCGGATCGGAGCCGAGCAAGCGGAGCTCACCGGCCTCACGGAGCGACTGGCCGCGGCCGAGGCCGAGCCCGAGCAGACCGAGGCCGACACGGTTGCGGCCCAAAACAAGCGCGACGCGGACGGAGAGGCCACCGCTGCCGCCCGAGCAGCCGAGACCGAGGCCCGGCTTGCGCTCCGTACGTCGGAGGAACGCGCGAGGGCCCTTGCGGCCCGTGCCGAGAGTCTTCGTCTTGCCGTCGAGGCCGAACGCGACGCCAGGACGCGGGCGGACGAGGCGGCGGAACGCCGCGAACGCCAGGCGCAGGCGGCCCGCGAGGTTCTCGCCGGGGCTCGTTTCGCGCTCGAGCGCATCGACACGAGCGTCCAGGCTGCGGACGACGCCCGTGCCGCCGTAGACGCCGCCCGCACCGAACGCGGGGTTCAGCTCGCCGAGATCCGTCGAAGCGTCGACGAGTACGGGGCCGAATACGCGCGACTCACGGACGACGCGCACAAGGACGAGGTCTCGCGAGCCGAGCAGAAGGTTCGGCTGGAGCAGCTGCGCCAGCGCGCCATCGAGGAGCTCGGCGTCGATCCGGAGGTTCTCGTCGACGAGTTCGGCCCGCATCTGCCCGTACCCGTGCTGGGCGACGCAGCGGACGGCGACGCGGGCTCCGAGCCCCGCACCGTGCCGTACATCCGGGAGGAACAAGAGAAGCGACTGAGGTCCTCCGAGCGTGCGCTCGTGCAGCTGGGCCGCGTCAACCCCCTCGCGCTGGAGGAGTTTGCCGCGCTGGAGGAGCGGCACACGTTCCTCACCGAGCAGCTGGCGGACCTCAAGAAGTCGCGCTCCGACCTCATGGAGATCGTCAAGGAGATCGACGAGCGGGTCGAGACGATCTTCGCCGAGGCGTTCGCCGACACCGCGCGCGCGTTCGAAGAGGTGTTCCCCCGACTCTTCCCCGGGGGAGAAGGCAAGCTCGTCCTCACCGACCCGAAGGACATGCTCGTCACGGGCGTCGACGTCGAGGCGCGTCCGGCTGGCAAGAAGGTGAAGCGGCTGTCGCTCCTGAGCGGCGGGGAGCGTTCGCTCGCGGCCATCGGCCTGCTCATCGCGATCTTCAAGGCTCGCCCGAGCCCGTTCTACGTGATGGACGAGGTCGAGGCCGCTCTCGACGACCTCAACCTCGGGCGGCTGCTCGACATCCTCCACGAGCTGCAGTCGGACTCGCAGCTCATCATCGTCACGCACCAGAAGCGAACGATGGAGATCGCGGACGCGCTCTACGGCGCGACGATGCGCGGCGACGGCGTCACGACGATCATCAGCCAGCGCCTCCGCGAGTCGGAGCGCGCGTAACGCGCTGGCTGGCGCGCGGCGGGAGCGTCCCTGCAGGCATTCACGGTCGAAAACGGCCACGTGCCCGGGGTCAGAGCGTCCCTGCAGGCGTTTATGGTCGAAAATGGGTGCGTTTCAGACCGTAATTGCCTGCAGGGAGGTTCGGAGCGCGCCTAGCGCCGTCGCGCGAGCCGCTGCGGTCTACTCGCCGCCCGGACTCACGGTGATGTCGAAGTCGTGCGGCGCCTCGGCGCCCCAGTACTCGTCGACGGCGATGACGTAGTTCCCTGCCGGGAGGTACAGGTCCACCCGCGGGTCCTGGCTATCGAAGCTCTCTCCGAAGACGTCCTCGTCTGCCCAGACGTACCGTCGTGGCGCGCCGATCGAGTCGAATCCGACGACCTCAAGCGTCAGGTCCTGCGACGCCCTGGATGTCGCCGCGATTATCACGCGTCGGGGGGAGGTGAGTGTGAGGCACGCCTTCGGTGAGCCGGCGGCGAACGGTAGCGGCGTGCCGATCGTCACCTGCGGAAGGGTGGCGCACGACGCCGGGGTCAAGGTGGCAAGCCCGCTCGAGACCTCGCTCGTGCGGACGTACGTGCCGGACGTGTCGACGTAGATGGAATACGGCCCCACCTCGCCGCCGTCGTGCGGGGTGGCCTCGACGAGGTAGTGACCCGGGCCGAGGTCGACGTTGAGTTCCGGATCGGTGCCGAAGGTGTCGTCGGCGCTACGGATGAACTGCGGGCTTCCCGGATTCGTCGTACGCGTAGAGCGCGATCATCAGGTCGGTGGGGGAGGCAGGGTCGGCGATCGCGCCGATCTTGGTGAACGCGGCCGCGTCGAGCGTGACGCAGGTGAACGGCTCGCCTGCCGTACGCTCGCCCGTGCCGTCTCCCTCGATGGTCGGGGCGCTAAGGCTCGCGCAATCCGAAAGTGTCGGAAGGGCGTTCGCCGCGGCGTCGGCGAGCGTGACGGCCGCGGAATAGACCGTGATTGCGCCGGGGAGTCCTCCGCCGAAGCGGGTCACGGTCGCGACGTACGTCCCCGGTTCGGCATTGAACGTCACCTCGGGGTCGTCGCCGTAGGCGTCGTCGTTCGACGCGACGGGCGCACCGTCGGCCCGGGAAACCGACAGGAGCAGGTCAACGTCGGGCGTGGCGGGGAACGCCCCCAGGGTGATGGCGGACGCTTCCGTCACGCGGAAACACAGCACGTTAAAGTCCGTATTCGCGTCGGAGTTCAGGGAGATTTCCTGCTGCGCCACGCCGTCGCACGCGCCGCCCAGTCCCGAGCCGGGGCCGGGCGCCGCCGGCCCGGCCGCGCCGCCTGACTTCAGCGTGATGGCGACCACGACTCCCATCACGACAGTGGCGACGAGCATCGCGACGGCGATCCACGTGGCCCTGCTCGCGCCGAGAATCGTATTGCGTAGACCTTTGCCGTCCTTCTCGAGGCTGCCAGCCTGCTCATCGGCGGGGTCGTCCGTCTCGGCGGAGTCGTCCGAGTCCCGCTCGGCGGCGTCCTTCGCCACGCGTGCGGCCGCCGCCTTGGAGCGCTTGCCCTGGAGGGGGATCCCGCACGTCGAGCAGAACAGGTCGACGGCAAGTACCGGATGCCCCTCGGGGCATGTCCGGAAACTCCCGGTCGTCGTGGAAGCCATGCCCCGACTCTAGTCGTGGGCGCGCCGCGGGCCCAGGTTCCGACGGGAATCCTCGGATCGAACCCAACCTTTCGCCGTGCGGCTGCGTTCAAGTAGGAGCAGGATAGATATCACGCCGCATAGATTTCCGCTGGGGGGTGGACGACGTGGCTACTGAGGACTTCGTCAAGCTCGCGTTGGCGTCAGCTGGAGCAGTGCTCCTGATCGGGTTGTGCGCGCAGGGCAGACTCCGTCACCTCGTGCTGTGGATACTCGGCGCCGTCCCGCGTCAGCGGCCGACGATCGAGTACACCATTCCCAGGGGGCACGGGTACTGGTCCCTCGTCGGTCCCCTTTCCGACGAACCTGCGCGGAGGGAGTCCGCACCCCCGGCGTCCTGATGCGACACTAGGCGGGTGAAATCTGACGACTCCGACGCGCGGCACGGGCGCCTGCGCGGCGCCCTATCGTTCGGCCTCGGGAGTCGCCTACGCTCCGCGTTTTCCCGCGGCAACGCCGAGGTCGATTGGGACGAACTTGAGGCGACGCTGATCGGCGCGGACCTCGGGGTCGACGCGACGGAAGACATCCTCGAGTCCATTCGCGGCGCGATCAAGAAGCGCAAGGACGCCGACCCCCACGAGGTTTTCGCCGAGGCGCTCGTCTCCGTGATGTCGTCTGCCGATCGCGCCCTCGCCCTCGACCCGCCCGGCTCCGCCGTCGGCGCTCCCGTCGTCGTCGTCGGCGTCAACGGCGTCGGCAAGACGACGTCGGTAGGGAAGCTTGCCAGCCTGCTGACGGCCGACGGCTACGGCGTGGTGCTGGCGGCGGCGGATACGTTCCGCGCTGCGGCGGCGGACCAGTTGGCCACGTGGGGCGCCCGAGCGGGGGTCGAGGTGGTACGGGCCGCCCATGAGGGAGGCGATCCGGGCGCCGTCGCCTACGAGGCGGGTGAGGTGGCGAAGGCTCGTGGGGCGGACATCGTTCTCGTCGACACGGCGGGACGCCTCCAGAACAAGCGCGACCTCATGGACCAGCTCGGCAAGATCCTCCGCGTCGTCTCGCGCGATCGCGAGATCGCCGAGGTGCTCCTGGTCCTCGACGCGACCACGGGCCAGAACGGCCTGGCGCAGGCGCGGGTATTCGCGGAGGTAGCTGGCATCACGGGCGTGATCCTTGCGAAGCTCGACGGATCGGCCAAGGGAGGCGTGGCGATCGCCATCGAGCGCGAACTGGGCATACCGGTCAAGTTCGTCGGCCTCGGGGAGGGTGTCGAGGACCTGATGCCGTTCGATCCCCACGCTTTCGTGGAGGCGCTACTCGCGTAGCCGCGTGGACGCTCCCCGTTGCGGCAACACACCTTTTACACGAGCGGGCCATCTGTAACGCGAATGAAACACCGCGGCGGTTCTGACGAAACCTCGACGCGGGACTCTTGCTCCGTCAGCCGACCGGCTGGCGAGAGGAGAAACAAACAATGGATGCATGCGATGCGGCAGCCGGGTTCTGCCTAAATTCGGGCGATACCGCCTGGATGATCACTGCGACCGCTCTCGTGCTGCTGATGACGCCGGCCCTGGCGTTCTTCTACGGCGGCATGGTGCGGACCAAGTCTGTGCTCAACATGATGATGATGTCCTTCGTCAGTGCGGGCACGATCGCGGTCATCTGGGTCGTTTATGCGTACGGCCTCGCGTTCGGGGATGGTTCGGTCATCGGTAGCCCGAAGGGCTTCTTCGGATTGAACGGTGTCTCGGACGATTCGAGTCTCGCGGGTACCGTGCCGTTCCTCGTGATGGTGGCCTTCCAGGCGACCTTCGCGATCATCACGGTCGCCCTGATCAGCGGTTCCATCGCGGACCGCACTAAGTTCACCGCGTGGGTGGTCTTCACCGTTGTGTGGGTCACGCTCGTGTACACCCCGATCGCTCACAACGTCTGGAGCAGCGGCACGCTCATCTCGTCGCTCACCCCGTCGACGGCGATCGACTTCGCTGGTGGAACGGTCGTTCACATCAACGCTGGTGCCGCAGGCCTCGCGCTCGCCATTCTTCTGGGCAGGCGCATTGGCTTTGGCAAGGAGCCGATGCGTCCGCACAACCTGCCGTTCGTCATGCTGGGCGCCGCCCTGCTGTGGTTCGGCTGGTTCGGCTTCAACGCTGGTTCCGAGTTCGCAGCCGACGCCACCGCGGGTCGCGCGTTCCTGAACACGACGATCGCC
Organism: uncultured Actinomycetota bacterium; assembly: GCA_963768475.1. GTDB lineage: Bacteria > Actinomycetota > Actinomycetes > Actinomycetales > Demequinaceae > JAFGBM01. The sequence goes on from CAVYHY010000006.1 coordinate 47,363, forward strand.
CCGGCGTTCGCCCTTCTCGGCTGGATCCTTACGGAGAAGATTCGTGACGGAAAGCCCACCTCCCTTGGTGCGGCCTCCGGTATCGTCGCGGGCCTCGTGGCCATCACGCCGGCCGCTGCGTCGGTCGACACCTGGGGCGCGCTCGCGATCGGCCTTCTCGCCGGTATCGTCTGCGCTCTCGCGGTCGGTCTCAAGTACAAGCTCGGCTACGACGACTCGCTTGACGTCGTGGGCGTTCACCTTGTCGGCGGTCTGCTCGGCACGATCCTCATCGGGTTCTTCTCGAACCTCGACGAGGGCACCACGTGGGCACCCGACGGCGCTCTTAACGGCCTCTTCTACGGTGGCGGCCTGACCCAGCTCGGTAGCCAGCTCATCGCGGCGCTCATTGCCGTGACGTACTCGTTTATCGCTACGCTGGTCATCGGGCTCGCGATCAAGTACACGATCGGTCTCCGCGTTAAGGAGTCCATCGAGGTCGAAGGCATCGACCTCGCCGAGCACGGCGAGACTGCTTACGAGGAGGCGAAGTAACGATGAAGCTCGTCACTGCCATCATCCAGCCGCACCGTCTCGAAGACGTTCGTACCGCCCTGGAGGGCGCCGGCGTCAAGGGCGTGACGGTGTCGGAGGCGTCCGGTTACGGTCGCCAGAAGGGCCACACCGAGGTTTACCGCGGTGCGGAGTACACCGTCGACCTGTTGCCGAAGATTCGTATCGAGGTTCTCCTCGACGACTCTGACGCGAAGGCCGTGACCGAGGCCATTGTCGGTGCCGCCCAGTCGGGCGAGATCGGCGACGGCAAGGTCTGGACCGTCAAGGTCGATGATGTCGTGCGCGTCCGTACGGGCGAGCGCGGCTCCGAGGCCCTCTAAATACACATGCCGAGTCACGCTGGCTCCGGCCGGCCCGGCTCACACGCTGAGGTCCCGCACCCCCACGGGGTGCGGGACCTCAAGCGTGCCCGGCTCGATCTCGCCGAGAGTCTCTATCGCGACGGCTCGCCAGGGCAGGAGCGCAGGGAGGCCATCGGCGATCTCGTCCTTGCCCGCCTCGCCGAACACTGGACCGAGGCCGCCGAAGGGCGTGACGAGGGCGTAGCGCTCGCCGCGGTCGGCAGCATCGCCCGCCGCGACGCCGGCCCGTCGAGCGACCTCGACCTGCTGCTGATCCACGACGGTTCCTCGGCCTCGAAGGCCGGGCTACCGGCGCTCGCTCAGCGCCTCTGGTACCCCATATGGGACGCCGGGCTCGAGCTCGACCACTCCGCCCGGTCCCTGACAGAGTGTCGCCAGGTCGCGACGCGGGACCTGGCCGCGGCCGCAGGCCTGCTTGACCTTCGGCTGATCGGCGGCGACCCCGCGCTGGTGCAGCAGGCGCGAGCCGCGATCCTTGCGGACTGGCGCTCCGCCGCGCGCCACCGGTTGGCGGACCTACTCGCCGCCTCGCACGCACGCGCCGAACGTTTTGGGGAGCTCGCGTACCTCATCGAGCCCAATCTCAAGGAGTCTCGCGGCGGACTCCGCGACCTCCTCAGCCTGTCCGCGCTCGCGGCGACGTGGCTCACCGACCGTCCCCACGGCGCCGTCGATCGGGCGGGGGAGTTCCTGCTCGACGTTCGCGACGCTCTCCACATGGAGGCGAAGCGATCCCAGGTGCTTCTGGGCAGGCACGCCGCGCGTCACGTCGCCACGCGCCTCGGGTTCGGCCACCCCGACGACCTGCTCGCCTCGCTCGCGGAGGCCGGTCGTACCATCGCCTTCGCCCTGGACACGACGGAACGCAATGCCCGCCGGTCTCTCGAGAAATCCGGGCACGGCTCCCGCGCCTTTCTCGCCCGACGCCGCAACGTCGCGCCCCGGTACGTCTCCGTCGGCCAAGGCCTCATCGACGTCGACGGGGACCTCGCGCTCGCGGCGGACGCCTCGCCCGAGACGGACGCACTGCTTCCCCTGCGCGCGGGGGCGGTGGCGGCGACCACGGGACTTCGCATGACGCCGGGGCTACTGGAGGCGCTGTCGCGATGTCCCGACCTCACGACGCCGTGGCCGGACGAGGCTCGCGCGCACCTTGCCGAGTTGCTGAAGTCGAGCACGAACCTCGTCAGCGTCTGGGAGGCGCTCGATCTGGAGGGCGTCGTCGTCCGGTGGTTCCCCGTGTGGGAGGGGGTGCGGAACCGCCCGCAGCGCTCGCCCGTTCACCGCTTCACCGTGGATCGCCACTCGATCGAGGCGGTGGTGCGCGCGGGCAAACTCAAGCGCCACGTCGACGACCCCACGCTGCTGCTTCTCGCGTCGCTCTTCCACGACATCGGCAAGCGCACGGGATCGAAGGATCACTCGATCACCGGCGCGGAGCTCATTCCCGAGCTCGCGGAGCGCATGGGGCTCGAGGACGCCTTCGCGGCCGATCTCACGACACTGGTGCGTCACCACCTGCTGCTCGCCGACCTCGCCACGCGTCAGGACCCGGAGGACGCGGCGACGGCGCGGGCTCTCCTCGAGCCTCTGAACTACCGCCGCGACCTGCTGAATACGCTCCGAGCGCTCACCGAGGCCGACGCCACCGCCGCCGGCCCGAAGGCCTGGACGCCGTGGCGGGAGAAGCTGTGCGACGCCCTGACGCGTACCGCGCATCGCGAGATTGACGCGTCGGCGACCTCACCGCGCGCGTAGCGCCGGTCTCCTGTCCCCGGGGGGTCACGGGTAGTCTGGACGTCGGTGCGGCCCGGGCGCCGCGCCACCTCACGGAAGGACTCCACGTGTTCGCCTCGCTCTCGGATCGCCTTGTCGAGACCTTCCGCAACCTGCGCGGGAAGGGCCGTCTGAGCGAGGCCGACATCGACGGCACGATCCGGGAGATCCGTCGCGCGCTCCTCGATGCCGACGTCGCCCTACCCGCCGTCAAGGCCTTCACGGGCGCGATCCGCGAGAGGGCGCTCGGGGCCGAGGTCTCCGCAGCCCTCAACCCCGCCCAGCAGGTCGTCACGATCGTTCAAGAGGAGCTCATCGAGATCCTCGGAGGGGCGTCCCGCACCCTCGCCCGCGCGAAGACGGGCCCCACCATCATCATGCTCGCGGGCCTCCAAGGCGCGGGCAAGACGACGCTGGCGGGCAAGCTCGCCCGCTACCTCAAGGACGCGGGGGAGACGCCCGTCCTGGTCGCCGCGGACCTCCAGCGACCGAACGCCGTCACCCAGCTGCAGGTGGTGGGCGAGAGGGCAGGTGTGCCGGTCTTCGCCCCCGAGCCCGGCGTGACGAGCGAGGACGAGAAGTCCAAGGGCGACCCCGTCAAGGTGGCGAAGGCGTCCCTCAAGGAGGCCAAGAACAAGGTCTACTCGACGGTCATCATCGACACGGCCGGTCGCCTCGGCGTCGACGCCGAGATGATGAAGCAGGCCGCGAGCATCCGCGCGGCCGTCGACCCAGACGAGGTGCTGTTCGTCGTCGACTCGATGATCGGCCAGGACGCCGTCGCGACCGCGCACGCGTTCCAGGAGGGCGTCGACGTCACCGGCATCGTCCTCACCAAACTCGACGGTGACGCGCGAGGTGGCGCGGCGCTATCCGTCCGTCACGTGACCGGGCTGCCGATCCTCTTCGCCTCGACGGGCGAGAAGGTCACGGACTTCGAGGCGTTCCACCCCGACCGCATGGCCTCGCGCATCCTCGACATGGGCGACGTCCTCACCCTCATCGAGCAGGCGCAGAAGACGTTCGACGAGAAGGAGTCCGCGCGCCTCGCCACGAAGGTCAGCAAGGGCGAAGCGTTCACGCTGACGGACTTCCTGGGGCAGCTCGCGCAACTGAGGGACCCCGGGGCCATGCAGAAGATGCTCGCGATGCTTCCCGGCATGGGGCAGATGCGCGAGGCTCTCGACAGTTTCGACGACAAGGAGTTCGCCCGCACCGAGGCGATCATCCGCTCGATGACGCCCGCCGAGCGCGACGACGTCGGCCTCCTCAACGGATCGCGTCGCTCGCGCATCGCCCAGGGCGCAGGCACCACGGTCACGGCGGTGAACTCGCTCGTCAAGCGCTTCACCGATGCTCAGAAGATGATGAAGACGATGGCGAAGGGCGGGACGCCGCAGATACCCGGCATTGCGCCAGGCATGGGCGCGCCCGGCCTTGGCGGCGGGTATGGCGGCGGCAAACGCGGTAAGCCAGCCAACAAGCGCGCCAAGGGCAAGAGCGGCAACCCCGCAAAACGGGCCCAGCAGGAAGCCGAGGCGCGCAGGAAGCTCGAGGAGCGCGCTGGCGTTGGCCCAGCCGCGCCGGGAAGCTCGTTCGGCGCGCCCGCCGAACCGACCCCCGAACTGCCCGAATTGCCGAGCTTCCTCAAGAAGCGATGAGCGACGCCGAGGTCGTCCGCCTCGCCGGCCGGATCGTCATCGACGAAACGACCGAGCTCGGCGAGGTGTGGATCGTCGGGGATCGCCTCACGTTCGACAAGCCGCACTATTCCTCAGACATCCAGACGATCGAGGGCGTTGTCCTGCCCGGTCTGGTGGACGTCCACTGCCACATTGGCGTCACGGCGGGAGGCGCGACCGACGACGCGCTCGCCGAGAAGCAGGCGATCGCGGATCGCGACACGGGTGTGCTGCTCGTCCGCGACGCGGGAAGCGCCATCGATACCTCCTGGGTTCACGCCAGGGACGACCTGCCGCGCCTTATTCGAGCGGGGCGTTTCATCGCCCGACCCAAGCGCTACCTTCGAGGCTTCGCCCGCGAACTCGCGAGCGTCGACGAGCTCCCCGGCGCGGCAGCAGACGAGGCGCGACGCGGCGACGGGTGGGTCAAGCTCATCGCCGACTGGATCGACCGCGAGCGCCCTGGCGGCGGCGACCTCACGCCCCTGTGGCCGGACGACGTGCTCGCCGAGGCCGTGGCGGCCGCGCATCGCGAGGGCGCCCGCGTCACCGCCCACACGTTCGCGACCGAGTCGATCGACGGCCTCCTCGAAGCTGGGCTCGACTGCATCGAACACGGCACCGGCATGACCGAAGCGCACATCAAGCAGGCGGCCGCGCGCGGCATCCCCGTCGTCCCGACGCTCCTTCAGGTGGACCAATTCGCCTCCATCGCGGATCAGGGACGGGAGAAGTACCCCGCCTTCGCCGCGCGAATGGAGCGCATGCACGAGGACAGGTACGAGCAGGTGCTGCGCTTTCACGAGGCGGGCGTACCGATGCTCGTCGGCACGGACGCGGGCGGCACGATCGGGCATGGCTCGTTCGTGGACGAATGCGAGGAGATCGTCGCGGCGGGGGTGCCGGATGCGGCGGTCGTCGCGTCCGCAACGTGGGTGGCGCGCCGTTTCCTTGGCGTTCCCGGCATCGAGGAGGGCGCCAGCGCCGACGTCGTCGTCTACGGCGCCGACCCGCGCGCCAACGTCCGGGTCCTCGCTCACCCGCATCACGTCATCCTGCGCGGCACGCGCCGCGCGGGCATCGGCGGTTAAGCGTTCGCCGACGGATATGCCTACAGTGATGCCGTGATCACCCGGACCCAGGCGAAAGTGGCCGAGCGACAGCGCCGCGCCGCAACCCGATCCCTTCAGGCCGACGGTCTCGTCGCGGCGGTGTGGTTCGCCGCAGCGATCGGCGTCGCCCTCAACGTGGCAGCAGGCGGCCTGCTCCTCACGGGAGCGACGAGCGTCGTGAGGGAGGCGGGGAGACTGACGGGCATCGTCACGGCCGTGCTGATGATGTCCCAGGTACTGCTCGCCTCGCGCGCACCATGGATTGATCGGGTGATCGGGCACGACAGGGCCATCGCCCGTCACGCGCTCCTGGGCAAGTACGCGCTACTTCTGATGATTCCCGCACGCGGGTCTCGTGACGCTGGCCACCTCACGCGAGCTATCCCAGGGTTTCGTTCAGGCGTTCCTCGGCTTGTCCACGGGAAACCGCGCGATGGCGGCCGTCGAGATCGCCTCGGCGATGTTCCTGCTCGTCTTGCTCGACGTCGCTCTTCGCCGCCGTACGCCGCTGGCACTACGAGACGTGGCACACCGTCCACCGGCTCGTCTACGTCGCCATAGCGCTCGCCGTTCCGCACCAGTTCCTTCAAGGGGAGACGTTCCGACGCGGCGGCGTGGCCTGGGTCTTCTGGTTCGCGCTGTACGCGTTCGCGTTCGGATCGTTCCTCGTGTTCCGCATGGTGCGTCCCCTCGTCCTCGCCGCGACGCACCGCGCCAAGGTCGTTCGTGTCACCCAGGAACCCGACGGTTCGGTGACGGTGACCATCCGGGGTCGCCAGTTGAGGGGCTTGGGCGCGGTACCGGGGCAGTTCCTTCTATGGCGCTTCTACACGCCGAGCCTGTTCTGGCAGAAGCACCCGTATTCGCTGTCCGGCGCACCCCGCGGCGACGAGGTGCGCATCACCGTCAAGCCCTCTGGTCGTGGCTCGCGCGCCGTCGCTCACGTGAAGCCGGGAACGTCCGTGACCTTCGAGGGCCCCCTGGGCGTGTTCACTCACGGCGCCCGAACGCGCAACGCGCTCGTCCTCGTCGCGGCAGGCATCGGTATCACCCCCATCCGCGCGATGCTCGAGCACGTCGCGCCAGGCGAGCCGTGCACCGTCATCGTCCGCGCGCGTTCGCTGAACGAGGCGCCGCTGTTGGAGGAGGTGCGGTCGCTCGCCCGTGACAGGGGCGCCGATCTGCGCGTCATCGTCGGGCCTCGCGGCGACACGTGGGGAACGGCCGACGAGCCCGCGTCGATCGCGGACATCGTCGCCGACCCGTCCGACGCCGATGTCTTCGTGTGCGGCCCCCTCGAGTGGGCGCGTCAGGTGGAAAGCGACGCCCGCGCCTCGGGAGTCGCCGCCGAGGCCATTCACCGCGAAAGGTTCGGGTGGTAGCGATGCAGACGCGACGAATCGCGGTCATCGCTGGCGGGTGCGCCGCCATCGTCGGTACCGGCTGGGTGTTCGCGCCCCGGACCGTCCCCGAGGTCACGACGACCGGAGGCCCCACCGCGGCAGGAGAGCAGGTCTTCGATGGCCCGGTCATCACGAACGTTCGCGGCGCCTTCCAGGTGGAAATTGTCGTCGCGAACGGCGTCGTCACCGAGGTCCGCCCGCTGAAGGCCGGGACCCCGGATGCCACGTCGCGGTTCATCAATCAGACCGCGCTGCCGGAGCTGGAGCAGCAAATGATCGCCGCCCAGACGTGGAAGGTCAACTACGTCAGCGGCGCCTCGTACACGTCCGACGGGATCATCGCCTCGGCGAAGGCAGCGTTCGCCCAGGCGGGTCTGGGGTAGCGATGCCCCCCGACGACTCAGGAACGCCGCTGGGAATGTGGCGGACGGTCGTTCACGCGATGGCCATGCCCTTCGCCGTCGAGATCGTCACGGGAGAGGGTCTCGTTGCGGGAGGCGGGGGACCGGACGACCAGGAGTGTGCCGCGGCCGCCGATGCGTTCCACCGCGATCTCGTGTGGGCGGACGACGTCTTCTCCCTCTGGCGCCCCGAGACACCGTTGTCCCGTCTCGCGCGTGGAGAGATCGCCGTGGAGGACTGCCCTCCCGCCGTCGGCGAGGTCCTCGCCGAGTGCGAGAAGTACCGCGAGCGTACGGACGGCGCGTTCGATGCGCGACGGCCGGACGGGGTCCTCGATCCCACGGGAATCGTCAAGACATGGGCCGTCGCGCGCGCGGCGTGGAGGCTCGACGCCCTCGGGGCAGCTGGCTGGATGGTCGGCGCGTCCGGTGACGTCCTCGCCTCGGGCGTGGGGCCCGACGGCGGGCCGTGGCGCATTGGGCTGTCAGATCCTCGGGTCGCAGGAGACCCCCAGGCGGGGGAGCTTCTCGACGTCGTTCGCCTCGGCGCTGGGATCAGCGCCCCTCACCGGGCCCTCGCGAGTTCGGGAACCGCCCAACACGGCGAACACATCTGGAATCCCGCGACGGGGCGCATGGAATCGGCGTTCCTGCAGGCGAGCGTCGTCGGTGGAGACCTGGTCGAATGCGACGCATGGGCCACCGCGATCATCGCGGGGGGCGAGAAGGTCGCGACCGCGGCCCAGGCGCACGGGCTCGAGGTCTTCTGCGTCGCATCGGGAGCGGGCGACGTCGGCATCGAGCCTGCGCAAGTTCTCGTCAGCCCTGGGTGGCCGGGTCTCGCCTGAGAAGGTTCTCAGATTGGCCCCGCAACACTAGGAGCATGACAACGACTTCGGGGATCGACCAGATGAGCGAGCGCAGGCTCGGGTTTGCGGAATACATCGAGCGCGGACGACGCGCCCGACGACACTCGCTGTGGATGGACTCGCTCCTCGCGGCCGCGTGGCTCGTCACCGTCGCTGGCGTCGCGCTGTTCCTCGCGAGCGGCGCGATGATGTGGACGGCCCCCGTAGACGCAGTCAACGCCCTCGGCCGATTCGCGGGAATCGTTGGCACCGCACTCATCCTTTTCCAGATGACGCTCGCCTCGCGCGCCCCCTGGGTCGAACGCGCCATCGGCCACGACAAGGCCATGAAGATCCACGGCTCGCTCGGGGAGCCGGTGTTCTACCTTCTGGTCACCCACGCGGCGCTGCTCGTGGTCGGCCAGGGCGCGATCGCGGGACGAGGCCCGCTCGACCAGACCTCGTGGTACCTCGCCAACAACCGTGACGTCGCGCTGTCGATCCTCGCGCTGGCTCTCCTGCTCATCGTCGGCATGACGTCGCTCGCAGCTGTCCGCCGCAAGTGGCCCTACGAGACGTGGCACGCGATCCACCTGTTCACGTACGTCGCGGTCGCCATCGCGATCCCGCACCAGTTCGGGCCGGGCTCGACCTTCGCGACGAACACGCTCTCCAAGGTCTTCTGGGCCGGGCTGTACGTCATCGCCGTCGGGTCGCTCGCCTACTGGCGCATGTGGCTGCCGGTGTGGCGTTCGCTTCGTCACCGCCTTCGCGTCATGCACGTCGATCGCCACGACGACGGCACGGTGTCTGTGACGATTGGTGGGCGCGACCTGCACATCTGGTACGCGCGCAGCGGCCAGTTCTTCATCTGGCGATTCCTCACCCCCGAGCTGTGGGCCACGGCGCACCCGTATTCGCTGTCGCGGGCTCCCGACGGGCGGTCCCTGCGCATCACGGTCAAGCCGCTTGGCGACGACTCCGCCGCGCTACGGAATCTCCGTCCCGGCGCCCGCGTCATCGCGGAAGGACCCCTGGGACGCTTCCACCACGATTCGCGCGTCGGCCGCGGGCTGGTGCTGATCGGCGCAGGCGTCGGCATCACGCCCATCCGCGCAATGCTGGAGGACGACAAGTCGACGCACGGTCCGTGCACGGTCATCCTCCGCGCCTCGACCCACCTTGACGCCCCGCTGCTCGAGGAATTCCGCATTCTTGCGGCGGAGCAGGGCGCGGCGCTGTACGAGGTCATCGGGCCGCGCGGCCGAGGCTGGTCGACGCCGGACGGCCCCCAGACGCTCGCGCAGATTGTGCCCAAGCTATCCACGTGCGACGTGTTCGTATGCGGTCCGGAGAAGTGGACGGCTCAGGTCAGGGCGGACGCCCGGCACCACGGCGTCCCAGACGAGGCGATCCACGCCGAAGAATTCGCGTGGTAGGAGGCCAGTGATGAAGGGTTCGAGAGTCATCTTCGTTGCCGGAGCATCCGCGGCGATGCTCGCCGCGGGGTGGAAGGTTGGCAGTCTGCCCGTGCCGAGCCTCGTGCTCGCCGACCCTGCGGCGGGAAGCGTCGGGACGGACCCGTCCGCGACCCCGAACGCCGTCACAACGCCGAGCCCAACCGCCACGTCCGCCGCAGGCGGCACCACAACCACGACCACGACGACGACCACGCCTGCGCCGAAGACCACGACGACCGCACCGAAGACCACCACGGCGCCTCCGGCGCCGAAGGGCCCAACCGGAACGTACGTCGGCCCGTCGGTCGCGACGGCGTACGGCAATATGCAGGTCCAACTGGTGATCAAGAACGGGAAGATCACCGCGGTGCAGCCGCTCGTCATCGGGCTGGGAGACGGAACATCGCGTCGCATCAACGCGTCCGCCGTGCCGACGCTTCAGAGCCGCGTGCTCGCCAAGCAGACGTACAAGGTCTCCTATGTCTCGGGAGCCTCGTACACGAGCTCCGGATTCCTCTCCTCGGTCAAGGGCGCGATGCAGAAGGCCGGGCTCGCGTAGACGCCTTCCCGCTCCTCTTCGCCGCGCCGCGGCCCGGTGCTAGCGTCGTCAGTGGGAAACGGACGAGGCGGGCTGTGAAGCCCGGACGGGAGGTCGGGTCATGGGGAATCGACGCATATTGACGCTGGCGGCGGTCGGAGCGCTCGCAGTCTCGCTCGCGGCGTGCTCCGATCCCGGAACGATTACGTCCACCGTGACGTCGCCACCCGGCACCCCTGCGGCAACCGCCGCACCCACGACCGCCGCGGCGACCACGACGACCACCGCCCCGCCGCCCGCGCACGTCTGGCAATTCGGGGACGAGTGGACGACGAACCCGCCGAGCGAGGCGCAAGGCTCGGGTTGCTCGCCGGGCACGAACACGCTCCCCGACGGCGTCTGGTTCGGATACGCGAAGTCGTGGTCGACGTCCCAGATCGCCTTCGACATGGCCTGCTGGTGGACCGGCGCCAAGGCGCACGCGGTCGCCTTGGCTGACGGCTTCCCCGACGCGTACGACTACTACATCACCAACGACAACGCCACGGTGCGCCTCGTGACGGTCGCGGGGGACGTTCCTGCCAAGAAGGCGGGCTGGGAGGACGGCGATCTTCACCCTGTCTCAGGTGATCGCCGACCCGGGCGGAAGCGCTGCCGACGAACGCCCCGTATCCCGTGTGGATCTACGTCAACGGAGGGGTCGTCACCGAGCTCGCGGTGCAGTACATCCCGTAAGTGGTTGGTCGTGCGGCCCCGGCGTCTGGCACAATTGCGCCGTTGGCGCTCGCGGCCCTCTACCCGCGGGTCGACTATTCGTCTTGTCAGGCGGCCCGTTCACCCGGGTGAACGCGGCCGACTCACACCGAATCTCAGGAGCAATACCAGCCATGGCTGTCAAGATCCGCCTCAAGCGCTTCGGCAAGAAGCGCGCCCCCTACTACCGCGTCGTCGTCATGGACTCGCGCGCCAAGCGCGACGGTCGTGCCATCGAAGAGATCGGCAAGTACCACCCCACCGAGGAGCCCTCGATCATCGTGATCGACTCCGAGCGCGTGCAGTACTGGCTCTCCGTGGGCGCTCAGCCCACCGAGCAGGTCCGCTGCTGCTGCTGAAGCTCACGGGCGACTGGGGCAAGTTCAAGGGCGACAAGGACGCGAAGAGCACCGTCAAGTTTGCAGAGGCAAGGCGACCCCGAGGACGCGATCAAGGCTCACGCCGACGTCGCCGAGAAGGCCGAAGGCCGCGAAGGCCAAGGAGACCGAGGACGCCGCCAAGAAGGCAGCCGAAGAGGCCAAGGCCGCGGAGGCCGCCAAGGCTGAGGAGGCCGCTGCCGAGGTCCCGCAGAGGAGGCTCCCGCCGCCGACGCATCGCCGACGAGTCGCCCGAGGTTCCGTCGGACGAGGGCGCCGAGGTCGACGTCGAGATCGCCGAGGGCGACCCGTCCGACGGCGACGACAAGGTCGAGGGCGTCCTCGACGAGGAGAAGTAACCCATGATTCTCGACGCCCTGGAGTTCCTGGTCCGTTCGATCGTCCGCAACCCGGATGACGTGCGCGTGACTGAGCGTTCTGGGCGTCGCGGCGTGACCCTCAACGTGGTGGTCCACCCGGACGACCTTCCGCGAGTCATCGGCCGCCACGGCCGCACGGCGAGTTCGATCCGCACCGTCATCGACGCGGTCTCGCGCGACGACGTCCGCGTCAACATCGTCGACGTCGGCGCCGCGTTCGTAGTCGTCCGTTCCGCCTCGCGCCGAAGCGGGCCCTGTCATGGACCTGACTGTGCGCCCGCATCGGCCGCGCCCATGGGCTCAAGGGCGAGGTGACGGTCGAACTGCGGACCGACATGCCCGAGGAGCGACTCGCGGCCGGCGCGACCCTCGAGACCGAGCCGGCGGCGGCGGGCCCGCTCACGGTGGTCTCGACCCGCATCCAGTCGGGCCGCTGGTACGTGCGCTTCGAGGACATCGAACGACCCGCGAGGCGGCCGAGGCCGTGCGCGGCGTCGAGCTGGTGGTCGAGGCGGACGAGGCCGAAGAGGACGGCGCCTGGTACGTCCACGAGCTGGTGGGCCTGGGCGCGAGCGCCCGACGGCAGGTCGTCGGCAGGTGGTCGGACCTCGATGCACATGCCCGCGCAGGACCTGCTGATTGTGCGCGAGCCGAACGGCACACCGCGCCATGATCCCGTTCGTCGACGAGTTTGTGCCCGAGGTGGACGTCGAGGGCGGCCGCGTCATCGTCGACCCGCCGTACGGCCTGTCTGGCGGGCGAGGAGCCGGTGGACACGGGGGAGACGCACTAGTGCGCATCGACGTCGTCACGATCTTTCCCGAGTTCTTCTCGGTGCTCGACGTGTCCCTGCTGGGCAAGGCGCGCGAGGCGGAGCTGGTCCAGACCCACGTGCACGACCTGCGCGAATGGGCCGCGGTCAAGGCCGACGGCACGCCCGACGTGCACCGCACCGTGGACGACTCCCCCTTCGGCGGCGGCGCGGGCATGGTGATGAAGGCCGACGTGTGGGGGCGCGCGCTCGACGACATGCTGTCGAGCCCGGCGGCGTGCTGGTGGTCCCGAGCCCCGCCGGCGTCCCGTTCACGCAGGCGCTCGCGGCGGACCTCGCGCCGAGCCGAGCAGATCGCGTTCGCGTGCGGGCGCTACGAGGGCATCGACGCGCGCGTGGCCGAGCACTACGAGGCGGCGGGCTTCCGTGTGCTGGAGCTCTCGCTCGGCGACTACGTGCTCAACGGGGGAGAGGTGGCCGCGTTCGCGATGATCGAGGCCATCACGCGGCTCATCCCGGGCTTCATGGGCAACGCCGAGAGCATCGTCGAGGAAAGCCACGCCGACGGCCTCCTCGAGTACCCGTCTTACACGCGCCCCGCGTCGTGGCGGGGCCTCGAGGTGCCCGAGGTGCTGCTCAGCGGTCACCACGGCAAGATCGAGGCCTGGCGACGCGAGGAGGCGGAGCGGCTCACGCGGCTTCGCCGCCCTGACCTGCTGGGGGAGTAGCCCGACCCGCTGCTACGTGCTCTCGAGGAACACCAACGCGGACGACGAGAGCGGGCGCGCGTGGTAGTCGTCGGGCGCAGGCGCTAGGTCAGGCGTGAGGACGACCCCCGCGACGACGTCGATCACTATGACGCGATCGCCCGACATCCCGTACGGGCCGTAGTCGCCCTCGTGTATCTGGTACGTGCCCGGTCGAAGCTCGTCGACCTGCCCGACGGCGAAGGGTTCGAAGCCGGCCAGGTCGGCGAACTCGACGGGGCCGTCCGCAGTCAGGACGCTCGCGCTCACGATGTCGCCCTTCCAGCCGTTGGTCCGGAGGACGAGCGGGGTGCCGGGGAGTTGGAACGAGCCGTAGATGGTGGCGAGTTCGCTGGGAGGCACCGCGGACGCGGGTCGCGTATACGGGAGGTCTTCGCCCGTGGCGATATCGGATACCCGGGCAGGGGCACCGCCGTACCCCCCGCACTCGTAAACGACGGCCGTTGCGGAGGCCCACGTTTCCAGGTAGCAATATCCGCCGTCCTCGTACGTGCCGATGGTTCCCGTGCGAGTCGGATCGGTGAGGTCGATCCAGTAGGCCTGACCCCCGGATTGGACCTGGTAGATGTAGTACCTGCCGCCGGGGGACAGCGGATCGGCCCCGTACCCGTAGGTTCCGGACGCTGCGGGGAGCGTTGCGGCGATCTCCCATCCGTCCGCACCGCTCCAGGCCAGGATCGCCGTCCCGGCGTCGCCCGTCGACGCCTGCCACAACGAGCGGCCGTCGGCGCCCTGGCCGAGGAAGATCGCGGTCCCGCCGGTCGCGCCCGCGACGGCATCGGGGTCGCCGTACGGCGCGACGATGGCGCTCGTGGCGAGGTCGAGGATCTCGACCGGACGCCCGTACCCGGTCAGCACGACGCGCTGGGCGGCTTGGTCCCAGAACGTGGGGGTCACCGCCTCCTCGTACGTCGCCACGAGGTACCGATCGCCCTCGGGGCTCGTGAGGTAGATCTTGGTCATTCCCTCGCCCCACGACGGACCATAGCTCTCGATCCGCCACAGGTCGCCGACCTGGCTGAGGACGTCGGGCGTGAAGGGCATCGACGCGGGGTAGTCGCCGTCCGTGGCGGTAGCGAGGGACGCAGATCCGCCGGACGCGGCGAGGACGACGACGCCGGGATGCCTGCGCGGTTTCTGTTCCTGTCGCCCCCGGGGTGAAGGCGGTCGCGACGGTGCCTCCCGTATCCGCCGGGAATGCCACGTAGTCCGCCAGCCCGGAGCGTGCGCCCGTGTCAGGGAAGACCGACGGCGCGAGGGCGAACGTCGCTCCGGTCGTGCGGTCGTAGCCTGCGAGCAGGTTGGTCTGTTCGCAGTGGAAGGCGAATCGGCCGGACCCGAGGCTGACGGGAGGGTCGATCGGGAGGGCGTACGCGCCGCCGCATTGGGCGTCGGTGAGCACCTGTCGCGCGGAGCCGGACGAGACGTCGCGGAAGGAGGTGACGTCCCCGTACCCTTCACCGAGTTCCTCGACGGTTGGCTCGAAACCCGTGCCCGTCCACGGGGCGGTGGAGCCGTAAGCCCTCGGCGACCTCCCCCGTCACGGCGGTCATGGACCCGTCGAAACCGATCAGGGTGGGGTCCCACATGCTGTCCTCGATGCCGCAGTACGCGAAGAACGACGAGGCGTCGTTGGGGCGAGTGAAGATGCAGCTGCGATCGGGGCCGACGAGCAGGTGAGTCGCGTCGGTCCACGTTCCCTCGGCGACGTCGTACATATACAGGGTGCCCGGACCGGTGAACTCGCCGCCGCCCGAGAGCATGATCGTCTCGCCGGCGTCATCGGCGCTCCAGAAGGTTGCGCCGTAGTAGTAGATGTCCGGCAGCGCGACGGGCGTGCTGGTCCCGTTCGCGTCGACGATCGAAGCGGTCGCCGTCGGGTCATTGCCGCTGAGCTCGTCGACCGTGACGTCCGCCCAGAACCACGAGCCGTCCGCGAGGGGACCGATGACCTGCCGGTCCGTCCCGTCCCGCGAATCGCCCTCGCCCCCGGACCATTCCTGCGTAAGGATCGTCCCCGTGCGAAGGTCGCGTACCTCGTCGTACCCCGGAGTCTCGGTCTCTGCGTGTACGTAGCTCCCGCTCAGTCGAATCCATCCGAGATCGGGGTAGACGCCGTCGATGCGGTAGATGGGGTAGCTGCCGCCGTACCGCGTCGGCGCCACCGCCTTCCACAGAAAGAAGTAGTGGCCCTCGGGACTCACGAGGAAGACCTCGGACGGGACGTCGTGGAAACCCGCTCTCTCGTGGACGTAGGTCGCGTTCGAGGTTCCGAATATCGCGATGCCCCAGCCGGGGCCGACGTGGCTCCAGATCGCGTCGGTCGCGACGTACGACGGGGGAAAGCGCGGGGAGTCGCGCGGCGCGCGTTCGCCGAGGTCCGCGTCGGTCAGACCGTCGTCGAAGGAGGCCGGCGCCGTCGCGGTGAGGAGTGGTACGACGTCGGACGCGGGGTCGTACGTGGCGTTCCAGTCGACGGTCCACGCGTCGTTCACGAGGCGGTCGCCGACGACGTAACCCGAGGGGCTCGCCGAGGGCGACGGGCTAGCCTGGGCGACGAGTCCGGGCCCTCCTCCCCGCGTGAGGAGGATGACCGCCGCGACGGCTCCCGCGACCACGAGCACAACGGCCGCGACCTTGAGGATCGTTCGTCCGTTCCACGGACTACCCGTACGGGCGGTCATCGTCGAGGACTCGTCGGGAGGTAGCATCTGGCGTTTCCTTTCGTCCGCGCGTCAGATGGACGCGGGCACCGCCACTGTCTCAGCGGCGGGCGTATCCCGCAACCGGAAGCGTGCGCCACGGATACCGGAGCCGCCGCGCTGTGGCACAATGGTGGGTCGGCGCCCGCGCCGCGTGTCTCTGCCACAGGGGAGGCCGCACAGCCCGCGGAACGCCTCCGCGAAACGTTGCCGCAAGGCAGATACCGCGTGCGACCTGTGGCGGACGCGAGGAGATGAATGATGGACAAGCTTGAGGCCATCACCGCCGCCCAGCTGAAGAGCGACATTCCCGATTTCCGACCCGGCGATACCGTCAAGGTTCACGTCAACGTCGTCGAGGGTAACCGCTCCCGTATTCAGATCTTCGAGGGCATCGTCATCGCCCGCAAGGGTCGCGGCATCGGCGAGACGTTCACCGTCCGCAAGATCTCGTTCGGCACCGGCGTGGAACGCACCTTCCCGCTGCACTCGCCGACGATCGACAAGATCGAGCGTGAGCGCCGCGGCGACGTCCGCCGCGCCAAGCTGTACTACCTGCGCAACCTGCGCGGCAAGGCGGCGCGTATCCGTGAGAAGCGGGACAACTAGCCGCCTCCCGGCGCGCAGACGACATCGTGACGAGCGACGGCGAGGACGAAGCACGCGTTGATGAACGCGACGCTGACGAGACGCCAGCCTCGTTCGGACGCCGCGTCTGGACGTGGGTCAAGGAACTCCTGATCATCGTCGTCAGCGCCCTGGTGCTGTCGTTCATCCTCAAGACGTTCTTCTTCCAGTCGTTCTGGATCCCCTCGTCGTCGATGGAGAGCACGCTCGCCATCGACGACCGCATCCTCGTCACCAAGTGGCGCCCGGGGCCGCTTGAACTACGCCGCGGCGACATCGTCGTGTTCCGCGACCCAGACAACTGGCTCTCCGCCGAGGAGGTCAAGGCCGGTTCCGGCCCCACCGGATTCGTCGGAGACGTCCTGCGCTTCACGGGTCTGCTTCCTCCCGACGCGGGGGAACACCTCGTCAAGCGCGTGATCGGCCTGCCGGGGGACACGGTCGAGTGCAAGACCTCGGACGGTCCCGTGTACGTCAACGGCGTGGCCCTCGACGAGCCGTACGTGCATCCGGGAACCGCGCCGTGCGCGGGACAGAAGACGCCATGGACGGCGACGGTCCCTGCGGAATACGTCTGGGTGATGGGAGACAACCGCGCCAACAGCGCCGACTCCCGTTCCCACACCGGTAACCCTGGAGGCGGTTCGATTCCCATCGATCACATCGTCGGAACCGCGTTCGCCACCGTGTGGCCCCTCGACCACTGGAAAGGCCTCGGTAACCCGTTCCCGAACGACAGCGCGGCTCCGAGCTCGACCGGCGGTTAGCCGTGGTCACCCTCGATAGCGAGCGCGCCCTGTGGGACGCGGGGGCGGGGGTCGTCGCGGGGATCGACGAGGTGGGGCGCGGGGCGCTTGCGGGCCCGGTCTCCGTCGGGGTCGTGGCGCTTGCGCCGTGCGACGGTTGGCCCGACGGCCTCGCGGACTCCAAGCAGCTGAGCCCCGCCAGGCGCGAGGCCATCGCCATCGAGCTCGCGGAGTATGGGGTTGCGCGCGCCGTGGGGGAGGCCACGAACGCCGAGATCGACGCGGCGGGGATCACGGCCGCCCTCCGCATCGCCGCCCTCCGGGCCCTCGCGCAGATTTCCGGTGCCGGGGTGACCGTCGACGCCGTCCTGCTCGATGGGAGGCACGACTACCTCAGCGCCCGCCCCGCCGACCTCTTCTCGCCAGACGACGATGGCGACGCCGTCGTCGTCCCCCCGGTCACGATGGTCGTGGGAGGGGACGGGAGGTGCGCGTCAATCGCCGCGGGCAGCGTGCTGGCCAAGGTGCGGCGCGACGCCATGATGCGCGCCGCGCACGACGACTACCCGGAGTACGGGTGGGTGGGGAACAAGGGGTACGGCGCCCCGGGGCATCTTGAGGCGCTACGCAGGCTCGGCCCGACGCCGTTGCACCGGGTGTCGTGGAAGCTTCCCGGTCGCGACGGGGCAGCGTCGTAGTTCGCTCGGACCGCCGGGTCGGGGCATGATGGACCCGTGAGCCACGACGACCTGGAAAACTACGAGACCGAAGCCGAGCTTGCCCTGTATCGGGAGTATCGCGACGTCGTCGGCCTCTTCCAATACGTCGTCGAAACCGAACGCCGGTTCTACCTCGCGAACAAGGTTGACCTCGAGGTCAAGCAGTCGGGGCACGACGTGTACTTCGACGTGACTCTGACCGACGCCTGGGTGTGGGACGTGTACCGGTCCGCCCGGCTCGTGCGCTCGGTGCGCGTCGTGACGTTCAGGGACGTCAACGTCGAGGAGCTCGCGCACGACGACGAGATGCCCGATATCCGCGCGCTGCGCGGGCCGCGCCGCCGCTAGGTTTCCTTCCCTCGCGGTTCCGCCCGCCGCCCGCGGCCACTGGTGTCCCGAGCGTGGTCGTGGCCACCTCCATCCCCACACGCGCCGACGCGGGGTCACACCCGAACC
The DNA here is from genome assembly GCA_963768475.1 of uncultured Actinomycetota bacterium. Classification (GTDB taxonomy): domain Bacteria; phylum Actinomycetota; class Actinomycetes; order Actinomycetales; family Demequinaceae; genus JAFGBM01. The sequence continues at coordinate 65,799 of CAVYHY010000006.1, forward strand.
CGCGCGCCCGCCAGGCTTGGCGCGGAGGCGACATGGGCAACCAGCAGGTGGGACGCGAGGGCGAGGACGCTGCGGCGCGCGCGCTCGAGGCGCTCGGGTGGACGGTGCTCGACCGCAACTGGAGGTGTGCGCGCGGGGAGATCGACATCGTGGCCCAACACGACGACGAACTCGTCATCGTCGAGGTCAAGACGCGGCGTAGCACGGCGTTTGGAACGGCGGCAGAGGCGGTGACGACCGCGAAGGTCCGGCGCCTGCGAAGGCTCGCAGCTGCGTGGCTTGAGCAGCAGGAACGACGCTTCGCTGGGGTCAGGATCGACGTCATCGCGATCGACGGTTCCCGTTCGGGCGAGCGCGTTATCGAACACCTCGAGGGGGATCGAGTGATCGGGCGCACGCGATCCGTGGCGCTGGCCGGACTCGACGGGCACATGATCGACGTCGAGGCGCACCTGGCCGCGTCGCTTCCTGCATTCACCATCGTCGGGCTCCCCGATGCTTCCCTCAGCGAATCGCGCGACCGGGTGCGAGCCGCCGTCGCGTCGAGCGCGCTCACGTGGCCGAATCGGCGCGTCACCGTCAACCTGTCTCCCGCGTCGCTCCCGAAGACGGGCTCCGTCACGGACCTCGCCATCGCGGTCGCCGTTCTCGCGGCGGCTGGCTTGATCGACGCGGCCGCGCCGCGGCGCGCGGTGCATCTGGGCGAACTTGGGCTCGACGGAAGGGTGCGTCCCGTTCGAGGCGTCCTTCCCGCCGTCGCCGCGGCCGTAGGCGCCGGGGCGGACACTGTCGTCGTGCCGGCTGGCAACGCCGAGGAGGCGGCGCTCGTCCCTGGCGCGAGCGTCGTGGGCGTGGCGACGCTCGCCGAGGTCGCGGCCCGCTACGGAAACGAGAAGGCCCGGCCGACGTCCACCGAGGTGGTGCGGCCCGTCGCACGGGTGCGACCCGACGTCGCGGACCTCGACCTTGCCGACGTTCGCGGGCAAGAGGAGCCGCGTTGGGCGTTGGAGGTCGCGGCTGCCGGCGGCCACCACATGCTGATGGCCGGTCCGCCCGGCGCGGGCAAGACGATGCTCGCCGCGCGGCTTCCCGGGATACTGCCCGATCTCACGCGCGACCAGGCCGTCGTCGCCACGTCGATCCACTCCGTCGCGGGAACGCTCGATCCCGGTGCTGGCCTCCTCGTTCGGCCGCCGTACGAGGCTCCGCATCACTCCGCTTCCGCCGCCGCCATCGTCGGGGGCGGAAGCCACCTGGCCCGCCCCGGCGCGATATCGCGCGCCCACGGGGGAGTGCTGTTTCTCGACGAAGCCCCCGAGTTTCCCACGAGCGTCCTGCAGACCCTCAGGCAGCCGCTGGAGTCCGGCGAGGTCGTGCTGCATCGGGCGGCGGGCGCCGCGCGCTACCCGGCTCGATTCCAGCTCGTGATGGCCGCCAATCCGTGTCCATGCGGACGTTTCTCCGGGGGAGGGGAGGAGTGTTCGTGCACGCCGATGGCGCGCCGCCGGTACTTTGGGCGCCTGTCAGGGCCGTTGCTCGATCGCGTCGACCTGCATCTCGAGGTGCGGCCGGTACGCCGAGGCATGGACGACGAGGGCGAGCCGAGTCGTGTCGTCGCCGCACGCGTCGCTGGCGCCCGAGCGGCCGCGCGGGAGCGCCTGGAGCACACGGCATGGTCCGTGAACTCCGAGGTCGGCGGGCCGTGGCTTCGCGCCCACACGCCGCGCGACACCCTCGCCGTCGGTTTCCGCGCGCTCGACCGCGGGATGCTCACGGCCCGGGGGCTCGACCGTTCCCTCAGGGTCGCGTGGACGCTCGCCGACCTCGAGGGACGGGCCGCGCCGGGTCCGGAGCAGATTCATCAGGCCCTCATGCTGCGTGCACGAGCCGCCGGCGCCGTGGCGGTCGCGTGAAATCCCCGGTCAACGCGTTCGGCGAGCGGGAGCTCGCCCTCGTGGCGTGGAGTGCCGTCGCGGAGCCAGCGGACGTGCTGGCGCACGCCCTTGTCGAGGCGCTCGGTCCGGCCGAAGCGTTGACGTGGGTGCGCCTTGCCTCGACGGACGCCGTGGCCGCGACAATGGCGCTGGCGCCGCACGCGGATCCGCCCACGGTCGAGCGGGTGTTGGCGACGGCGGGGCGCTGGGCGTCTCGACTCCCGCTCGCGGAGCCCGAGCGTCACGTGGCCCGCGCGGCGCGTCTCGACGCGAGGGCGATCCCGCGGGACGCACCCGAGTGGCCGTCGGCGCTGAACGACCTTGGCCCGTCGGCACCGTTCTGCCTATGGGTGCGTGGTGCGGCGAGGCTCGATCATTGCCTGAGCCGGGCCATCGCCGTCGTGGGATCGCGGTCGAGCACGGCGTACGGGGAGCACATGGCTGCTGCCATCGCTTCCGGCCTCGTCGACGAGCGGTGGACCGTCGTCTCCGGGGGTGCGTACGGAATCGACGCGCGCGCCCACCGAGGGGCGCTCGCCGCTAACGGGCAGACGGTCGTCGTCCTGGCGGGCGGCGTCGATTACCTCTACCCCCAGGGCAACGCGAGCGTGTTCGCACGGGTGATCGAGACGGGAGCCGTCGTCGCCGAGCAGCCGCCGGGCTTCCCTCCCCACCGTTCGCGTTTCCTGACCAGGAACCGCATCATCGCGGCGGCCGATGCGACGGTCGTGGTCGAGGCCGCCCACCGATCGGGCGCTCTCAACACGGCAACGCACGCCGCCGAGCTTGGGCGCCCCGTTGGCGCGGTACCCGGACCGGCGACGAGCGCCGCCTCGGCCGGTTGCCATCGCCTCATCCGAAACGGTGCGACGTGCGTGACCTCCGCGCAGGAGGTGATGGAGCTCGTCTCGCCGCTCGACGCGACGCGAAGCGAGACCCCGGAGCCTGCGTCGTCCCACAAGCGGAGCGTGGCGGAATTCGCTTCCCCCGGGCAGCGGAGAGCGTTCGACGTTCTGGGTGCGCGCGGCTATCCGCTCGAGAGAATCGCGCGGGACGCCGGACTCTCGGCGCCGGAGGCGCGAGCCGCGCTCGGTGCGCTGGAGGTCGAGGGGACCGTGGAGCGCGACGGCGTCCTGTGGAGAAGGCGACGCGTCGCGCGCTAATCTGCGCGGCGCGATTATCGGCGAATTGCCGGAAATACCAGGGCAAAAGCCGCAGATTACCCCGTACCAGTGAGGCTGATGTGACAAAAGGGGTTGATTAGACGGGTGTGACGGTGCGAGAGTGACGCCATGACGATGACCGTCACCGGTAGCGGCACCATGCTCGCCGCGTTCGAGACTTCGCTGCGCCACGAGCGCGGGTGCTCGGAAAATACGGTGCGCGCGTACGAATCCGACCTGCTCCACCTCGTCCGCTACGTCGCGGGCTCCGACGACGACGTGGGTGCGACCGAAATCGACGCCGCGTTGTCTGGCGTCACGCTTGCGACCCTTCGCGCGTGGCTCGCCGCGATGGACGAGGCCGGGCTGAGCAGGACCACGCTTGCCCGGCGGGGAGCCGCGGCTCGCACGTTCTTCTCCTGGGCCGCCGACGACGAACGTATTGCGGAGAACCCTGCCGCGCGACTCGCCTCGGCTCGCCCCGCGCAGTCCCTCCCCATCGTGTTGTCTCCCGCGGACATGGTGTCGTTGTTGAGCGCGGCGGAAGCGATGTGCGACGACGGCGATCCCATCGCCATGCGGAACTGGGTCGCGGCCGAGATGCTCTACGCAACCGGAATGCGTGTGGGCGAGCTCGCGGGCGTCGACCTGGGCGACGTCGATCTCGACGGCCGCCTCGTCCGCGTGATGGGCAAGGGCGCCAAGGAGCGGATGGTGCCGTTTGGCGTACCCGCGGCGCGCGCGGTGAAGGTGTGGCTCGAGCGGGGGAGGCCGCCGCTCGCCTCCGTTTCGGGCTCGTCCCCCGCGCTTCTCCTGGGACGCAAAGGCAAGCGCGCGGACCAGCGCCAGATTCGCGAGGCAATCCACCGCCTGGCCGCCACCGCGGGCGTCGGCGACGTCGCCCCGCACGCGCTACGACACACCGCCGCGACGCATCTCGTCACCGGAGGCTCCGATCTTCGCTCGGTCCAGGAGGTTCTGGGCCACGCGAGCTTGAGTACCACCCAGCGATACACGCACGTGACGGCGGAACGACTCCGCGCGTCCTATGAACTCGCGCACCCGCGAGCCTGAGGGAGCACCATGTCCGAACTAAACGCGCTGCTAGAAGATCTCGAAGTCGAGGTCGATTCGAGGGCAGACGCCCGCGTAGCGCCCACCGCACCGACGGTGCGATGGTGGGCGGAGTTCCATGGGAGCGACGCGGTGGCTGCGACAGAGGCTCGTCAGCGGCTCATCGGGCACTACGCGCCACTCGTCACCCACGTCGCTCTTCGCATGGTCGTCCGCCTGCCCGACACCGTTGAGCTCGGCGATCTCGTCTCGTACGGGATGTTCGGGCTCATCGACGCGGTCGAGAAATTCGAGCCGGAGCGCGGGTACAAGTTCGAGACGTACGCTGCCACGCGCGTGCGCGGAGCGATCATCGACGAGCTTCGCGCCGCCGACTGGGTACCGCGATCCGTGCGGAGCAAGGCGCGCCAGGTCGAGGCGGCAACCCGAGTGGTCGAGCAACGCGGGCAGCAGGCGGCGAGCGATGGCGCGGTCGCCAACCAGTTGGGTTGGGACGTCGCCGACGTCCGCGCCGTCCGCGCGCAGGTTGCGCTGTCGTACCTGGCTCCTCTCGACGCGCTGGCCCGCGAGGGCCAGGAGGAGGGCCGCGAGGTCTCCGCGGCGTCGCTGCGTGTCCCCAGCGCGGGTGCGACGATTGACGAGAAGGAGACGCTCGTCTTGCTCGGAAAGGCGATTCGAGGCGCGCGCGAGCGTGATCAGGAGGTGCTTCGCCTGTACTACTTCGAGAACCTCACGCTCGGCCAGATTGGTCGCATCCTCGGGGTGACGGAATCTCGCGTATCGCAGATCCACACCGCCGCCGTCGCGAAACTACGCGAGACCCTCGTCAGCACGGGAGCCTTCGACTAGCGGAAGCAGCACGACGGGGCCGTAACCGTCGAGCACGTCGAGAGGGTTGACGTACTCGCCGCCGAGGCGAACGCCCCAGTGGACGCACGTCGCAGGCGCGCAGTGACCGGGTTCCTCGGACACGAGGCCCACGAGGTCGCCTGCGCGCACGCGATCCCCGACCTGAACCGTCGGCACGATCGGCTCGACGCTCGAGCGTAGTGCCCTTCCGTGATCGATTGTCACGACTCCACGATCCACGACGACGCCCGCGAACGTCACCTCTCCGTCTGCCGGGGCGAGAATCGGGTCCCCGGCGCCCGCGTCGATATCGATCCCACGGTGCCCGGGCCCCCACGCCGACGTGGGGCGGTCGAAGAGGCGCACCACGGAAAACGACCCGGTGGGCGGTTGGAGCGTGGGCGTGGGGGGTCCGCCGGGAACCGCGTACGCCGCGGCCGCGGATGATTGGAGCGCGACGAGGGCGGTGGCCAGCGCGGCGGCGGCTACGAAGCTCGCGCGAACCCCGGTACGAGCGTTGCGGTGCGGGGACGTCGAGGGGAGGCTCGGGCGAGAGGGGACCATAGACGGAGCATCACTCACGAGTGCAGCGCTGGCCTCGACGGGAGGTCCCGGGGGTAGCGACTGCGGCGATGGCCCTGCCTGGGGACACGTGAGGGATCGCGACGCTCCCAGAACCGCTAGAGTGACGCGCGCTCGATGATGCGTGTGGGAAGCTCCTTCACCCGGGGGACGTCCTTGCCTGACATCAGGTCGAGCAACACCTTGGCCATCATCTCCCCAACCTCCGTGGTCGGTTGCGCGACGGTGGTCAAGGGGGGTTTCGCGGACGACGCGAAGTAGTCGTCGTCGACCGTGATGATCCCGACGTCGTCGGGAACGGCGACGCGGTGCTCGTGCAACGCCGACAGCGCACCCGAGGCCATCTGTGCGTTCGCGATGAACAGACCGTCGAACGCTGCGTGCTCGCGCGCGAGAAGGCGCTGCATCGCGGCCTCCCCGCTTGCAGGCGAGAAGTCGCCGATCTCGACCGCGGCGTCGTCGATGCCGTGCGCGTGGAGGGCCTGACGCCAGCCCTCCAGTCGATCGATGCCCACAGCCATGTTCTGAGGACCGGCGATCGTGCCGATGCGCGTTCGGCCAGACGCGACGAGACGCTCTGTCGCGGTACGCGCGACCGCAACGTTGTCGACGTCGACGTAGTGCGGCATCGTGCCGCCCCTACTCACGGGACGTCCGCCGAACACGAGCGGAATCTCCTGCGACAGGTTGCTGTACGAGTGATCGTCGATATGGTGCGATAGCACGAGCGCGCCGTCGACGTTGCCCGACTGCAGGTAGTAGCGGGTCTTCTTCGCATCGGCGTCGGCCGCCATGAGCAGCGTCAACGAGTACTCGGTGGTCGACAGGTACTGAGCCACGCCCTGGATGACGGCGGCGAAGAAAGGATCGGCGAAGAACTTCGCGGTGTTCTCGGGGATCACCAGCGCGATGGCGTGTGCCCTGCGCCCGGCCAACATGCGCGCCGCACGGTTCGGAACGTATCCCAGGCTCTCTATCGCGGATTGCACGGCCGCGATGGCCTCGTCGGTGACGTTGGGCGAACCATTGATGACGCGCGACACGGTCGATCGCGACACGCCCGCCGAGGCCGCGACCAATTCCAGGGTGGGGCGCCCCTGCGAGCGCGCCCGAACCTCCGTCATGGTCGATTCCCCGAGGGCGCGATTCGCGGGCCGGAGTCCCGACGTTCGGGGGCTCCGGCCAACGGCGAACCCGTCATCCCTTTACGGCACCGGCCATGATGCCCGAGAGGAGTTGGCGGCCAGCGACAATGAACAGGATGAGCAGAGGCAACGTCGCGAGGACGGCGCCTGCGAGCACGATCGAGTAGTCGACGTACCTAGCGCTCTGTAGTTGCGACAGCGCGACCTGGAGGGTCGGGTTCTGAGGAACCATGAGTAGCGGCCACAGGAAGTCGGTCCACGCGGTCACGAAGGTGAACAGCCCGAGGATGGCCATGGCCGGCCGGGCGGCAGGCATCGCGACGCTCCAGAAGATGCGAATCATGCTCGCGCCGTCGACGCGGGCGGCCTCGATGAGCTCGTCCGGTATCACGTCCACCAGGTACTGCCGCATGAAGAACACGCCGAAGGCGGTCACCAGCGTAGGGATGATGACCGCGCCGAGGGTTCCGGTCCACCCGAACTGCTTCATCAGCATGAACAGCGGGATGATACCCAGTTGGGTAGGCACAGCGGTGGTGGCGATGACGAACACCATCAGTCCACCGCGGCCCTTGAAGCGGAGCTTCGCGAACGCGAACCCGGCCAAGGTGGAGAACATGACGACCGAGAACGTGATCACTGACGAGACGATGACGGAGTTCATCAACGACTTCCAGAACGGCACCGTCGTGAGGACCTCGGACACGTTGTGCCAGAACTGGCTTCCGGGAAGGAATGGCGGCCAATCGGCGGTCAACACCGTGCTGTCGCTCGCGCCCACGACGAAGGACCACCACAGCGGGTAGCTGGTCGCGAAGAAGAACGTGGCGAGCAAGGCGTACACCAACCAGCCGGGACGGCGTTCGATGCCCGATACGAAGTGACGCTCGGCGCTCCGGCGTCGGCGTTGGGTGGCTTTGGTGGTCATCGTTCGCCTCCCGTCGTGTTGCTCCGTGCGCCGAGCGTGGCCGCGGAACGGTCCGCTTCGCGGCGCTGTGCGAGAATCCGCGCCTGTCGCCGTTGCGTTCGTCTATTTTCACGGGCGCCCTCCGCAGACGCGATGCGGCGCGAGAGGAGAAAGTTGAGTGTTCCGACCGCGACGATGATGATGAATAGCAGCCATGCCACGGTGGCGGCGCGCCCGAAGTTCTGCCGGTTGAACGCGAGATCCCAGATATACAGCACCACGGTCTCGTATTGGCGTTGTGGGCCACCGAGGACGGAACTCGAGGGGTTGAGCAACTTGGGTTCGGTGAAGATCTGCAGACCGCCGACCGTCATCGTCACGATCACGAAGATCATCGTCGGGCGGATCATGGGAACGGTGATCGAGAAGAAGCGGCGGACCGCGCCAGCGCCGTCGATGGACGCAGATTCGTAGATGTCTCGCGGGACGGCCTGCATCGCCGCGAGCAGGATCAGGGCGTTGTACCCCGTCCAACGCCAGTTCACCATGGTGGCAATTGCTAAGTGCGCGGGGAGCACCTCGGTCTTCCACATGATGGGACTCATCCCTAGGTGCTCCAGGAGGTTGTTTGCCAGTCCGTACTGCTCAGAGAAGACCCTGGAGAAGATGAGCGCTACGGCGACAGGAGTAACGATGTAGGGGAGCATGACGCTCAGGCGCCAGAAGGTCTTGGCGCGGAGGTTGCGGTCCAGGACGGCGGCGATGGCGGTGGCCGCGATCAACTGGGGAATCGCAGACAGAAGGAAGATCGAGAAGGTGTTCCAGACGGACTTCCAGAAGAACGGGTCCTTGAACTCGGTCGCGTAGTTCTTGAATCCCACCCAATCGCCTCGACCGGTCAGCAGGTTCCAATCGTTGATCGAGACGACGAACGTGTAGACGAGGGGGAAGAGGCCGATCGCGATGAAGAGAAGGAAGAACGGCGAGATATAGAGGTACGGGGAGAACTTGACGTCCCACGCGTTGAGACGGCTCCTGAACGACGAAGCCTTCGGCTGGTATCCATCGGGGCGATTCTGGCGCCGACGCTGGCGACCAGTGAGCGTTGTTGTCATGAGTCCAAGTGGGGGTCGAAGGGACAAGGGGTGGGGCTCCCCGAAAAACAATACCGACTTTTCGGGGAGCCCCTCCTTGCTGATTCAGGCTGCTAGTTGTTGACTACCAGCTCGTTGAGCAGCTTGATGGCGTCGTTCCACGCCGTCTCGCCGTCAGCCTTACCGGAATCGATGGCCTGGACCGACGGTCCGAAGACCTGCTCCTGGATCACCGAGTCATCCGGGCCCTTGTACTGAGCCACAACGCCCTCGGCACGCGAGGCCAGAATCTGGCCAACCGGGGCGTCGTTGAAGAACTTCGTCAGGTCAGACGGTCCCGTAACACCCGGGTCGGTCTGGGCCGCAGGCTCGCTCGGGAATGCTCCCGCAGCCTGGAAGGACTTCACTTCCTGCTCCGGAGCGGTGAGCCACGCGGCAAGAGCCGCGGCCTCAGCCGGGTGCTTCGAAGTGGTCGGAACGGTAAGGAACGATCCGCCCCAGTTGGCAGCGCCGCCGGGGAAGACGTCAGCGAAGTCCCAGCCGGTGGTGGCGTCGCCGCCGCCATTCTCGACCTGACCCTTCACCACACCGAGCATCCAGCCCGGGCAGACGAAGGTCGCGAACGAGCCGTCAGTGAAGGCCTTGCCGCCTCCCCAGTCCCACTGCGACTGGTTCGAAGACAGACCATCCTTGGCGCCCTGTGCGAGCTGCATGAAGAGGCCCTTCAACGTGTCGTTACCCTCGACGTTGAGCGTGCCGTCCTTCTTGTAGTAACCCTCGGGCTGCTCGTTGACCATGGCGGCCCAGACGAAGCCGGACTGGTCGTACCAAGCCTTGCCCGTGGCCGCGTGGTACTGACGACCAACCTCGAAGAACTTCTCCCACGTGGCGTTGTCGCCGCCGAAGAGCTCGGCAACCTTGTCACGATCGGACGGGAGACCGGCGTCAGCGAAGAGCTTGCCGTTGTAGCACAGGCCCTCCGGTCCGATGTCGGTTCCGTAGCCGATGATGCGGCCGTCGGAGTCAGTCGCCTGGGCGACCTTCCACGGGACCCACCGGTCCTTGATGTCGTTGGCACCGTAGTCACGGAGGTCCGTGAACGAGCCCGACACCTGCATGACTTTGGAGAGCCAGCCCTCTTCGACAGCCTGAATGTCAGGCAGTCCTGCGCCGGCAGCCTGCTTGGTCTGCCAGTCCGTCAGCGCGTTGCCACCGGTGTCAATGTTGGTGGCCTTGATGGTGATGTTGGGGTGGAGCGTCATGTACTCGTCGTACAGGCCGTCCAGTCCCATGGTGCCGAACGTAGTGATCGTCAACGTGATCGGCGTTGTGTTGTCCTGTGATGGCGCCGCACCGCTCGTCGTCGGGCTGCTGCTGCAGCCCGTGGCGACAAGCGCGACACCCGCAACACCGGCGAACGTAGCGATCGCCTTAGTGCGTAGTGAATACCTCACGGTCACTCCTTCGTGTACGTGGTTGTTTACTGCCTTGAGAACCCATTCAGAAGCCCTGAGAGCGCTCCCACGACATGCTTGACACTAAGAGCGCCGCCCGGAGTTGTCAACAGGATTGGGGCCGACGGGCCGTTCGGGAGGCCAACCGTTACCGAAAAGTGATGAATTTGCGCTGCGGGGCGAGGGGAGGAGGGAGCGGGCGGCCCATGAAAGGATCCGTTGCCCACGTCTATCCCGTCCGCGTCGGCGGGGTCCGTTCTGGCGTTTTGATCCCTTATGGAGGGCGGGACACGAACGCGCCAGCCCACCTGGCGACGAAGCGAGATGCGTGCGACGATTGGGTCGCCCTTGGCGGCGCCTTGTCCGGGCCGCGTATGGAGAACCTCGTGCTCAACAGGGCGAGGTTATGCCAGACGGCCCGGCCCCGTCCGCGCGGGCTACGCGAAAAGGATTTGAACGCTCGAGGCCGACGGCCTGGGGCTCTTGTCATTGATCGAGAGTTGGGCGCAATGAACGACCGTCGACCACCCGGCCGTCCCCGCCGACCGCGTTTCGCGTGTCGTAGGGGAGTAGCGGGGCGGTGTTCGTCATGACCGTTGAAGAACTGAACGGAAGCGTGCCGCCCACCCTCGAGGAGGTCGCGGCGGCAGCTGGGGTCTCTCGCTCGACCGTTTCGCGAGTGGTCAATGGCTCGACCAAGGTGAGCCCAGGCGCTCTCGAACGCGTCAACGCCGCGATCGAAAGCCTCAGCTACGTGCCAAACCGCGCGGCCCGATCCTTGGCCAGCCGCCAGTCCATGGCGATCGCCCTTGTCGTCCCTGAAGACACGTCACGGTTCTTCGGCGATCCGTATTTTGCCGAGGTGGTGCACGGCATCACGCATGCGATGGAGTCGAGCGACTACGTGCTCAACCTCCAAGTCGCGAGCCGTTTCGTCCCGAGCTCCAAGACGACGAAGTACCTCCGCGGCGGCAACGTCGACGGCGCGCTGGTCGTCTCGCACCACTCCGGTGACGTATATCTGCGTGGGCTTGGCGACTCGCTCCCTGTGGTGTTCGGTGGTCGGCCCATCAATTCGAACCAGCCCAACATCTATTACGTCGACGTCGACAACGCTGCAGCTGCCGAAATGGGGACCAAGCACCTCATCGGCCTCGGCCGCACCACGATTGCCACCATCGCGGGTCCTGCCGACATGCCCCCCGGCATCGACCGCACGGCCGGATGGCACCGCGCGCTCCAGGAAGCGGGGATGAGGCACGACCTCATCGAGCATGGGGACTTCTCCGCCGCTGGTGGGGCGCGCGCGATGCGCGATCTTCTCGAAAAAGCTCCCGATATCGACGCGGTATTCGTGGCGTCTGACCTCATGGCGACCGGTGCGGTCTCCGTTCTCCGGCAACGTGGCAAGGTGATACCGGACGACGTCGCCATCGTCGGCTTCGACGATAGTTCGGCGGCCGTCAGTGGCGACGTCCAGCTCACGACGCTTCGCCAGCCTTCCCGCGAGATGGGGGAGAAGATGGCGAGCATGCTGCTCGCGCGCCTCAGGGGCGAAGCAACGGAACGTGTCTGCATCATGGGAACGGTCCTCGTGAAGCGCGCGAGCGCCTAACCTTCTCGTCTCGCGGTAGTGCTACGCGGGCGTCCACCCGTCCGGTACCATTGTCGTGCGGCCGACACCAGTCGGCTGACATCGCGTGTCCAATCGCCTCAGTGGGATGTCCCGAGAGGCGCCGGGAAGGCACGGTCCGGGTTTGCCCGGCGCCAACTCGCGTGGGCACTAGGGGCACGGCCTCCCGGCCGAGCCGACAAACCACAGGGCGACCTCCGGGTACGCCCACTGATGGGGCGCCCGCTTGGGGCGCCGAAAGGACGAGCCATGGCCGTCGTTACCATGCGCCAGCTCCTCGACTCCGGTGTCCACTTCGGGCACCAGACGAGCCGATGGAACCCCAAGATGAAGCGTTTCATCTTCGGCGAGCGCAACGGCATTTACATCATCGACATTCAGCAGTCGCTCGCGAAGATCGACTCCGCCTTCGAGTACGTGAAGGAAACCGTTGCGCACGGCGGCACGGTCCTCTTCGTCGGTACCAAGCGTCAGGCGCAGGAGCCGATCGCGGAGCAGGCGCAGCGCGTGGGCATGCCCTTCGTGAACGAGCGTTGGCTCGGCGGCATGCTGACCAACTTCCAGACGGTCTCAAAGCGCGTTGCCCGCCTCAAGGAGCTCGAGGAGCTCGACTTCGACGACGTTGCGGGCTCGGGTCGCACCAAGAAGGAGCTGCTCGGACTTCGCCGCGAAAAGGACAAGCTGGCGAAGGTTCTCGGCGGCATCCGCGGGATGGCGCGCACGCCGTCCGTTCTGTGGGTCGTCGACACGAACAAGGAGCACCTCGCTATCGAGGAGGCCGCGAAGCTCGGCATCCCGGTGGTCGGGATCCTGGACTCGAACTGTGACCCCGACAAGGTGACCTATGGCATTCCGGGCAACGACGACGCGATTCGCTCCGTCGGCCTGCTGACCCGCGTGATCGCCGACGCCGTGGCCGAGGGACTCAAGGTCCGTCATGCGCCCAAGGAGGGTGCGGAGGCCGCCGAGGGCACCGAGGCTGAGCCTCTCGCCGAGTGGGAGCAGGAGCTCCTGGGCGGAGACGAGCCGAAGGCTGCGAGAAGGTGGAGCCCAAGGCTGACGAGAAGGTCGAGGAGCCCAAGGCTGACGAGAAGGTCGAGGAGCCCAAGGCCGACGAGAAGGTCGAGGAGCCGCAGAAGGCCGACGAGAAGGTCGAGGAGCCCAAGGCCGAGAAGAAGCCTGCAGCTAAGAAGCCCGCGGCGAAGAAGCCCGCGGCGAAGAAGCCCGCGGCCAAGAAGCCCGCAGAGAAGGAGTGACGACCACTATGGCGAACTACACCGTTGCCGACATTCAGGCGCTCCGGGACCGTACCGGCGCCGGAATGATGGACGTCAAGAAGGCGCTCGACGAGACCGATGGTGACATCGAGAAGGCCGTCGAGGTGCTTCGCGTCAAGGGGCTCAAAGGCGTGACCAAGCGTGAGGGCCGTTCGGCCTCCGAGGGTTTGGTCGCGGCGAGCGTCGAGACGTCCGGTTCGGGCGAGGTCGGCACCATGATCGAGATCAACTCCGAGACCGACTTCGTCGCGAAGAACGACAAGTTCATCGCCCTCGCCGACGCCGTTCTCGCGGCCGTCGTCAAGGCGGGTGCGGATTCGCTGGAGGCAGCGCGAGGCCGCCGACGCCGGCGGAAAGAGTGTCGCGGAACTCATCGCGGAGAACGCTGGCGTGCTGGGCGAGAAGATCGTCCTGCGCCGCGTCGCCCGTATCGAGGCGCCCCACGTCGCCGTGTACCTCCACAAGACCAACAAGGACCTGCCCGCCCAGGTGGGCGTCCTCGTCGGCTCGGACGCGGCTGCCAAGGACGTCGCGCGCGACGTCGCGATGCACACCGCCGCGTACTCGCCCCTCTTCCTCACGCGTGAGGACGTCCCCGAGGACGTCGTCGCCAACGAGCGCCGGGTCGCCGAGGAGGTGTCGCGCGCCGAGGGTAAGCCCGAAGCCGCGCTGCCGAAGATCGTCGACGGCCGCATGAACGGATTCTTCAAGGAGAACGTCCTGCTGGAGCAGGCCTTCGCCAAGGACCCGAAAATGACCGTTGGTGCCGTCGTGGACCGGGCGGGCGGCGCGGTTACCGCGTTCGCGCGCTTCCGCGTGGGAGCCTAGAGACCAGACCGGAGCGGCCGCGGAGGAGGATCGATGCCCCAGACGAAAACTGACGTCGAGGGCGTTGGAACCGCCCCCGCGGTGCGCCGCGTCCTCCTCAAGGTATCCGGCGAGACGTTCGGCGGGGGAGGCATCGGCCTCGACCCCGACACCGTCCTGAGGATCGCTCGCGAGATCGGCGACGCCGTGTCCCACGGCGTCCAGGTTGCCGTCGTCGTTGGCGGCGGGAACTTCTTCCGCGGCGTCGAGCTGTCGGAGCGCGGCATGGAACGCGCTCGCGCGGACTACATGGGCATGCTGGGCACCGTGATGAACGCCCTCGCACTTCAGGACTTCCTGGAGCAGGCGGGCGTCGTCACCAGGGTCCAGACCGCGATCGCCATGGGGCAGGTGGCCGAGCCTTACATTCCGCTCCGCGCGATTCGTCACATGGAGAAGGGCCGCGTAGTCATCTTCGCGGCGGGAGCGGGCATGCCGTACTTCTCGACGGACACCGTCTCCGTTCAGCGCGCGCTAGAGACCCGCTGCACCGAGGTGATCTTCGGCAAGAACGGCGTCGACGCGGTGTACAGCGAGGATCCCCGCAAGAACCCCGACGCGGAGCGGATCGAACGCCTCACCTACGCGGAGGCGCTCCACCGTCGCCTCGAGGTGCTCGACGCTTCCGCCTTCAGCCTGTGTATGGAGAACGGCCTCCCGATGGTCGTCTTCGGGCTGGAGGAACCCGGCAATGTGACCCGGGCTCTCCTCGGTGAGAGAATCGGGACGCTGGTGACGACGTGAAGCCGGTTGATCTGACTACGCAACGCAAGGAGCCGACCCGTGATTGACGACACCCTCCTCGACGTCGAGGACAAGATGGACATGGCCGTCGAGGTCGCCAAGGACGAATTCTCCTCGATCCGCACGGGTCAGGCGTCCTCGTCGATGTTCGCCAAGGTCACGGTGGACTACTACGGCGCCCCCACCCCGCTTCAGCAGCTCGCATCGATCTCGACGCCGGAGCCCCGCACCGTCCTCATCGCCCCGTACGACATGGGCGCGATGAAGAACATCGAGGAGGCCCTGCGCACCGGCGATATGGGCTTCAACCCGAGCAACGACGGCAACGTGCTGCGCATCAACATCCCGCAGCTCACGGAGGAGCGCCGCCGCGAGTACGTCAAGCTCGCCAAGCACAAGGCCGAGGAGGCGCGCATCGTGGTGCGGAACCTTCGGCGCAAGGCGAAGGACGAGATCGACGACCTGGTGAAGGACGGCGACGTAGGGGAGGATGACGGCACCCGTGCGGAGAAGGAACTCGACATCCTCACCAAGAAGCACGTGGACGCCATCGATGCGCTCCTCGCGCACAAGGAAGAGGAATTGCTCGAAGTCTGATGTCCACCTGGAACGAGGCCGAGCTCTTCGGCACACGCGAGGAACCCAAGGAACGCCGAGGAGGGCGGAACCTGTGGTTGGCGACCCTCGTCGGCCTCGTGATGCTGGTGGGAACCGTCTACGCAGCGCGGTACAGCGAGCTCGCCTTCACGGCCCTCGTCTACCTGCTATGTATCGCGGCGTACCCCGAGTGGAAGCGCGCGCTTGCCCGCCAGGGCCGCGTCCTGTCGCTTACCCCGATCATCGCCGCGACCGTCGGAATTGCCGTATCTACCTGGTATGACGGTCGCGAGGGGCTCATCGTCGCGGTCCTCGTTGGCTGCGGTGGGGCGATCGCATGGCGCCTCGTCGACGACTGGCTGGAGAACACGCTCCACGACGTTCTCGCCACCATCATGACGCTCATATGGATCCCGTTCCTCGCATCGTTCCTGGTGCTCATGGAACAGGCGGACGGCGGGTGGCATCGCGTCGTGATCTTCGTTCTCGCCGTGATGGGAAACGACACCGGCGGGCTATTCGTTGGCATGCTGTTCGGGCACCACAAGTTGGCGCCAAAGATCAGCCCCAAGAAGACGTGGGAGGGCGCCGTCGGCGGGCTCATCGTGAGTTCGCTTCTCGCGACGGGGGCCGCCTGGTACTGGCTCGACCACCGATGGTGGATCGGGACGGCCGTCGCCGTCGTGAGCGTCGTGGGGGCGGTGTTTGGTGATCTTGCCGAAAGCGCGCTGAAGAGGGACATCGACATCAAGGATATGAGCGGGATTCTTCCGGGACACGGCGGCGTGCTCGACCGGATCGACTCGATGCTGCTCGCCGCGCCGCTCGCCTTCGTGGTCTTCGCGCTGTTCCTAGGCTCGCAGTGACGGGCCCGGCCTCCCTGCCCACGCTTCAGTTCGCGGCACCCAAACGGGGCAAGCCTCCGCGTCACTTCGCGGAGATGACGGCCGACGAGCGGGGCGCGGCCGTCGCGCGAGTTGGGTCACCCTGCGTTTCGCGCGAAGCAGCTCGCGACGCACTATTTTTCCCACCTCACGGCCGACCCCGCCGAGATGACGGACCTTCCTGCGGAGCGGCGCGACGAGTTGGTGGGCGCCCTGTTCCCCGCGCTCCTTACCCCCGCCATGGAGATCGCGACCGACGACGGCGAGACGGTCAAGACGCTGTGGAGCCTTCACGACGGCGTCAAGGTCGAGTCGGTCCTGATGGGCTACCCGGACCGCGCCACGCTGTGCGTGACGAGCCAGGCCGGGTGCGGGATGGCGTGCCCGTTCTGCGCGACCGGCCAGATGGGCCTCACGCGCAATCTCAGCGCGGCGGAGATCATCGAGCAGGCGCGCCTTGCCGCGCGCGCGTGCCGCGACGGGATCCTCGGCGGGGCGCCGCGTCGCCTGAGCAACGTCGTCTTCATGGGCATGGGCGAGCCGCTCGCCAACTACAACGCCGTCCTCGCCGCCGTGCGAACGTTCATCGCCCCGGAGCCGGACGGCCTCGGGCTGGCCGCGCGGCACGTGACCGTCTCCACCGTCGGCCTGGTGCCCGCGATGGACCGCCTGGCGGGGGAGGGCCTTCAGGTCACCCTCGCGCTCTCGCTGCACGCCCCGGACGACGAGCTGCGCAGCGAGCTGGTGCCGATCAACACCAAGTGGACGGTAGACGAGGCGCTCGACGCCGCCAAGCGCTACTTCGACGCGACGGGGCGGCGCGTGAGCATCGAGTACGCGCTGATCCGGGACGTGAACGACCACGCGTGGAGGGCGGACCTTCTCGCCAAGAAGATCGCGGCGCGGGGCGCGGCGTGGGCGCATGTGAACCCCATCCCGCTCAACCCCACACCGGGGAGTAAGTGGACGGCGAGCGATCCGCGTGTAGAAAAGGAATTTGTCCGTAGGCTGAAGGTGCATGCGATCCCGGCCACAATCCGGGATACTCGAGGCAGTGACATAGACGGGGCCTGTGGCCAACTCGCGATCAAGGAGTCATCATGAGCAAGCTGTTCCCCCGCGCGGGCCTGTTGCGCTCGGGCTACAGCGTCAAGCAGGTTGACGCATTCTTCGATCAGGTTCGCCAGACGTACGAGCAGGCGACCATCGATCCGAACGCGCTCAACCCGCTGACCATCCGCCAGGCGACGTTCGACCTGAAGTTCCGGGGATATCGCACGGACGCGGTGGATACGGCGCTCGACCGGCTGGAGGACGCGTTCGCGAAGCGCCTGCGCGACCAGTTCGTCCAGGCGCACGGCAACGAGGCGTGGCAGCAGGATCTCGCCGCGCGCGCCCAGACGCTGTACGAGAACCTTCGGCGCGAGAAGGGTAAGCGCTTCTCCCAGCCCGGCGGCCTCGGCCGCGGGTACGACGCCAAGAAGGTCGACGCGCTCCTTGACCGCCTCACAGCCTTCTTCGACACGGGCGAGCCGATCGTCCCTGACGACATCAGGACGGCCGCCTTCGCGCGGCGCATCAAGTTCCGCGCGTACGACGAGGACGAGGTCGACGCGTACCTCGCCCAGGCGGTGGACATCCTCCAGGGCGTCTCGTAACGATGCCCTCCCGCACCGTCGCGGTGCTCGGGTCGACGGGATCGATCGGTACCCAGGCCCTCGACGTCATCCGGCCTCGCCGCGACCTGTTCGAGGTGGTCGCGCTCGCCGCGGGCGGCGGGCGTCCCGACGACGTGGTGGCTCAGGCTCGCGAGTTCGGCGTCTCCTTCGTGGCGGTGGCGGACGACGCTGCGGCCGGGCGCATCGCCGACGCGCTTCCCGGGGTGCGGGTCGCCTCCGGCGCTCGCGCGGCGGCGGAGGCCGCCTCGGTCGGGGCGGACGTGGTACTCAACGGCATGACGGGCTCCGTGGGGCTCGAGCCGACGCTCGCGGCCCTCGCCGCAGGCTCGACGCTCGCGCTCGCTAACAAGGAGTCGCTCGTCGCCGGAGGCAGCCTCGTCACGTCGGCGAAGCGGCGCCCCGATCAGATCGTCCCCGTGGACTCCGAGCACAGCGCGCTCGCCCAGGCGCTCCGCTCGGGGGCGCGCGGCGAGGTGCGCCGCCTGGTGCTCACGGCGTCGGGCGGCCCGTTCCGCGGGATGACGCCGTCCGAGCTGGGCGACGTGACGCCCGAGCAGGCGCTCCGCCACCCCACGTGGGACATGGGGCCCGTGGTGTCGATCAACTCGGCGACGCTCGTGAACAAGGCGCTCGAGGTGATCGAGGCGCACCTACTGTTCGGGGTGCCGATGGACGCGATCGACGTGGTGGTGCACCCGCAGAGCCAGATTCACTCCATGGTGGAGTTCGTCGACGGCAGCACGCTCGCGCAGGCGAGCCCGCCGGACATGCGTCTTCCCATCGCGCTCGCGCTGTCCTGGCCGGACCGGCTCGCGGACGTCACCCCGGCGTACGACTGGACGGCGCCGCAAACGTGGTCGTTCGAGCCGCTCGACGAGGACGCGTTCCCCGCGATCCGCCTCGCGCGCCAGGCCGTCGCGGCCTCCGGTCTCCACCCCGCCGTCTTCAATGCTGCCAACGAGGCCGCCGTCGGCGCCTTAGCAATACGTCGTCGAGCGGCTACAGAGCCCAGATTGCTGAATTGGCCTACGCCGCAGTTTTGCGATAGGTGGCACCGGTGCGAAGCCTGTGCATTTCCACGAGCCTGCTGGCGGCCGGTCTGGTCCTCGCCGGCTGCAGCCATCACGACAAGACCTCCTCGACCGCGCCCCCCCCGGCCAGCGCCGCGGCCGCAGTCGAGTCACCCCCCGCGGCCAGCTCGGCGCCACCCGCGGTCAGCGCGCCGCGCGGCAGACCCGACAAGCCGCTGAACGTGCTGCTGCTCACGGTGGACGCGATGCGGGCCGACATGCCGTGGAACGGCTACTCGCGTCCCATTGCGCCGAATCTGTCGAAGGTCGTGGCGGACAGCGTCTACTACGACCACGCCTACTCCATCTCCAGCTACACGGCGAAGAGCCTGGGCGGGCTGTTGGCTGGACGCTACCCGTCCACGTTGTACCGCTCGGCGTACTTCTTCACGGGCTACAGCAAGGCGAACCTGTTCTTCAGCGAGGTGCTGCAGGAGCACGGCATCCGCACCATCGGCGGCCAGGCCCACATGTACTTCAACCGGGGCAAAGGTCTCGACCAGGGCTTCGACGTCTGGGAGCTGGTGCCGGGCATCACGTTCGACCCGCAGACGGACAACGACATCACCAGCGACAAGATGACGAAGATGGCGATCGACATCCTGTCGAAGCCGGAGAACACGGGGAAGCAGTTCTTCGCGTGGTTCCACTATCTGGACCCCCACGACAAGTACAACTGGCATGACATGTGCCCGAAGGACTGGGGCAAGACAGCTCGCGACCGCTACGACTGCGAGATCTTCTTCACCGACCACTACATCGGGAAACTGCTCGAGTGGGCGAAGACACAGCCGTGGTGGGAAAACACGGCGATCATCCTGTCGGCGGATCACGGCGAGGCTTTCGGCGAGCACGGCGAGTACCGCCATGCGTTCGAGCTGTGGCAGGAGCTGGTGCACGTGCCGCTCGCGTTCAAGCTACCCGGCGTCAAGCCGCGCCGGGTCCACGTGAAGCGCTCGGACATAGATCTGGCCCCGACGATCGTCGACCTGATGGGCAGAAACCAGTCGACAGCTTCGAAGGGAAGACGATGGTGCCGGAGCTCTACGGCGCCGCGAAGCCGGAGAGCCGCGACCCGATCATCCTCGATCTACCCAACGACACGAACAACGAGCAGCGCCGCGCGATCATCGACGGCGACTACAAACTGATCGTGTTCGGCGAGGGCTGGAAGCACGTCCTGTTCAATCTGGCGAAGGACCCCGGCGAGAAGCACGACCTGTCGCACTCCGAGCCCGACGTGTTCGACCGCATGACGAAGCTCGAGAAACAGACCTTCGACAAGCTGCCGCTGATTGCGCCGTACGGAGGCATCAAGATCAAGGGCGGCAAGACCGCCAACGGGCCGATGGGGCCGCCGAAGACCCAGGACGCGGAGCCGCAGCAGGGAGCCGCGAAGTGAAGCGTACCGCGACGAGCCTGCTGGCGCTGCTGGTGGCGAGTGCCTGCGCCACTCCGGCGCCTCCGCCGAGCAACGCACCGGCTGCTCCCCCGCCCTCTCCCGCGGCGGCTCCCGCCAAGAGCGCGCAGCCCGAGGCTTCGCCTGCACCGACCGCGGCGGAGAAGACGACACCGGACAAGCCCAGCGGCCCCGATCGACCGATGAACGTGATGCTGATCCTGGTCGACAGCATGCGGGCGGACATGCCGTGGGCGGGCTACCCGCGCAAGATTGCGCCGAACCTCACGGCGCTCGAAAAACAGAGCATCAGCTACACCCGCGCCTACTCGGTCTCGAGCTACACGGCGAAGAGCGTCGCCGCGGTCCTGTCAGGCCAGTATCCGTCGTCGCTGAAGCGAAGCGGTTACTTCTTCACGAAGTATCCGGACAGCAATCTGTTCTTCCCCGAGCTCCTGCACAAGGCCGGCGTGCACACCATGGCGACCCACGGTCACATGTACCTGGCGCCGGGGCACAGCGGGCTCGACCAGGGGTTCGACGACTGGCAGGTCGTCAGCGGCATCAAGTTCGACAACACGAAGGACGACTTTGTCACGAGCGACAAGATGACGCCGCTCGCGGAGAAGCAGCTATCGGCCGCACCAAAGGACAAGCCGTTCTTCATCTACATGCACTACATGGATCCGCACGATGTGTATGTGAAGCACAAGGAGTCGCCGGACTGGGGCAACACGCGCCGCGACCGCTACGACTCCGAGGTGTTCTACACGGACCTGTGGATCGGCAAGCTTTTGGACTTCTGCAAGCAGCAGCCGTGGTGGAAGAAGACTGTGGTGATTGTCAGCGCCGACCACGGCGAGGGCTTCGGCGAGCATCACATGTACCGCCACGCCTTCGAGCTCTGGAACATGCTCACGCACGTGCCGCTGTTCATCCACGTGCCCGGCGTCGAAGGGCGCCACATCGACACGCCGCGCAGCGACATAGACCTGGCGCCGACCGTGCTCGACATGATGGGCGTGAAGGGCGACGACAAGCTTGCCGGCAAGAGCCTGGTTCCCGAGCTGTACGGCGCCAAGGCCGAGCCGCGGCCCGTGCTGATGAAGCTTCCGGCCGACAGCAACAACCCCGAGCGCCACGCGCTCATCGACGGCGACTACAAGCTGCTCTCGTTCGGCAACGACTGGCGCTTCGACCTGTACAACCTCGCGAAGGATCCGGGCGAGGAGCACAAGCTGAACAAGGACGAGCCCAAGCGCCTCGAGAAGATGAAGGCCGAATACAAGGAGCTCTGGGGCAAGGTGCCCACGGTGAAGCCCTACGGCGGCAACAAGCTGATGGGCGGCGGCATCGCCAACGGACCGCGCGAGTAGCAACTGGAGGGGTAGGACAGCAGCAGCGGGTCGCGCCCCCTTCCCTACATCACCCCACCGAATCCATCGCCCCGTGTTGCGAGCGGCCGGGTGGCCCGTTAGGGGAATGACATGCGTGTTGCTTCCTGGTTCGCGATCGGTGCCTTGTGTCTCGTCCCCGCGCTGACGGCGTGCGGCGGCAGTAGCCAGGATGGCGGAGGAGGCAGCGGCGGTAGCGCCGGCACCGCTGGCGCGTCGACGGGCGGAAGCGGAGGCAGTGCCACCGGAGGCACCGCGGGCACCGACGCGGGCGCCGCGGGTGGTGCGGGCGGAAGCACGGGTGGCGCGGCAGGCACCGCGGGCAGCGGCGGCGCGGGTGGTACCGGGGGCTCGGGCGGCGCAGCGGGCTCGCCGGCGACGGGCCAGCCCATCACCGCACCCGACAGCACGTGGACCTGGGTACCGTTCGCGGGCGCGCACTGCCGCGACGGCTCCACCACCGGCATTGGCGTGAACCTCAACAGCGCGTCCACCAAGGTCGCCATCTACCTCGAGGGCGGCGGAGCCTGCTTCAATTCGCTCACCTGCGGCCAGAACCCGAAGAGCTTCAGCGAGAACAGCTTCAACTCGCGCAAGTCGTCGCTGGCGGGCATCTTCGACCGCAACCAGGCCAAAAATCCGCTCAAGGACTGGAACTACGTCTACGTGCCGTACTGCACCGGCGACGTGCACGCCGGCGACAAACCCGACGGCAGCATCAGCGGCGTCGCCGGCAAGCAGCAGTTCGTGGGCTACTCGAACATGACGCAGTACCTCGATCGCCTGGTGCCGACCTTCCCGAACGCTACGCAGGTGCTGCTGACCGGCGCGAGCGCCGGCGGGTTCGGCTCCGCCGCGAACTACCTCCAGACGCAGAAGTACTTCGCGTCCGTGCCGGTGGATCTGCTGGACGACTCCGGTCCGCCCATGGGTTCGACGTGGATCACGCCGTGCCTGCAGGATCAGCTCCGCACGCTGTGGGGCATGGACGGGACGATCCTGAAGGACTGCGGCAGCCACTGCGCGGACAAGTCCAACTACCTCTCCGACCTCCTGGTGTATGCGGCCTCGAAGTCCCCGAAGCGGAAGCTGGCACTCATCTCGAGCACCGGCGACGGCACGATCCGCACTTTCCTGGCATTCGGACAGAACAACTGCAGCTTCGGCACGCTGAGCCCGCAGCAGTACGAGCAGGGCCTGCTTGACCTGCGCACCCAGCTCAAGCCCTACCCGAACTTCGGCAGCTACTACATCGGTCAGTGCAGCGGCTCGAACCCCTGCACGCACCACACGTGGATCGGAGACAACTCGTCCTTCTACGGCACGACCGTCGGCGGTACGGCGCTCTCCGACTACGTCGGCGCGCTGGTGTCGGGCAGCGTCAGCAACGTCGGGCCCTAGCTCGACGTCTACGGCCGTCAGCCGTCCCGCGCGGGACAGCAGGCGCGTGCCTAGGCTAGTGGGCATGCAGGTCGATTTCCTGGGCGCCGCCAGACCGTAACCGGTTCCATGCATCTGTTGCGCACGAGTCGCGCCACCGTGCTGCTCGACTGCGGGCTCTTCCAGGGCCGACGCCAGGAGTCGCTGGAGCGCAACCGCAATCTACCGCTCGACCCGGATCGCATCGATGCGGTCGTGTCTCGCACGCCCACATCGACCACTCCGGCGCGCTGCCGATGCTGGCCAAGCGCGGCTACGCCGGCCCCATCTTCACCACGCCAGCCACGCGGGATCTCTGCGCGGCGATGCTCGCCGACTCCGCGAGGATCCAGGCGTCCGACGCGCGCTACATCAACAAGATGATCGAGCGCAAGCACTCCGGACATGGTACCGGTGGAGCCACTCTACGACGAAGACGACGTGGTCGAGACGCTCGAACACATGGTCACTGTCGGCTACCACCGCCGGCACGAGGTCGCACCGGGCGTCACGCTCACGTATCTCGATGCCGGCCACGTACTCGGAAGCGCCATCGTGGTGCTCGACATCGACGACGACGGGCAGGAGCAGCGCCTCGTGTTCACCGGCGACCTCGGCCGCCGCCGCATCCCCATCCCTGCGCGACCCGGAAATCCCCGACGGCGCCCACGTGCTGATTCTCAGCGAGAGCACCTACGGCGAC
>CAVYHY010000007.1:0-98316 GCA_963768475.1 uncultured Actinomycetota bacterium
CGAGCGGGGCGTGTCGGGGCGGGTGATGACGTATTCGCGGGCTTCGTCGTCGAAGTGTCCGTAGCGCATGATGAGTCCTCTGAGTTGCCGGTCCGGGCACCAGCCTAGAGGCCAGCGCCCGTTCGTGGGAACGCTCCCACGGGCGCGGCCCCGCTCGGCCCCTACCTCCGGTCGGGTGTCCCGGGCTGACTAGGGCAGGTCGTACTTGGATGCGTCGGCGGGGCCGATCACGTGCGCGTCCCCGACGAGGATGGGCGTGAAAGGCGGGTCGAAGTAGCCCAGCCGGATCTCGGCGGCGTCGCACTCCTCTTGGTAACTGGACGAACGCTTCGTGACTTCATCGGGCGCGGGTCCGAAACGGTATCGACCATCGCTGTCGCGAGTGATGGTCACGGTTTCCACGTCACGGAGTCCTTCGGCTAGGTCCGAGCGGTCGTTGCAGACGACGAGTACGACCTCGCTATCCGAGGTCTCGAACTGATCCAGCACGGTGAGTCCGGGAGGTCCCGCGAAGTACGGTGTGAGAACAAACCCATAGTCCTTCACCGCGTTCTTAATGCTACGAGTATCTTCGAACTGTTCCGCCATCTTCTGGGCTTCGCGGTATCCCCAGATTTTGACGTATGTACGATCCGAGAAGTCAAGCGTCATCAGTGCGACCTCCCGGGCCACGTCGCGGGCCCGGAGGGCCTCCACCCACTCGGTGTTGTCGTACGGCCCGTTGGGCATGCCGTCGGGCCAGACGATGTCCGGGGTCTCCAACACCGAGGGCTCCCGGTCTGCGGAGCAGCCCATCAGACTCCCGAGCAGCAGCGCGATCATGCTGCCGCTCGCGACGCGCCCGACGAGGGTCCTCGAGATCATGCGTCTGCCTTCTGATTCGCCTCTGCTTCTTCCGCCTTCTTATATGAGTCGTACACGTCCTGGTTGTTCACTTCGAGCGCGGCCAGGTGCTTGTCGCGGTATCTCGCGCATCGTGAACTGACGAAACTATCGATCGCGTCTTGCGGGTCAACAGGGCTGCCATCGTTCGAGGTGGAGCCTTCTGACCCGGCGCGAATCTGAGCCATCAACGAGGGGTTGTCCTCGATGGCCTTTGCGAGGGCGTCCCTGCCGGCGAGATCCGAGACCGCGGCCGCGTCGAGCGCAGCTGTGTATTCGGCGCCCCAGTGACCACGGAGCGCGTCGTTGAACGCGTCGTTGGCCGCGTCTTCCACCATGCCCTCGCCAGCGTCGAACAACGCCTTGACTCCGGCTTCGGTGACGACCTGCGACACGACGGGAATGTCGCCGAAGCTGGGAATGGGGACCAGGCCAACGACAAAGTCGACGTTGTCCATCATTTCCTGGAACTGCTTATCGTGTCGCATGCCCTCGAGGGCGACTGCTCCGCCCATCGATCCGGTGTGGAATCCTTCGATCTCCGCGATGCGGTCGAATGCTTGCACAAGGCCGGGCGCGCCATCGGCACCGCTCAGTGCCGCAAGCTCCAGTTGGGTGGTGTAGAGGTTGACCGCCGCGTCGAGATGCGCGAGTCCGCCAGGCGTTGCGCCCACAGCTCCCCAGACTCGCGCGACATTCTCGAAGGGAGAATTGGGCGCGAGAAGGTACTGCACGGAAGTATCCGACTCGAGAAGGTACTGCTCCGGCGGCTCAAGGAAGTCGACTTTGACGTAGTCTCCACCATCTCTCGGTGAGCCAAGCTGTCCCGGAGTCTGCGTGATCGGCGACTCCGCGAGCCGCGGCAGCAGAGTCGCCAGGCTCTTGCCGAATTCGTTCTGCGCGTCGGGAGCAAGGGTCTCCGGCGTGAACGTCGTATTGGCGGCGCCGCCGAGCGCGTCGAGGACGTGCGACGAGGCGTCCATCTGAGCTTTGATGGTGGGCGAGTCATAAGCGGCGGAAGGATCCCGGATGCCGTCGTCCGCCGAAAGCGCCCCGTCGAATAGCGTGCCCGCCCCGGTGAAGCCGTCGGAGTTCCACGTACGTTCGCCGAACCAGTAGTCGATGCGGCCCTCGCCCGTCGAGGGTGCCTCGCCGCCCGAACGCGAGTCCCAATACGGGTCGGGGCTGCCGTCCGTCAGCCAGTCGAGCGACTCCTCCGGGTAGCCGCCGAGCGTCTCGAGCACCCGCGACATGGGATCGTTTCCCGCCGTGTCCCATAGGCCCATGTCCGAGTTCTCCTCGAACATCAACTGCCCGAGCGGCCGCGTGGCCGGAACCTCGACCAGTACGGGCGTCATCTGACCGATGCGTTCGGGATTCCGCTCCCACTCGTCGAAGATCGTCGCCGTGGCCACCGTCAGCGCGGGCCCCATGGGCGCGCCATCCGGATCGTCGAAGAGGTAGCTGATCACCTCGAGCCCGCTCATGGGTCCGGTGTTCGTGAAGAGTCCGTCTGCGAAGGCGGAGGCCTCAGCATCCGTCCACTCCGCCGAGCCCGCGGAGAGCGACTGCCGGAAGGCCGAGGCGAACGACTCGAAGGCGGCGAGATCGTCTTCGCTGAATGCGTCCGTACGCAACTCGGCCTTGTACAGGACGTCGTAGGCCTTTTCGCCGCCGAGCCGCAGCCAGAATGCGCTGGCCAACGCCGGATCGTCCGCGGTCTCACGGAGGAAAGCCTCCAGGCGCTCGTAGTCCTCGTCCGAGCCTTCGCCCGCGGCGATGCGTTCCGCCAATTCGGCGAACTCGTCGACGGTCGTGTCGCGGAGCGCGAAGAAGGCACTCATGTCCCCCGTGAACGCCTCTGGCCCGTAGCGCGCGAGAAGAGCCTGGAATCGCGAGCTGTTGATCGTGGCGGTCGACTCAAGAGCGGCGCAGTACGCGTTGTCGAGCATCGTGCGCGTCTCGGCGTAGCCGTGCAAGGTGCGCTCGAGACGGTCGATGGAGTCGTCAAGCGCCGCGATGCGCTCGGGCACGCCCGGCGCGTCGTAGGCGTGGGTCGCGAGGACGGCGCGCGTCGAGCGGTCATCCTCCATGCGGTGTCGCACCGACGCCGCGTTCACGGCGATGTCGTCCACTCCCGATTTGTAGGTGTAGGAGGCCCGTTCCAGCGTTACGAACGCCCGGCGCATCGTCGCAATGTCGGTGCGGATCGGGCGGATCGAGTCTCGCCAGGCGTCGCCGGCCGCGCCGCCGAAAGCCGCAGCGTTGACCGTCTCTTGCGCCGACGCCAGCGTGGTGTCCAGGTCGTCCAGCGCGGTGATGCGCTGGCGCAGTCGCGACGCGTACACGGAGATCTCCGCCATGTAGCCCGCCTCGGGGTGCTCGTACGTCCACGTCATACGGAACCCGTTCCCGCCGCGGCGCGGAGTGAGTCGTCGAGCTCTGCGAACGTCGCTACCGAGTGGTCGGCCGCGCGCGCACACGCGTCAAGACTGATGGCAATGGAGGCAAGGCCCACGCCGCACCACGTTTCCGCGTCGGCAATGTGACTCGCCACGCGTGTGGAGCCGCAACCGGAGGCGTCCACGCGGATGAAGTTGAGAGACGGGATCGTCGCCTCGATCTTCGCGGCTGCCTCCGTGACTTGACCGCCGGTTAGAGCCACTCCGGTCATGTCCACACCCCCGTTCCTAGCGTCGTTCCCTGAGCGCGCGTTGGGGTCATGGTAGCGCGGGCCCTGTCACGCGCGCAGGGTGGAGAGGTGCCCATGGATACCCGCGCCCGCGCGCCGACGGCCCGGTCCCGCTAGCGTTGCATCATGGCCACGGCGCGCCGATCGACAGGGCAAAGGTTGGCGACGCGCGCCCGGGCCGCCACCCTCGCGACCGGCCTCGCGGCACTCCTCGTGGCCTGCGGCGGCCCGCCGCCGTCGGAGACCCCGACGCCCTCCGCGACCCCGACGCCGTCGGCGACCCCCAGCGTCGAGGCGACGGCCGCCCCCACCCCCGCGACCGCGTCGGCCGAGGACTCCTACGTCATCCTCGGGGGGCTCCTCTACCTGCATCCCTCGACGCTCGACGAGAGCGGCGCCTGGGTTCTTCCCCGAGGAACGGTCGACGGTCTCGCTCCGCCGCCGGGCAGCAGTGGGGCCTATCCGCGCACCGACAGCGAGTACGCGGTTCGGGCCTGGAACGCCGACGGTCGCCGGATCGACGGCGTCGACCTCGTGATGAGCTGGAGCGGCCCCGAGGCCGACGCCCCGGAGGACTACGCGAGCGTCTGGATCGGTATCCCCGCAGGGTCGGGGGCGACTCGCGTGGCGTTCCTCGAGGACGGAAAGACGATCTACGAGTGGGCCGCGGGCGCGTCGATTCCGGTCGTCACGGGCGTCGAGGTCACGGTGATCGGCGACACGATTTCCATCGCGTGGGACGAGGGCGACCGCGACGGAGACGCCATCACGACCGAAGTCAGGATTCTCGAGTCCGACGGCAGCTTCGCCGGCAACACCTTTCCCACGAGCCCGGGACGGGCGACCATGTCGCGCGATTACGTCAGCGGCGCGGGCCCCTACGTCGCGCTCGTCGAGGTCTCCGACGGCATTCATGTGGGCCAGGGGCGCAGCGCCCCGTTCGAGCTCAGCAACACGCCGCCGGAGCTCTACGACTACTTCGTTCACGACGAGAAGAACGGCGTCATCGTCTCGACGGGAAACACCGTCGTCTTCGACCTCACGGCGTACGACAACGAAGACGGAATGCTGGACGGCGACACGATCACGTGGACGTCGGACGTCGACGGGTTCCTCACAACGGGCTCGGAGCTGTACCTCAACGGCGGCGGCGAGGTATACGACGGTCCGAAACTCACGCCGGGCAAGCACATCCTCACGGCGACGGTTGTCGACTCAGGCGGCGCCACCGGGACGTACGTCGTCCACTACGAATACATCCCGCCGAAGAACTAGTCCCGCCCGGGCGGGGGCGACGCAGCGAGCCGCACCACCCGCGCCCCGAGCGTGCGGGCGTCGGCGCGGTCGTGCGTGATCAGAAGCGTGGTGCGGCCGGCGATGCGGTCCTTGACGTACCTCACGAGCGCGGGCTTGGTTCCCGAATCGATCCCGGTGAACGGTTCGTCGAGCACGACGATGTCGCTCGCGACCACGAGCGCCCGCGCGATCGCCACCCGCCGACGCTGGCCCCCGGACAGCTCGCGCACGGGCTTGGCGCGCGCCGCGCCGCGAAGCCCGACGGCCCGCAACTCGGCCTCGACGCGCGGCCACTCTGCGCGCTCGAGCACCAGGCGAAGGTTCTCGATCGCGCTGAGGTGCGCGCACAGGCGGTCCTCCTGGAACACCGCCGAGCACCGCGCCCCGTCTAGCCCCTCGACCGTGCCCTCATCCGGAGCGTCAAGCCCCAGCACGAGCCGCGCCACCGTCGTCTTGCCCGAAGCATTGGGGCCCATGAGCGCCGTCGCCTCGCCGGCTGCAAGCGTGAGGTCAAGCCCGTCCAGCACCGTCTGCTCGCCGTACCGGCGCACGACGCCGTGGAGAGTCACGCCGCGCGTCGCGGTCGCCGGGGCGGTCACGGCCGGCTCCCGGAGAATCTCGCCTGGGCGCGGCCCAGCACCCACAAAACAAACCGCTCGCCGATGACGCTGAGCGCGATGATCACGATGGTCCACGCGAACAGGTCCGCCGATTCGAGGAACAGCTTCGCCTCGTAGAGCCGCTCGCCGATGCTCCCGCGTGCAACCCCGATCACCTCGGCGGCGACGCCGCTCTTCCAGGCAAGGCCCACGCCCGTGCGGCACGCGGCGGCGAAGAAGGGCAGCACGGCGGGCGCGTCGATGGCCCGGACGCGGCGCAGGAACGGGACGCGGAACACCGTCGCGGCCTCCAGCAGGGACCGGTCGCGGTTGCGGATGCCCGCGAGGATGTTCGCGTACATGACCGGCAGGACCATGAGGAAGCTCGTGAAGGCCGCGAGGCGGCTGGAGTCCGTCCACAGCAGCAGCAGGATGATGAAGCTCACCACCGGGGCGCTGCGGATGGTCGCGATGAGCGGCGCGACGAGGGTCTCGGCGATGCGCGAGGCGGACGAGAGCGCGGCCAGAGCCCCGCCGACGATCACCGCGCCCGTGAACCCGATGACGATCCTGATGAGCGACGTCGCGACCGTGCCCCAGAAGCCGCCGGTGACGACGAGCTCGCCCAGTCGGGCGATCACCTGGGCGGGGGATGCGAGCAGGAAGTCGTGTCCGACGATGACGGCGGCGACCTGCCAGACGGCAATCCAGAACGCGGCGGCGAGCAGCGCGGGAGCGAATCGCCGCGCTGCTCGGCCGGTCGGCGTCTTAGCCGCCGTAGTAGAAGTCATCTCCAGGGAGGCTACCGCCAACGGAGGCCGGGTTGGCGCCGAAGAGCACCGTCAGGTATCCGCTGAGCGTGGCCTTCATCTCCGCACCCGTGATGTCCACGATGTTGCAGTGCGGGATCGCGGCGATCGCGATCTCGGGGCTCGGGACGATTCCCGCGTCCACGATGAGTGGCGCGGCCTCGGCGGGGCTGGCATTGACGAACGTCGTCGACGCCTCGTAGTCGGCCATGAACTGGGCGACGGCGCCGGGGTGCTCCGCGGCGAAGGCGCTCCGAATGACCACAACGCCCGTGACGAGCTGCGAGTCGGTGTTGACCTTGCCCCATTCCTCGGTGAGGTCGAGCGCGGTGCGAACGGCGGGGTTCTTGGCCTCGACGATCGTCACGTACGGCTGCGGGAGGACGCCAACCGCGCCCGCCTCGGCCGCGAGGGCCGCCGTGACCTCCGTCGCCTCGCTCTTGAATTCGACCGTGACGTCCACGCCAGGGGTGAGGCCGTTCTCGGTCAGGAGGTAGTTGAGCACGTACTCGGGAGAGGCTCCCTTGCCCGTGCTGTAGATGGTGCGGCCCTTGAGGTCCGCGATGCTGTGGATCGTGTCGCCCGATTCGACGATATACAGGACGCCGAGCGTGTTGATCGCCGCGACCTGGATCGCAGCGTCCGTGCCCTTGGTCTTGTTGTACAGAACCGAGGCGAGGTTCGCCGGGATCAGGGCGACGTCGATCTTGCCCTGGACGATCTGGGGGACGACCTCGTCCGGCGTGCCGTACACGCTGACCTGGTAGTCCTCGGCGGCCGTGCCCTTGGCGGCCTCGTCCATCAGGCCGACGAGGCCCATGGTGGTCGGGCCCTTGAGGGAGGCGATGGTGATGGTCGTGGGGGCCTCGGTCGCGCTCGGCGACGAGGACGGCAACGTGTCGGCGGGGGATGCCGAGCATGCCGCGAGGGTGGCGACGAGGAGCGCGGCTCCTAGTGCGGAAGCAATTCGCTTCATGATGTGACCTTTCCTGGGGCCGCAGCGCATCGTTGTCGCGGCTTCTCCTTGCAGGTTAGGTGCGCCTGGCCTTGCCTTCGTCGGACCTCGGTCCTACGGGACTGACGTCCCGGGCCGTGCTCGTGCGGTCAGCCGGAGCTGGAAACCGGGGCGCCGTCAAGCGCGGTCCAGTTTCCGGAACTTGTCCACCCGAACGTCGTCCACGCGTCTGCCGTAGGGTCGTAGACCGTCGTCGCGCCCCACCCGCTCTCCCCGACCTGGCCGAGCGCGGAGAACTGCGCGTCCGCCCCCCAGGTACCGGAAAAGAGCTTGCCGACGCGCGCCCCCGTCATCCCCTCGCCGGTGACCATGCGGACGTCTCCCGCGGGGGAGACGGCGAGGAGGTCCGAGATGCTGCCGGGCTTCCACGGTCCGAGGCCGATCACTCGATAGCCCGCGAGATTTTGGGCGATCTTCAGGCCTCGGCCCGGATGGGCCAGGTCGGTGGGGTTGAGCGGGAACACCATCACGTCCCCGGTGCGGGTGACGGCGACGAGGTCCGGCGTGCCGTCGAAGTCGATGTCCCCGGCCGGGGCGACGCTCGCGAACTCGCTCCAGAAGGGCTCGCCCGCCGGGATCTCGCGCGCGGGAGGGATGAAGTATTCGATCCAGTACGGGCGGGTGACGGGCAGATCCGGGGGGATGTCGACGGTCTCGTTCGGGATGTACTGGATCGCGGGGAGATCGGCCGGGTTGGACACGACGATGGCCGTGCCGAAGCCGGAGCCCGTCGACGGATGGATCAGGACGAGGCCGTCCGAGCCGACCGTGAGAACGTCCGCGAAGCCGTTGTGATCGACGTCGCCCACCACGGCCGCGCTCACGACGTCCCTGGCCGTGAATTCCGAGGTGGCCGCCGCCCCGGCCCTCGCGTCGCTGGTGGGCACCGGCCGAACGAGCGTCGAGCCGTTCGGATCGAGCGCGAGGAGCGTCGGAACGGAGGATCCGCTCGCGTCGACCGCGGACATCGGCGCGTCCCACTCGGTCATGAACGCGCGCCACTCCTCGTACGCCCCGAGGAACCCGGAGTCGCTTCCCAGGAGCGTTCGCGTTCGCCCGGTTCCCGAGTCGGTCACCAGGAGGTCGCCATATCCGTCGCCCGAGACGTCGCCCTCCTGGGCGATGCGGTCGAAGCCGTCCCACCCCGTGCTCACAGCGACGGGTGCGCCGAAGCCGCCGTTCCCGTCTCCGTACGAGAAGGCCAGCGTGCCCGAATCGGCGAGGATCAGCGCCAGGTCGGGCGTGCCGTCGCCGTCCACGTCGCCAGCGGCAGCGATCGCCGCGAGGCTCCCCAAGCCCTTCCCCGCGACGACGGGCGCGCCGACGTGACCCACGCCGTCGCCCCTCTGGACCACCAGAATCCCCGTCTGCGCGTCGGCTGCAACCAGGTCGGCGTATCCGTCGCCGGTGACGTCGCCAGGGCTCATGACGTACGACGCCCCAGCCTCGTCGCCGACGACGACGGGCTCGCCAAGGGTCCCGTCGCTGGTCAGGGGAAGCCGGACCAGGTAGCCCGTCGTGGCTTGTCTGGCGAGGACATCAGCACCCGTGGCGCCGACGAGAGAGGGCCCGGCCGTCACGAGGTCGTAGTCGATGGCGAACTCACCCACGGTCACCGTCCCCTGGAAGGGCGCGGCGGGCGCGGTCGTCTGCCCCGACGAATGGACCACGACCTTGTCTCCGACGATCGAGACGACGTCGGCAGTGCCGTCTCCCGTCACGTCGGTCGTGAACGGGGCCGCGGGGAGGTTCTGCGCCGCCCGCACCCGGGCGCGGATCTCGGGCAGGAGTGCGTAGAGCCACTTCCCCGGGCAGGCGGTCGACGACTCCGGGATGTCCTTGTGCCCGATGATCGCGGGCCACGTCCCCTCGTGGAGGAGGATGCCGCCGGCAGAGGCGCCGTGAAGCGTGAGCTTCCAGGCGAGCAGCTTCACGAGGCTGTTGATCGCGACCGGTGGCACCGGCTCCTCCTGGAAGTTGCCCATGATGCACACGCCCGTCACGATCGGGTTGAACGTGTGGGAGTGGGCGCCCCGGGGAGCCGCGTCGATACCGCCGGCCCGACCCTCCCAGATGGTGCCGAACCGATCGATCAGGAAGTTGTACGCGATGTCCCAGAACTCGCGGCCGTCCATGTGAAGGTTCTGGATCCCCCGCAGGATGGCGGGCACGTCGGACGGCAGGTAGTCGTTCGTTCCCGCCGAATGGTGGACCGCAGCTCCTTGAACCGTGACGGACTCGAACCACTCCGTCGGCGTTCGGGCCTTCCACTCGGAGCGAAGGTGAATGGTGGGTTGGGGGTTATCGACCAGGCGCGGCGCCTCGGGGGCGGGGGGAACGTAGACCGTCTCGTCCGTCGGAAGCGTCGCCCCGATACTGGGGACGCGCGAATACCCCTTGGGGCCGCCCGACGTCGCGCTCGCGGGGATGTCCGCCTCGACGTCGGCTGCGGTCGGGTCCGACGAGTACAGCCGAACCGTGAGGCCGGTGGGGACTCCCGTAGCGGCATAGACCCTGACCTGGATCGCGTCGACGCCCGTCACGATGTAGGGCTCGGTTCCCCGGCGCTCCTCCGCCCCGGGGCGGTCGCCGGTCAGGCCGTCGACCGAGAGCTCCTGCCACCCCCGCCACGACCCGTCCCGGAAGTACCGAGCGTCAGCGCGGAGCTGGACGTCGGCGTCCCACGTGAGGCCCGCGACGTACGGCGCGCTGGGATCGAGCGGGATCGGATCCGACAGCGCGGCGAGGTCGTCGGGCGACGGCGCCGACGCAGCGCCGGCCTGGGCGACGTCTATCGACACCGCGAGAGAGCCCGGCTCGCCTAGCCCCCAGGACGAGATCCCGCGAAGCGCGACGGTGTCCCGATCTCCGAGGGGGTGCGCCATTCCGGGAACGAATCGCCCGTGCACGAGGGGACCGGCGAGCGCGACGGTGTTCGCGGCGACGGCGAGGACGAGCGCAACGGTCACACTTGCGCCCCATCGCGCCGCGAGCCGAACGCTCATCGCCTAACGTCCCTTTCCCTGTCGACGGGGTCGCGCCCCTGGCTAGCTTCCACCGAGCTCGATCGCCATCTCCGCGGCCCTCGCCGCGGCCGCTTCGACGCCCGCCCGCAGGACCTTCTCGAGCCCCGCCTTCTCCATGGCAGCCAGCGCGGCTACCGTCGTGCCCCCACGGGAGGAAACCTTGGCGCGCAGTGCCTGGGGCGTCTCTCCCGTCTCGGTGAGAAGATGGGCGGCCCCGATGAAGGTTTGCGTGGCGAGCTGGGTGGCGACGACGCGGTCGAGGCCCTGCGCGACGCCGGCTTCGATCAGCGCCTCGACGACGGCGTAGAAGTAGGCGGGCCCGGAGCCGGACACTGCGGTCACCGCGTCGATGTCCGACTCGTCGACCGTGACGACCACACCGGTGGAGCGCAGGAGCGCGCGGACGAGTGCGACGTGTTGCGCGGTGGCGTGACGACCCGTGGCGATGGCCGTGGCCCCGCGAGACACGACGGCGGGGGTGTTGGGCATCGTCCTCACGACGGGCGTCCCTTCGGGCAGACGGGCCTCGAAGAATTCCGTCGACAGCGCGGCGGCGACGGAGACGACGAGCGTTCCCGGCTCAAGCGTCGGGCTGACCGCCGTCAAGACGGCGGCGGCGTCCTGCGGCTTGACGGCGATGACGACGACGCCCGCGCCCTTCACGGCCGAGGCGATGGAAGGCTCGATCTCGATGCCGTGCGCCTCGCGCAGGGCTGCCCCCCGCGCCTCGTCCTTGTCGGACACCACCACCGCGCTTGGCTTCCATCCGGACGTCAACAGGGCGGCAAGGATCGTGCCTCCCATGACGCCGCCGCCGATGACGGCGACGCGGGGTAACGAAGCGCCGGTTGCACGCGAACCACTCATTCGCCCAGGCTAACGTCTCTCACCGGGCGGACGCGCCGCGGAAGGCTAGCCGGTTCGCCGCCGCAGGGTCGTGATCCCGAGCGCGAGCGCGCCGACGATGAACGCCGCGAGAATGCCGACCTCGTTCCAGATGGCCGACGCGTCCGCGGACGTCGCGAGCTGCTTGAGCGCGTCGATAGCGTAGGAGAGCGGCATGGCGTCCGAGATCCAGAAGAGCACCGTCGGCATCTGGTCGCGCGGGATGAAAAGCCCCGCGATCAGGAGCTGCGGCAGGATGATCGCTGGCATCATCTGGACGGCCTGGAACTCCGTCTTTGCGGCCGACGACGCGGCAAGCCCGAGGGCCGTGCCCAGGATCGCGTCGAGGACGATGATGAGCATCAGCGCCCACAGTGGCCCGGCAACGTTCATCCCGAGCGCCCAGACGGCGTATCCCACGACGACGACGCCCTGGATGGTGGCGAGGATGCCGAACGCGAGCATGTAGCCCAGGACGATGTCCCCGCGCCCGGCGGGCGACGCCATCAGTCGCTCCATCGTCCCGCTCTGGCGCTCGCGAAGCGTCGTCACGGACGTGATGAGGAACATCATAATGAGCGGGAAGAGGCCCATGAGCTTGGGTCCCACGACGTCGAAGTCGAGCCCCGCCGTCATGGGGCCCGGCGGCAGGTCCTTCACCATCCACCAGAACAGCGTCATGAGAAGGAGCGGGATCACCACGATCAGTCCGATGGTGCGCGGGTCGCGCCGGATCTGGGTGAGGACGCGGACCGCGGTCGCGCCGGTGAGTCGGGGGCTCATGCTGCCTTCTCCTTCGCGTCGGCGCGGTCGGCGAGCGCGAGGAACGCCGAGTCCGCATCCTTGGTCTTGGTCTCCGCGAGGATCTCCGGGAGGGTGCCGTCGGCGAGGATGCCGCCGTTGCGCATGATGATGAGCCGGTCGCACCGGGTCGCCTCGTCCAGGACGTGGCTGGAGACGACGAGCGTCACGCCCGTATCTGCCAGCCCTCGGAACATCTTCCACAGGTCGCGGCGCAGCACGGGGTCGAGGCCGACGGTGGGCTCGTCGAGGATGAGAACCTCCGGCTTACCGACGAGCGCGACCGAGAGGGATACGCGGGTGAGCTGCCCGCCCGAGAGCGTGCTGACCGGGCGGTCGGCGTCCTTCGCGAGCCCGACGACCTCGAGGACGCGCTGCGGGTCCGTGTCGGGCGCGTTTACCAGCTTGGCGAAGTAGCGCAGGTTCTCCCTGGCACTCAGGTCCATATACACGCTTGGAGCCTGGGTCACGTACCCGACGCGATCCCGGAGAACTGCGGAGCCTGCGGGGCTGCCCAGGACGGTGAGCGTGCCTCCCGCGATGATCTGGGCGCCCACGATCGAACGCATGAGCGTGGACTTGCCTGCACCGGACGGGCCCAGGAGGCCGACGACCGCGCCGCGAGGGACCTCAAGCGAGAGGTCCGGTAGGACGACGTTGCCGCCCCTGATCACGGTGAGGTGTGAGACGGAAATCGCGACTTCGGATTGTTTCCCCATGTGATGAATAGTCCCCCGTGGTTGCCGCCCTGTCAAGCGGAGCTATTTCGCTCCCGTGATCAGTCGCTGGACTTGCGGGGCGAAACGCGCGATCAGATACTCCTGGTCTGCAGAGGCTATCGGCTCGACGCGAAGGATGTACCGAGCCACGACGAGTCCGAGCATCTGCGACAGCGCCGCCGCCGCGCGCCCCTCGGCGTCGTCGGGGCCCACGCCCTTAGCGATCGGGAGGAAGAGACGCTCGAAGAGCATCGCCCGCGCGATGTCGGCGATCTCCGGTGTCCCCACGGCGCTCTGCAGGAGGATCCTGAGGCGCGCCCCCAACTCCGGGGAGTCCCACACCTCGAGGAAGACGCCGATCATTCGGGCACCTAGTAGGTCTGGCGACCCGGGAATCAACCGAGTCACGTTCCGCTCGATCTGTTCGACGGGGCCGAGGGCTTCGACGAAGAGCTCCGACTTGGACGCGAAGTAGTGGCGCGGAAGCGACGGATCCACGCCCGCCTGCTTAGCGATCGCCCGCATGGACGTCGTTTCGTACCCGTGGGCACTGAAGAGCGTCAGCGCCGCGCGCAGGATGTCCGCGCGGGTATCGGCTTCGGGCCCGCGTGGGCCACGAGGCCGGGACGCGGGGGCGGGCACGTTACACCCCGTACTCGATGAAGAGGTTGTCGATCGCGTCGGGATCGGCCGTCATGATGAACACGCCCGTGTCGTTCCGCCAGGTAATGACGGCCACATGTGTGGTGACCTCCGTCGACTCGCCCGTCGCCGCATCAACGACGGTCTCCGTCACGTCCTTGACGACGCGGAAGCTCTGACCCACCTGCACCCCATTAGCGAGCACCGTACCCATGCGGATGCCGTCCGAGGCCGGTGTCGACGGGCTCGCCGACGGCGACGTGCTGGTCGCGGGCTCAGGATTCGGCGTGGCATCGGCGCCAGAAGCGGCCGCGATCTCCGCCTGCGCCTGGTCGAGGAGGAACGTGTACGCGGTCGTAGCGTCCTCGACGCTGAAGTGCTGCACGGCCTGGACGGTCATCACGCCAGACCCTCCGTTGTCGTACGTCAGGTGCCATTCCTCGGCGAAACGCGTCGGCCAATACAGGACCGGCTTCATGACGCCTTGGTCGGCAGAACGCAGGCCGTAGGTGAGGGTCGCGTCGGGAAGGCTGGCGGCGAACGCCGACGTGTCAGCGGGCGCGGACGGAGAGAAGCTCGGCGTCGGCAGCGGCACCATATGGGCACGCCCCGCGATCACCACGGGATCGGGGCGGAAGAACACCATGTACACGCCCGCCGCGACGCCGATCATCGCGAACAGGCCGAGGATGATGAGTACGGAGGCGCGTTCGAAGAAAGCGCCGATGCCGGTCGAGGGCTCCTCGTCTGGCGGCTCCGGTGGGGACGCGGGCGCCGCGTCATCCGGCTTCTTTCCCCCGCGCTTGGATTTCCCAAACAGGCCGCGCTTGCCCGCGTCGTCCGCCGCGTCATCCTGCGACGGCTGAGCGGGTGTTTCCTTCGGTTCGCGATCCTTCTTCTTCGCAGCTCGGCCGCGCTTGCGGCCGGGCTTTTCCTCGCCGGAAGCCTGGGCGGTCGCCTGCTGGCCCGATACCCCGGTTCCGGGGAACAGGGGCGGTGCGGCGGGGGTGGTCGGCGGGGGGAACAGGCGGCGCGGGGGCGCGGCACGGCGGTTCGAGCGGGGTTGGCAGGGGCGGCGGCGACGTGGGTGTCGCGCCGGTCTTGGGGAACGAGTGCGGAGCGCGCGCTGGCGCGGGTGACTGCGGCCACGGCGGCGACGTCGGCGGGTTGGGCGGCGTGCCGGAACCCGGAGAAACGGGCGGCTGACCCGCGGGCGGCGTGCCGGGGGGCGGCGGTGGGGTGGTCACGGGCAACAACAATATCCCGTTCGCGTCGCGGCGTCGCGCGCGCCCGAGGTCAGTGCCCCGCGCTACCGTGCACGGATGGCAACGTCAACGAAGGCCGCCAGACCGTCGTATCACTGCGTCGACTGCGGCTGGACCGCGCCCAAGTGGGTCGGTCGCTGCGGGGAATGTCAGGCGTGGGGCACCGTCGTCGCCGCGGGCGCGGCGGCGGCTGGCCCAGCGACACACGCGACGAGCGTCAGGATTCCCGCGCGACCCCTACCGGAGATCGCCCCCGACGCCGCGATTCGCGTAACGACGGGCGTGGAGGAGTTCGATCGCGTACTCGGGGGTGGTTTGGTCGCGGGGGCTGTCGTCCTCCTCGCCGGCGAGCCGGGAGTAGGGAAGTCGACGCTCGCCCTCGACGTCGGAGCGCGCGTGGCGCGGTCAGGCACCACCGTCCTCTACGTGACGGGAGAGGAGTCCGCTGGTCAGGTCAGGCTTCGCGCCGAGCGTATCGGCGCGCTCGAGGGCCGTCTGCTCATCGCACCCGAGACGGATCTTGGCGCGACCCTGGCGCACATCGACCAGGCCAAGCCCGGCCTTCTCATCGTGGACTCGATTCAGACGCTCGCCTCCGCGCAGATCGAAGGATCGCCCGGTGGGGTGAGTCAGGTGCGCGAGGTCGCCTCCGCGCTCATTCAGGCCGCCAAGTCGAGGGGACTTCCGACGATTCTCGTTGGCCACGTCACCAAGGACGGCGGCATCGCGGGCCCGCGGATCATCGAGCACCTCGTGGACGTCGTCTGCCAGTTCGAGGGCGATCCTCACTCCGCCCTTCGGCTGCTTCGCGCCGTGAAGAACCGGTACGGATCGGTCGACGAAGTGGGGTGCTTCACGCTCGGAGAAGCCGGAATCGAGGGGGTAGCCGATCCCTCCGGCCTGTTCCTGTCCCACGGCGTGGGGACGGTCGCCGGGGCTTGCGCAACGATCACCATCGACGGGCGCCGCCCTCTCCCCGCAGAGATTCAGGCGCTCGTCGCCCCATCCGCTCTCGCGAATCCGCGGCGAGCGACGTCGGGGATCGACGCGAGTCGCGTCGCCATGATTCTCGCGGTCCTTCACCGACGCGCGGGGATCGCCGTCGCCGCGGACGACGTGTACGTCTCGACCATCGGCGGGGCACGAGTGGTCGAGCCTGCGGCGGATCTCGCGCTCGCCTTGGCGCTCGCGGGCGCGCGACGCGACGCTCCGGTGATGGGGGGTCTCGTGGCGCTCGGAGAGGTGGCGCTATCGGGCGCCGTGCGCCCGGTCCGAGCGCTCACCATGCGCGTTGCAGAGGCCGCGCGTTTGGGATTCACCGACGTGATCGTCCCGGACGAGGGGGATCTAGAGACTCCGCGCGGCGTGCGCATCCATCGCGTCGGAACCATCGCCGACGCCGTGGGGGCCGGCTTTCCCGCCTCCTAGTTGGTCAGGGAGAAGAACGCCTGATCGCTCTGGATCCCTTGCACCGTAAGCCTCGCCCTGTAGCTGCCAGGCCCCGGGGCGGCGAGGCCCGCCGGGCAACCGTCCTGAGAACGCACCCGAGGCCACGTGGTTTCGAGCACCGCAGTGTCTCCCGGCTCCAGCAGAATCTGCTTCGGGGCGAGCGCCGGCTCGGTGGTGCAGTCGCGGCTCGACCACTGCCGCACCTCACCCGACGTGACGAGGAGCTCGACGTCGCTCGCCGAGGTATCGATCACGCACCGGGTGGTCCCGACCTGACTGACGGCACCCTCGAACGTCGGCTCCGTGGTTCCCGCCCAGTCGTGCGTCGTCGGCGTGAGGATGATCGTCACGTCGTCGGCGCCGCAGCGTCGCACCGCCGCGAGGTCGATGGTGGGGTTCGA
The DNA here is from genome assembly GCA_963768475.1 of uncultured Actinomycetota bacterium. Lineage (GTDB taxonomy): Bacteria > Actinomycetota > Actinomycetes > Actinomycetales > Demequinaceae > JAFGBM01. The sequence goes on from CAVYHY010000007.1 coordinate 16,482, forward strand.
GGTCGTCGCCGTCGACGCGACGCTCGTCGACGTCGAAACGTTCGGCGAGAGCGAGGTATCCGGAGTCGGGGTACCGCCTCCCGAAAACAGGGAACGAACGAGGTAGTACAGAACGAGGATCGCCAGCACCGCGAAGGCGCCCGCGATCAGCCGGCGGCGCCAGTACACATCGGCAGGCAGTTCCCCTACCGGGCGCGTCAGTCCTTCCACGGAGCCTCCTCGTCGCTCGCCACCACGGTAGCCCCGCCGCGCGCTGGGACAATGGAGCCATGCCGCGTAACACACGAGCCGAAGATGGCGACGCCCGTCGGACGTCCGTCGTAGAAGCCGTCGCGGTGTGGTTCGCTCGCGAGGGCCGTGCGCTGCCGTGGCGTTCCCCCGACGCCACGGCGTGGGGCGTCATGGTCAGCGAGGTGATGCTCCAGCAAACGCCCGTCACACGCGTCGAGCCGGTGTGGGCGGAGTGGATGGAGCGCTGGCCGAGCCCCGCCGCGCTCGCGGCCGCGACCCCCGCCGACGTGATCCGCGCCTGGGGTCGCCTCGGCTATCCGCGCCGGGCGCAACGGCTACGGGAGTGCGCCCGCGCGATCGAGGAGCGCTTCGGAGGACGGGTTCCCGACGACGTCGACGCGCTGCGGAGCCTTCCCGGCGTCGGCGACTACACCGCTGCCGCCGTCGTCGCATTCGCGTTCGGCCGACGCACCGTGGTTCTCGATACGAACGTGCGTCGGGTCCTTGCCAGGGTGGCGGATGGTCGGGCGAACGCGCCGACGCACATCACGGCCAGGGAGCGCGCGTTGGCCGACTCCTTCGTCCCGGACGCTCCTTCGCCCTCGGCGGCGTGGAACGTCGGGGCCATGGAGCTCGGCGCTCTCATCTGTACGTCTCGAGCGCCGCGATGCGACGAGTGCCCGGTGGCGGGCGCATGCGCGTGGCTCGCTGCGGGCAAGCCGGAGGCAGACGAACCCCGCCGGGTGTCGCAGCCATGGGCGGGGAGCGACCGTCACGTGCGTGGGCGGATCATGGCCCTGCTGCGCGAATCCTCAGCGCCGGTGAACCTCGGCGGGCACGCCGCGCTCGACGACATCGAGCCCGGCCAACTCGACCGGTGCGTCGAGAGTCTCGTTGCCGACGACCTCGTGCGCGTCGTATCGAGCGAGCGCGGAACGTACCAGCTCTAGCCTTCGGCGGCGACGGCGGCCTGAGCCTTCGCGTACTGCTCGCGAATCTCCGGCTTCGGGTCGTGCTTCGGCGAGGCAGAGATCTCGATCGGCCACGTCGGCAACTCGCCCGTGAGAACCCACGCCGCCTGGACGGCGGCGCCCATGGCGACGTACTCGCCCGGCTGGGGAATCTCCACGGGGACCGCGAAGATCTGCCCCGCGGCTGCCTGAACAGCCGGGTTCTGCGCGGCGCCACCGATGAGGCGCACCTTCGAGGCCTTGAGCCCCTGGGCGATGACGGCGTCGAGTCCGTCGGCAAGGCCGCACAGCATGCCCTCGACGGCGAGCCGCGCCATGTTGGCACGGGTCGTGTTCGCGAGCGTCATGCCGGAGATGGATGCCGTGGCGTTCGGAAGGTTCGGCGTGCGTTCGCCCTCGAAGTAGGGGACGAGCGTCGCGCCTCCTGCGCCCGGTTCAGCCTCGAGCGCGAGCTTGCCCAACTCGTCGTGATCGACGTCGAGAACCCGCGCGATCGAGTCGAGGACGCGCGCAGCGTTGAGCGTCGCGATCAGCGGCAGGAATCGCCCCGCGGCGTCGGCAAAGCCCGCGACGGTACCGCTCACGTCGCGCACGATGGTCTCGCTCGACGCGAACGCCGTTCCGGACGTCCCGATCGAAATAACGGCGTCGCCCGCGCCGAGGCCGAGGCCGAGAGCGGCGCCAGCGTTGTCGCCCGCACCCGGCCCGAGGATCGGGGTTCCGCCGAGCGACTCGTGAACGGTTCCCGCCTTGTCGGACGGCCCCAGGACCTTCGGAAGGATGGCGTCGTGCCCGAGGGCTGCCTCCAGCAAGGCCCGGTCGTACTCGCCCGTCTCCGGGTTCCAGTAGCCGGTGCCGGAGGCGTCGGAGCGGTCCGTGACGAGTTCGTCGAGAACCGGACCGAGGGGGCTAGCGCCCTTCGGTCCGTACCCGCGAAGACGCCAGGTCAGCCAGTCGTGGGGAAGCGCGACCGCCGCGACCTTCGCGGCGTTGTCTGGCTCCGCGTCGCGCAGCCAGCGGAGCTTGGTGATGGTGAAGGACGCGACCGGTACGAGTCCGGTGCGAGCAGCAAGATCTGCGGCGCCGAACTCCGTGATGAGATCCTGCGCCGCTCCTGCGGAACGGGTGTCGTTCCACAGGAGGGCGTCGCGGATCACGTTTCCGTCGGCATCAAGCGCCACCATGCCGTGCTGCTGCCCACCCACCGAGATCGCCTCGATGTCCGCAAGCCCGCCAGCGTCGGCGATGGCCTCCTGAATGGCGGACCACCACGCGTCCGGGTTGACGGACGTGCCGTCCGGGTGCGACGCGCGGCCCAGGCGAACCTGGGCCCCGGTCGCGAGATCCCGGACGACGACCTTGCAACTTTGAGTGGAAGAGTCCACTCCTGCGACGAGAGTCATGACTCTTCCCTACCGGTTGTAGTAGTCGTGGTTAGCGAGCGCCCATCAGGTGCTCGGCGGCAAGCTGCTGGAGACGAACGAAGCCGAATCCCTTGGCGTTGTAGTACGTGTTCGGGTCGAAGTCCTCGTACGCACTCGTGTCGGCCAGGAACTGGTCCAGCGTCTCGCCCTTGCCGAGCGTCGTCTGGGCCAACTGGTCCTGACGCGTAGCTGCGATGGCTTCCTTGACCTCGGGGTCGGCACGGAACGCCTTCGTGCGCTCCTTGAGCAGGAGGTACATCTGGATGTTCGCCTTCGCGGACTCCCAGACGCCGTCCCAGTCCTCGGTACGCGACGGCTTGTAGTCGAAGTGACGGGGGCCGGTGTAGGCCTGGCCGCCGTTCGGTCCACCGTTCTCGAGCAGGTCGACGAGGGCAAACGCGTTGTGCAGGTCGCCGTGACCAAACACGAGGTCCTGGTCGTACTTGATGCCGCGCTGGCCGTTGAGGTCGATGTGGAAGAGCTTGCCGTGGTACAGCGCCTGCGCGATGCCCGCGGTGAAGTTCAGACCAGCCATCTGCTCGTGGCCGACCTCGGGGTTGAGGCCCACCATCTCCGGGTGGTCAAGCGAGTTGATGAACGCGAGCGCGTGGCCAACCGTCGGCAGCAGGATGTCGCCGCGGGGCTCGTTCGGCTTGGGCTCGATCGCGAACTTGATGTCGTAGCCCTTCTCGATCACGTACTGACCGAGGGTGTTCGCGGCCTCGCGGTAGCGCTCGAGAGCGACGCGGACGTCCTTCGAGAAGTCGTACTCCGCGCCCTCGCGGCCGCCCCACATGACGAACGTCGTGGCGCCGATTTCGGCTGCGAGGTCGAGGTTGCGCATGACCTTCCGCAGAGTGAAGCGCCGCACGTCGCGGTCGTTCGAGGTGACGCCGCCGTCCTTGAAGACGGGGTGCGTGAACGTGTTGGTCGTGATCATCGGAATGACCATGCCGGTCTCGTCGCACGCCTTCTTGAGGGCGTCGATCGCGGCGCGACGCTCGGCGTCCGTCGACTCAAACGGGAAGAGGTCGTCGTCGTGGAAGGTCATTCCGTATGCGCCGAGTTCCGAAAGCTTGCGGATGGCGTCGGGGCCATTGATCGGGGCGCGCGTGGCGGAGCCGAAGGGATCCTGGGCGACCCAGCCGATGGTCCACAAGCCGAACGTGAACTTGTCGTCGCGCGTGGGGGTAATAGACATGGGCGGGCTCCATTGCTCGAGCAGGTGCAGTTGTCGGCACCAACATATTCGTCGGACGGGGGCCCGTCAACACGGGGTTCGGGTCTGGGCCGGCGTTCGCGGGTCTCACAGACGGTGGGCGATACGAGGTAACGGTGTAGTTATCAAATCGACACCTGCTGGAGGTTGGCGGTGGCAGAACACCTGGTATATGTTCGGGTCGTCCACAAAGTGGGCAACCGCGGAGACAGGCGACGGTGCTGTACAACGAAGCGAGGCGGTGATCGAGGCGATGAGGCTTTTCGGTCGAATCCCCCGGTCTTTCGAAACCTTGTACTACGTCATGCGGTATTCGGGGCCTTCCCCGCAGCAGTAGGCCCGAGTCCTTCCATCGAAGTTGAGGCTCCTTCGGGGTCCGAATGCTTCGTTCGGTTGACCGGGACATGAAAGTCCAGCCAATAGAAGGGAATGGCAGAACATATGTCAGCCAAGAGCAAACTGGGTTGGCTCGCCGCAGCGAGTGGCATGGCGCTCATCATGTCGTCGTGCTCCACGACGACGAGTTCCACCACCCCCGCCGACGGGGGAATGACCGCCAAGGAGTGCAACGTTGGTATTTCGATGCCCACGCGTTAACTCGAGCGGTGGATCAACGACGGTGAGGGCCTGCAGAAGCTTCTGGAAGCCGACGGTTGCACCGTCGACCTTCAGTACGCAGACAACAAGACCGACCAGCAGATCTCGCAGCTCCAGAACATGATCGCCAACGGTTCGACCATCCTGGTCATCGCGGCGATCGACGGCAAGCTCCTCGGCCCGGTCCTTCAGACCGCAGCCGACAAGCCGGCGACACGATCATCGCTTACGACCGCCTGATCCTCGGTTCGCCGAACGTCGACTACTACGCGACGTTCGACAACTACCTGGTCGGCAAGCTCCAGGGCAAGTACATCGAAGACCAGATGGGCCTCAAGGATGGTAAGGGTCCGTTCAACTTCGAGCCTTTCGCCGGTAGCCCCGACGACAACAACGCGAAGTTCTTCTTCGCCGGTGCTTGGGACGTTCTGAGCCAGTACGTCGACAGCGGCAGCTCGTGGTTCAGTCGTCCGCCGCCAAGAAGCTCTCGCGGCGGTAACGACTCGTGGCAGTCCATCGGCATCCAGGGTGGAACACCGCCAAGGCGCAGGCCGAGATGGACAACCGTCTTAGCTCGTTCTACACCGAGGCAAGAAGGTCGACGTCGTTCTCTCCCCGAACGACTCTCTCGCTCAGGGCATTGCAGCGCTGCACTCGCCGGTAACGGATACGTCCCGGCAAAGACTGGCCGATCCTGACCGGTCAGGACGGCGACAAGGCGAGCCTCGTGAACATGCTCGCCGGCAAGCAGTCCATGACGGTCTGGAAGGACACCCGTGAGCTCGGCAAGCGCGTGCACGAGATGGTCAAGTCGATCGTCGCTGGCACCGTCGAGGTCAACGACAAGAAGACGTACGACAACGGCAACAAGGTTGTCCCGTCGTACCTCATTACGCCCGAGGTAGTGGTTCCGTCCGAGATCAAGGCGAAGCTGGTTGACTCCGGATTCGTCAAGGCCTCGGACATAGGTCTGTAGTCTGAAAGCAGTTCAGTAAGTCAGTCGGTGCGGTGGCCGCGCTCAAGAGCGCGGCCACCGTGCCGCGAACTCAACGGGGAGCGCGATTCAATGACGAACAAGAAGGACCCGCGCGGCGGCGGCGTGATCCTGCGGATGAACAACATCGTCAAGAGCTTCGGCGGGGTGAACGCCCTTGATGGCGTCGACCTCGAGGTCAACCGAGGCGAGATCCACGGTATCTGTGGCGAGAACGGCGCCGGAAAATCGACGCTCATGAACGTCCTTTCAGGCGTCTATCCGGCCGGCACTTTGAAGGAACGATTGACTTCGACGACGAGCCCGCCCAGTTCCGTTCGATCAACGACTCCGAAGCCAAGGGCATCGTGATCATCCACCAGGAACTCGCCCTCAGCCCGTTCCTCTCGATCGCGGAAAACATTTTCCTCGGCAACGAGCGCGCGACGGGCGGGGTCATCGACTGGAACCTCACGAACATTGAGGCTGCGGCCCTGCTCGAGAGGGTCGGGCTCCGGGAAAAGGTCGAGACACCGATCACGCAGATCGGCGTCGGCAAGCAGCAGCTAGTCGAGATCGCCAAGGCCATGGCGAAGGAAGTCAAGCTCCTCATTCTCGACGAGCCGACCGCGGCCCTGAACGACGAGGACTCTGCGCACCTTCTCGACTTGATTCGCGGTCTCCGCGATCACGGCATCACGGCGATCATCATTTCGCACAAGCTCGCGGAGATTCGTGCGGTCGCCGACACCATTACGGTGCTTCGTGACGGGAAGACCGTCGATCGGTTCAGCATGGACGAGAAGGACAACACCGAAGCACGCATGATCAAGTCGATGGTGGGTCGTTCTCTCGACAACCTTTATCCGCCGCGCACCCCGAAGATCGGCAAGGAAGTTTTCCGCGTCGAGAACTGGAACGTCTACCACCCGATCGACACGCAGCGAAAGGTCGTGGACGACGCATCGTTCAACGTTCGCGCGGGCGAGATCGTCGGGATGGCCGGGCTCATGGGCGCCGGCCGTACCGAACTCGCGATGAGTATCTTCGGTCACCGCTACGGCACCAAGATCTCCGGCACGGTGTACAAGAACGGCCAAAGGATCTCGACCCATTCGGTCGACGACGCCATTGCCAATGGAATCGCGTACGTTACCGAGGACCGCAAACGCTACGGGCTCAACCTCATCGCGACGGTCGCGGCGAACATCTCGGCTGCCGGTCTCGGCGTGTTGTCGAGGTTCGGGATCATTAATCTCCACGACGAGAACGCAGAGGCAGAGAAGTTCCGCGAGGCCCTCAACATCCGTACGGACACCGTAGCCAAGCTGGTGGGCAAGCTCTCGGGTGGCAACCAACAGAAGGTTGTGCTCGCGAAGTGGCTGCATAACAAGCCCGAGATCCTTCTGCTGGACGAGCCAACACGCGGCGTCGACGTTGGAGCCAAGTACGAGATCTACGGTTTGATCAACGATCTCGCCGCCGAGGGCAAGGCGATCGTCGTCATTTCGTCCGAGCTTCCCGAGATCCTCGGGATTTGCGACCGCATCTACACGATCTGCGAGGGCCGTATCACGGGTCAACGCGATCGTAAGGACGCGACCCCAGAGAACCTCATGCAGTTGATGACACTAGAAGGGAAATAGGCCGTGGCCGTCTCAGTTACCGAAGAGAGCTCCTCGCGCGAAATGTCGAACGGGCTCAATAACGTCCTCCGCGACTACGGTTTGTTGCTCGCACTGGTCGTGATCGTTCTACTCTTCCAGTTCGGTACGGGTGGAAAACTCCTGTACCCGGGCAACATCAACAACCTCATCATGCAGAACGCCTACGTCGTCATCCTGGCGATCGGCATGATCATGGTCATCATCGCTGGCCACATTGACCTGTCGGTCGGTTCCGGTGTCGCGATGATCGGCGGATTCGTCGCCGTGGCGATCAATGAGTGGCGGTTACCGTGGCTCCTCGCCGTGGCGTTGGCCCTGGTGCTGGGCGCCGTTCTCGGAGCGTGGCAAGGCTTCTGGGTCGCGTTCGTAGGGATACCAGGGTTCATCACGACCCTCGCTGGCATGTTGGCCTTCCGAGGCGGCGCGCTCATCATCCTTCACGGCGGCACTATTGGGGGTCTTCCCGAGGGCTTCGTGTCCATCGGTGCCCGATGGCTCCCGAAGTGGCTCAAGACGGTCACCGTCTTCCCCAAAGACGGAGCCATGGATAAGTTCGCTCACTGGCTGCCGGACTGGTTCGGCCTGACCAACCTCGTTGGTCCCCGAGACGTCCTCACCTTGGTGTTCGGGCTCGTCACCGTACTCATTCTGTTCGCCGCTCAGGCCCGTGCACGCGCCAAGCTCAGGGCGCGCGGTCTTCCGCGCGAATCGATGACGTACTTCTTCCTCCGTAACGGCATCGCAGGGCTAGCGATCCTCTACTTGTCCTTCCTGCTCTCGGGCTACGAGAGCGTGCCGTACATCCTTCTGATTCTCGCGGTGCTGGTGGTCGCCTACACGTTCGTCCTCGGGCGCACGGTGTTTGGTCGTCACATCTACGCCATGGGTGGTAACCGATTCGCCGCGATCATGTCGGGCGTCAAGACCCGCTGGGTTGACTTCTTCATCTTCGTCAACATCGGCGTGCTCATGGCCCTCGCGGGGGTTGTCACCACCGCTCGTGGCGGCGGTGCCGTGGCTGGGGCGGGTAGCTTCTACGAGCTCGACGCAATCGCCGCGTGCTTCATCGGTGGGACGTCGGTCTCGGGCGGTGTCGGAAAGATCTCCGGCGCTGTTACGGGCGCCTTCCTGATCGGTGTGATCAACCAGGGCCTCTCGATCATGGGGATCGACCCCGCGTGGCAGAAGGTCATTAAGGGCCTGGTTCTGATCGCGGCGGTCGCGTTCGACCTGATGAACCGCCGCAGGGCTGGCAACAGCTAATCCTGTAGCGAAGCCGGTGCAACTATTGGCCGCGAAAGCGGAGAACGGCGCGGGGTCCCCATGAGGGGGCCCCGCGTCGACCGCGAACTATCGGCGGGCGTCGGTAGCCGCAACGACGAGACACGCCAACACAACCTCTCGACGGTTCTCACGACCGTCCATCACGGCGGGCCCACGGCGCGCGCAGAGATCACGCGCCGTACGCGCCTCAACCGGTCGACGGTGGGGGCGCTCGTTGGCGAACTCGGCGAACTCGGTCTGGTCTTCGAAACCTCCCCGACGGAGTCGTCCGTGCCGGGCCGGCCAAGCCCGATCGTTCACCCGAACGCGAAGGTATCGGCCTTCGTCGTCAACCCGGACCTCGACACCCTGACGCTCGGGCTCGTCGGCCTCGGCGGCGTCGTTCACAAGCGCGTTCGCTACGAGCTCGACAAGCGACCAACGCCCGAGGCGATGATCGACCTGACGAAGCGCCTCGTGACGGGAATGCGCGAAGAGCTCGCTGAGAGTTACCACGTCGTAGGCGCGGGCGTCGCGGTACCAGGACTCGTCCGACGCGCGGACGGGTTCGTACGCAGGGCGCCGTACCTCGACTGGACGAACGAACCGATCGCGGAACGGCTCAGCGAGGCACTCGGGATGCCTGCCTATGCTGCGAACGACGCGGAGATCGCCATGATCTCGGAATGTATCCACGGCGCCGGACGCGGCGTGAACAACCTCGTCTTTCTGGAGGGATTCGGCCCGGGCGTCGGTGGAGCGGTTATGGTGGCGGGCGTGCCCCTTCGTGGGCGCGACGGGTACGCAGCCGAACTCGGTCACACGGCGATCTCCGGCAGCACGGCGCGTTGCGATTGCGGCCGAGTCGGGTGTCTGGAGGCCGAGGTCAACTCTCAGCGCATGCGCGCCGCCCTCGGAAGCGATTCAGCCGATCTCGAAGAGCTCGACGCCGTGCTCGCCCAACGGTCCAACCGCGCGGCCACCAAGGAGGCGGAGCGCCAAGTCGCCGTTCTTGCCGAGGCCATCGGCAACTTCATCTCCATCTTCAATCCCGAGATGATCGTCCTCGGCGGATACCTCGGAACGCTGCACGCCGCGATGTCGGAGAAGCTGACCGCGATGGTGATGGCGGAGTCCTACGCCCCGCTGTGCGAGAACGTTCGCATCGAGCGGGCGGTATTGCGGTCGAGGCTCCACATGGTCGGCTCCGCCGAACTCGCGTTCAACCCGGTGTTGCGCGACCCTGCCGGGATTCGCATGGGGGGCGAGCCGCGTACGGACCCGACGCCCCGGGCGGCCGCAGCGCCCGTCTAGAGCGTACGAAGCATGCGGGTATTGCCAAGAGTGTTGGGCTTCACGCGCGCGAGATCGAGGAATTCCGCCACGCCGACGTCGTGGCTGAGCACCATCTCGCGGTACACCTGAGGATCGACGACGTCCCCCTCGATAGGTTCGAACCCGTGGCGGGCGAAGAAGTCCACCTCGAACGTCAGGCAGAACAGGCGCGAGAGTTCGAGCGCGCGTGCTCGGTCCACGAGACCGGTCAGCATGGCGTGGCCGACGCCGGTGCGGCGACGCTCGGGCGCGACGGCCAGGGTACGGATCTCTCCCAGATCGGACCAGAGGACGTGAAGCGCGCCGCACCCGACAATCGTGCCGGCGGCATCCTCCGCGACGACGAAGTCCCGTACGGCCTCGTAGTACGCAACGAGATCGTGTGCGAGCAGGATCCGCTCGCTCGTGTATGTCTCGACGATGTCGCGGACAGCGAGGACGTCCGCGGGCGCCGCGTCGCGAACGGAGATGGGGCTCGTGGTCATCGTCAGTGGCTTCCGTCCGTGGCGTGGGGTTCGATCGCTGCGAGTTCGTCGGGGGTGAAGACATCGAAGTCGAGTGCCGCGACGTTCGCGCGGAGTTGCTCGATCGACGAGGCGCCGACGAGCGCTGAGGTCACCCGGTCGTCGCGCAAGACCCACTGGATCGCCATCTGTGCAAGCGTCTGACCGCGACCGGTGGCGATGTCGTTGAGGGCGCGTGCCCGCTTCAGATACGACTCGGTGATGTTCGTCTCGCTCAAGAACCTGCTGTGGGTCGCGCGCGAGCCGTCGGGGATGCCGTGCAGGTAGCGGTCGGTGAGCAGGCCCTGGGCGAGCGGCGAGAAGACGATGCTACCGATGCCCTCGGAGCCGAGAACGTCGAGTAGCCCGCGCTCGGGTGTGCGATCGAACATCGAGTAGTGCGGCTGGTGGATGAGCAAGGGCGTGCCCAACTCGCGAAGGATCCGCGCCGCCTCGGCGGTCCCCTCCGGACCGTAGTTCGAGATGCCCGCGTAGAGCGCCTTGCCCGATCGCACCGCCTGGTCGAGCGCCATCATCGACTCCTCGATGGGCGTGTTCGGGTCCGGGCGGTGGTGGTAGTAGATATCCACGTAGGGCAGGTGCATACGCTTGAGGGAGGCGTCGAGCGAGCTCAGTAGGTACTTCCTGGAGCCCCAATCGCCGTACGGTCCCGGCCACATGTCGTAGCCCGCCTTGGTGGAGATCACGAGCTCGTCGCGGTAGCGCGCGAGGTCGCGGGCGAAGACCCGCCCGAAGTTCTCTTCGGCCGAGCCGTACGGGGGTCCGTAGTTGTTCGCAAGGTCGATGTGCGTGATCCCGAGGTCGAAGGCCTCGAGGATGATGGCTCGCTGCTCGTCCAGGAGCTTCGGTCCGCCGAAGTTCTGCCACAGGCCCAAAGAGACGCCGGGGAGGAGTAGCCCCGAGCGGCCGACGCGGCGGTAGGCCATGGAGTCGTAGCGGGTCTCGCGAGCTTCGTACGGGGTGTGCGTCATGGGGCAAGACTACCGACGGAGAACTACGAGGCGGCCTCGTCGTCCGCTCCGGCAGCAGTCTTGGCCGCCACCTTCGGCTTGCCGCCGACCGGCTCGCTGAGCTCGTCGCGGTCGACGCCCTCGAAGGTGAACTCACCCATGTCGCCGGATCCGATCGCGTCGACCTTGACCAGCTGGCCGGCCGTGAGCTCTCCGAACAGGATCTTCTCGGACAGGTGGTCCTCGATGTCCCGTTGGATGGCGCGACGAAGGGGTCGCGCACCGAGCACAGGGTCGTAACCCTTCTCGGCGAGCAACCTCTTGGCGGCATCGGTGAGCTCGATCGACATGTCCTTGTCGCGCATCCGCTCGTCGAGGCGCGCGATCATCAGATCCACGATCGCGATGATCTCGTCCTGCGTGAGCTGCGGGAAGACCACGACGTTGTCGACACGGTTGAGGAACTCCGGCTTGAAGTGATCCTTCAACTTCGAGTTCACCAACTTGACCATCTCGTCGTACGTGTGACCGCCCTCGTGCGCGACGGAGAAGCCCGTCACCTGACGCTTGGAGATGAGGTCCGCCCCAAGGTTGGTCGTCATGATGATGACCGTGTTCTTGAAGTTGATCTCGCGTCCCTGCGCGTCCGTGAGCTTGCCGTCCTCAAGGATCTGAAGCAGCGTGTTGAAGATGTCGGGGTGGGCCTTCTCGACCTCGTCGAAGAGCACGACGCTGAACGGCTTGCGGCGCACCTTCTCCGTGAGCTGTCCGCCCTCTTCGAAGCCGACGTATCCGGGGGGTGCGCCGAAGAGGCGCGCCACCGTGTGCTTCTCGGAGTACTCGGACATGTCGAGCGTGACGAGTGCGTCCTCGTCGCCGAAGAGGAACTCGGCGAGCGCCTTGGCGAGCTCGGTCTTTCCGACGCCCGTCGGTCCGGCGAAGATGAACGAGCCCCCGGGGCGCTTGGGGTCCTTCAGGCCGGCGCGCGTACGGCGGATGGCCTGCGAGAGAACCTTGATGGCGGCGTCCTGGCCGATGACTCGCTTGTGGAGCTCCTCCTCCATGTGAAGGAGGCGGGCGGATTCGTCGGAGCTAACGCGCGCGACCGGTACGCCGGTAGACATCGAGAGAACCTCGGCGATCAGGTCTTCGTCCACGACGGCTGCGACGTCGAGGTCGCCCGACTTCCAGGCCTCTTCCTTCTCGGCGCGTTCCTCCGTGAAGCGGCGCTCCACGTCACGCAGCGAGGCGGCCTTCTCGAAGTCCTGCTCGTCGATCGCGCTTTCCTTGTCGCGGCGGACGCCAGCAATCTTGTCGTCGAGCTCGCGGAGCTCGGGCGGCGACGTCATCCGGCGAATGCGCAGGCGCGCCCCCGCCTCGTCGATGAGGTCGATGGCCTTGTCAGGCAGGAACCGGTCGCTGATGTATCGATCGGCCATTTGCGCGGCTGCGACGATCGCGTCGTCCGTGATGGTGACGCGGTGGAACGCTTCGTACCGGTCGCGCAGTCCCTTGAGAATCTCGATGGTGTGCGACAGTTCGGGTTCGGCGACCTGGATGGGCTGGAATCGGCGCTCGAGGGCCGGGTCCTTCTCCACGTGCTTGCGGTACTCGTCGAGCGTCGTCGCGCCGATCGTCTGGAGTTCGCCGCGAGCCAGCATCGGCTTAAGGATGCTCGCAGCGTCGATCGCGCCCTCTGCCGCGCCCGCGCCCACGAGCGTGTGGATCTCGTCGATGAACAGGATGATGTCGCCGCGCGTGCGGATCTCCTTGAGCACCTTCTTGAGGCGCTCCTCGAAGTCACCGCGGTAGCGCGAACCCGCGACGAGCGAGCCGAGGTCCAGCGTGTACAGGTGCTTGTCCTTGAGCGTCTCGGGCACGTCGCCTCGGACGATCGCCTGGGCCAGGCCCTCGACGATGGCCGTCTTGCCGACGCCGGGCTCGCCAATCAGCACGGGGTTGTTCTTGGTGCGGCGGCTCAGCACCTGCATGACGCGTTCCATCGCCATTTCGCGGCCGATGACAGGGTCGAGCTTGCCTTCGCGCGCGGCCTGGGTCAGGTTGCGACCGAACTGGTCGAGCACGGTCGAGCCGGACGGGGTGCCTTCGGCTGGCCCGCCGCCTGGCGTGACCGGGTCCTTGCCTTCGTAGCCCGAGAGAAGCTGGATGACCTGCTGGCGAACGCCGCCGAGGTCGGCGCCGAGCTTGCCGAGCACCTGCGCGGCGACGCCTTCGCCCTCGCGGATGAGGCCGAGCAGGATGTGCTCGGTGCCGATGTAGTTGTGTCCGAGCTGGAGCGCCTCGCGGAGGCTGAGTTCGAGGACCTTCTTGGCGCGGGGGGTGAAGGGGATGTGGCCGGAGGGCGCGTGCGAACCCTCGCCGATGATCTCCTGAACCTGCTCGCGCACGCCGTTCAGGGAGATGTCCATCGCCTCGAGGGCCTTCGCGGCGACGCCTTCGCCCTCGCGTACAAGACCCAGCAGGATGTGCTCGGTGCCGATGTAGTTGTGGTTAAGCATGCGCGCCTCTTCTTGGGCGAGCACCACGACCCGTCGGGCCCGGTCGGTGAACCGTTCGAACATCGCTGCCTCCTCGACGCCCGGTCACGCTCCGGGCTTGTTACCAGGCTAACCACCCGCATGGTGGGGGCATGCCCGTGTTCGCCACAGGCGTGACGGCCGTTCGAGGGCTTGACCGCTCTCTATGACTCGAGGATGAGCGTCACGGGTCCGTCGCCGACGAGTTCGACCTGCATGTCGGCGCCGAATACCCCGGTCCCGACCTCGATGCCGCGTTCGCGAAGGTCGGCGACCACCGCCTCGACGAGAGGCTCAGCAGTGTCGCCAGGAGCGGCGCCGTTCCACGATGGTCGGCGCCCCTTCCTCGTGTCGGCGTACAGCGTGAACTGGCTAACGACGATCACGGGAGCGCCGACGTCCACGACCGACGCCTCGTCAGCGAGAATGCGAAGTTCCGCGATCTTCCGAGCGATCGTCGTCGCCTCGGCGGCGGTGTCGCCGCGTGCGACGCCTACGAGGGCGACGATCCCCTGACGATCGAAGGAGGCAGTGACGTCACCGTCGACGGTGACGGAGGCGCGCGAGGCGCGTTGCAGGACCGCGCGCATGGGGCGTGTTACCAGCCGCCGCGCTTGTCGCGGCGGGGCCTCGAGGACCTACCGACGTTACCGAGTGCGGGGCGGACGTTCGCGGCGTACACGCCAGCCGCGACAACGGCCGCGATGCCGAGGAGGCCCAGGGCGCTGACGCGCGGGGCGCCGAACGGATACGGCAGGGCGAGGAAGCCGATCGCGGTCGCGCCGCCGAGGATCCCGCCCCATAGGCCCTTGGTCTGCTTGCCCGCCGCGGGGTATGCGCCGCTCGCATGCCGCAGCGCGTCGATGAGGGCCCAGCCCTCGAACGCGAAAGCGCCGACGGCAATCACCAGGTAGAGCGTGCCTTGCACGAATCCGAACATCCCGATCCCTCCGTCTCGCAACTTCCGCCTTCACCGTACAACGACGGGGCGGTCGTTACGGCGCCATATCCCCGCCGTCGGCGGAGCAACCGCGACCCATGAGAAGGCCCTTGGCCGTCGGCCCGGGCGGCGGCGGGCGGTCGCGGGATACGCCGTCGGGGCTCACAATCACCTGCTGCGCGGCGGCGATGGGGTCACCCTCCGCTGCTACGAGGAGCGTCGCGGCGGGAGCGGTCGAGCGCTTGAGCACGGCGAGCGCGATCGGCCCGGCCTCGTAGTGGCGGGCGGCCGACGTCACCCGGCCGACGCTCGCGTCGCCCAGCGTGACGGCCGCCCCGACGTCGGGGATGGTGTGCCCCGAGCCGTCGAGGAGGAGAAGGGTCAGTCGCCGCGGCGGGCGACCGACGTTATGGACCTTGGCGACCGTCTCCTGCCCTCGGTAGCACCCCTTGTCGAGATGCACGGCGGTCCGAAGCCAGTCGAGCTCGTGGGGGAGGGTCGTGGCGTCTACCTCGGTCGCGAAGCGGGGTCTCCACGCGGCGATCCGGAGTGCCTCGGACGCCCACGTACCGGCGGGGGACCATCCGGCGTCGATGCGAGCCCTGGCCTCATCCATTAAGCGGCCGCGAGGGACGAGAACGAGCCGCCAGGGTCGCTCCGACCCCGGATGCACCGTTGTCTCCGGGTTGTACGCCGTCCCGCCGGGAACGACACCTGGCCAAGGATCGACCCACGTCACGGGTTCGCCAGGGGCGGCGGGCGAGGCGAGCGGCTCGCCGATCGCCGCCCATTCCGCCGTAACGTCCGCGATCTCGACGCGCAGCATGAAGCGCATCCGCTCGAGATGCGCGGTCAGGGCGACGGGGCTCTCCGTGATGAGCCAGGTCGTCTCGCCGTCGTCGACGGCTGCCGCGACGTGCTCGATGCGCCCCTGCGGGCTGAGGATCATCAACTCGACGCTGACTCCAGGGGCGAGCGCTCGCACGTCCTGCGTGCTCAGCGAGTGAAGCCAGGTCAGGCGGTCGGGGCCGGTCACGGTCACGACGCCGAGGTACGACTGATCGACGAACGCGCGGCCGCCCACGAGGGCGCGCTGCTCCGCGGTGGGATCGCCGTAGTGCCACGCGACCCCTGCATCGGCGCCCGAGGCCTCGACGGCGCCGTCGAGCGCGAGCAGCGAACTGGCGGTTACGAGGGGAGTCACCTCGGGTGAACGCTCGTCAGGCATGCGCCATTCCTACCCGGCCACCCGGGTCAGGCGTGCGGACGCGTACGACTGCAGTTCCTCGCCGAACGCCGCGAGATCCCACGCCCACAGAAGGTCGCCTTCGACGAGCCCGTACATCCGGGTCGCTCCCGACATCTCCGCACCCGAAGCGGTCCGCGCCATGAGGTCCGTCGCGAGGTCGATCCTTCCGTTCCCGATCGCCCCGAGATAGAGCGACAGGACGCCGGAGGCGTCAGCGAGAAGCATCTCAACCGGGTGCTGGTCGTCGCGCAGCGTGATGCCGTCCGGCACCTCGGGAGGGACGCGCCAGAACCCCGTTTCCGAGCCCCACGCTGGACCCGCGTCGTCATCGGCGCCGACGACGGAGATGACGGAGCTGTACCGCAGGTACGGGCCTCCGTCGTGGTCAAACTCGATGGTCTGGTGCACGTCGATGCGCGGGATTCCTGGGTACTCCACCACTCCGGTGCCGCGCCACGTTCCGACGAGCCACGCGAGCGGATAGACCTCGGGCGCGAGGCCGTCGGGAAACTCAAACGTCACGGCCTTGGCCCGCGCAAGACCCTCCACGCGACGATGCCGGTGACCCACGCCGTGGCGGCGAACGAGGAGACGCCGAGCACCGCGAATGTGATCTCGAGGGCGTTCATGTGTCCATCCTAATGCCGCGACCTCGGAACGCTCCGATCTGGCACCTCGGGCCTCCGCTACGCGGCTGCCGGAGACGAGGCGCGCTTGAGGAGCAGGTAGATCTCGCATCCGAGGCAGAATCCAAAGACCGAATTCAGGAACGACGCAGCGAGAACGAATCCGGCGAAGACGAAGAACCCTACGGCGATGTTCGCGAATCCGAAGGCGGCGCCAAGGATCGCGCAGACGAGGCCGATGAGTTGGGCGAAGCGCGGAGGACGGAACGACTCCGTCTCGCGCGGCGGCCCGATACGCGGACGTACGAGGGTGCGGAACAGGAACGACTGGACGGTCGCCTGCGGGCCGATCGTCGCCCCGGGGATGAATAGTGCCGTGAGCACGGCCATCGTGATCGAACCCGCGAGCCCGCTCCCGAGCACGACGGCGACGACGGCGATCACTGCGGTGAGTCCCGCACCGAGGCGATAGCCCCGCGGGTCAATCTGTATGTCGGTGTTCTGCATGGCTTCCTCCCAGAAGACGATGGACTAGATCGAGTAGTCGGTCGTCGGCGGCGGGGCCGCCTCGAGCGCCTCTCGCGCGTGTGCCTCCGACGGTGCCCCGGAGATCCTCGCCACCACGACGCCCTCGTGGTTGAGGATCAGAGTAGTGGGCGTACGCAGAATGTCGAATTCGCGCACGAGGTCGAGCCGGGCCTCTGCGTCGATCTCGACGTGGGCCACGCCCTTCATTTCGTTCGCGACGCGCGCGAGCAGGGTGGCCGTCGGCGGGCATTTCGCGCACGTCGACGTGGAGAACTGGACGTACGTCGCCCGGAAGCCGCGCGGCGTCCCGAGACGAGCGGACGAGAGCGCACCGGGGGCGTCGGTCACCCTCGTGACGCGTCCGTCACGACGACGCCACCACAGGTAGAAGATCGTCGCGCATCCGAGCACGACAACAACGATGATCAAACGATCCGGCACGCGAGGCCCTCCCTCTAGCCGACGAGAATGCGTCCTCCGATGTAGACGAGGGCGCCACCCACCGTAACCGGGGCGACCCCGGATGCGATTCCCGCCCAGATGCTCGTATTCGCGACTTCTCGACGGGTGAGTTCGTGAAGAGCGATGAAGGACAACGCGGCGAGGAGCCCCACAAGAGCCCCGCCGTACCACTCGATCGACGGGAAGATCGACGCGCTGCCGATCCCCACCGCGACGCTCAACACAATGGCGATAACGACGTTGATTCCCATCCGCGGCGTCAGCACGGACGCGACGGCCGAGATCGCGAGCGCAACGGCGCCCGCGACGACGAGGTCCTCGGCGCCTGGGGTACGCGCCGTCGCGATCCACGCCGCTCCCGAGGCGGCCACCGCGGCTCCCGAGACGGTGCCAGCCACCGCGGTGACGACCTGGCCGGTCGGGCTCGGCCGAATCACCTCGATCACCAGGGCGGCAATCACGCCAGCGGCGAGCGCGATGACCATATGCCTCAGGTACGGCTCGTCACGCCCCAGCAGCACGCCGACGACGGCGAGCGCTCCCGTTCCGAGCGTGACGATGCTTCCTGCGATCCAGTGTGGGGTCCAGCTGAGGACGGGCCACCCGATCGCAAGGATGAACGACAGGAAAAGCACGGCGACGGCGAGCCATCGAAAACCGAAGTATCCGGCCGCGGCGATCAGCGCGGCTGAGGCAGCGGCGACCGTCGCGCGCGTCCACGGGTTCATGGCGCACAGTGTCCCACGGTTTGCCCGGGTACAGTGGACGCATTCGGAGGTGTGCATGGCCGACCTACTGGTCCTGACGGCGTCCATCGACGGCGCTTCTGCCGTGTTGCCGGCGCTCGACCTCCTCGGACATCGCTTCCGCGTGTTGCCTCCCGAGCCGTCGGCCATGATCGATGCGCTCGACGCCGACGTCGTCATCGTCGATGGCAGAACGGACCTCGCGGTCTCCCGATCCACGTGTCGACTCGTCCGCGCCACGGGCCTTTCCGTACCGCTTGTTCTTGTCTTGAGCGAAGGCGGCATGTCGGTCGTCAACGCGGACTGGGGCACCGACGACGTCATCCTCACGCACGCCTCGCCCGCGGAGCTCGACGCGCGTATCCGGCTGCTGATCGGCAAGGCGGAGGCCGCCGACCCGCTCGACAAGGCGTCGGAGTTCACCTCAGGCGACCTCACGGTGGACACCGGCGGGTACACCGCCCGCTTGCGCGGAGTCCCCCTCGACCTGACGTACAAGGAGTTCGAACTCCTCAAGTACCTGATGCAGCACCCCGGCCGCGTCTACACACGCGACCAGCTACTTCAGGAGGTGTGGGGTTTCGACTACTACGGCGGCACGCGCACCGTCGACGTGCACGTGCGTCGCCTTCGCGCCAAGCTAGGCGCCGAACACGAACAGTTGATCGGCACGGTCCGCAACGTCGGTTACCGCTTCGATCCCGCGCCGACAGCCGTGTCATCGTCCGCCGACGAACGAGACGGCGTCTCTTCTCGATGACCGAACCCCAGCGCCGCACAACGCCGGGGGGCACGCGCGCGACGAGCGTTGCCCGGCGTTTGTTCGAGCGCGCCAACGCCTCGACCGAGCGCACCCTCGTCGATCTTCTTCGCAACGAGCGCGTCGGCGGCGTTCTGATGCTCGTGGCGACAGCCGCGGCGCTCGTGTGGGCCAACAGCGCGTGGTCGGGACGCTACGAGGGGCTCAGGGAACTGGTGCCATGGCACGCGCCGGACGGCACATTTCTCGGGACTTCCCTTTCACCTGAACCTCACCCTCCAGCAGTGGGTGACGGACGGCGTGCTCGCGATCTTCTTCTTCGTTGTGGGTCTTGAGCTCAAGCGCGAAATCGTGACGGGGCAGCTGCGGCACCTCTCGCGAGCCGTGCTGCCCATCGTCGCGGCGATCGGCGGAATGGTCGTCCCCGCGCTCGTCTACCTCGGCGTCAACGCGGCGATCGACGGCGGTACGCCAGCTGGTTGGGCCGTCCCGACGGCGACGGACATCGCGTTCGCGCTCGCGGTTCTCTCGATCGTGGGGCGGCGCCTGCCGAGCGCCGTACGCGCGTTTCTCCTCACGCTCGCCGTCGTCGATGACCTGTTCGCCATCCTGATCATTGCCGTCTTCTTCTCCTCGGGGCTTGAACTCGCGTGGCTGGCGGTCGCGGTCGTTCCGCTGGGAGTCATCGGCTACCTCGCTCGACGCGGGCACGTTCCCGCGTGGGCGTTCGTGCCGCTCGCGCTGGCGACGTGGCTAGCGGTGGAGCAGTCCGGCATCCACGCGACCATTGCAGGGGTCGCGATCGGCCTGGTGGTGCCTGCGGCGCGCCACGGTCGCGAGACCATCGGCGCGGCGGAGCGCCTCGAGCATGCGTGGGGCCCCGTGTCGGCTGGTTTCGCGATCCCGGTCTTCGCGTTCTTCGCCGCGGGAGTCGCGCTCAATACCGAAGCGTTGCGGGCGGCCGTGAGCGACCCCGCGGCTATCGGGGTCGCGGCCGGCCTCGTCATCGGCAAGCCGCTGGGCGTCATGGCGGCAACCGTCCTCGTCGCGACGCTGACCCGCGCACGCCTCAATCCCGGCCTTTCCTGGTGGGATATCGCGGCGATCGCCGGAATCTCGGGGATCGGGTTCACCGTGTCGTTGCTGATCGGGGACCTCGCGTTCGGGATGGCGTCGGAACACACCGACAACGTCACGGTCGCCGTGCTCGCTGCGTCGGCGCTGGCGGCAGGGATAGGCGGCGCCATGTTGTGGTGGCGCGACCGGCATCACGCGTCACGCCCGGCGGCCGCGACGGCGTAACCCGCCTCGCTAGACCTCGGCGCTGGGGCACAGCGCCCGGACGGGGCATTCGGCGCACCCGGGCCGACGGGCGGTACACCGTCGGCGCCCATGAAAGATCAGGTTGTGTGACAGCTGTGTCCAGTCGGAGCGCGGAAATATCGCCATTAGGTCGCGCTCGACCGCCTCCGGATCCTCGTTGACGGTGAACCCGAGACGTCGAGACAGTCGCCCGACGTGCGTATCCACCGGGATACCAGGGACCGCGAACGCGTTGCCCAGCACCACGTTCGCCGTCTTGCGCCCGACGCCTCGGAGCGTGACGAGGTCGGCAAGACGGCGTGGCACGACGCCGTCGAAGCGTTCCACCAGGCCTCGACTCAGGGCAAGAAGCGACTGCGCCTTCGCGTGGTAGAAGCCCGTCGAGCGAATGAGGGTCTCGAGACGATCGAGCGGCGCCGCCGCGAGGGCCGTGGCGTCAGGAAACTCGGCGAATAGCGCGGGCGTCACGCGGTTGACCTGAACGTCGGTGCACTGCGCGGAAAGCACCGTGGCGACGAGCAACTCGTAGGGGTCGCGATAGTCGAGTTCACACCGCGCGTCTGGGTATTCCTCGGCAAGGATCCGGTTCACGCGCCGCGCGCGCCGCACGAGCCCCGTCGCCGGGCGTTCCGCACGCACTTCGGCGACAACCAGGGGCGTCCGCGATGCCATGTCGTCAGCCTAGGCGACGCTCAAGCCAGGGCCCTCGCGTACCGATAGATCGGACGAGGCCGGTAGAAGCGGCCGGGGCGGACCAAGGAGAAGGCATGGCACGCGCGACCGCTGAGACGGTAGCCGATCTTCGGCATCATCGTCGCGAGCTGCGGCGTGAGCTTGCCAGGGTTCGCTGGTGGCGGCGACTAATCGAGTCGCGTCGCGACCTCTCGATCGCGCAGATGGCGGGCGCTACGGATCCCGATGCGAATGTCGCCGCGACGTGGGAGGCCCTCGCGTCCGACGCTCCGACGTCTGAGGAACTCGCCGCAGTCATTTGGCCCGGTAACGAACGGGCGACGGCAGACTTGATTCAACGGTTGGATGAGATCGATATGCGGTTAGGCTCGTATGAGCGTCGACTTTCTGCCAACCTGGAGGGTGTAACGGCGGAGATGGTCGACGCAATGGGCGCGGCGCGTTAAGGCGGAGGGTGACGTGGCACAGGATCGAGCACAAGAAGAGAACGCACTGCGCTCTTCTCTGTTGCTGAGCGCCATGGATCCCGAGACGGCGCGATCGCTGATCTCGGTGATGGTGCGTCGGGAGTTCACGCGCGGCGCGGTGATTTTCTTCGAAGGCGCCCCTGGCGACGCGCTGTACGTGATCGCAAAAGGCAAGGTCAAACTCGCCCGTACCGCCCGCGACGGCCGCGAAAACCTGCTGTCCCTTCTCGGCGTCGGCGACATGCTCGGCGAACTCAGCGTGTTCGACCCCGGACCGCGGGTCTCTCGGGCCCACGTTCCCGAAGAGACCGTCGTCTACGAGCTGACCAAGCAGGCGCTGGATGCGTGGCTCAAGGACCACATGGAAGCGTCTCGATACCTGCTGCGCGCGCTGGCGAAGCGCATCCGACGCACGAGCATCACCATGGCGGACCTGGTTTTCACGGACGTTCCCGGCCGCGTCGCGAAGGCGATCCTCGACCTCAGTCACCGCTTCGGCGGCGCCGATCGCGGACAGGTGATCGTGCGCCACGGCCTGACGCAGGAGGAGCTCGCTCAGCTCGTCGGGGCGTCCCGTGAGACGGTCAACAAGGCGCTAGCTGACTTCGCGAGTCGCGGATGGATCGACGTGCACATGGGATCGGTCGTCGTATACGAGCCCGACCGTCTCCGCGCCCGCGCCCGCTAGGCCAGGAGCGCCTCGACCTCGATCTCGACCGGGGCGTTCAGCGGAAGCGACGCGACGCCGACGGCCGACCGTACGTGCAGACCGGCGTCGCCGAAGACCTCGGCCATCAGGTTGCTCGCTCCGTTGACGACGGCGGCCTGACCGGTGAATCCCGGTGCGGACGCAACGTAGCCGACGACCCGGACGATGCGAGCGATCGCGTCGATGCCTCCGCTAGCCCCTGCGAGGGCGGCGATGGCGTTGAGCGCAGCGATCCTGGCGCATTCGGCCGCTGTTTCCGGCGAGACGAGGCCCTCGCCCTCGCCCACGAGCCCCGCCGCGACGAGCGCCCCTGCGGCCATCGGCAGCTGGCCCGACGTACGGACCGTCGTGCCGTACGCCACGGCCGGGATATACGCGCCGACGGGCTGCGGGACGGGGGGAAGCGCGATGCCGAGGCTGGCGAGGCGCGTTGACGCGCTCACCCTATGAACCCGTCGGGCGCTTGAGGTAGGCGACGAGACCGCCATTGGGCATCGTCAGGACCTGAACGAGCTCCCAGCCGTCGCTTCCCCACTGGTCGAGGATCTGCTTCGTCGCGTGGTCAATCAAGGGAACGGTGGCATACTCCCAAGTGGTCATAGCGCGAGGTTACCGTGACAGAACGGAAACTCGGCAGAGTCCTCGTTCGTTGGGCAACCGACGTAAGGTGGTCCCATGTTTCGATTCCGTCTTCCTCGGCGCGCCGGGAAGCTGACTCCGTACGAGTTCGTCGGGTCATTCGTTGCCTTCATCGCGCTCTCCGTCGTGGGCGGCGTTTTGCTGTCCGGGCTCGCGATCCCGGCGGCGACCATCGCCGGTTCGACGACCAAGGAAGGCATCGACCTTTTCACGGAGATGCCAGCGGACCTGCAGTACGGGGAGCTCCCGCAGCAGTCCAATATCTATTCGAGCGACGGCACGCTCATCGCCCAGTTCTACCTGCAGAACCGCGTCGTTGTGCCCCTCGAGGACATCTCGCCGTGGCTCCAGCAGGCCATCGTCGCCGTCGAGGACAAGCGGTTCTGGACGCACAACGGCGTCGACGGTCAGGGGCTCATGCGAGCCGTCTACATCAACCTGAGCGGACAGGGCACGCCGGGCGCCTCGACCATCACCCAGCAGCTCGTGAAGAACACGCTCGTTCAGGCGGCCGTCGCGAGCGGAGATCCCCAGGCGCTCAAGGACGCGACCGAGGTGTCCGTCGCCCGCAAGCTCCGCGAGGCGCGCTACGCCCTCAACCTTGAGGCCTACGCCGCCAACCGGTACGGGCGCGAGTGCACGTCGAATCCCAAGGTGGACTGCGGCAAGGAAAGCATCCTTCAGCAGTACCTCAACGTCGCGCAGTTCGGCGCGTCCGTGTACGGCGTCGAGACGGCCTCCCAGGTGTACTTCGGCCACTCCGCCAAGGAAGACACGGCCATCGAGGCCGCGACCATCGTCGGTATCACGCAGAACCCGTTTAAGTGGGACCCGCTCATACACCCGGAGGCCGCCGAGGAGCGCCGCAACACCGTCCTTCTCACTATGTACGAGCAGGGCATGTTCGACAAGGACCCGGTCGTCAACGAAGAGTTGTACCACCAGTACATCGCGACGCCGCTGGCGGACACGCTCGATGTTCACCGGCCGAAGTTCAGCTGTTCGGCCTCCGACGACGCGCCGTTCTTCTGCGACTACGTCACCAAGGTGCTCGACAAGGACCCGGTGTTTCAGGGCAAGGGTCAGGAGTGGCTCAACCAGGGCGTCAACATCTACACCACGCTCGACATCACCAAGCAGCGCATCGCGAATAGCGTCCTGCGAAAGTCCATCCCGCCCGCGGATCCCTCAGGATTCGCCGACGCCATGGTCGCGCTAAATCCCAAGACGGGCGAGATCCTCGTCATGGCTCAGGACCGTTACTACGACACCGCGCCAAAACCGGATCCGGGGTACACGTCTATCAACTACTCCACCGACCGAGAGTATGGCGGTTCGCGCGGCTTCTCCCCGGGATCGACCTTCAAACCGATTGTGCTCGCCACGTGGCTGAGTACCGGTCACGGCTTGGACGAGGTGATCTCCGCCGACCATCGCGAGTGGCCGTCGGACTCGTGGCATGCGAGGTGCATCGGTCCTGCCCCGTTCGCCGGCCAGAAGTCGTGGAAGCCCGCCAACGCCGACGGCGAAGGTAAGGGCCAGATGACGGCGCTCTCGGCGACGCAGGGCTCCGTGAACACCGCGTACGCCGCGATGACGAACCGCCTTGACCTGTGCGACATCGCGGATATGGCAAAGACGTTGGGCTTCCAGCGCGCGGACGGTGCCCCGTTTGAGGTCGTTCCCTCGGCCACGCTTGGTACGCAGAACGCGTCGCCGCTGACCATGGCGTCGGTCGCTCAGGTGTTTGCGAACAACGGAGTCAAGTGCGAACCGATCGCCATCACGAGCGTCGAGGCGCTCGACGGTACGGTACCTCGGCGGTCAGACGAGCTCGTGCTCGCAGGTGATTCCCGAAAACGTCGCGCAGGGCGTGAGCTACGGCATGCAGCAGGTGGTCCTCAACGGAACGGGAACCAGCGCGAAACTCGCGGGCGGAAGACCAGCGGCAGGCAAGACGGGAACCGCGCAGGACAACGTGCACGGTTGGTTCATGGGCTTCACCCCGCAGCTCGTCGCGGTGACGTGGGAGGGCAACCCCGACCACGACGTGAAGCAGCAACACATCACGATCAACGGGATCCCGTACAAGCGCGTCTACGGCGCGACGATCTCCGGGCAGAACTGGAAGCATTTCATGGACCAGGCGCTCGCAGGGAAACCCGTCCTGCCTCTACCCGGACGCCCGTCCGGCCTGGGCGCCTGGAAGGGTGAGGTTCCGCTGGTGCTCGGGGAGGACCTGTCACCGCGAAGCACGATATCAACGACGAAGGTTGCCTGTGGGAGGTCGATCCGGTCTTGATGTACGACGACACCGTGCCGCCGACGGACGGTGATCTCCCAGTGGCCCGAGGCGGGTTCCGCCGCCGAGTCCGGAGTTCGACAGTGCGAATTACGCTCTCGCGCTCGACCACTGCCCGGACTGGTGGTACCAACTGGCCGGCCTCGACTGAATCCCTGCGTCGCGCCCGTAGCGACTGGTGGGGTTCGTCGTGGCCTCCTTCGCCGTCCTCCGGCTGGGGCCCGCCGCCCGGCTTCGACGATTCGGGGTGCGTCGTCGTTACGCCGACGCCCACGCCTTCGCCTTCTGTCACCCCGTAGACCGGGTCGAGGCGTGGTGATCGCACCGATCGCGGTGGGTGTCGCCGCGCTCGCGGCCGGAGGGCTCGGGTGGGGGGCGCTTGAGGCACGGGCGTTTACGGTCAGGCGCGTGCGCGTGCCTGTACTCGATCCCGGCGCCACCGCGATCCGCGTCCTTCACGTCTCCGACATTCACCTGGTGCCGCGCCAGCGATCCGTCCTTCGCTGGCTGCGGACGCTGGGCGACCTAGAGCCGGATCTTGTCGTCGACACGGGCGACAACCTCGCATCCACCGACGCCGTAGCCCCCCTGCTCGAGGCGATGGAGCCGCTGCTCGCACGCCCGGGCGCCTTCGTCTACGGCTCGAACGACTACTTCGGTCCCAGCCCCAAGAATCCGTTCACGTACTTTCGTGGGCCCACGCGCCTCAGGCCCGAGCCGGCGGTACTTCCGGTCGAGGACCTTACGCGCGGATTCGTCGGGGCCGGATGGAACGACCTCACCAACGCGAGAGCCGCCGTCACGATACGGGGCGTGACCGTTGATCTCGTGGGTCTCGACGACCCGCATCTCGGGCGCGACCGGCTCCCAGACGGGACCGTGCCGGTGGGTCGGGACGCGGTGCGCATCGGCGTCGTTCATGCCCCCTACGCTCGCGCCCTCGCGGCGCTGCAGAACGACGGCGCCGAGCTCATTCTTGCCGGGCACACGCACGGTGGCCAGGTCTGCGTTCCCGGGGTGGGCGCTCTCGTGACGAACTGCGACCTCGATCGGCGCCGCGCCAGCGGGCTGAGCGGGTGGCCCGGTGCCCGCCCCGACCGCGACGCGGGAGGCGAGTCCGTGTGGCTTCACGTCTCCGCAGGCATCGGCACCTCGCCGTACGCCCGCGTAAGGTTCGCGTGCCGGCCGTCGGCGACGCTCCTGGAATTGGTGGCGCGGTAGGCGAGGTCGCCTCCGTTCGCCCGACGTTGCACGGGACCTCCCCGCGTCGGATATCCTAGGCAGGCTCCGTCGAGCGTTGTCTCGACGGAATCCGCGGGGTGTGGCGCAGCTTGGTAGCGCGCTTCGTTCGGGACGAAGAGGCCGCAGGTTCAAATCCTGTCACCCCGACTGGATGTGTAGCGGGCGAGAGCGTACTCTCGTTCGCCCTGGAGAGGGGGCGAGGGTCCAACGTGACGGGCGCGCGGAGGACGTTCGCCAGTGGGGGCCTGTGGCTCCTCGCCGGACTCGTCGCGACGGCCGCCTTCGGACCCGCCTTGTTCTCCACGACGGAGGAGAGCGCGGGCTTCTACATCCGGGCCATTCACCAGTACGACACCCTCGACTACGGCTACTGGTCGTACTACTACGACGAGAACGCGCGGTCGCGATACGGCGCGTACTACGCCCTCGGGTTCGCGGCCCCCGGTTCGACCGTCATCGTTCCCGAGGGGGACTTCGGCGCCGATCCCCTCACCGAGCGTCGCCTGTATTCGTTCAGCAACGTCGCGCGCGTCGTCAGGATCGACGGAACGGGAGCACCACTACTCGGCGCCATCGATCCGAAGGCCTGTGCGATCGCGTCGGGTCCGGCAGGCAGCCACGGACCCGCGTGGTGGGTGTGTACGCGCGACGCCTCATCGATCCCGGGAGATCCGCGCAACTACGTGAATCGAGGACTCAAGGGCGAGGCGTACGTGCCGTCGGTCGCGCGCGAGTTCCTCATGGTGCGATTCGAGACCGTGGATAGCGACGGAGAGACGGTCGAGGCGCTCGCGTTCGTCGACACGTCGTTGCTTAACGCCGACGCCCTGGAAGGGGCGGGCGCATGATCGTCGAGGTAGCGAACGCGTGGATCCTCGCGCTCTCCGGGGCGCTGGTGCTTCGCGCGGCCCGGCTGCGGGGTTGGGGGCTACTCCCCCTAGGGTTCATTCTCGGAATCTGCCTCGAGATCGGCTGGGGCACCGTGCAGGCGTTCGCCCACCTTCCCGGATCGCCGCTCCTGACGTGGGCGCTGTGCCTTGGCACGGGAATCGGCGCGTGGGCGTGGCGTAGCGGGAGAGGGGAGTTCCTTCGCCTCCCGTGGTGGCCGATGGCGGGCGTCGCGGCCACTCTCGTGGCCGCGATCGCGCTGATTCGAGCGCTCCGTCTCTACACGTGGCACATCGATTCGTTGGAGTACATTCAGCAGGCCAAGCTACTCACGCGCGGCCACTTCCTCGACACGGCGAACGCCTACGTGCTCGACAAACGGCTCATCGGTTTTCCTCTGCTCGAGGCGCCCGCTCAGCTGTCCAACGGCTACGTCCTGTTCTCGGTTGTCCCTCTGCTGGCTGTCGCGACGCTCGGTGCGCTCGCGTGGTTCGTGCGCGTTCGCGTGATGGAGGGCTTCGGGCGTGTGGCGACGGTAGGCGTCGTGGCGCTCTCCGTCGTCGCCCTGGCGTCGTTCAACCGATTCATTGCGAACGCGTGGTACGTCAACGGCCATCTCCTCGCGGCGGCGCTCGTGCTCGTCGCGGGTGGCGCGTGCTGGATGCTCCTCGACGGCAGCCGAAGCCAGGCCGCCCCCATGGCCGTCGTGCTCGCGCTGAGCGCGCCCGCGTTGATCCTCGTGCGCCCCGAAGGGGTGTTCCTTGTAGTCGTTCTCCTTGCGCCCGCGCTGGCATCGCGAAGGGTCGCGTTGCGCACCCGTCGCGCGCTCGCGGCGTCGACCGGGGCCGTGATGGTCGTGTGGTTCGGCTTCGGCGCCGTCTCGGGATTCATTCACGGCGACGGCGGCCCACCGCAAGTGGTGATCACGCTCGTCGGATTCGCCTACCTGGCGCTCGCGGCGACCTTCCCGTTCCTCCGGCCAGACGGGTTCGTCGTCTCGCTCCTCGACGCGAGCCCCCGCTACATCGACGCTGGCCTGATGATACTGCTCGGCCTACTGTCGCTGGGTTATCCCGACATCCTCACGCGGAGCGCCCACGCCGTGTATCGCAATGCCATGGTGCCCGATGGAACGTGGGGAGTCTCCCTGGACGGTCTCGCGATCCTGGTGGTCGCGGCGGTCTTCCTGCAGCGGGGTCGAATCCTGGCGCCGCTGCGGGCACTGACGACGACGTTCCTTCCCATCGCCTTCGTGCTCGCCTTCGCCCGAGGATCGGCCTACCGCGTCGCGCCGGTGGATTCGCTCAATCGCATGCTGATCGAGGTCGTCCCGGTGGCGATTCTCTTCGTGGTGGCCGTCGCGGCCGCGCGACCGGATTCGGAAGGAAAGAGGGCTCAACGCTCGCGGAGCAAGGTTTCCGAGAAAGCCTAGGAGCGAAGGCGCGGAACCAGAAGTTCCGCGATCTGTACCGCGTTGAGGGCCGCGCCCTTGCGCAGGTTGTCCCCTGAGACGAACAGAGCGAGGCCTCTGCCGCCCGAAACCCCCTCATCAGCACGGATGCGCCCAACGAGCGAGTCGTCGCCTCCAGCGGCCTGCAGTGGCGTTGGAACCTCAACGACGCGAACGCCGGGCGCGGACGCAAGGAGCTCGTAGGCTCTCGCGGGCGAGAGTGGTCGGTCGAACTCCGCGTTGATGGACAACGAGTGACCGGTGAAGACCGGGACGCGGACGCAGGTACCGCTAACCAGCAGATCCGGGAGTCCGAGAATCTTGCGCGACTCGTCGCGTAGCTTCTTCTCCTCGCCTGTCTCGTTCATTCCGTCGTCCACGATGCTTCCCGCGAGGGGTAGCACGTTGAAGGCGATGGGGGCCGTGAACGCCGAAGGCGCGGGGAATTCGACGGCACCGCCGTCGTGCGTCAGGGCGGCAGCGTCGTCGGCGGAGGCCTTGACCTGGCCATCGAGCTCGGCGACGCCAACAAGACCCGCGCCCGAGACGGCCTGATAGGTCGAGATCGTGAGGCGACGAAGCCCCGCCTCGTCGTCGAGGACCTTGAGGACGGGCATGGCCGCCATCGTGGTGCAGTTCGGGTTGGCGACGATGCCCTTCGGAATCGAATCGAGCGCCTCGGGATTAACCTCCGAGACGACCAACGGCACGTCGGGGTCCATGCGCCAGGCCGACGAGTTGTCGACCACGATCGCGCCAGCCTCGGCGAATCGAGGCGCGTGCTCCTTCGACGTGCCGCCTCCTGCGGAGAACAGAGCGAGATCGATTCCGGCGAGGTCGGCGGTCGCCACGTCCTCCACGACGATCGAAGCGTCGCCCCACGGCAAGGTCGTTCCGGCCGATCGGGCGGACGCGAAGTAGCGCACGGTCGCGTCGGCGAATCCGCGTTCGCGCAGGAGTCGGCGCATGACGGCGCCCACCTGCCCGGTCGCGCCGACGACGGCTACGACAAGTTCGCTCGCGCCCGTCATCGTCCGGAACCTCCGTAGACGACGGCCTCACCGTCGGACGAGTCGAGCCCGAAGGCTGTGTGGACGGCCTGGACGGCCGCGTCGAGCTGCCCGGCACGGGTCACCACGGAGATACGAATGTCCGAGGTCGTGATCATCTCGATGTTGACCCCAGCGTCGCGGAGGGCTCCGAAGAACCGGGCGCTGATGCCCGTGCTCGACTTCATGCCAGCGCCAACGAGCGAGACCTTGCCGATCTCGTCGTCGTAGCGCACCTCCGCGTGCCCGATCTCCGCCTTGTCCGCCTCGATCGCCTCGATCGCGTCCTTGCCCTCGCTCGCGGGGAGGGTGAACGAGATGTCGGTGAGGCCCGTGGAGTGCGCCGAGACGTTCTGGACGATCATGTCGACGTTGACGTCGGCGCTCGCGACGGCCTCGAAGAGACGCGCGGCCTTCCCGGGAACGTCGGGGATACCGACGACCGTGATCTTGGCCTCGGAGCGGTCGTGAGCGACCCCGGCGATAATCGGCTCTTCCATGGTGTCTCCCTTGTCAGGTCCCGCCATCACCCATGTTCCCTCCTTGCCGGAGAACGATGAGCGTACGTGGATGGGTACGTCGTAGCGGCGCGCGTATTCGACGCAGCGGGGCATCAAGACCTTGGCGCCCGAGGCCGCGAGCTCGAGCATCTCGTCGTAGGTCACCCGGTCGAGGCGACGGGCGGTCGGGACGATGCGCGGGTCGGCGGTGAAGACGCCGTCGACGTCGGTGTAGATCTCGCAGACGTCGGCGCCGAGCGCGGCAGCGATGGCGACAGCCGTGGTGTCGGAGCCGCCTCGGCCGAGCGTCGTGATGTTCTTGGTGTCGACGGACACGCCTTGGAAACCCGCGACAATCGCGACGTCCCCCGCCTCGATGGCCTTGACGACTCGTCCCGGCGTGACGTCGATGATTCGCGCCTTGCCGTGATGCTCGCTGGTGATGACGCCAGCCTGAGAACCGGTGAACGACTGCGCGCCTACTCCCTGGTCGCGGATCGCCATGGCGAGAAGAGCCATCGAGATTCGCTCGCCTGCGGTGAGGAGCATGTCGAGTTCGCGCGCGTGGTTGCCCGTGGATACCTTGTGGGCAAGATCGAGAAGCTCGTCCGTCGTGTCGCCCATCGCGGAGACGGCGACGACGACGTCGTTGCCCGCCTTCTTCGTCTCGGCTATCCGCGCGGCGACGCGCTTGATCGCGGCGGCGTCGGAGACGGAGGAGCCACCGTACTTCTGGACGACGAGGCTCATCGTTCTCTCCGGGCTGGGCGGCTATCCGGACACGGCGCGCCCGGCTCGCCCAATTCTAGTGGGAGCGACCGGGGACCATGGTCCGGCCGCGCGACGACTACTCGAAGGTGGCGAGGAAGTCCGTGACGCGTTCGAACATCGCGTCTGCGGCTTCGGGGTCGTACTCGTCCCAGCCCTCGAACGCGAAGAGGTGAGCGTCACCCGGGTACACGAACTCCTCGCAGCGACCGTTGGCTAGCGCCAGGAAGGCGGCGTTCTCGTCGCCTTCGATCCAGGGGTCATCTTTCGCGTAGTGCAGCTGCGCCCGTAGGTTCCGGGGCCACGTCGTTGCGTCGAACCAGGCGGGGGACGCCGCGCCGTGCATGAGCACGAGGCCCACGGCGTCGGACCGCGTAAGGGCGAGAATCTCCGCGACCGTCGCGCCCATTGAGAAGCCCGCGTACACGCGAGGCTCCGCGAGCCGCGCCGATCCCGCGATCGCGGCGTCAACGAATGCCGGCGGACCCCCGGCCGCATCGACCTTGTTCACTGCCGCGTCGATGTCCGTGAACGTCTCTCCGTCGAACAGATCGGGCGCGACAACGGCGTGGCCGTCCTCCCGCAGTGCATCCGCCCAGTCGAGGACGTGAGAAGTAAGTCCCAACGCCGAGTGCAGCAGGACGACGTTCGCCACGATTCTCTCCTTGCGTATCCCGGGTTAGGTGACGACCCGTCGCCCCTCGAACGCGCGACCGAGCGTCACCTCATCAGCGTATTCGAGGTCGCCGCCCACCGGCAGGCCGGACGCGAGGCGGGAGACCGTGACGCCCATCGGCGCAAGAAGGCGCGTGAGATAGGTCGCGGTCGCCTCGCCCTCGATGTTGGGGTCGGTCGCGATGATGACCTCGGTCACGGTCTCCGTCCCGAGGCGCGCGAGCAGTTCGCGGATCCTGAGGTCGTCGGGGCCTACGCC
This sequence comes from uncultured Actinomycetota bacterium, assembly GCA_963768475.1. Taxonomy (GTDB): domain Bacteria; phylum Actinomycetota; class Actinomycetes; order Actinomycetales; family Demequinaceae; genus JAFGBM01. The sequence goes on from CAVYHY010000007.1 coordinate 48,448, forward strand.
CGACATCGGATCGATTGCGCCGCCGAGCACGTGGTAGCGACCACGGAACTCGCGCGTGCGTTCCACGGCCATGACGTCCTTCGGTTCTTCGACGACGCAGATGACCTCGTCGGAGCGCCGAGGGTCGAGGCAGACGCGGCACAGCTCTCCCTCGGCGACGTTGCCGCACCGCTCGCAGAAGCGAACCTTCTCCTTGACGGTGAGGAGGGTCTCGGCGAGGCGCTTGACGTCGGCGGTGTCGGCTCCGAGCAGGTAGAACGCGATGCGCTGGGCGCTCTTGGGTCCGATCCCGGGCAAACGCCCTAGCTCGTCGATAAGGTCCTGAACCGCTCCGTCGTACATGACCTCCAGCGTAGGCGGCGCGGCAGACGGCGGGCGCCAGGCTCTCCCTAGTCGTCCTCGACGACCGTGCCGCCGAGCATCTGCGCGATCGCTTCCGCGCCCGTCAGGCCGGCGTCGGGGGCGGCGTCGTCGTTGTCGGACGCCTCGTCCTCCGTCGCCGACGCGCGGTGTCGCGGCGGTTCGGGTTCGGCGACGGGTGGCGGCACGGGCGTCGCGGGGGGCGCGGGGGGCGCGGGGGGTGCCGAACGGGCGGTCGGCGCGGCGGCGAGCCCGTCGGCCTCTCCGATGACCTGCGTCTGAAGGCCGAGCGTCTCGCGAATCGCTAGGGCGACGTTCTCGGCGTGCTGCCCTCCGTTGAACCGCTCGGCGAGCTGTGGACTGGAGAACGCGAGGTACACCGACTCCCCCTCGACGCGCGCCACCTGGGCGCTCTGGCTTACCAGCACCCACGTCACGCGACGCCGCTCGAGCGTTCCCAGGACCTCGGACCACCGGCGCCGCAGCAGTTCGGCGTCCTCGCTCCCCCCGGCCGACGGCGAGGGCTCCGCTTCGGTCACAGGTGCCTCGGGGGCGGCCTCAGGCGGCGGCGGGGGCATGTCGACAGCGTCGTCGGGCAGGGGCGGCTCCGGCGGGGCGTCAGGCTCGGCCACGGGCGCCTGCGGGGCGGGTTCGATCGCGTCGGCAGTGCCTTCCTCGGTGGCGACGGGCTCCGGTGCCGCAGCGATGGGCTCCGGCTCGGGGATCGCGACAGGTTCTCGGTTGGCGACAACGAGCGCCGCGAGAGGACTCTTGGGTCGGTCGGACGTCTCGGAGCCGAGGGCTTTCGGCTGTATCGCCTCGCCCGCAACGAGCCGCGCGCACAGCAACTCCAGATGGAGGCGCGGCGACGTCGCCCCCACCATTGAGGTCAGCGCATCGTTGACGCGGTCGGCCGCGCGCGACGCACGCTCCAGTCCGAGGCGCCGCGCCTGATCCCGCATCCGCTCGAGTTGATCGAGAGGAACGGGCCCGAGCGCCTTCACGCCGTCCTCCCCAGCGGCGGCGAGGATGAGGAGGTCGCGAAGGCGTTCCAGGAGGTCCTCGACGAAACGCCTCGGCTCGTGGCCGGTCTGGATCACGCGCTCGACGACGGCGAAGAGTGAGGCGCCATCAGCGGCGGAAAGCGCGTCAACCGCGTCGTCGAGAAGGGCGGCGTCGGTGAATCCGAGCAGCGCGATCGCCCGCTCGTAGGTAATGCCTTCATCGCCCGAACCCGCCATGAGCTGGTCGAGCACGGAGAGCGAGTCGCGCACGGAGCCGCCGCCAGCGCGCACCACGAGCGGGAGGACCCCCGACGCGACGGTCGTCCCTTCGGCCTCGCACAGCTTCGCGAGGTAGTCGGTCAACAGAACGGGCGGGACGAGGCGGAAGGGGTAGTGGTGGGTGCGGGATCGAATGGTGCCGATCACCTTGTCTGGCTCGGTGGTGGCGAAGATGAACCGCACGTGCGGAGGCGGCTCCTCGACGAGCTTGAGGAGCGCGTTGAACCCCTGGGGCGTGACCATGTGCGCCTCGTCCAGGATGAAGATCTTGTAGGCGTCGCGGGCCGGGGCGAAGGCGGCTCGCTCGCGGAGTTCGCGCGCGTCGTCGACCCCGTTATGCGAGGCGGCGTCGATCTCGACGACGTCGACGGACCCGGTGCCGCCCGTCGCGAGTTCGACGCACGAGTCGCAGGTGCCGCACGGCGTGTCCGTTGGCCCCTCTGCGCAGTTGAGGCAGCGCGCGAGGATGCGGGCGGACGTCGTCTTTCCGCAGCCGCGCGGGCCGGAGAAGAGGTAGGCGTGCGCGACGCGGTCCGTCTTGAGGGCATGCATCAGGGGGACGGTGACGTGCTCTTGACCCACGACTTCGGCAAACGTATCGGGCCGATAGCGGCGGTACAGAGCCTGGTTCACACGACCGACTCTAGTCGCCGTCCCCGACGGGAAGCGAGGACCCCCCACGCACCCGCCAGAGCCCGCTTACCCTTGCTGCATTTCTGCCCTGGGGGAGTTAGGCGAGGTGACGCCACGTGAGGGGTCGGCCCCAGTCTACTGTCGGACCGCGTCGAGATCGCTAGTTGTGGGAACTGCGGTCGTATCCCCGGCGTTGCTCCGGTAGCATCGGTGCCCCTGGAGGATTCGCCTAGTGGCCTATGGCGCACGCTTGGAAAGCGTGTTGGGTGCAAGCCCTCGGGGGTTCGAATCCCCCATCCTCCGCCAAGGGGACCGTCTCGATTAGGGTGGTGTCGTGGACAAGCCTGACGTGGACAAGCCGACGAGTTCGACGAGCAAATTCCGTACTCGCCGCGACGTCCTGCGCCGACACAGGCGCGAACGCCAGATGTTGTTCTTCGGGATCCTCGTCATCGCGCTCGGTACCGTCGCCTTCGGGGCGTACTCCGTGTACACCGGTTCGATCGAGGGCCCCTTTCATCGCCCGTTCGTCACGATCGCAGGCGACTTCAACAGCGACATCACGCTCGTGTGCCCGCCATCGGACTCCTACCCGATGGACGCAGCGAAGGTCGCGGTTCGCGTTCGGAACGGAACGGACCGCTCCGGGCTTGCCGGGACGGTCATGAGCGACCTTGAGGGCCGCGGGTACGTCGCGTTGGGCGCGGACAACTGGTCGCGCTCGTACGACGGCGTCGCTCGGATCAGTTTTGGTGTCAACGGGGTGCAGCAGGCGTATACGGTCGCGCGCAATTTCCCCGAATACGAGCTGATCCTCGACACCCGAAAGGACACCACGGTCGACGTGGTCATGGGTTCGGCGTACGAGGGCGAGCTCGTTCCCCTCACGGATCCTTCTCTCAGTTCGGACCTCCCGTTGTCCGCGTATGCGGAGTGCCTCAACGCTCGCCTAATCGAGCCGGAGCCCGCCCCGCGTAATCTGCCTCCGGACCCGTTCGCGTCCCCGTCGCCGTCAGCGTCTGCCTCGGCGAGCGCGTCGTAGGTCGCCATGACATTCCCGCCTCCGCCCAGCACGCCGACCTCCGATCAGCCGATCGCCGTCCCTCCGTCGACGTACGCCCCTCCGCCCGGGTACTCGTCGCCCTACGTCACCGCGCCGATAGGCTCCCCGACCCCGGTCGCGGCGACGAGTACGTCGGCGACCATCGCCTTCGTCTTGTCGCTGCTCGGCCTGGTGCTCACGCCGGTGGTCGATATTGCGGCGGTCATCGTCGGGCACTACGCTCTCGCGACCATACGTCGCACGGGGCAGGCGGGTGCAGGGCTCGCGAAGGCGGCCCTCGTGATCGGCTACAGCCTCATCATGGTGGGGCTCGCGACGACGGCGTTCCTCGCCGCGATGATCGCCGGTGCGGTCGCGGCGTAGCCTTCCGCGGGAAATGCCTCGGGCCCGGAAAACGCCCTTCGGCGGTCCGGGCCCAGCTGGCGGTGCCGGTGGGATTTGAACCCACGGTGGACTTTCACCCACACACGCTTTCGAGGCGTGCTCCTTAGGCCGCTCGGACACGGCACCGCGGACGACAATACAGCCAGCGTGCGAGGGCCACAAACGCCCGATCGGGCCTTAGTCGCGCCGACGCTCGAAGAACGCGGCGAGCGGGGCCGCGCATTCGGCCTCGAGGACGCCACCGATCACCTCGACGGGGGCGGAGCCGCGCGCGTCGCGCACCAGATCCCACTGGGAGCCTGCGGCGCCTGCCTTGGGGTCCCAGGCGCCCAAGACGAGCCGGGGGATGCGGGCCTGGAGCATGGCGCCGGCGCACATGGCGCACGGCTCCAGCGTGACGACGAGGGTGTGACCGTCGAGGCGCCAGGTCGCCGCCGCGGTTGCCGCCTCACGGATCGCGAGGACCTCGGCGTGGGCCGTGGGATCGTGCGCGGCCTCGCGGCGATTGTGTCCTCGCCCGACGATGGCCCCGTCCGGATCGAGGACGACGGCGCCGACGGGAACGTCGCTGTCGGCAGCGGCGAGCGCGGCCTCCTCGAGCGCTGCGCGCATCGCGTCGACGTACGAACGTTGGGCCATGCGCCCAGGGTATCGGGGCGCTAAGTTGAGGTCATGCGCCTCTACGTCGCCGACCACCCGCTCATCGCCCACAAGGTCACGATTCTTCGCGACAAGGACACGCCGTCTGCCACCTTCCGGCTCCTCGTCGACGAGCTCGTCACCCTCCTCGCCTACGAGGCCACGCGGAACGTCAGGGTCGTTCCCAAGGAAGTCGAGACGCCCCTCACGACGACGACGGGGACGGCGATCGCTCGTCCGGCGCCCATCATCGTCCCCATCCTGCGCGCGGGGCTGGGGATGCTCGAGGGCATGGAGCGCCTGCTCCCGAGCGCGGAGGTCGGATTCCTTGGACTCAGGCGCGACGAGAAGACGCTCAAGGCCGTGACGTACGCGAACCGGCTTCCCGACGTCCTCACGGGGCGCCAGGTGTTCGTGCTCGACCCGATGCTCGCGACCGGGGGGTCGCTCATCGCCGCCATCGAGTACGTGCTCGAGCGCGGCGCGACCGACGTGACGGCCGTCTGCCTGATCGCGGCGCCGGAGGGCATCGCCGCCGTGGAGAAGGCCTTCGAGGGCCGCGCCGAGGTCACCGTGGTGGTGGCGACGGTCGACGAGCGACTGAACGACGTCGGATTCATCGTTCCTGGGCTCGGGGACGCGGGCGACCGGCTGTACGGCGTCGTGGACTAGTCGATGCGGTAGCTCGTGTCCTATTCCCTCGACGGCGTCCTCACGCAACGGCAGGCCGAATACCTCGCCGGTGTCGCGTCTTCGCCGGAGCGGATCGAGTACATGACCGGCAAGGCCGCCGCATGGATCGTCGCGGGGCAGGCGGTGCCGGCGGTCGTCGCGTGCTGGGCTGCTGTCACGTCGCGCTGGGTGACGGCCGGAGCCCTCGCGGCGGTTCTTGCTGGAGGGCTCATCCTCGCTCTGGTCGCCGGAACCCGTCGAAGGCGATCGCTTCGCGTGGTTCGACTTGCGGCCTGGACGGCTTTGGTGACCCAACTCGCGGTCCTCGCATTCATGCTCAGCGCGAGTGTGGCGGAGGTGTGGTGGACGTACTTCGCTGACCGCTCGGGTCCGATGGACGCGGGGCCAGAGTACGGAATCTTCCTCACGCCGATCGTGGTCGGGGTGTGGCTTGCCATGTCCGTGCCGACCATCATCGGATTCGGGTCGAGCGTCGGCGTCGTTTGGCGTGTGCGCTCGACGTAGCGGCTCCACCCGTCGCGGCAGGGTCTCGGGTGTCGGACCCGCGAGAGAGACTGGAATTATCCGCTTCCGGGGCGAGTTATCCACACTGCGCCCACAATTTCATCCACATCAAACGCAAGATGTAGTGGTAGATACGGCGACACGCCACAATATGTTGCGGTGAGGTAGCCCTTATGTGTACCGTCGGGAAGATGCCCGCCAGAGGGCCCCACACGGCCCCCGAAGCCGAGAAGTCGTAGTCGTCGAGTGAAGAGAACAAGCAAGGGGAGAGCAGTGACCATTACCGAGCCCACCCGTCCGTCGGACGCCGCAGACGTCGTTCCCGCGTACACCGGAATTCAGGTCACCAAGCGGGACGGGTCGCGCGAGCCGTACAACGCTGATCGGATCAACCGCGCGATCGAGCGCGCCGCAGAAGGCCTCGAGGATCAGATCTCCAAGGTCACCCAGGTTGCCTCGGAGCTCGCGATCACGCTCTTCGACGGGATCACCACCGAGCAGCTGGACGAGGCGGCCATCAGCGTCGCCATCCAGAACGTCAAGGAAGACCCCGACTTCGACATCATCGCCGCGCGACTCCTCCGCAAGGTGATCGCGAAGCGCGTCCTCGGGAACTACGAGTCTGACCTTGAACTCGCGTTGCTGCACCAGGCGCGATTCCCCGGATACATCAGGGACGGCGTCGAGGAAGGGCTCCTCGACCCGCGGTTCATCGAGCTGTTCGACCTCGACGCGCTCGCGGCCGCGATCGACCACTCCCGCGACGACCTGCTCAAGTACATCGGCACCGTGACCATGCGCAACCGCTACATGATCAACGGCCGCAACGGAAAGCCGCTCGAGGTCCCCCAGTACTTCTGGATGCGCGTCTCGATGGGTCTGGCGCTCAACGAGCCCAACGCCACCGAGATGGCCATCAAGTTCTACAACAAGATCTCGAACCTCGACTATCTGCCCGCAGGCTCCACGCTTGTCAACGCCGGGACGTCGTACCCTCAGCTCTCCAACTGCTTCGTCATGCAGATGGAAGACGACATGGACCACATCGCCAAGACCGTCGGCGACGTCATGTGGCTCACGAAGGGAACGGGTGGGATAGGGCTGAGTGTCACCAAGCTTCGCGCGGAGGGCTCGCCCATCCGATCGAACAACACGACGTCCACCGGGCCCATCCCCTTCATGCACACCATCGACTCGACGCTGCGCGCCGTGAGCAGGGGAGGCAAGAAGTTCGGGGCGCTGTGCTTCTACATGGAGAACTGGCACCTGGACTTCACCCAGTTCCTCGACCTGCGCCAGAACTCGGGCGATCCGTACCGCCGCACGCGCACGGCCAACACGGCCGTGTGGATCTCCGACGAGTTCATGAAGCGGGTCCGCGAAGACCAGGACTGGTACTTGTTCGACCCCGCAGAGACGCCCGACCTCGTGGAGCTCACGGGCTCGGCGTTCTCCGCTCGATACGCGGAGTACATCGCGCTCGCCGAGTCCGGCAAGATGCGCACGTTCCGCAAGATGCGCGCCCGCGAGCAGTACAAGTCCATCCTCATCTCGCTGCAGGCGTCCTCGCACCCGTGGCTCACGTGGAAGGACACCATCAACAACCGCGCGCTCAACACGAACACGGGCACCATCCATCTGTCGAACCTGTGCACGGAGATCTGCCTCCCGCAGGACCGCGACAACATCTCCGTGTGCAACCTCGCGTCGGTGAACCTCGCCACGCACCTGGTGGACGGAGCGATCGACTGGAAGCGCATGGAGGAATCGACGCGACTCGCGGTCCGTCAGCTCGACAACCTCGTGGACATCACGCTGTCGTCCGTTCCTGAGTCCGAGCACGCGAACAGCGAGAACCGGGCGATCGGGCTGGGCGTCATGGGCTTCACCGACATCGCCGAGCGCCTGGGGCTCGCGTACGAGTCGGAGAAGTCGTACGACCTCATCGACGAGATCATCGAGTTCGTCTCGTTCCACGCGATTGACGAGTCCGCGAACCTCGCTCGCGAGCGCGGCGCCTACGCCAACTTCGAAGGTTCCGGCTGGTCCAAGGGCCTGGTTCCGTTCGACACCATCGCAACGACGGAGGCCGACCGTGGCGTCCCGATCGCGGTCAACCGCACCACGCGCCAGGACTGGGACGCGCTACGCGACAAGGTCAAGGGTGGCATTCGCAACGCGACCCTCATGGCCGTCGCGCCGACGGCTTCCATCGGCCTCGTCGCCGGGACCACGCCGGGATTCGATCCGCAGTTCTCGCAGATCTTCTCCCGCGCCACCTCGTCAGGCAAATTCCTCGAGGTCAACCGCAACCTCGTGAAGGACCTCCAGGGACTCGGCATGTGGGAACAGGTGCGCGACCGCCTGCTCGAGGTCCAGGGTGATCTCAGCCAGATCCCCGAGGTTCCTCAGCACCTCCAGGACGTGTACAAGACCTCGTTCCAACTCTCGCCCTACGCGTTCATCGAGGTGGCCGCGCGCGCTCAGAAGTGGATCGACCAGGCCATCAGCCGGAACATCTACCTCGAATCGCGCGACGTCGAGGGAATGATGGACCTCTATGCCGCCGCGTGGGAGCGGGGCGTCAAGACGACGTACTACCTCCACATGAAGCCCCGCCACACGGCCGAGCAGTCCACGGTGCGCGTCAACAAGACCGAGCGGATCAACGAGACGGGTACGGCAGGGACGGGAGGCTCGTCCGCCGCGAAGCCCGCATCCAAGGGACCCGCGCGCAAGGGATTCGGCGGGCTGACGCCCAAGTCGTCGGCCCCGGCCGTCGCGCCTGCCCCCGTCGAAGCTCCGGTGGCTGTCCCCCAGCCGACTGCGGAGGTAGCGCCGCCTGCGCCCGTCGTCGCCCCCGTCGGCGTCGCGCAGTTGCCCATCACCGAACAGACCGCGCTGGCGGCCACGGACCAGGACAGCGAGATGGTCGACGGCGTCGCATGTCCCGTCGACCCGATGGAACGCCTGCAGTGCGAGTCCTGCCAGTAGCCACCACGCCGTGACATTCGAAAGCTGACGAGGGAGAACACCATGGCCATTCTCGGCACGGGCATCCAGGACGGATTGCTCCTCAAGCCCATCACGTACCCATGGGCGATGGACCTGTACGACCAGGCCGTCGCGAACACATGGTTCCCCAACGAGATCCAGTTGGGCGAGGACCTCAGCGACTTCAAGAAGATGACGGACGAGGAGAAGCACGCTGTCACCTTCCTCATGTCGTACTTCAACCCGAACGAGCTGCTCGTCAACAAGGCGCTCGCGTTCGGCGTGTACCCGTACATCAACGCGCCCGAGTGCCACCTCTACCTCGCGAAGCAGATGTGGGAAGAGGCGAACCACTGCATGTCGTTCGAGTACGTCCTCGAGACGTTCCCGATCGACCGCGAGGCCGCCTACGCGTCGCACGTCGACGTACCGTCGATGGCGAAGAAGGAGGAGTTTCAGGTCAAGTTCATCAAGCGGATGACGGAGGAGACCCTCGACATCACCACGACCGAGGGCAAGAAGGACTTCATTCGCAACCTGATCGCGTACAACATCATCCTCGAGGGGATCCTGTTCTACTCGGGCTTCATGGTCGCGCTGAGCTTCCGCCAACGAAACCTGCTACGCAACTTCGGATCACTCATGGACTGGGTGATTCGCGACGAGTCGCTCCACCTCCAGTTCGGCATCAACCTAATCCTCACGGTGCTTGAGGAGAACGAGGATCTACAGACGCCGGAGTTCGCCGAGGAGATTCGCCAGATGATCCTGGGCGCCGTCGAGATGGAGGAGCAGTACAACCGCGACCTGCTACCGAGCGGCATCCTTGGGACTGAACGCCGACTACGTCAACCAGTACGTCAAGTACCTAGCGGATCGCCGGCTCGAGGAGCTCGGCTTCGAGTCGCACTACAACGTCTCGAACCCCGCCAAGTGGATGGCGACGGCAAACGACACCCTTCAACTCGTGAACTTCTTCGAGGCGACCAACACGTCCTACGAGGTCAACGCCCAGGCGACCAAGGCGAGTAGTCGGGACTCCTAGTCGTCCGAGGAGTCGTCGCCCGCGTGGGCGGCTGTTCCGGCTGAGCCGGCGTCGTCGGTCGGGGTGGTCTGGACGACGACCATGCCCACGGCGTAGTTGTCGCCGTCGCCCGATGCGACCAGGGTGTGTTCGCCTGCGTCGACGGTTTCGGTCTTGAAGTCCTTGGCGTCGGTGCCGAGCGAGTTCGCCTCGCCCGATCCGAACGCGGTCGAATCGAAGGCGTTGTCCTTGTCGCCCGTCGAGATTGCGCCGCCGCTCGTCGTGTGCTCGGGCGTCATCTTGTCGCCGTCGAGCGTCAGGGTGTCGCCATCGAGACCCCGGTCGCCCTCCCACGCGATGACCGACACGTCCACGTCACTCTCGCCGTCCGTCGCGAAGGTGTACTCGGCTTCGTCGTCCTTCGTGACGGGATCGGCTCCGCTGTAGACGGCAACACTGCTCTTCGGGAGGATCGCCTGCTCGTACACGGCGGTCAAGGCGAAGCCCGCGTAGTACGAGGGGTTCGTGTCCGTGCGCCCATCGGAGACGGCGATGTCGGCGACGGCCCAGGTGCCGCCCCCGTACTGCTGAATGAGGGACGTGAGATCGGCTCGCGCTTGGTAGTAGGTCCGACCGCCGGGGTCGGTCCACGTCGAAATGGTGTCGGCCGTGATCGTGATGTAGTCCGCGGCGCCTGGCGGACGGACGCGGGCCGTGTTCGTTGTATCGGTGAAGCCGTCCGACGGGCCGTGGTTGGCGGACCATACGAGGAATGCGGCGAGCACGGTGGCGTCGCTGGGGACGGTCAGGGTCGTCGATGCCGAGTTGCGGTTTCCTCCCTCCTTGTTGACCTCCTTCATATCCCACGCGTTGTTGTTGTACTCCGACTTCACAGCGTTGCCGTTGTAGTCGACGACGTGGTCGCAGCCGGAGTCAGACGGGTCGCACGACATGGAGGCGGCGCCAGCAACGGCGGTACCGAGGTTCCCGTCGGCGGCGAAGAGGAGATCTCCGTTGCGTTCCACAGGAGCCATACCGGTCCGAACCGAGACGTCGTTCGAGTAGCCCGCCGCGTCTGCGATCGTCAGGTGAGTCGTGGCGTTCGTGGCGAGAGGGCCGTTCACCACGACGCCGAGGTTGAGCGTTTCAACGGTGCCAGCGGCGATCGACGGGATCACGCACGTGGCGAGCGAGTCCGTGACGTCGCACATCCAGTCGCCCACCGCCATGGTCCCCGTGGCGGCGAAATTCATCCAGGTCCCGAGGCGATCGCCACCTGCGCTAGCGCCGACGCCGCCCCCGGAAGGGCCGCTGAAGGTCACGCCGCTCGGGGGGACGACGGAGACGGTGACCGGGGTGGAGTCGTCGGCTCCGGAATTCGCCACCCGAATGGGAATCGAGGGCGAGGTCCGAGACAACTCGATGTAGTTGGTCGCTCCCGCGTAGAGCGCCAGTGATACGTCCGTCGAGGTTGATCCACCGCCCGTGCCCGTGTCACCGGTGCCCGTGTCACCGTGCCCGTGTCACCTGTACCCGTGCCCGTGTCACCTGTGCCCGTGCCCGTGTCACCGGTGCCGCTATTCGCGGAGCCGCTGATCGGCGCCGAACTCGCGGAGCTTGTGCCCCTTGCCGGCGGTGTGGTGGCGGGAGCGGTGCCCCCCGTGGGGTCGGGTACGTAGACCGGAAGGTCCGCCGTGTCCAGCGACGGTCCCGAACCGATAAACAACTGGACCGTTCCCGAAGGATCGTCCGTCGCCGAGGGGTCGCCATGGATGTTCAGGGTGCCGACGATTCCGGCGGAAGCAACCGCGAGAGCGGCGACGCCCACGGTGGCGGCAAGACCGGTGACGATGCTCGAGCCCGACCCGAAGGTGCTCGCGAGGAATCCGGACGACACAGGGTTCACCGTCGTGCCGCCGCGAACCGCGGCGGCGATGCGAGCGAGCACGCTACCCAGACCGAACGCCGCACCTAGCCCGGCGCCCGCCGTAACTCCGCTGGCCAATCCGCCCGCGGCGCCAGCGGCCCCGGCGCTTCCGGCGGCGCCTGCGGTTCCCGCCGCAACGTGGCTTGCGCCGATGCCGCCGATGGGAAGGCTCGTCTCGAGAGCTCCGACGCCGATGAGGCCGAGGATGAGCGGGGCGATCACGGCGCGAAGACCACGGTTCACGTCTTCGAGCTCTCCGACCAGCGCCGCACACCGCTCGCAATCGTTCACGTGGGCTTCGACCTTCGCGTGCTCGCGCTTCGTCAAACCGCCACGAACGTACGCCGCGAGATGCTCCGAGGCGCTGAGGCACTCAAGGTCGTCGGTCGTCGCGAGGTGTTGCTGCAAGTACGCCTGGCGGAGCGCCTCGCGTGCCCGGTACGCGAGCGCAGCCACGCCGTTGGGGCTAAGACCCAGGAGCGGGGCGACCTCTCCTGGCGACTTCTTCTCGATCTCCGTGTACCAGAGCACGACCTGCCACCGCTCGGGAAGAGACTTGAAGGCGTCGGCGACCACGCTTTGCTCGAAGTTGTCGAGGGCGGGCTCGTCGCTGGGCTTCTCGTATCCGATGGCCTTGTCGTGTGTCGTCATATCCTCGTCAAGGCGGGTGCGCTTCCCCTTGGCGATGACGTCGAGACCCGTGCGGCGGACGACAGTAAAGAGATAGGCACGGAAGGCCATGTCGGGGCCGTCGCCCTGCTGGAGCGCCTTGAGGACGCGGGCGAAGGCCTCGGAGACGATGTCGTCTACGTCGGTGGGAACACCGGAATACATCGCGGCTACGCGGCGGGCCGCCGAGCCATGGCGCTCGAACAGCACGCCGAACGCCGCCGACTCTCCGGCACGCACGCCGGCGATGAGTTCAGCGTCGCTGGACTGATCAGTCCATAGACTGACCCTCGCGTTTTCCATGGTGCTCCGATCGGGCTTGAACGCCCACCTCCATGGTCGCTGGTCCGCATGACGCGATGCAACCTACCGAAGTGCGACGTTTGTCACATCTTCGCGAGACGTTTTCGGAGACATCTCAAAATTGCCGCGCATAACAGCGTCATAACGACGTGACGAATCTCTCTCATCAAACATGACGGACGTCGATGTAAGTCGCTCTCAGCCCGCGAACACCCTCACCGAGGAGTGGCGAGCGGCAAGTGTGCAGACCGTATGGCTCCGCCCCGGCGACTGGTACACGCCGGCGGTGGACGCTCTCGTCGAGGCGATCGAGGCTGGCCTCGACACCGCCCCTTCCGCTTCCCGACTCGGCGCGGCACGTGCCAACGCGGGGGTGGGGATCACCGAGGCCATCGACGATCTTGCGATCGTCTTCCGCGCGGCTGGGTATGAGGACACCCCCATCCGTTCCGTTCGCGCTCTGTGCGAGGGATGGACCGGCGGTAACCCGGCAGGCGCAGCACCGGGCACCATGACCGATCCCGAATCGGGTCTTGGGACCATCGAGTACCTGTCTCAGCGACTCGTCGAGGTCTATGGCGCCGCACGGCGTCGCAACGAAAGCGTTGGCGATACCCACGCCCTTGTCGTGGTGGACGTCTCGGTTGTCGATTCGGACGTCTGGCAGAGGATCGCACGGAACGCCGCGGTCGGATCGGCTCTCGTTGGCGCCTACGGCGATGGGCACCCGATGGCCCACCTCGGCGACGGTCTCTACGGCGTTCTTGTACGTCGCGGCGAAGCTCTCGGCGCAGGAATCGCCGCCCTACGCGAACACATTGCCGAAAGGGCCACGAGCATGCGTGTGGGAAACCTTTGGCGTCAGCCGCCGCGAGTTTGGGTTGAAGCTCTCCCCGAGACGCACACGTACGCGGTCGAACTCTTGAACACGTTGCAGCGGTAATCCACCTCTCCCCCCGTCCCTTCCCCCTCCGGAACGCCGGTGCAACGTGCTTTTGCCCCCGGGTCTCGATAGCTTCGGCAATCGAGACCCGGGGGTTTTCACGCTGGGGGACTAGCTGACGAGGTCCCGAATGATGTCCGCGGTTCGCGCGAGCTCGTCCTCCGTGTTGAAGTAGTGAACCGACGCGCGGGTGACTTCGTCGATGTCCCGAGCGGCGAAGTCACGCATCGACATCGATCGCGGGACGATCCAGGTGTTGATGTGGTGCTCGCGCAGCGCGACACGAACCTCCTCCGCGGAAAACCCGTCGACCGTGAACGTCGCGATTCCGCACAGGCGCTCCCCGCGATCGCGTATCTCGACGCCCGGTATCGCGGCGAGCATCCCGCGAAACGCCGCGGCGAGGGCGAAGACGCGTGCCTCGATCACGGAGGTGCCGAGCGCGACGGCGTAGCGTGCCGCCGCTCCGAGACCAAGCTGAAGGGCTACGGCTCGCTCGAAGGTCTCGAGGCGTCGGGCGCCGTCCACGGGGGCGAACGAGCTTCCGCCGGTCCACAGCTGAGAGTGTTGATCCGCGTATAGCGGGGTCATCGCCTCAAGAGCCCGCGGACTCGTCCAGAGGAATCCCGTCCCGCGCGGTCCGCGAAGATACTTCCGTCCCGCGCCGGACAGAAGGTCGCATCCGATCTCGGCGACGTCAAGGTGGAGCTGGCCGACGCTTTGACACGCGTCGACGAGGTAGAGCACCCCCGCGTCGCGGGCGATCGCGCCGATCTGGGCTACGGGATTCACGAGCCCGCCGTACGTCGGCACGTGCGTGACGGAGATGAGCCGGGTGCGTTCGTCGATGGCGTCTCGGAGCGCGTCGACGTCCACCTGTCCGTGCTTGTCGTCGGGGATGTACTCCGTGTGTACCCCGAACCGCTTGTTGAGGTAGGCGTATCCGTACACGTTTGACGGATACTCCGCCTGCGACGTGAGGATGCGATCGCCGCGCTTCCACGGGAGCGAGTACAGCGCGGTCTGCCAGGCGGTGGTGGCTCCGCCGAAGAAGGCCACCTGTTCGGCGGATCCTCCGACGAGCGTGGCAACGGCGTCGTAGGCGCGCTCGAGGTTCGGCTCGGCCAGCGCCTGAGCCTCGTAGCCGCCGAAGACCTCTTCGGCCCGTAACTGTTCGTGGACCGTGTCCATGACGATCGCGGGTGGCAGCGACGCGCCCGCGTTGTTCAGGTGAACGACGGTATCCGCTGCCCGCGTTTCGGCACGAACCCTGGTGACGTCAATCGGCATGCCGTCAGTCTAGGTTCGCATCGGTGCGCGTGGGCCAGGACGCTACCCTCGGATGCATGAGCGAACGGCGAATTCGCGTCCGCGTGAAGGCCGGCAGCCGCGCCACGCCATCGGTGGTTCCCGGCGAGGACGGAATGCTCGTCGTGACGGTGAGGGAGCGCGCGATCGAGGGTGCGGCAAATCGAGCCGTCGAAGCCGCGCTCGCGGAGTTCCTGGGTGTGTCGAAGCGGGCCGTACGAATTTCGGCGGGGGCGACCGCGCGATTCAAGACCGTGGTGGTCGACGAGCCCTAGAGCCCGTGCCGCCAGAGCACGAGGGAGCGCCCCTCGCTTCGGCCCATGCGCCGGCCTCGCTCGACGATAACCACGCGTCCGTCGGGCGCGGATGTGAAGACGCGGGAGCCGGTGTCGGCTCGCGGGCGTAGGCGCTCGACTTCGGCTGCGAGCATCTCGACGCGCGCCTCGAGGTCGAGGATCCGGGCGATGCCTGCGAGGTTGATTCCCTCGTCCTGACTCATGCGTTGCACCTCGCGGAGCGTCGCGATGTCGCGGAGAGAGTAGCGTCGCCCGCCGCCCATCCTTCGACGCGGGACGACGAGTCCGAGTCGGTCGTACTGCCGCAGCGTCTGGGCGTGCATGCCAGCAAGCTCGGCCGCGGCCGAGACGGGGAAGACGGGTTCGTCTACGTCGGGTTGCGCACGTTCGCTCATGTCGTTGCCTTCCGGTAGAGATCGGCCCGAAGGTCGCCGGCTGTGAATTCGTCTGCGACGGCTTCGAGTGCGTCCTTCGCCCGAGAACTGAGCTTCGACGGCACGCGAACCTCCACCGTCGCGAGCAGGTCGCCCGTCCCCTTCTTCGCCTTGAGGCCGCGGCCCTTGACGCGGAGCGTCGTGCCCGAGGCCGTGCCGGACGGGACCTTCACGCGCACCGTGCTGCCATCGAGGGTCGGGACCTCGACCTCGGCTCCGAGGGCCGCCTCCGTGAAGGTCACGGGGACCCGCACGCGCAGGTTGGAGCCGTCTGCCACGAAGACCGGGTGGCTCGCGACGTGGACGGTCAGGACTAGGTCACCGGAAGGACCGCCATTGGGGCTCTTCTGGCCCTTGCCGCGCAGGCGGATCTTCTGGCCGTCGCGTACGCCGACGGGAAGTCGCGTCGACACGTTTCGCCCGCCGACGTTGAGCCGCACCGTCGCGCCCTCCGCGGCCTGACGGAAGCTCACCTCCGTCGCGGCGGCGAGATCGCCGCCGGGCTGGGGTCCCATGGAGTAGCCGCCGCGCCCGAAGAGGTTCCCGAGCAGGTCCTCGAACCCGGGTGGCGTGCCGCCCGAGCGCCTCCCCCCGCCGAACATCCCACTGAACGCGTCTTCGAAACCAGCGCCCCCTCCGCCTCCCGGCTGGAAGCGAGCGCCGCCGCCCATGGCGCGGACGGCGTCGTACTGCTTGCGGTTCTCCTTGTCCGAGAGCACGGCGTACGCCTCGCCGACGTCCTTGAATTTCGCTTCGGCGGTCGGGTCGCCAGGGTTCGCGTCGGGGTGGAGTGTGCGCGCAAGCTTGCGATACGCCTTCTTGATCGTCGCGTCGTCCGCACCCTTGGGGACGCCCAGTACGGCGTAGAAGTCCTTGTTGAACCAGTCCTGGCTTGCCACGGGGCCTCCCTTCCGATCTCGTGTTGACCCGTCGTACTATTCGGGTTGAGCGACGACGACGCGCGCGGGGCGAAGGATCCGGTCCTGGAGCCGGTGTCCCCGCTGGGCGACCTCGCGCACGGTGGGTTCGGTGATCCCGGGCTCCGGAGCCGAGAGGAGCGCCTCGTGAACGGCGGGGTCGAACGGCTCTCCCGGCTCGCCGTACGACGTCCACCCGAGTCGGGTCAGCGTCGCCTCAAGCTTCTCGGCAATCGCGGCGAACGGGCCTACGAGTTCGCCGTGGTCGCGGGCGGCCGCGATGTCGTCGAGCACGGGCACGAGAGCTTCGATCACCTTGGCGGACGCGAGCTCTCCTGCGAGCTGCCGGTCGCGATCGACTCGCTTGCGGTAGTTGACGTACTCCGCCTGGAGGCGCTGCAGGTCTCCCAGGTGCTCGGCCGCCTTCGCGTGCGCGAGGGAGAGGGCGTCGTCTACCTCCGCCTCGCCGCTGGCAAGCGAGGCGAGTTCCGCCTCGAACTCCGCGTCGGAGTCGTCGGGAAGGTCGTCGGGTGTGGGCGTCGTGTCGTCACTCATGAGTTCCTCCGGCCGGAGGGGCGGGGGCGCAAGGCCCCCGCCCACATCCGGTCTACTTGGATTCGTCCTCGTCGTCGACGATCTCGGCGTCCACGACGTCTTCATCGTCGCTGGCGTCGCTCGTCGCGTCGTCGCTCCGCCCTCGTCCGCCTGCTTGGCGTAGACGGCCTCGCCGATCTTCTGCGCCTTGGCGACCAGGTCGTCGTGCGCGGCCTTGACCGCGTCCGTGTCGTCGCCGCCGAGGGCCTTGGTGACGGCCGCGATGGCCTCCTTGACCTCGTCGGCGACCTCGGACGGAACCTTCTCGGCGTTGTCGGAAAGGATCTTCTCGGTCTGGTACGCGAACTGCTCCGCGCGGTTGCGGGTGTCCGCTTCCTCGCGACGCTTCGTGTCCTCCGCTGCGTGCTCCTCCGCGTCCTTCACCATGCGATCGATGTCGTCCTTACTCAGGGCCGAGCCGCCGGTCACGGTGATGGACTGTTCCTTGCCGGTGCCGCGGTCCTTGGCGCCGACGTGGACGATGCCGTTCGCGTCGATGTCGAACGTGACCTCGATCTGCGGCATACCGCGCGGCGCGGGAGCGATGCCCCCGAGCTCGAAGGTGCCGAGCAGCTTGTTATCCCGCGCGAACTGCCGCTCGCCCTGGTACACCTGCACGAGCACGCTCGGCTGGTTGTCGTCTGCGGTCGAGAAGACCTCGGACGACTTGGTGGGAATGGCGGTGTTGCGCTCGATGAGCGTCGTCATGACGCCGCCCTTGGTCTCGATGCCGAGGCTGAGTGGCGTGACGTCGATGAGCAGAACGTCCTTGCGCTCGCCCTTGATGACGCCGGCCTGGAGAGACGCGCCGACGGCGACGACCTCGTCAGGGTTGACGCCCTTGTTGGGCTCCTTGCCTCCCGTGAGTTCCTTGACGAGGTCGTAGACCGCGGGCATGCGGGTCGAGCCTCCGACGAGGACCACGTGGTCGATGTCCGCGAGCTTGATGTCCGCGTCCTTGATGACCTGGTGGAACGGGGCCTTGCACTGGTCAAGCAGATCCTTGGTCATCTGCTCGAACTGTGCGCGGGTGAGCTTGGTGTCGATGTGGATGGGGCCGTTTTCGCCCAGGCTGACGTACTGGAGCGAGATGGTGGTCGAGGTGGCCTGGCTCAGTTCCTTCTTGGCCTGCTCGGCCGCCTCGCGCAGGCGCTGGACCGCGGACTTGTCCTTGGCGAGGTCCACGCCCTCCTTGTTCTTGACCTCCTTGATGAGGAAGTCAACGATGCGCTGGTCCCAGTCGTCGCCGCCCAGGTGGTTGACGCCGTTGGTTGCCTTGACCTGAATGGTCGAGAACGCGTCCTCGTCCTTGCCTACCTCGAGGAGCGAGACGTCGAACGTGCCGCCACCGAGGTCGAACACGAGGATGAGCTCGTCTTCCTTGCCCTTGTCGAGGCCGTACGCGAGCGCGGCGGCCGTGGGCTCGTTGACGATGCGCAGGACGTTGAGGCCGGAGATCTCGCCGGCCTCCTTGGTCGCCTGGCGCTGGTGGTCGTCGAAGTACGCGGGGACGGTGATGACCGCGTCGGTCACCTTCTCGCCCAGGTACTGCTCGGCGTCGCGCTTGAGCTTGCCGAGGATGCGCGCGGAGATTTCCTGCGCGGTGTACTTCTTGTCGTCGATCTTCACGGACCAGTCGGTGCCCATGTGGCGCTTGACGCTGGAGATGGTGCGGTCGACGTTGGTGACGGCCTGGCGCTTGGCGATCTCGCCGACGAGGACTTCGCCGGTCTTGGAGAACGCGACCACCGAGGGGGTGGTGCGGGCGCCTTCCGCATTGGCGATGACGGTGGGTTCGCCGCCCTCAAGAACGGCGACACACGAGTTCGTGGTGCCGAGGTCGATTCCTACTGCTCGGGACATAGTGGGGTTCCTCCTACACCGCGGCTCTGTGCCGCGAGACCGACGCGGCCCAAAGTTGAGCCGCCTACGCTCAATTATGCGCCGACAGCCGAGAATGTCAAGTCGCGCGCGCGAAAGTTGAGCGCAGGGCGCGCAAGAAGCCTCGCCGGGTTTCCGGATTGACGAAGGAGGACGGCTCGTACGCCTAACTATCGACTCGGAGCGATGTCATGAAGGCGTCGAAACTCTCCTCGTCGATCGGCCCGTCGTACGAAACCCACATCACGAGGACGAAACGCCGCCCGTGGGCGACCGCGACGAGAGACATGGTGCCGGAGACGCCGTTTCCCGCATTGTCGAATGTGAGTTCGGTGCGGTCTCCTTCGAGCCCGAGGTCCGTCTCGTAGTGCTCGGTCGAACTAATCTCTAGTCCCGGATCGGAGTGTTCGAGGTCGCCGAGGTACTGGCGCCTGATGTCGTCCATCGTTCCCAGACCGGATGCCGAGGGCGCAACCTCCATCGCGATGATCAGTTGCGGCGGGGTGCCCGCCGATGTCGGAGCCTTGGTGAACCACGCACCGACAACCGTCGCGCCCGCCGGCAACTCCGCGAAGTCGGATTCGAGATCCATGTAGGAATTCACATCGCGCCAGTGGGTGGGGATCTCGACCGCGACGGCTTCCGAAGGCGAAATCACCATGGCGTTCCCCGCTGAGGCGATGTCCGAACTCGTGACGGGAGCTCCGCTGTAATTGGTGCTGAGTGGCGCGAATTTCGGGAGGATAACGATCACAACCAGCACGACAACCAGGACGATCAGCGATCCGGCGATCCCTAGGCCCACCCAAAGCCCGCGCCGCGATCGCTCGGGAGCGAAGGTCATTGGCGCGGAGTACGGTCCGGCAGGTGATCCCATACCCGGCGTCATGGAGTGCCCGAAGCCTGGCGCGACGATGCGCCCGCCGATGGGGTCGAGGCCCTGGGCGTTCTGTTGCGCCGGTTGAAACGAGGCTTGCTGGATCGGCTGCGGCTGCTGGGCCACCGGCGCGGCCGGCTGAGTCTTCGGGTGCGTGTGGCTCGTCCACGTGGCGCCGTCCCAGTAGCGGAGCGCGGCGGGGTCGGACGGGTCCGCGTACCAATCGGCCGGGGGAAGGGACACGGGATTGCCTTTCGTCGACTACAAGGCTAGGGCAATGCTCGGGCTCGCGCGCGGTAGATCCGTCGCCGGCGATGTGCCATTCGTCACCTCGATTAGGACTCCACGTGCCCCCGTCGAATCGTCCCAATACCGGGCGTTTGCGGGATCGCCAGGGTCGGGATACCAGTTGGCCGGAGCCTGAGTCACGATCGAACCTTCGCCGACGAGGTGCGCGAGTAGACGTCACCGTCCCGCGGACCGGGATGTCCTCACACCAGCGCGGCCCCTACTTGGTTCCCAGGATGACGACGGACTCTCCGACCTTGATGAGGTCGTCTTCCCACGCGCTCGGATCCTGGAGGGAGATCATCATCGGGAAGATCAAGGTGTCGCCCTCGGCCACACCAACGACCCCCATGTAGAAGACCTGGCTGTCCGTCGTCACCGTGAACACCTGGATACGGGCGTCGTAGCCCAAGGGGTTGCTGATCGCCTTGTCGCGAAGAATCTTCGTCTCGCCGCCGCCAAGGCCGGAAGCCGCGCTGTCGGCCGCGACGCGCATCTCCGCCTCGAGATTGACGGACGTGACCCGATAGGTACCGCCGATAACCTCGAGAATCGATGCCGTACCGTCCGCGTACTGGGCCGTCTGCCATACCCCGCCGATCTCTAATGTATAGGCGATGGCTCCCGATGAACCCGTGTCAAATTCCTTGTCGAAATCGGCCGACCTGACGTCGATCCACGACGGATCGACCGCAAAGGCGAACCCGTCGTGAGTGGACATTTGGACCTCCCAGCCTGCGGGCGCGACCATCTCCGTCACGGTGTGTTCGTGCGTCTTCACTTTGCCGATGTAGAACACCCCGAGGAGCACCGCACCGATGATCGCGAGAAGGACGACGCCTCCGCCGACGCTGAGGCCAATAGCGAGGTTGCGGTTCTTTTTCGGGGCGGGCTGCGTAAATCCGACCGGCGCTGACGCCCCCGGTGTGATGGTCGAACCGACGATGGGGCCGGGGGGCGGCGGGGGCGTGCGCACCTCGGGTGGGCGCGTGAAGTCCGTCCATGCCGTGCCGTCCCAGTAGCGGCGCATGGAGGAATCCTTGGGGTCCTCGTACCAGTCGGCGGGTGGAAGCGTCATGGTTTTCCCTTCGTCGCCCCTCAGCCTAGGAGTCGGAGCGGCACGGTGCACGCCGACCAGGCGAAGCCGCGGGATTTGCGCACATTGGGGATAGGAAATCGCGAATGCGTCGGCGTTAGGTGAGGTGTCCGTCCCGGATGGTGAGCACCCGCGACGCGACGGATCGAACCTCGCTCCGATCGTGCGTGACGATAATCGCCGTCGTCTCCGTCGCGACGAGCGCGGCGCGTACGTCGTCGGCAAGCCGGGTGCGAAGCTCGGCGTCGAGGGAACTCAGGGGTTCGTCGAGGAGAAGCAGTCGCGGGCGTGGCGCGAGCGAGCGGGCGAGCGCAACCCTCTGTCGCTCGCCCCCGGAAAGCTCATCGACGCGCCGGGGTCCGTACCCGTCGAGGTGGACCAGCTCGAGCATCTCGTCGACGCGAGCGTCACGCGCGGGTTGGGGATCACCCGCCATCTCCAGCCCGAAAGCGACGTTGCCCGCAACCGTGCGGTGAGGAAAGAGGTAGCCGTCCTGGAAAACCAGCCCGAACCCGCGCCGGTGAACCGGCACGTGGGCCATGTCCGCGCCATCCCAGAGGACCTCGCCCGTGCACGGCACGATCCCGGCGATCGCCCCGAGCAAGGAGGACTTTCCGCCGCCAGACGGCCCCACCAGCGCGACGATCTCGCGCGGCGCTACCGTGAGGCTCGCGTCCCGGACGGCCGTGACCGGCGGACGGCCGTCGTGGACGACCGTGACGTGTCGCAATTCGAGTCCGCTCACACCTCGGCCCCCGTTCCGCTTCGTAGACGTTCCGCCGCCATCATGATCCCGCCCGTCAGTACCGCGAGCAGGACCGACGCGGCGAAGGCCGTGCCGACGTTGTCGAGGCCAGGGCGCGACAGCAATCGGAATATCGCCGTCGGGAGCGTCGGATGGTCGGGACGCGCGAGAAAACTGGTCGCCCCGAACTCTCCCAACGAGACGGCGAACGCGAACCCGAGCGCGAGGCCGGCCGGCCTGCGGATCAGCGGCCACTCCACCTGTCGCCACACCTGGAGAGGGGAGGCGCCCAAGACCGCGGCCGACTGCCGCATTCCGGCGTCGACGGCTCGAAGCGCGGGCACGAGACTACGGACGACGAGGGGAAAAGCGACGACGGCCTGCGCCGCGGGGATGAGCAGCCAGGCGCTGGTGGGGTCGAGGCCGCTCGGCAGCGCGCGGCGCAGAGTCAGGAGGATCCCGAGCCCGACGATGACGGAGGAGACGCCCAGTGGCAGCATCGCGAGCCACCCGACCCACCGCGCGCTGCGCCACCGCGACACCGCGTACGCCGTCGCGATTCCCGCCGCCATAGCGAGACTCGCCGCGACGGTGGCGATCTCGAGTGACGTCAGGGCGGCTCGCCAGATCGGCACCGCGAGCACGGCGCGCGCCGGCTGGGTGACGAGGGCGGCGTAGTGATCGAAGCCCCAGCCGGATCGCGTGCGGAGCGATCGCTCGATGAGCCCCGCGAGCGGAAGTCCTATGAGTAGCGCGATGGGGGCTAGTGCTCCCATCACCGCCGGAACGTCGCGCGCGCGGGTCGGGCGCGTTCCGTCAGCGGTGCGGGTGCGGGCGGAACGGTCGCGTTGGGCCCGCGCCCACCCCGATGCGACGAGAGCAAGCCCCACCATCCCTACCTGGAGTAGAGCGAGGGCCGAGGCCGCCCTGAGGTCGAGGAACTGATTCACCTGAAGCCAGATCTCCGTCTCGACCGTGGACACGCGGGTTCCGCCCAGCACCAGCACGATGGCGAACGAGGACGCGCAGAACAGGAACACGACGGCCATGGCCGCGACGATCGAGGCGCGCAGCGCCGGAAGCGTCACGTGAACGAAGGCGCGCCACGGGCTCGCGCCGAGCGTTCGCGCCGCAACGCTCGTGGAGGGATCGAGTCCGGCCCATGTCCCCCCGACGATCCGCGTGACGACCGAGACGTTGAAGAACGCGAGCGCTGCGACGATCGCCCCGACCGATTGATCGGCGCCGAGGAACCCCAGGAGCCCCGCGGGACGCAGGAGCGCGGAAAACGCCGTCGCGACCACCACGGTCGGAAGGGCGAACGGGGCGCTCACGACGGCTCGCGCGAGCGCCTGGCCGCGCCACCTGACGCGAAATAGCGCCCATGCCGCGGGAAGGCCGAGCGCGAGCGATAGGGCCGTGCCGCCGGTCGCGAGCGTCAGCGTCGTCCCGACGGCGCGCCAGGTCCGTGCCGCGCCCATGACGTTCTCGCCGCCCGAGCCCGCGAGCCCGCGCCACAGCAGCGCCACCGTCGGCCACAGGAAGAACAGGCCGAGGAAAGCGAGCGGCAACGCGAGCAGCGCCCAGCGAGCCGCGCGGGGCGGCGCCAGGAGGGGACGGGCGGCGAGGCTCATCTAGTCCGAGGACGGTCGAGGTCCAGGTGCGGATGTACGCGTCGCGGTTCGCGGTGATCGTCGCGGGGTCGAGCGAGTACGGGTGCGGGCTGAGCGGCGCGTGCGCGGCCCAATCGTCCGGGATCGGCGACCGACGTGGAGACCGGGTAGACGTACATGTTCTCCGGCAGCGCGGCCTGGAAGGCGTCGGAGAGCATCCAGTCGACGACCTTCTGGGCGGCGTCGGGGTTCGCGGCCCCGGCGAGGATCCCCGCGTACTCCACCTGACGGAAGCACGTATCGAGCAGCGCTCCCGTGTGGGCGATGCCGTCGTCGCCCACCTCGTACGGCGGGGACGACGCGTAGCTCAGGACGAGCGGGAAGGCCCCGCCGGACGACGGCCCGGAGAAGTCCGTGTAGTACGCGTCGGTCCACGAGGCGACGACGCGGAGATCGTTGGCGCGTAGCTTGGCCCAGTAGTCGGGCCACGCGTCGCCGTACGCCGCGACGGTCGCGAGCAGGAACGCGAGGCCGGGGGAGGACGTGGCGGGGTTCGTCACGCTGAGCAGGCCCGCGTACTCCGGCTTGGTGAGGTCGTCGAGGGTGACGGGCTCCGCGAGGTCGTGGTCGGCGAACCACTGGTGATCCACGTTGATGCACACGTCGGAGTAGTCGATCGCGGTGAGCGCCGAGCTCCCGGGAACCGCGTACGCGGCGGCGTCGGCCGCGGCGGGGGCGCTGCTCGAGTAGTCCGCGAGAACCCCCTCGTCGATCGCACGCGACGCGAAGGTGTTGTCGATCCCGTAGACGACGTCGCCCAGCGGGCGCGTCCTTGCGTCAGGATCAGCTGGTTGACGAGCGCGCCGGCGTCTCCCGGCGCGACGAACGTGACGTGAAGCCCGCTCGACGCCTCGAAGGCGGCGAGGACGTCGTCCGGTACCGCGAAGCTGTCGTGCGTGACGACCGTGACCTCGGTCGGGATCGGGGGTGGCTTGAGCACCCGGTGAGGGAAAGGGTCGCGGCGACGGATAGCGCGGCGACGGCGGTGACGGTGTGCGCGATGCGCATGGTTCAGCCTCCTTGTCAGGAGGGGACGAGTCTCGACTCCCTACGCCGGTGCTAGCCGGATCAGGTTCGAGGGTCTGCGGCGGTCCGCACTCTCAGCGTCCTGGCCCGCCCACTGTGGGCGGAGACGCTCCCCTGTCGTATCGGGGTCAGTCTATCGCGGCTCACGAGCATGAGTCGCCGAGCTTCAGTCCGGATGTCTCGTCCGTTCGCATTTCCAGCAGCGCCACCCGCTCGGCAAGGATTCGGGTCTTGGCCTCAAGCGTGGTGAGTTCCGAACTCGCTTGAAGGCTCACAAGAAAGAGGATGGCGATCGACGTAAAGAAGAGAAGGTTGATGGGAATGTCGATCCCAAGAAGCCGCGACAGGCCGTCAACGCGTCGGGGAAGATTCCTGCGATCAAGCGCGAGGGTTCCGGCGACCAGCCACCAGATCGCATGGCGTTCTCGCAGGCGGCGCTCGGCGAAGAAGCGTGAGACGACGAGAAGGAGAACACCGCTGCGCGCGATCCCAAAGACATAACTGCGAAGCGTCATGCGGCCGTCCTCACGGTACGGGCGACGTGGGCCGCACGTAGGCGAAGACGAGAGGCATCCCGCGCGGCCGAGGTAGAGCGCCGCGCTGAAGGGACTGTGCGACGGAGCTCCGCCGGCCCTGACCGCATCGCGACGGGAACCTGACGGATCGTGAGACCCGCGCGGGATGCGAGGACGAAGGACTCGATGGTGTCCCCGAGGTACTCGGCGGGGTAGTGGTGGGCGAATAACGCGACGGCGCGCGGTCCCGAGGCGCGAAATCCCGAGGTCGTGTCGGTGAGCTTCGCGTGCGACGTGCGGCTGAGGATCGCGGCGAGAAGGCGGAACTCGCCCATCGGCGAGGGCCCCGCATTTTGTACTGCCCCTCGCCCGCGAACGTGCTCCCAGCACCAGGTCCGCGCCGTCGAGGCGCTTCAGCAGAGACGGAACGCCCGCTGGATCATGCTGCCCGTCGGCATCGACTTGGACGACAGCGTCGAAGCCTTCTCCAGCGCATAACCGGAATCCGACCCGCATGGCCCCGCCGACGCCAAGGTTGAAGGGAAGCGTCGCCACCATGGCGCCCGCCGCTCGGGCTTAGCGCGCGTCTCGTCCGTCGAGCCGTCGTCGACGACAAGAACGGTGCGCCCGGTACGGCCGGCCAACCTCGGGGATCACGTCCGCGACGGAAGCCGCCTCGTTGAAAGCAGGCATGACGATAAGCGTCTGCTCGGGCGCGGACGGCATGGGGCGATCCTAGCAACGGAGGACACAACGGTTCGCATGTGGCGTCGGGTCCGCCGTTGGATACGCGCGGCGGCCGGGCGGTACTCTCGACGATGACCCAGCCGAGGCGAAGGAGAGAGGAGGCGTCGTGGCCGTTGCTCGTAGTACTGAGGCGATCGTCGATCTCGAGAACCGCAACCCTCCGGTGCTCCGCGAGTGCCTTCCCGGTACCGACGTGCCCCTGTGGCCGTACGTTCGCATCCCCCTCGCCCTCGCGACTCGCGAGCAGGAGTTCTCCGAAGGAGGGCACGGCCCGATCCTCAGCGTGCGGCGCATCGCCACATTCCTAGGCGACGCGGTCCGCAACGGACGTCGAAGCCCGGCGCGCATGCGGCTGGCTCCCGTCCTGTTCTACACGGGTGGCGTCACGGTCTTTCGCACGCCGACGGGCCAGAGCAACTGGCTCGTCGACCCGTACGCCCAGGCGCTCGGCCGCGACGCTACCGTGCTCCAGAAGGCCCCGTTCCGTTTCGTGTCCCGTATCGGTGGACGCACGGCCTTCCCCGCGACGTTTACGTTCGACCGGGTTCTTGCCCGAGCGGAGATCACTGCACGACTCCGCCCCTTGCGGGGCGAGCAGGCGCGGGAGACGACGCGTATCGTTCACGCGATCCTCGACGAGGTGGACTTCCCGCTCGACGACGCGGCGCGATCGCGGATCGTGCACCAGGTCGCACACCAGAGGGCGCGGGTGCCAGTGATCGAGCGCGCGTTCGCTCGCGTCCTGGACCGCGTAACTCCCGAGGTCCTCATGATCGACGGGGCCGCCTACGGCAATATGGCCGGGCAGATCGCGATGGCGAAGGATCGCGGAATCCTTGTCGTGGAGCCGCAACACGGGTGGATCGGAAACTCCCACCCGGCGTACAACGTCGGCGCCGCGATGCGCGAGCCGGAACTGTTCCGGACGTTCCCCGACATCATCCTCACGTTCGGCGATTTCTGGTCGTCGCAGATCCGCGTCCCGTCCGAGCTGGTATCGATCGGTAAGCCATATCTCGAGGCGAAGGCGCGGGAGGCGCGGCCATACGACGAGCGACCCACGAGAGTCGTCGTCGCGTCGAGCATGCTCGACGCGGGCGAGATGTCCCAGTTCGTGCTCGCGCTCCGGCGCGCCATGCCCGACGACTGGACCGTGGCGTTTCGTCCGCACCCTACCGAGCGGCCGGAGGTGGAGTCCCGGTACCCCGAACTCGCGGCGGCCCAGGGAATCGAGATCGATCGCCGCGCCGACGTCTACGAGTCGCTCAAGGAGGCGCGTGCGGTCGTGGGCGTCGCGAGCACGGTGTTGTACGAGGCCGTCGCATTTGGATGCGTCACGTTCGTCAAGGACAGCGTGTTCGCGGACCTCTACGGCCACGAGTCGCTCGGCGAGCGGATCGCGGGGAAGGACGACGTCGATCGAGTCGTGGCGGCGCTCACGTCGACGCGCTCTCCCGCCCCGCAGCGGAACGCTATCGACGCGCTATGGAAGTCCGACGCCGTATCGACCTTCACCCGTCTCGCGGCACAGTGGCGCCACGATGCGACGAAACGAGCATCGAAAGCGACGTAGCGCGTCGTCGGCTCTCGCAGCGCAACTACCGGATCGTGCCTTCCATCGCCTCCGCGACGCGGGTGACGCCGAGGCCGTCGAACGTGGCCGAGCACGCGAGTGACAAGCCACGCCGTACCTCGGCGTCGCGAATCAGCGTCGCGACGAGGTCGCGGCACGGGCCCGCCCATTCGTTTCCGCCTGCCGTGACGTCGAGCCCGAGGGCGAGGCCCGAGGCAACCGCAGCATTCAGCGAGGCGACCTGGTTCTCCACGACGGCAACAAGTACCGACGGGATGCCGAGCGTGCACACGTCCCACGCGCTCGTGCCCGCCGCCGAGACGACGATGTCCGCGTTCGCCAGCAAGGATGGCAGATCGGGCGTCAGCGGAACGACCGACCCTGCACGGCGCGATCCGAGGTGCCGCGTGAGCGAATCGATTCGGTCGGCGGCCGCGACCAGAAGGGGCGAACACTCCTCCGCCAACCCCGAGAGGGCTTCGGCGACGAAATCGGCCGCGCCCGTCGGATCGGTACCCCCGAGGAACGCCACGACGGCGGGGGGCGTGTGGGTCGGGACCCACGGTTCCGTCCGACGTGCGGTCGCGAACGCGGACCGCACGAGCGCGTAGCGCGCGCCGAGCAGGAGTAGCGCGTCGCGCTCGGCACGTCCCTGAGGCTCCGTCGCACCGAGGTTCTGATCGAGGTAGATCGAAGCGGCTACGCCTCGCGCGTCACCGTCCACGATCGCGAGAATCGGAAGCGAGGGGTGAAGGGAAGACACGTGTTCTGGCGGGATCCAGTATGAGTCCACCACCAGCCAATCCGGGTGGAGGTCAAGGATCTGATCCGCGTCGAGCGAGTCGGCATCACAGCTTCGGAGCTCGACGCTCGTTTCGCGTTCCGCGACGCGGAGCCATTCCGGATGTTCGCCGCCCGTAACGAGCGTGACCTCGTGGCCCCTCGCGACGAGCTCGCTGCCCAACGTGAGGCACCGCATCACGTGGCCCGTACCGCGACTGCGGCCCGCGTCGGCGCGAAACACCACGTGCATCGTGACCGCCTTCCCGCTTAGGCTCCGCCGGGTACGCGCGGGCCGCTAGGCCTTGCTCGCAACGCCTCGGTACACTCACTGCGGTACTGTCGCCGCCACGATCCGCTACACGGAGGTTCGCATGTCGATTCTAGAGGGCTCATCGCTGTTGATTACCGGGGGCACCGGCTCCTTCGGTAAGGCGTTCATCGACTACGCGCTGAAGAACCTAAATCCGAAGCGAATCGTCGTGTTTTCGCGCGACGAACTCAAGCAGTACGAGGCCCGCCAGCGATTCGAGGACGACCCGCGGCTCCGATGGTTCCTTGGTGATATTCGCGACCAGCATCGGCTGATGCGGGCGATGCACAACGTCGACTACGTGATCCACGCGGCGGCGCTCAAGCAGGTGGATACGGCGGAGTACAACCCGTTTGAGTACGTCAAGACCAACATCGTCGGATCGCAGAACGTCATCGAGGCGGCGATCGACTCCGGCGTCAAGAAGATCGTCGCGCTCTCGACAGACAAGGCATCGAGCCCCCTCAACCTCTACGGCGCGACCAAACTCGCCGCGGACAAGCTCTTCCAATCGGCGAACCACTACGCCTCGGGGTACGAGACGCGATTCAGCGTCGTCCGCTATGGCAACGTCATGGGTAGCCGAGGCTCCGTCATCCCCTTCTTCCGGAAACTCGCCGAGGAGGGGAAGCCCCTCCCCATCACCGACAAGCGGATGACCCGATTTTGGATCACCCTGCCTCAGGCGGTTCAGTTCGTCGTCGACTCGTTCGACGCGATGGCGGGTGGAGAGCTCTACGTCCCGCGCATTCCGAGCATGAGGATCACCGACCTGGTCGAGGCGCTCGCACCGGGTTCGGAGACCTACGAGATCGGGATTCGCCCCGGCGAGAAACTGCACGAGGAGATGATCTCCGCGGACGACAGCCGGCGGACACTACGTACCGGCGACCGGTACGTCGTCCTCCCGACCATCGCGGAGTGGGGTTTCAGTCCGCCGAAGGGCGAGCCTCTCGAGGAAGGCTTTGCGTATCGTTCGGACACCAATGACCTCTGGCTCAGCGTTGACGAATTGCGGAGCCTGATTGAGGAGCTTGGCTAGGTGGCCATCCCCTACGGCCACCAGTCCATCAACGACGACGACGTCGAGGCCGTCGCACGCGCCCTTCGAGGCGACTGGTTGACGACGGGACCGACGGTCGAGCAATTCGAGGACGCCCTACGTGAGACGGGCGGAGCTCCGGCGGCGGTGGCGGTATCGTCCGGGACGGCGGCGCTGCATTGCGCCTATGTGGCGGCGGGCGTCGGAGCGGGCGACGAGGTTGTCACGACGCCGCTGACCTTCGTGGCGACCGCTGCGACGGCGATAGCGCAGGGCGCGACGGTGCGTTTCGCCGACATCGACGAGGTGACGGGGAACATCGATCCCGCCGCCGTCGAGGAGGCCATGACCGACCGGACCCGCGTTATCGCGGCCGTGGACTACGCGGGTCACCCTGCCGACCTTGACGAACTGCTGGGGCTTGCCCACGGCCGTGGGGCGCTCGTGCTGGAGGATGCCGCCCACTCGATCGGATCGACGTACCGCGGACGCCCCGTCGGCTCGATCGCGGACCTCACGACGTTTTCGTTCTTCCCAACGAAGAACCTCACCACCGCCGAAGGGGGCGCCGTCCTCAGTACCTCCGAGGAACTCGCGGAGCGCGCGCGTAGCTTCCGGACCCACGGCCTCGTACGCGATCGTGCGCTACAGCGCTACCCCGACGAGGGGCCGTGGCATCAGGAGGTGCATGAACTCGGGCTGAACTACCGGCTGCCCGACGTGCTCTGCGCACTCGGGGTGAGCCAGCTCGCGCGGATTCAGGCGTTCAAGAGCCGACGGACGCGCATCTTCGAGCGTTACTGCGAGGGGCTTGCCGACGTGCCGGGCGTCGTTCTTCCTGGCGTACGCGCCGACGTCAACCCCATGTGGCACCTGTTCCCGCTCAGGATTCGCGACGGCCGACGCCGCGAGGTTTATGACGCGCTTCGGGCTCAGGGCATCCTCGTTCAGGTGAACTACATACCCGTGTATTGGCACCCGGCGTTCGAGGATCGCGGCTATCGTCGGGGAAGTTGCCCGGCAGCGGAGCGGTACTACGATGAGGAATTGTCGCTTCCCATGTTCGCGGATCTTTCGGAATCGGATCAGGATCGCGTGATCGAGGCGGTCCGCGAAGCGGTCGCCTAGCGCGAGCCCAGCACACGAGTCGAGAAGGGACACCTCATGCCGAAGAGCGTTATCGACGGCCCCGCCGACAAACGAGGGCCGTTCGTCATAGCGGAGATCTCCGGGAACCACAACGGATCGCTGGAGCGCGCGCTGGACATCGTCCGGGCGGCGGCCGATGCCGGCGCGAGTGCCGTCAAGATCCAGACGTACACGGCGGACACCATCACGCTGAGAAGCGACGCCCCTGCATTTCGGGTCAGCGAGGGTCACGAACTCTGGGGATCCAGGACGCTCCACGACCTCTACGAAGAAGCGCACACGCCGTGGGAATGGCATCAACCGATCTTCGACCTCGCGAAAGAGCGTGGCCTCGTTGCGTTTAGCACGCCGTTTGACGAGACGGCGGTGGACTATCTCGAAAGCCTCGACGTCGCGTTGTATAAGATCGCGTCGCTCGAGATTGTCGACCTACCGCTGATTCGACTTGTCGCGGAGACGGGTAAGCCGATGATCGTCTCCGTTGGTACGGCGTCGTTGTCCGAGGTCGCGTCAGCAGTCGAGGCCGCTCGATCGGGCGGGTGCACCGACCTCACCCTTCTTGCGTGCACGAGTTCCTACCCCGCGAAGCCGGATGACGCGAACCTGAGGAAGATCCCGGTCTTGGGCGAACTCTTCGGGTGTCGTGTGGGCCTATCGGATCACACACTGGGGATCGGGGTCGCGGTTGCCGCGACCGCGCTCGGCGCTCAGGTCATCGAAAAGCACGTCACGCTCGCTCGCGCCGACGGCGGTGTTGACTCGGCCTTCTCGCTCGAGCCCGCAGAGCTACGTCAGATGATCGACGAGTGCGACGCCGCGGCGCGCGCTTTGGGTTCTGCAGACGTCTGGAGCGTCGCGGCCGAGGGAGAGTCGCTCAGGCTTCGACCGTCGCTCTACGTGACGCGTGCGGTGAAGGCGGGGGAGAAGGTGTCGGACGAGAACGTTCGATCCGTCCGACCCTCGGGCGGCCTCGCGCCCCGCGAGTTGCCGAACGTGCTCGGGCGTACCTTTGCTCGCGACGCGGACCTTGGGACGCCGGTCTCCTGGGATCTCTTGTCGAGCTAGGGCGTGGCCGAAATCAGTCGGTACGTCGTGAGCGTGCCGTCGTCCTGGTACTGAACGAAGCCCGCGGCTTCGAATGCGCGCGCACTCGCAATGTTCTCCGAACGGACGGTCGCGACAATCGCGGAGCGTTCCGGGACGTCGTGCCGCCACCGCTTGATCGCGGCAAGGAGAACCGGCGTTGCGAGCCCCTTGCCTCGATATCGAGGCGAGAGGTTCACGCTGATTTCGGACGACTCGGCGTCGAGCGCGTCGAACCGGCACATCCCGATAGGCACGCTCCGTCCTAGCGGGCCCGGAAGCTTGGCGATGTACAGCCAGCGGTCATCCGCGTTCAGGGTTCGCGCGAGCCACGCGCGGTGCTCGGCGCGGCCGACGCGGCCGTGCGAGAGCGACGCAGCACGCGTTTCGGGATCGTTGCGCCACCGACGTAGTCGCGCGGCGTCGTGGAGCCCGGCACGCCGGATGGTGATGTCAGGCATGCCGCCCCCGCGTTCGTGAGGCGCGTGCCTTCCCGCCGCCCGCGCATCGGATACCCGCCATGGTGCGACTGTAGCGCGGGCCATGGACCCGGTCCGAGCGGTCGACGCGACAGCGTGTTCGTTGAGGTAATCTCGGGCCATGGCCATCCGGGCGAGGTCCTCTTCATGACGACCGCCCTTGTCGTCCAAGCACGCATGGGCTCGAGCAGGCTTCCCGGCAAAGTCCTCCGCGACCTCACCGAGGGCGAGCCCGTCCTCGCCCGCGTGGTGGAGCGTCTGCGCCGAGCCACGACGGTCGACCACCTCATCATCGCGACGACGCTGGATGCGGGCGACGACGCGATCGTCCGGTGGTGCGGGTCTCACGACGTCGAGTGCTATCGCGGCGACACGTTCGACGTCCTCGCGCGATACGCGGGCGCCATCGCCCCGTACCCCGACGTCGATCTGGTTGTGCGCGTCACGGCGGACTGTCCGTTCGTCGACCCCGAAACCGTCGACACCTTGGTCGAGCTCGTGGAGCGCGGGGGCGTCGATTACGCGTCGAACCGCCTGCCTCCGCCGTACGCGCGGACCTATCCGGTCGGGCTCGACGTCGAGGTCTTCACCCGCGCCGCGCTCGCGTCAGCGGCAGAGAACGCGACGCAGCAACACCAGCGCGAGCACGTGACGCCGTACCTGTACGAGGATCCCGATGCCTTTTCGCTCAGCGTGATCGACCTCCCCACCGACCTGTCACACCACCGCTGGACCATCGATACGCCCGAGGACATGATCGTGGCGCGGGCGATTGCCGAAGCCGTCGGTCCGGAGCCGTTCGGCTGGCGCGCGGTGCTGGACGCCGTGACGGCTAACCCGGAGCTCGAGAGCGCGAATCGAGGTCAAGTCCAGAAGCTGGTCACCGAGGTCGACGACCGAGCGACGAGCCGCGAGGACGGTTCCTAAACCTCGGGACCTACCGAGTTACCTCCGAGCCTCGACAATCCGCGTCGTCTCGCGGTAGAAAGCGTCGGCGACCGCGTCCGCCGAGTACCGTTCGCTGGTCCACTGCGCGACCTTGGACCGTTCGGCAGGTCCGGCAGGCTTGCTCGCCGCGCGGCCCATGGCGGCGGCCACGGCGTCGACGTCGTAGTCCAATTCCTCGCCAACGTGGACCTCGCGCGACGCCTGCCGAATGAATTCCCGCGTCGGCCCAACGCCCGTGAAGATCGTCGGGCATCCGCACGCGAGCGACGCAAAGATCTTGGTGGTGAACGCGTAGTCGTATCCGCCGCCGGGGAGGAGGCTGGCGAGCGACGCGACGGCTCCCATGAGCAGGGGACCGAGCTCGGAAACGACGACAGCCGGACGGAACTCGACGGTGCTGAGTCCCAGATCGCTCGCCTGCGCCTCGAGCGCGGACCGCTGCGATCCGTTCCCAACGAAGATCAGCCGGTACGTCGGGTGCGTGGCGGCGAAGCGTGCGAACGCATCGATGAATATCGCGGCGCCGTGCCATTCGGAGTGTGTCCCCGCGTACACGAAGTACGGGTCGCTTGGGGCCTTCGCCGTCGGGTCGTACCCGAAATGACTGATGTCGACGCCCCAACCGACGACGGACGATGGCCCCTTCGCTCCGAGCTCGCGCGCGCGTCCCTGCATCTCGGCTGAAACGGCGAACAGATGCGCGGCGCCGCGAAAAGCGAACCGGTCGACGGCCCGCAGGAGGCGCAGTACGGTTCCCGACTTCGTCGCCATCGCGGCCGCGTCCGACCAGATGTCAGCCGCGCGCACGACGTACGGGCGACGCTTGATACCCGCGACGAGACGGACGACGGCGACGGTCGTCGGAGGCGGCTCGACGATGTAGGCGTCGGGGCGGCGAGAGAAGAGCAGACGGAAGAAGAGGGGAACGTCGTAGCTCATGTATTGGATATATCCGCGCACGTATCCCTGCCGGTCGCGTAGGACCCGCGCCCGCCTGATGCGAACGTTGGGCTCCTCGACCGGAGCCATCCCGCGGGGCAGCCGGGTCGTCGTTACGGTCACCGCGTGGCCCTCGGCGGCGAAGCGTCGTGCGATCGCGCTGAGCGTGGGGGTCGCGGCCGACGGTTCCGGGCTGTAGATACGGCTAACGATGGCGATGCGCATGAACGGGGCTCCGACGTAACGTTCGCTGCGGCGTTTGCCAGCAGCGGCGATTCCGCGTCACGGTATCACGCGCGCCTAGGTCGCCGAGGCTTCGGTGGCGGGCATTTGCATCCGGCCAAAGCGTTGCCGGGATGAACCAAAACGCCGGTGCAAAGACGAGACCGGCGGGAGGGACTTTGGCAGGATGGCGCTCGATCACGCGCCTGGTAGCCTTCGAAAAACTGCATAGATGCGCGAGCCACAAGGGCTCGCGCCGGTCGACGGAAAGCGGGGTTGGCGAAGTGGACCACGAACTCGCGGTGGTGGGCTTGGGCTACGTCGGATTGCCGCTCGTTCGCGAGGCATCCAAGGTCGGCCTGTCGACGGTTGGCTTCGATATCTCCTCGCGTGTGGTGGACGGGCTCAATGCCGGCCGATCGCACGTCGACGATATTTCAGAAGACGACGTTCGCGCGATGCTGGACGCCGGCTTCACGGCGTCGGTCGACGGCGCGGTCCTCGCGACCGCGAACACGGTCGTCATCTGCGTTCCGACCCCTCTCGACGCGCGCGGTGGTCCCGACCTCGGGCCCGTGCGTTCCGCGGCGACGATCATCGCTCAGAACCTCCGCGCCGGACAACTCGTCTCCCTGGAGTCGACGTCGTACCCGGGTACCACGCTGGAACTCGTCGTTCCAATTCTCGAAACGTCGGGCCTCAAAGCGGGCGTGGACTTCCACGTCGGCTTCTCTCCCGAACGCGTCGACCCGGGTAACAAGAACTTCAACACCAAGAACACCCCCAAGATCGTCAGCGGGATCGACGAGGAGTCGGCCGCCAGGATGGAGGCCTTCTACTCGCAGGTCGTGGGAACGGTCGTTCGCGCGAGTGGCACCCGCGAGGCCGAGGCGGCCAAGCTTCTCGAGAACACCTACCGGCACATCAACATCGCGCTCGTGAACGAGTTAGCGCGCGTCTTCCACGAGCTCGACATCGATATCTGGGAAGTGATTCGTCTCGCGGCGACCAAGCCGTTCGGCTTCCAGGCGTTCTACCCTGGGCCTGGCGTCGGCGGGCACTGCATCCCGATCGACCCCAACTACCTCAATTTCCACGCCTCCGAGCGACTCGGGTACCCGGTGCGCCTCGTTGCCCTTGCGGAAGAGATCAACTCGGGCATGCCCGCGTACGTCGTCCAGCGCACGCAGGATCTCCTCAACGCGGGACTCGATCGCCATGAAGGGTTCGACCGTCCTTCTGCTCGGGGTCACGTACAAGCCGAACATCGCCGACATGCGGGAGTCTCCAACACTCCACATCGCGGATCTGTTCCGGGATGCGGGGGCGACGATCCGCTATCACGATCCGTTCATCGCGACGTGGACGGTCGGCGACGAGGAGCTTTCGTGCGAAGGCGATCTCGAAGCGGCCGTAGCGGAGGCCGACGTCACCGTCTTGGTTCAGAACCACCGACAGTACGACGTCGACGCCCTCGCGGCGCTCGCCCCGCGTTTCCTGGACACCCGAGGGGTGGCGTCTCCGGGAGTGGCGGACCGGCTATAGACCCGGCGGTGATGTCGCGGTGACGTTCGACGAGGAATTGGTGACGGAGGGCCCCGATTCGTCGCGATCGGATTCGCCGCGGGCGGCTAGTCGGCAGCTCCTGGGGCGAGGCTCCATCTACACGCTCGCGACGGCAGCCCCGGCGTTGTCGGGGACGCTGATCCTTCCCGTCACCACCCGTATCCTCTCGCAAGAGGTATACGGGCTCGTCTCCGTGTGCCTGGTCGTGATCCAGTTCGGCCTCATCCTGGCCGCGAGCGGTTTCCAGATCTCCATCACGAGGCACGCCTTGCTGGAGCGATCCGCGCTCGAAGGGGCGCGCGGTCTGGTATTCACGTCGCTCGGCAGCGCCGGACTGATCACCCTCGTCGCGCTGGCGACGGGAACATGGTGGGGCAGACCCGCCACGGGCCAACCATGGAGCGCCGCGCTCGTCGCGGCGGTGCTCGCGGCCGGCGCTGGCGGTTTGGTCGCTAACGTCCAGGCGTATCTCCGCGCCGTCGATCGCCCGTGGACGTACGTCGTTCTCGCGAGCGGAGGAACCCTCGTCGGCCCCGCGCTTGGTATCGCCTCGATCCTGACGTTCGGGCCGACCGCGCGCGGATACGTCTCCGGCCTGGCGTTGGCGTACTGCATCGCGGCAGCGGTCGGGCTGACGGTGGTGGCGAAATCGGGCCGGGCGCACGTCACCGTCAAGGAAGTCCGGGCCGCGATGCGCATCGGCCTCCCGATCGTCCCGCACCAGCTCGCTCTTTCGCTGGCCATGGGCTCGATGATTCTGATTACGACCCACCAGCTCGGGCTTGAAGACGGCGCGCGGCTACAGGTCGCGCTCTTCGTCGGCATGATCCCAACAGTCGTGACGGCGGCGCTCAATAACGCGTGGGTGCCCATCATCATGCGGGCGAAGCCCAAGGCCCGCGTCGCGACGTTGTCCGCGACGTCGCAGGACGTCGGCTGGATAGCTGCGGCCGGAGCCGCCGGGGTCGCCCTGTTATCCCCATGGCTCCTCGCCATCGCAGCGCCGTCGTCCTACGGCATCAGCGAGCTGGTCCCCGTCGTGGGCCTCGGTTCCGTGGTGGCCGTCCTCTCCGTCCTGTATCTGGCCAACTCTCACCTCATCTACATCGCGGGCAAGACGAGCGGATTCGCCATCATCACGCCGCTGAGCGTCGCGTGCGGCGCGGGAACCGCAGCCGCCCTGGTCGGTCGATGGGGATTGATGGGGGCCGCGACGGATTCGTCGTCACCTACGCCGTTCTCGCCACGCTGACGGGTTTCCTGTGCCGACGCGTGTCCGACACCTTCTGGAATCCCTTGCCGCTGTGGGGACCGGTCGTCTTCGTTGTCGCAGGTGGGCTCATGGGCGCGCTTCTGCCCGCGGCCGGATTCGGTCTCGCGGCGCGGATCTGCGTGGCAGCGGTTGCGGCAGCGATCGGCGTTGTTCGGCTCGTCCGAATCCTTCGAGCGCGTTGATCACCACGCGTCGACGCGTGTAGCACGCGACGTCGCGTCGTCCCGCCGACGCCCGTTCGCCTATGTTGGCGCAGCGACGCGCGCTGGGCGACGAGGCGTGACTTCACGGACGACGAGGATCACGGTCGCCGCGAAGGCGAGTGAGCCGAGGAGCCATACCGCATTTGGCGTGAGCGGCGATATTCCACCACCATTCGCGGCCAGCGTCGAGGTTGAGTCCCTGCTGATCGATGCCGGTTACGTAGCGACGAATATTCGTCTCGAGCGAGACGAAGTTCGCCACGGTAAGCGCGCCGACGATCGCCCAGGTCTGTACCCGGGAGAACAGGATGTCTTCCCGCGCGGAGAGAAGACGAGAAGCCTCCGAGGAGCACGATCAGGGAAGCAGGTACCGAGGTTGAACGTTCGCGCCTACCGGCGTCGTGGCCCCGAGTCAGCACGTAGACGGGGATGGCGACAAGGAGCGCAACAACGCCTGCAATCGCGAGGGACTTGCGCTTGTCGATCCGCCCAATACCGACGAAACCCGCTCCGATGAAGGCCGACGCGCTCGCCCAAAGCACAACATCGGGCAGTGTCGTGTCGAGCCATCCCAGCGCCCCATCCGCCGAACACGCCCGTCCAGAGGAACGGGAGGTTCAGCATGTTGTACGCGAGCAGTCCGATGCCGGCGAGTTCGGGGTGCTCGTCGAGCGATGAGCCAGAGAAACCATGGAGCCCGGGCCCAACCTGTCGTGAGGTCAGGAATACGAACGCAACGGCGAGGATCGCGAGCACAGGCAGGATTGATAGGAGGAGGTAGGTCTTGTCCCTCGTGAACGTCAGTATGCCGACGACCCCAATTGCGACGACGGTGTAGAAGGCGGCATCAGCTCGCGCACCGGCGGCCATGATCACGGAGGCCCAAACACGACGCCAAGCCCGAGTCTCTTACTGCCCTGACGACTCGTAGTACCCGAGAAGCGCCAGCCAGGCCGTACCGACGCCCGTCACCGCCCAACCGCTCGGATTGTTCGATGCGATGAGGAAGAGCCCGAGCGGCATTGTGGTGATGAGCCATCCCCATACGAGGGTGGGTCGCCGCATGGCCGGGAGCAGCACGAACAGAAGGGTTCCGAGCGCGACGAATAGCGCGGAGTTGATCAGCCGCATGGCGATGACGGATGACGTGATGTTGTCCCCGGCGAACCACCCCATGACCGCATAGAAGACGGGCGGGTACGCGCCAGTGAAGTTGCCCCTCTTCGACAGCGTGTCTGCGCGTGCGGCGTGGAAAGGTCGGCGATCTGGCAACTCGCGCTCTTCTCCGCGTCGAAGGCGAAACACGACGCCCTCAGAAGGGAACCGGGGACGATGCGGTAGTCTTCGGCGTCGGTCGTTTGACAGTAGGCGAGTCGCCGGTCGCGCACCACGTGCTTACCAGGTGGAAGTCATCGTCCGGGGACGCGCCGACAGGCGAGGCGAGCGTCCAGGCCGCTAGCGTCGCGAAGGCGAGTACGGGGATAAGGAACGCCGCACGCCACCGGCGCTTGAGCGCCGACCGATGGTGCCGATGCGGCTCACGGAGCGCTCCGTCCGCCGATCCCCCGTGGAATCCGGGCGACGGGGGCGCCGGCGCGTCGCGGTTTCGAACGGGAAGGGGCGAGGTGCGGAAGCGAGTCATGTCGAGAACGGTAGCGCGGGAGGGCGTCGAAACGCATGCACTGGACGCTCGTCGGTGCATAGCTCGGTGATAGTGCCTCCCGATCTAGCGAGCGTATTGACCTGCGTGGTCCTGCGGCGCCAGAGCACCGCGAGTACCGTGCCTTGCGCGAGCCCCGAGAGCATCTCTGCGGTGCCCAATGCCCACGCCGCACCAACCGCGCCCCACAGGCTGCCGCCGACGACCAATCCCACGGCGCCCACAGCTGACGCCGCGACCACGCAGGTCATGAACGCGTGTCGTGCGCCGATGATGACGAGTCCGATGCGACCGAAAGCCGTGCCCAACGTGATCCCCAGGATCGCGACACCGAATCCGAAAGCGGTCGCCCTCCCGATCGCGACGTCCGCACCGAACAACACACGCGTCAGCCACGGGCCGAGCGTTCCGAACGCGACGAGTCCGACCACGCCCAACCCGGCGTGGAGCGCGATGACGATGCGCATGCGTCGCGCGATCGCCGCCTCGCGCGCCTCGACCACCCAGCCCTGCAAAGCGTTGCCAAGCGCGGACACCGAGTACTGCCCGATGCGGTAAGCCTTATCGCCCGAGACGTACCGGGCCGCCTGGGCCACCGGGGTCACGGAGGTGACGATGGCCACGGCGAGGGCGTTGTAGACGCCCGCCGCGGTCTCGGCGATCGCCGCGGGCGGGTGATGCCGCAGTATCGCGGTCACTTCCGTCTTGTCGATCCGCGTGAGCTCCGCGCCCGCGACGCGCAGATACACCGCGGTGGGCCCCGCCACCATGGATACGGCGATGAGCACGGGGTACCAGATCACGCCGCCGCCCGCGATCAGAATCCCGGTGGCGGCGAGGGTGGCGACCATGCGAGGGAGTACCTCGGTCCACAGAATCGGCATCGCCCTGCCCACGCCGATCCAGTACCACGTCGGGGCAAGCGCGGCGAGGCTCATCGCGGCCGCCATGGCCGCCGCTTCCACACGGTTCGCGTCCGGGGCAAGGACAATCGAGACGACGACGCCGACGGCGCTCGCGATGAGCCAGGCGGGCAGGCGGACATGGACGCTCGTGGCGAGAAGGCGACGACGCTCCTGGGCGGTTGCCACGGCGACGACCGGCGGAGCGAGCGTCGAGTAGCCCAGCCCGGCCACGAGGGCGACGAATCCGCCCACCGATTGTCCGAGCGCGATCGCAACCCACGCGTCCGCGCTCGCGAGGCGCGCGAGCACGGGCAAGAAGATGAAGGGGGCGAGCAGGGCGAGGAACGGGACACCCGCGAAGGCCACGATGCGTCGGGCGAGCGCGGCGGCCCCGCGAGTAGGGATCGCTGACGGAGGTATCACCCCTTGGACCGCCTCGCGCGGATCCGGCGCATGACTTCGCGCACGCCGCCGTGTCGGAGGTAGTGCCATGCCACGCGGACATCGCGTCTCCGGCCGGGGCGGTCGGTGGGCTCGAGCAGGCGACGCGCCTCCGACGCTAGGGCTTCGCGGCCTCCCGCGGCGTCGACGTCGGCGGCTCGCCTCGGGTCGCGGGCGATGCGTCGCAGCGGTTCCAGCGTGCGTTCCCACCGGAAAGCCTCGCGTACCGCCTCCACCCGCTCCCGCGCCTCGCGGGCGAAGTCCGTGTCGTAGAGCACCGTTTCCAGCGCCGATTCGAGCGCCTCTTGGTCACCCGCGGGGACGACGATGCCGAGCCGCTCCGCTTCCACGAGGTCCGCGAACGTGTCGCCGGCGGTGACGACCATGGG
The DNA here is from genome assembly GCA_963768475.1 of uncultured Actinomycetota bacterium. Lineage (GTDB taxonomy): Bacteria > Actinomycetota > Actinomycetes > Actinomycetales > Demequinaceae > JAFGBM01. Next base: position 89,229 of record CAVYHY010000007.1, read on the forward strand.
CAACCCTGCCCACAGGTAGTCCAAGATTCGGGTGCGGAAGGAGAACTCGGTCTCCACGTGTGCGTGGTGGGTGGAAACGCCAGCGTCGGCTTCGGCGAGGAACCCACCTCGCTGCTCGTAGGGGACCCAATCGTCGTTGAACACGACCGAGTCTCCGAGGGCACCGAGTTCTTCGGCGAGATCGATGGCGTCCTTCACAATCCCCATCGGCTCCACCCCGCTGTGCTTCGTTCCTAGGAAGACGAGCGTGGTGTGCGGGCGTCGCTCGGCGAGCGCGTGGACGGCACGGATGAGCGTCAGGGGGTCGAACCAGCTGTAGATGCCCCCGCCCCAAAGCACGATCCTGGAGTCGTCGTCGATGCCGTCGACGACGCCGCGGAGAGTCGCGTGGGTGTGGCGTGGGGGCTCCGCGTCGAGGCCGAAAGGCGCGACGGCGAGGAGCCGCTCAAGGTGCGGGTCGTTCTCGTACGTTGTGGGAGAAATTCTGCCGAGCCCCGCGAGCTGGCCGAGGTAGAGGGCGCGTTGGCGCTCCGAGGCGCACAGCACCAGATCGGCCCTTGTCAGCTGCTGGTTGAGTAGCGCTACTCGGGAGCGCACCAGCATCTCCCACGTCGCGCGCGGCTGTTCGCGCCCCTGTTCGAGCATCTCCAGGTGCATCGGATCGTAGGCATCCGCGACGACGACGCGGTCCGTCGTCGCCAGGGCGGGGAACTGCTCCATCGCGTGGCCCTGGAACACGATGAGCTGCGCCTGTCGCTCCAGCGCGGCGAACGCGGCGTTGTCTCCCGGGCGGAGTGCTACGAGTTCAACGGCGTCACGAGAGTGGTCCGCGTCAAGTGTCGAGGTGGTCGCGAGGACGACGTCATGCCCGTCGTCGGCGAGCACCCTGGCCATCGCCGTCGCGCGGATGGCGGGGCCTGTCATGCGGACGCCGATCTCGGCGCCGGTGATGATGAGGACTCTCGTCATGAAACCGGGACCGTTCGCTCGGGTGCGTGCACCTTCACATCCTAGGGCGCGGCCTCCCGGCGGGCGCCGAGGTCGCGTGGAGGGGCCTAGCGAGGTTGAAGAATGTCGCGAACGGCGTCGAGCCGACGCTGGCTGGAGTACCGCGCGTACGAGCCCCTGGCGAGACGCTTCACCACCGGCCCCAGTCGGCGAAGGCGGGAGGGCGCGTACGCGGCTCGGCTCGTCTCGAAATCGAGCTTGGCGCGAACGAGCGCCAACGCCTCTTGGGGAGCCGCAAGGGTCTCGAGACGCGCCACGAGGTCGCGCGAGCGGCGCTGAAGCCGGACGTAGCGCTCGCCGCGGGGCTGAATCATGCGGCCGATCCGGGAGGTGACGCCGGGATCCGCGACGCCGATCTGGTTGGCGCCGTGCAGGCGGTACCGCACCAGGCGTTCGTCGATCATCGAGACCTCTCCGAGGCTTGCGGCGATGGCGGCGAGCCACTCGTCGTGCACCCACGTCTCGGGGAACGGCGTCGCGAGGTGGTACAGCTCCGAGGAGAGTGCCGCCGCGGCGCCGGTCACGACGTTACGGCGAATCAGGACGTCGAGGGCGCGTCCCGAGGCAAGGGCGGCGCGCTCGCGGCGACTGACGCGGAGGTTCCCGTGCAGGGAACCGGGAAGCGCCTCGCCCTCGGCGTCGATCAGCGTGGCGTTGGAGAAGACGAGGCGCGCGACGCCGTCCGCAGGAAAGCGGGGAAGGATCGATGAGATTCGGGTCGGCTCCCACACGTCGTCCTGGTCGCTGAGCACGAGGATCTCGCCCCGGCAGGCCGCGAGGGCTCGATCGAAGTTCGGCGTGGGTCCGCCCACGCGGTCCGTGTGCGCGACGCGAACCTCGGTCGGCCCGCCCGCGTCACGCGCGACGTCCGCGATGATCTCGAGGGTCCGGTCAGTCGAACCGTCGTCGGCCACGACGACCTCGGAGACGGGGACGTCCTGCGCGAGGATGGAACGGAGCTGCTCGCCGATGAATCTCTCGCCGTTGTACGTGGCGAGCGCGACCGAGACGATGGGCGCACCCCCCGCGCCACCTCGGGACGACGAAGCGCTGATCGCCTACACCTCGGTTCGGTGAAAGTTGAGGAACGATTTCGACGCCGTCGGGCCCCGCTGGCCGCGATACCGCGAGCCGTACTTGCCCGAGCCGTAAGGTTCCTCGGCGGGCGAGGACAGCCGGAAGAAGCACATCTGCCCGATCTTCATGCCGGGCCACAGGTTGATGGGGAGCGTGGCGACGTTCGATAGCTCGAGCGTGACGTTGCCCTCGAACCCGGGATCGATGAAGCCGGCCGTCGAGTGCGTCATCAGCCCGAGCCTGCCGAGCGACGACTTGCCCTCGAGGCGCGCCGCGATGTCGTCGGGCAAGGAGACGGTCTCGTAGGAGGACGCGAGGACGAACTCGCCGGGATGGAGGACGAAGGGGTCCTCGCCGGAGACCTCGACGAGGTGCGTGAGCTCGTCCTGCTCAATGGCCGGGTCGATCGCCGCGTACTTGTGGTTGTCGAACACCCGGAAGTACTTATCGAGCCGCACGTCGATCGACGACGGTTGGATCATCTCTGGCTCGTACGGGGTGAGAACGACGCGGCCGGATTCGAGTTCCGCGCGGATGTCGCGGTCGGAAAGAAGCATGGGCCTACGTTACTCGGCGGGGACGGTTGCGGCGCGGACATGCACCCCTCGGGGTCGCCTCCGGAGAGCTTCGGAGGCGCCCGGAGGCCCGGAAAGCGCTTTCTGGGCCCCGAATTTTCCGTGCGAACTACGTGTTTTCGAATTTCGAGAGAGCGCTCCCACGGTTCGGGGTAGGCTGTATCCGGCAAGTCGGCCTCACCCCGGAAGGCGCCCCACAATGAAGTTCGGTCATTTCGACGACGCGGCCCGCGAATACGTCATTTCCACGCCTCACACTCCGTTTCCGTGGATCAATTACCTCGGATCCCAGGAGTTCTTCGGGCTGGTGTCGCACACGGGCGGCGGATACTGCTTCTACCGGGACGCCAAGCTGCGTCGACTCACGCGCTACCGGTACAACAACACGCCCGTCGACGACGGCGGCCGATTCTTCTCGATCAACGACGGCGGCGACGTGTGGAGTCCGTCGTACCGCCCGTACAAGAAGGACCTGGATTTCTTCGAGACGCGCCACGGTATGGGCTACACGCGCATCACGGGAGAGCGGGGAGGGCTGCGCGCGTCGGTGCTGCTGTTCGTGCCCGTGGACGTTAACGCCGAGATCCACCAGGTGACGCTGACGAACACCTCGACCGCAGCCAAATCGTTCTCGTTGTTCAGCTTCGTCGAGTTCAACCTGTGGAACGCCGAGGACGATCAGACGAATTATCAGCGCAACCTCTCCCTCGGCGAAGTCGAGGTCGAGGACGGCGCCATCTATCACACGACGGAGTACCGCGAACGCCGCAACCACTTCGCGGTCTACGGAGTGAACGCTCCCATCGCGGGATTCGATACGGACCGTGACACATTCCTGGGGTACGGCAATGGGTTCCACGAGGCCGCGGTCCCGCACGCGGGCAAGGCGACAGGTTCGATGGCGTCGGGGTGGTACCCGTGCGCGTCTCACCAGCTTGAGGTCGAACTCGCGCCCGGCGAGTCGACGAGCTTCACCTTCGTGCTCGGATACCTCGAGAACGCCAGCGACGACAAGTGGGCTGCGCCAGGCGTCGTCAACAAGAAGGGCGCCAAGGCGCTTCTGAAGCGGTTCGCGACGGCGGAGGCCACCGACGCCGAGTTCGCCAAACTCAACGCGTACTGGGACGGCCTTCTCGGGTCGTACTCGATCGAGTCCGGCGACGAGAAGCTCGACCGCATGGTCAACATCTGGAACCAGTACCAGTGCATGGTGACCTACAACATGTCGCGCTCCGCGTCGTACTTCGAGACCGGCATAGGCCGCGGAATGGGCTTCCGCGACTCGAACCAGGATCTGCTCGGGTTCGTCCACCTCATGCCCGAGCGCGCCCGCGCCCGCATCATCGACATCGCATCGACCCAGTTCGAGGACGGTAGCGCGTACCACCAGTACCAGCCGTTGACCAAGAGGGGAAACCACGCCCTCGGCTCTGGATTCAACGACGACCCGCTCTGGCTCATCCTTGGCGTTGCCGCATACATCAAGGAGACCGGCGACTTCGCGATCCTCGACGAGATGGTGCCGTTCGACAACGACGAGTCGCGGTCGATGCCCCTGATGGAGCACCTCAAGCGGTCCTTCGACTTCCCTCTCACCAACGCCGGACCCCACGGACTGCCGCTCATCGGTCGGGCGGACTGGAACGACTGCCTCAACCTCAACTGCTTCTCGACAACGCCGGGCGAGTCCTTCCAGACGACGGCGAATCAGGTTGGCGGCGTGGCAGAGTCCGTCTTCATCGCGGGCATGTTCTGCGCGATCGGTCCCGACTACGCCGCGCTGGCGCGGCGACGGGGAGACGAGGCCGAGGCGGTTCGCGCGGAGAAGGCGATCGGCGAGATGCGGGCGACCGTCGAGAGGCACGGCTGGGACGGCGAGTGGTTCCTCCGCGCGTACGACTTCTACGGAAACAAGGTGGGTTCGCACGAGAACGACGAGGGGCAGATCTGGATCGAGCCCCAGGGCTTCTGCGTCATGGGTGGAATCGGCATCGACGATGGCAAGGCCATCCAAGCGCTCGACGCCGCCCGCGAGCGGCTCAACACGCCTCACGGCATGGTGCTTCTCAACCCCGCCTTCACGGAGTACAAGGTCGAGTACGGCGAGGTCTCGACGTATCCCCCGGGTTACAAGGAGAACGGCGGTATCTTCTGCCACAACAACCCGTGGGTGATCATCGCGGAGACCATCGTGGGCCGCGGCGAGCGCGCGTGGGAGTACTACAAGCAGATCACCCCGGCGTACCGCGAAGACATTTCCGACGTCCACCGCCTCGAGCCCTACGTCTACGCGCAGATGATCGCGGGCAAGGACGCCAGCCGCCACGGCGAGGCCAAGAACTCGTGGCTGACGGGTACGGCGTCCTGGAATTTCGTGACCGTCTCCCAGTACCTCCTCGGCGTTCGCCCGGACTGGGACGGCCTCGTGGTCGATCCCTGCCTGGGTGCAGAGGTCGCCGAGTTCACCGTTCGCCGCCAGATCCGTGGGGCGACGTACGTCATCTCCGTCAAGAACTCCGGAGGCAAGGGCGCAAAGCTCACTGTCGACGGAAAGACAATCGAGGGCAACACGGTGCCGTATGCCACGGCTGGCGCAACGGTGCAGGTGACCGCGACCGTCTAGTTCTGCCGAACCGCCGAAGGGGCGGGCTCGCTTGGATTCGCTAGTTAGCGTCCAAGGCGAGACCGCCCCTTCGGTGTCTCCCGCGTCGGCGTACGCGCGTACGCGGCTACGTGCGACGCGCCCGGGAGGCGGGCTTCTTGGGGGCGGGCGGCTCCGCTGCAGCTCGAGCGAAGCGGGACTTCCTGGAGCGAACCACGAAGACCACCGCGATGGCGATGACCGCCATGAGGGCGAGCCACGGCAGCATCACGCCGAGAACAATGAGCGCGCCGGAGAGGAATCCCATGAGCGCGTTCCAGCCGGATACCAGGGCGTCCCAGAAGTTCTCGGGGGAGTCGTCAACGACGACGACCACGACCGGCTCCGTGGTGAGCGACAGGGTGATCGTGGACATCGATACCTGGTCGTCGAGACCGCGCTGGCGCGCCTCGAGGCTCTCGAGCTCTGATTGCCTACGGTCCAACTCGTTCTCGAGCGTAATGATGTCGGAGATGTTCTTCGCCTCCGAGAGCAGGGCCTCGATGCGCTTGGTGGAAGCGCGCAACGTCGAAATCTGGGCATTCAGGTCGGTCACCTCGGTGGTGACGTCGTAGGAGTCCGTGCTGAACTGATCTACGGTGCCCAACGCGCGAAGATTGTCGACCACAGCATCGAGGCGGCTCGAGGGGATCCGCATCGTCAGCGAAGCCGAGCCCCCGTAGTTCTCATCTGGCGCGGTCTCGCTGCGGGCGTCGATGCGGCCGCCCGCGTTCTGAACGATGCCAGCCGCGCGATCGGCGGCGGCGATCGGGTCCTCAACCGTCATGTACATGGAGCCCGTGATGATCACGGAACGGTCGGCGGTCGCCTTAGAGGCGTTGGGGGCTTCGGCGAACCCCCCGTCGGCCGCGGCGGGCATATTGGCGCCAGCCATCTCGTCGCCTCGGCTATCGGGGTACCCGGAGGCGGCCGAGGAGCAACCGGCCAGCACGGTGGCAACGGCGAAGAGTGAGGCGATGAAGCCGCCACGGCGGGCGCGGCGCGGGGCCGCAAGGGTGTGTGTGCGCATGGTGTTCATAGTAGGGAGACGCTTCACGGGCCGCGACCGTTGGGTGCAGTAATTCCGAGTACGCCGCGCTCTACCCCGGCGGAGACAGCACCTTTTCCCTCGTCGGGCTCGGGTGTCCGGGAGTGCGCTACCGAACGCCCTCGTCGGTTCCGAGGGTTGACCACAGGTAGTCCGACCATACGTGCGACGTGACGTAGACCTGGGTGGAGTGCATAACGACGATCGCGTCGGGTTGGATCCTGTCGATCAACTGGTTCAACGTCTCCGTGCGGAAGTAACGTTCGTCGAACAGGTAGACGTCGCGTACGTTCTCGGCGAGAAGAGTGCCGTACGGGATACCGTACGAGTCGTGGAGGACGAGAATCGTCACGGGTGAAGCTGAGGCGTCGTCGTTGTGGACGTGGCTGTTCTGTACGGCGCCGGGGTCGTAGGCGGTGTACTGGTTCGCATAGCGATTGGTGCCGTCGAGAATCGACGTGTTGAACGGAACCTGATCGCACGTCGAGCCGTCGCATACCCGGGAGTGGAATCCGTCGGCTGGGGCGAGCCACGTGAAGGTATCGGCATCGATTCCCGCCCCGCGCGTCGCCGTTCGTCCGCCGCTTCCGTAGAACGGATAGGGCGCGTCATGCGGCACGAGTGGGACCGGATTCGGATCAACGTTGAGGCCGATGTCGTTCAACGTCGTTAACGTCTCGTCCACCGCGATCGATGCCGCGAGTGGTGTCCAGTGGTGGTCCGTGCGGAAATAAAAAGAATCGCGCGTCGCCTTGTCGTTCATGACGTCTGTCATGTCGATGACGGGGTCGCCCGTCGCGAGGAAGAGGTCGCGGTAGAGTCGGCGCGAAGTCGGCCAAGTCCCGAGGCAGCCCGGCCGGGATTTCGTCGGCGTAGATCACTTCCTTGGACGGGATGTTCAACCAGATCAATGGAATGTTCCGGTTATGCGCCTCGGCCGGACATCGCGGAAATCCCGTGCGCGATTCCTTCGACGTCCGGGGTCATGGAACCCACCCTCAGCAAAGTCGACGACGGGCCGCGCAGGTAGTAATCCCCCGCTATGGGATCGTTCAGAACACGATGCTGGATGAACGCGGAGGTCTCGACGAGCAGATCGTGTGCGGGCATCTCGTCTGCGGCACGGTTTTCCATCGACTTCATCCACTCATCGGACGTGAGGGACTGAATAGTCGGCCCCTTGACGTCCTCAGGGCCTCGAAGATCGATCGGCATGAACGTGGCGTACGGCGGTGTGAGAAGCGTTACGCCCACGCACCCGAGGATGATGACGAACGCGACGCCGGGGAAGGCTCGCAAGAGTGTGCCGCGATTGGGCCGACGATCCGACATGCTAGAACCTTAGGTAGATGAAGGGGTGTGACGTAGCACCGACGATCAGTGCCGTCGCAAGGATCAATCCCACGATAACCGCGAGGCCCGTGACAGTGATCCCGACTTTGGCGCGCGACGAAAGAACGGCCTCTTGGGGAGCCGTGAGCACGGATCGTGCCGCCTCCATGGTCCTCGAACCGATTCCGGTTGCCAGGATGATGGCGATGACCATGACGACCCATCCCCGACGAAGGATGATGTCCGCGTGGTCGTCCCACAGATGCCCTGTCGAAGGGGGATACAGCATGCCAGCGAAGAAGTGCCCGACTTGCGCCATGTCTTGCGCGCGGAAGATCACCCATCCAAGAAGCGCGATGATCAGGCCGTACGCGTGTTGCGCCACCCGCGGAATCTTGGAAAGGAAGGGACCGATCACGAAGTGCTCGAGTCCGATGATGAGCCCGAAGTAGCCGCCCCACGCTACGAACGTCCACGCGGCGCCGTGCCAGAGGCCGGTCAGTAGCCATACAGCGGCGAGATTGCGCCAGACGAGTATGGGGCGAACCCGCGAGCCTCCAAGCGGGAAGTACAAGTAGTCGCGGAACCACGTACTCAGCGAAATGTGCCAGCGTCGCCAGAAATGCGCGCGGACGTGGCTCGATAGGGGTAGTTGAAGTTCTCGGCGAAACGAACACCCATCATCGACGCGAGCCCAATGGCGATATCTGAATACGCAGAGAAGTCGAAGTAGATCTGGAGTCCGAAGAGCACTGCGCCGAGCCATCCGAGTCCTATGGACCCCGGTGTCGAATAGGAGAACACCTCGTCGGCGAGCGGAGCGATCCGATCGGCGATCGCAACCTTCTTCAGGAGGCCCGTCGTGACTCGAAGCGCGCCATAACTGAAGAGACCGGCGTTGAACTTCGGCGACCCCGCCGGCCGATGTCGCGCCAGTTGACGATCGGCCCGCAACGAGATGCGGAAACATGAACAGGAACGCAGCGAAATCAATCAGCCGGCGATCTCGTTCGTCCGGATCCCGATAGACGTCGACGAGGTAGCCGATCGCCATGAATGTGTAGAAGGAGATCCCGATCGGCAGCGCGAGGTGCACCGCCGCCAGGATCTCGATCCGGGCAAACCGCTGGTGCTGGAGTTCGTCCGCAGCCATTGCCCGGCGGAGCTGGCGCGGGTCGAAGCGCTCTTCAATCGCCCGGCGGCATTTCGCAACTTCAAGGATCTGCTGCGCCGCCAGCGCCTGCTCGACAGCTGGCAGGTCTTCGAGGGCCAGCGGATCGACGCGCTGCTGCGCCAGTGGTGTCAGGCGCAGGGGCTGCCCCTCTAAAATCCCCCACCGGATCTTTCCCCCGACCTCAAGGGCGGAAACGCAGACGACCAGAGGCTTGAAGCCGAAACACCCGCCCA
>CAVYHY010000008.1:0-42681 GCA_963768475.1 uncultured Actinomycetota bacterium
GGCGCACATCACGGAAGCCGAACAGCGCGAATTGGTCGACGCCATGGGATGGTCGCTCGCCCACCGCGAGGCGCAACCGGACCGGCCAAGCAGCCGCCGCGGCGTTCCGCGACGCCGCTCGTTCTGGCCGGGCCAAGCCGCGAAGTGCGGCGTCTGTCGTGGGCCGATGCACGTCATGGGCAAGCACCTCAAGTGTGCGAACGCTCTGCCGCAAAATGGCCGTCGCTGCTGGAACCGGGTGCAAGTTTCCTTGGCGGTGGTCCGTCGCCGGCTGCATGCTTGGCTCATGTGTCAGTTTCAAGCACATCCTGAGCGCTGGCGGATCTCGTCGACGCGGCGTGGAGAACTTACCAAACGGCCCGCCAGGCGTCGCCGAACGACCACAAGGCCCTTGAACGGTCCATTGAACGGCTCGAGCACCAGGCGGCGAACCTGGCCGCGGCCATCGCGGAAGGCGGAGATCTGTTCCCTACTGAACCAGCTCAAAGCCGTTGAGAAACAGCTAGCCGCCGAGAAGGCGAAGCTTGCGGAAACGCCGGCCGACAAGACGGACGTGCGGGACTTGGCGACAAAGGACAAATCCCGAAACGGGTCGACGCTATGGTGGAAGAATTGATCGCATGCTCGTTCGACTGCGCCGAGTTGCTCCGCCAAGCTCTGCCTGTGTTCCTGGTGCGTCCGGTCCAGGCGCTGGACACGCGGCAGGTCCGCCCGCGGGGCCATTTGGAACTCGCCGCCCCTGGGTCATCGGGCGCCAACGAGACGGTGGCGACGATCGAACTGGACCTGTTTGAAGCGCCAGCGCACATCCAGGCAATTGCGGCCTGCGTGGCCACTCGAAACGCGGCGGTTCGGCCGGCCGACGCGTTAGCTTACGAGAAATCGCACGGCGGACGGGCCATAACTACATGACCGTCAAGCGGGCGTTGCACTACGCCCGCTTGATGGACGCGGCGGGGCAAGACAACACCTACCAGCGGATTGAGGACAGCGCCCCGGAGTCGGCTTCAAGATGGAGTTAGCCCTGCGTCAACGCTTGCCGTTGCGGACGTAAAAAAAACGTCAATATGCGCAATCTTTCTGCGCACACGGGACGCTTCGAGCGACCCTCTGTGGACCTAAATAAACGCCTATCTTGAGGCATAATACACGTAGGAGATACTTAGCATTCGCCGCCCCCGTTTTTCGGCTGATTCGGAGCCAATTCTTGTCTCCAACTCCCGTCAAAAGCCGCGCCTCGTCTTACGTTTCGGCAACCGCGCCACAGGGCGTTGTCGAACCAGCGGACGTCGAATGTATTTCACGCCGCGAGTTCTTCGCGTTAGCCGACAATCGATCCTTGCGCACGCGACAGTGACCTGCGCCGTCTGGCTCGCCTTTCTGTTCGCCACCGCTGCTCTCGGTGGCGTCTTCTTCCGCGGAACTTTATCGAAGCCGTTGTGCCGCAATTGAACCACGAGTGGTTTTGCGCTTGAGAAGGTCACTCTGCTCGCTTTTTCAAGGCGCTTGCGGTCCAACGAGACACGCGCAGCAGACGTTCTTCCGCGTGGCTCAATCGTTCGCGCGGGCGTCGGGCATCAGGTGGGCCATGCGGCACTTGAGGGCCTTGGAAAGTTTCTCGACGGTGGCCAGCGTGACGTTCGGCTCGCCGCGCTCGGTCATGCTGATGAACGTGCGGTGCAGGCCGGCCAACTCGCCCAACTTCTCCTGCGACAGGCCCTTCTCCAGGCGGATTTCCCGCAGCCGTTTGCCAAACCTGAGCCGAATGTCCGCCAAGGCAACGCCTCGCACCAAAAAGGCCGACCAGCAAAAACACCTTGCGGCCAGTGTGGGCGCGCTGCATACTATTGTTCTACATACTATGAGATACGGTATCTTGTAGTATTCCATGGCGAGCGCGACGGGTTTCGGCGCACGCCGCTTCGCCTTCCCGTCGCTTGCCGGAAGTCTTCCCGAGCAGGAGCCTGGTTATGCCTTCTCGTCGACGCGTTGTTGTTTGTTGGGCGGTTGTGTGTTTGGCGGGAACCGGCTGCCGGCCCGCCATCAAGGCCTTGACCAAGGTCAAACCCCGGCCCGTCGCAAAGTCTCTGGCAAAGCCACTCGCGAAACTGCCTAAGAAGCCGCCCGTCCGCATCGCCCCGCGAGCCGCCAAGCCCCGCGCGTTCGTCGCGGCCACTCGCTTCACGCGCAGCGTCTCACGGGCGCCGCAGATCGTGGCGGCGTCTAAGGCCCTGGGAGCGAGCCTCCAAGCCAAAAGCGCGCGAATCCCCGCACGTGTCTTTGCGCAACTGTGGTCCCAGTGGCAGCGCAACCACGCGGAGCTGAGTTCGCTGGATCGGCGACTGGCCGAACCGGGGCTCGATCCCCAGCGGCGAACGCGTCTGGAGGAGCAGGTCAGCACGTTGGAGCAGAAGAATGCCGAAATCGAACGCCTGGCGGCGCAGTGGGGATAGCCAGGGAAACTACCTCGGGGTGTTTTGGCGCGGCTGGTCCGCGGCCCGCCGGGCGGGCTGGATCGCCTCTCTGATCATCGTGGCGCTGGCCGGCTGCGGCGGCTCCACAGACACGCAGCGCGGCGTCTCCGGGGTCCAGGTCATGGGCCTCAAGTCCGACCGGATGCGGTACCACGTCTCGCAGCAGCAGGCCAGCAACTGGTGTTGGGCCGCTTGCGTGCAGATGGTGCTTTCCACACAGGGAATCGCCGCCTCGCAGGCGGAGATTGTCGCGAACGCCACCAGCGGCTAGGTGGTGGACCGTCCGGGCTTCCCACGGGACGTGCTGCTGAACCTCAACGGCCGCATGACCGATTTATACGGCGGCGCTTGGCGGCTACCGCGACAGCCGGAGCCGGCCCTCCTTCCTTCGAACTCATGCAGCGCCAGTTCGAGCGCGGCTTGCCGCTGATCATCGGCTACACCAACCCGGGGCAGGACGTCGGCCACGCGGCCGTCGTGACGGCCGTCATCTACGAACGCCGCGACGGCCAGCCGCACATCCTCAAGATTCTGGCCCGCGATCCGTCCCCTCAATTCGTTCGCAGCGGCGGCAAGCGCGAGCTGCGCTGGGCGGAGTTCGATCGAATCTCAGTGCACTATCTAGTCAACGCCCAACAACTCTAAAGAGAGGAACGCGCCCATGTCCCGATTGACAGCCTCCGCGGTCGCGCGCGTCGTGTGGCTGCTACTTTTGGCGGCGCACGCCGGTTGCGGCACACCGTCCTACGACCTGCGGCCCCAGGCCGAGCAAGGCGACGTGCAGCGCTCCGTCATGACGATGTCCATGCGGCAAGGCAAGCTCACGCTGCATCCGGCGGCAATGCGCTGGAAGGGACCGCCAGCATGGTCTTCCAACAGACCCACGAAACCGATTTTCTGCAAGTTGAGGACGGCGAGCCGAACAGGATCAAGGTATCGCTGTTGCAGGAGGAGCAGACGTTCCAGATGCGAATGGAACCGAACGGCTCCAAGGACTTCGCAGAACCGGACCCACTCTTGGGGCGGTCGGTGTTGTTCACGCGCGACGGCGACGCGTGGTCCAAACAACTCGTAGGCTCACCGCCGACGGACAAGCAACGGCAGGCCGTGGAAGCCTGCGGCGACCCGTGGAGCGATGATCTTGGAGTGGAAGGGAAGATTCGCGTGGGAGATTCTTGGACCGTCGCCGGCGACCGGTTTGGCCGGGTGTTCGACGCGGAAATGAAGGGCGTCACGGGTCAACTGGCCTGCCGCTTCGAAGAGGTGGTCGATTTCCAGCAGGAGCCCTGCGCGCTGATTTCGGTGCAGTTGGACATGACGGCCAATCTCACGGGCGAAGTAGGCGGCAAACTCTCGATCTCCGGAGAGGGTTTCGTCTACCGCTCGTTGGCCACCAAGCTGGACGTCTCCACCCGTATCACCGGCGTATTGGAAGTGGAGAGCCAGGAACTCATTGACGGGCAATGGGCCACAATGACCATCCGCGGACCCGTTGTGGTGGAAGCGACTGTCACCAAGAACTGAGCGGCGTTCGACTCATTTCCGCTTCGCCGCCGCGCAGTCCCCGGCGCGGCCGCTTGGTTTCACAGGGCGATGGCGCTTCCTTCTCCGGGCTGTCGCGATTCTCTTATCGCGCGTTCCGTGGCGCGTCCACTCTCCGCGCCTTTGGCTGGCGGAACGCAATGGGCGCCCGCATTCCCCTGGCGCAGTTTCCAGAGCGCCGCCGCGGCCATTCTTTCTCACACCTTCGAGGAGACCTCCATGACGGATGTTCAATTTGTCGAGCGGCTGCGCCGGGAGCTGTCGGATCCCGACGCTGGCCGGAGATTCGGGGGGTTGTTTCGTCGCGGGCCGATCCGTCGCTGGCCGCCAATGAACTGTTGGTGGGTCCGGTGATCGGCCCCGCAGTCGATCCCGTTGTATTTCGCGTCACGGTCGAAGGTCTGGCGCCGCGCTCGGACGCTGGACTTTCACCATGAATTGCCACGATTCTTGTTCTCGTTTTGTCGAAATTCAGACACTAGTTTGACGCGCTGGGCCTCTCCGCCGGAGAGCGTCGGCGCCGGCTGACCCATGCGGACGTAACCCAGCCCGACGTCGACGAGGGTTCGCAGGTGCCGGGAGATGGCGGGGATGGCGTCGAAGAAGTCCGCGGCCTCCTCGATGGGCATGGCGAGAACATCCGCCACCGTCTTGCCCTTGAAGTGAACCTGGAGCGTCTCGCGGTTGTAGCGCGCGCCGTGGCACACCTCGCACCGCACGTAAACGTCCGGCAGGAAGTTCATCTCGATCTTGAGGGTTCCGTCCCCCGAGCAGGACTCGCACCGACCGCCCTTGACGTTGAACGAGAAGCGTCCGGGGCCGTACCCCCGTAGGCGCGCCTCCTCCGTGTCGGCGAAGAGCTTGCGGATCTTGTCCCACACGCCGGTGTACGTTGCGGGGTTGGATCGCGGGGTTCGGCCGATGGGTCCCTGGTCCACGTGAACGATCTTGTCGAGGTGCCCTGTCCCGGTGATGCGCGTGTGCCTGCCTGGTACCTGACGGGCGCCGTTGAGGGTGTTCGCCAACGCCGTGTAGAGGATGGTGTTGACGAGCGTGGACTTACCCGAGCCCGAGACGCCCGTGACGGCCGTGAAGACCCCTAGCGGGAAGGAGACGTCGATGTCGCGAAGGTTGTGCTCCTTCGCCCCCACGACCGTGATCGACTTCTCGGCATCCGTGGGCCGTCTCTCCGCGGGCGCCTCGATCGCTCGCCGTCCGGCCACGTACGCCCCTGTGAGCGACTCCTCGTTCGCCAGAAGGGACTCGAGCGTCCCGGAGTGAACCACCTTGCCGCCGTGTTCGCCTGCTCCCGGCCCAATGTCAACAATCCAGTCGGCGGCGCGAATGGTCTCCTCGTCGTGTTCGACGACGATCAGGGTGTTGCCGAGGTCGCGCAGCCGCGTCAGCGTCTCGATGAGCCGACGGTTGTCGCGCTGGTGCAGGCCGATGCTGGGCTCGTCGAGGACGTACAGCACGCCGACGAGGCCGGAGCCGATCTGGGTAGCGAGGCGGATGCGCTGAGCCTCGCCGCCCGACAGAGTCCCCGCGGCACGCGCAAGCGTCAGGTAGTCGAGACCCACGTCGAGGAGGAACCCGAGCCGGGCGTCGATCTCCTTGAGAACCTGAACGGCGATCTGACGCGATCGCTCGTCGAGTTCGACCTCGGCAAGGAGACGCCGCGCCTCGCGAATGGACAGGTCGCACACCTCGGCGATGCTCATGCCCGCGACCTTAACGGCGAGAACCTCGGGCTTGAGTCGGGCCCCGTTACACACCGCGCACGGAACCTCGCGCATGTACGACTCGTACCGCTCCCGCGAGTATTCGGATTCCGTCTGCGAGTGGAGGCGTTCGATCCAGGAGATCACGCCCTCGAATCCGGTGGTGTACTGACGTTCGCGGCCGTAACGGTTCTTGAAGCGGACGTGAACCTGGTAGTCCTTCCCGTACAGCACCGAGTTCTTGACGTCCTCGTCGAGACTGGAGAACGGCTCGTCCATGGGGAAGCCCATGTCCCGTGCGAGAGCCTCGAGCATGCGTCCGAAGTACTCCGACGATGACGCCCCCCACGGCGCGAGCGCTCCCGCGCGAAGGGTCAGGCTCGGGTCGGGGACGACGAGCCGCGGGTCGACCTCGAGTTTGACGCCCAGTCCGTGGCACTCCGGGCACGCGCCGTACGGCGCGTTGAACGAGAAGGTACGCGGCTCGATCTCCTCCAGCGTGAGGGGGTGATCGTTGGGGCACGCCCGTCGTTCGGAGTATCGCCGCGCCGGAATCTCGCCGTCGACGGGATCGATGACCACCAGCCCGTCGGCCGCCTTGAGCGCCGTCTCGATCGAGTCAGCGAGGCGCGATCGCACGCCATCCCTGGCCACGAGTCGGTCCACCACGACCTCGATGGTGTGCTTGAGCTTCTTTTCGAGCGCGGGAGGTTCGCTGAGTTCGATCAGCTCGCCGTCCACCCTCGCGCGCGCGAATCCCTGCTGTTTCAGCGTGTCGAACAGATCCTGGTACTCCCCCTTCCGCCCCCGGACAACCGGGGCGAGCACCTGATACCTGGTTCCCTCGGGAAGGGTGAGAACGGAATCGACGATCTGCTCTGCCGTCTGGGCGCGAACCTGCTCGCCGCACTCGGGGCAGTGTTGAACGCCGACGCGCGCGTACAGGAGGCGCAGGTAGTCGTACACCTCGGTGATGGTGCCGACGGTCGATCGGGGGTTGCGGTTGGTGGACTTCTGGTCAATGGACACCGCGGGCGAGAGGCCTTCGATGAAGTCAACGTCGGGCTTGTCCATCTGGCCAAGGAACTGCCGCGCATAGGCGGACAGCGACTCGACGTAGCGACGCTGCCCCTCCGCGAAGATCGTGTCGAACGCGAGCGACGACTTCCCCGATCCGCTGAGACCGCTGAAGACGATGAGCGCGTCGCGCGGGAGGTCCAGATCCACGGACTTG
The DNA here is from genome assembly GCA_963768475.1 of uncultured Actinomycetota bacterium. Lineage (GTDB taxonomy): Bacteria > Actinomycetota > Actinomycetes > Actinomycetales > Demequinaceae > JAFGBM01. The sequence goes on from CAVYHY010000008.1 coordinate 6,972, forward strand.
AGGTTGTGTTCCCGCGCGCCGCGGATGAGGAGTCGATCGTTCACGGCTCAATGGTACGTGCGCGGACGGACTCGAACAATTGTTCGATCGCGTGTCGCCCAACTCCCCCGCCATCGTGGTGCAATGGGGGCATGAACCTCTACGCCGTCCACTACGCGTATGACGACCGCTCCGAGGAGCGCAACACGCTTCGCACCGAGCACATCGACTATCTCGACTCGTTGGTCGACGCGGGCGCGCTCTATGCGTATGGGAAGTACGCGGACGAGTTGGATCCGGAGCCCTCTTCATCTACTACGCGGAATCGGCGGAGATCGTCGAGGCGATGGTCGAGGTGGACCCCTACGTATCAGCAGGCTTCGTCCCGGGTCACGACGTGCGACTCTGGCCCGCGCTTGGCACGTGGCCTCAGTCCGTTGCCTTCTTCGGACTGACGCGCGCTCGCGGCTTCACGGCGCCGGGTCGTCAATAGGCTCGCGACCGCCGAGATCGCCAATACACCGACGATCACCTCAAGCGAGAGCGCCGTCGTGATCGTCGGAAGGCTCTCGAGCGGCTTACCCCCGTTGATGAACGGCAGGGTGTTCTCCTGGAGCGCCTCGAATACCAGCTTCACGCCGATGAATCCGAGGATGACGGCCAGCCCGTAGGACAGGAACACGAGCCTGCTCAGCAGTCCGTGGACGACGAAGAAGAGTTGCCGCAGGCCCATGAGGGCGAAGGCGTTGGCGGCGAAGACGATGTACGCGTCCTTCGTCAGACCGAAAATCGCGGGGATCGAGTCGAGCGCGAAGAGCACGTCCGTCGTTCCCACCGCGATCATGACGAGCAACAGCGGCGTGACGAGTCTTCTTCCTGCCCGACGTACGACAAGAGCACCTCCGTGGTACTCAGGGGTCGAGCGAAGAACTCGCCGGATGAGCACCATCGCGCGATTCTCGTGATATTCCTCGTCGTGCTCCGGCCCCTCGCGAGCGACGGTCACCGCGGTCCAGAGGAGGAACGCGCCGAAGATGTAGAACACCCACGAGAAGTGGGACAGAGCCGCCGCGCCAGCAACGATGAAGAGGCCGCGCAGCAGCAGGGCGAGCGCAACGCCGAACAACAGAACCCTCTGGCGATAGGCCGCGGGAACCGCGAAACGGGAGAGGATGACGAGGAAGACGAACAGGTTGTCGACGGACAACGACCACTCGGTCACGTAGCCCGCGATGAATTGGGTGGCGCTCTCCATGTCGCGCCAAAGGATCATCGAGGCGCCGAATACGAGCGCCATCCCCACGTAGATCCCGGTCCAGCGGGCCGCCTCGCGGAAGCTCGGCTCGCGCGGGTTGCGCATCTGAGCCCAGAAGTCGAAGAACATGAGTCCGACGATGAGAGCGATGGTTGCGACCCACTCGATGGACCCGAACATGACCCCAATCCTAGGGTGCGCCTTCCGGGACCCCCGACCTGGTCTCTAGCCCTGCGCCGCCGTCATCTGGCGGAGTTCCTTCTTGAGCTCGCCGATCTCGTCCCGTAGCCGCGCCGCCAGCTCGAAATGGAGGCTTTCGGCCGCGGTCCGCATCTGAGCGCTGAGCTCCTCGATGAGTTCGCCGAGGTCACCCGCGGCCGCGCCCCGGGAGGCTCCCCCCGGAACCGGGCTCGATTCGCGGCTGGCGCGGACGCCGGCGCTACGTAGCGTGTTCTCCGTGTCCGCCTCCTCTCGCGCAAGCATTTCGGTGATGTCGCCGATCCTCTTGCGTAGCGGCGCTGGGTCCACCCCGCGTTCCTTGTTGTAGGCGATCTGGATCTCGCGCCTGCGGTTGGTCTCGTCGATGGCGCGGGCCATCGAGTCCGTGATCGAGTCCGCATACATGTGGACGGCGCCTGAGACGTTGCGGGCCGCTCGTCCGATGGTCTGGATCAGCGAGGTGCCGGACCGGAGGAACCCTTCCTTGTCCGCGTCGAGGATCGCCACGAGCGACACCTCGGGAAGGTCGAGCCCCTCGCGCAGGAGATTGATTCCGACGAGGACATCGAACGTGCCTCGCCGGAGCTCACGAAGAAGCTCGACGCGGCGCAGCGTGTCCACGTCGGAGTGAAGGTATTCGACCTTGACGCCCTTGTCGGCGAGGAAGGCGGTGAGATCCTCCGCCATCCGCTTGGTGAGCGTCGTGACGAGGACGCGCTCCCCCGCCTTTTCCCGTTCCCGAATCTCCCCGAGGAGGTCGTCGATCTGCCCCTTGGTCGGCTTGACGACGATGCCAGGGTCGACGAGGCCCGTCGGCCGGATGATCTGCTCGACGACCCCGTCCGCCCGCCCAAGTTCGTACGCGGCTGGCGTCGCCGAAAGGTAGACGGTCTGCCCGACGCGCTCCTGGAATTCCTGCCACGTGAGCGGCCGGTTGTCGAGGGCGGAAGGAAGGCGAAACCCGTGATCGACCAGGGTCCTCTTGCGCGCGGCGTCGCCCTGGGACATCGCGCCGATCTGGGGAACGGTGACGTGCGACTCGTCGATCACCATCAGGAAGTCGTCGGGGAAGTAATCGAGCAGCGTGTGCGGGGGCGTCCCCTGGTCGCGGCCCTCGATGTGACGCGAGTAATTTTCGATTCCCGAGCACATGCCGATGTTGCGGAGCATGTCGAGGTCGTAGTTGGTGCGCATCTCGAGCCGCTGCGCCTCGAGGAGTTTGTCCTGCCCCCTCAGCTCCTCGAGCCGTCCCGTGAGCTCCTCCTGGATGGCGGCGATCGCGCGGTTCATACGATCCTGCCCCGCGACGTAGTGCGAGGCGGGGAACACGTGGACGTGGTCGCGAGTCTCGACGATGTCGCCCGTGAGGGGGTGGAGAGTGTGGAGCGCCTCGACCTCGTCCCCGAACATCTCGATCCGCACGGCGAGTTCCTCGTACACCGGGATGATCTCGATCGTGTCGCCCCGCACCCGGAACGTCCCCCGCGTGAATGCGAGGTCGTTCCGCGAGTACTGCATCCTCACGAACTGGCGGAGCAGCGCGTCCCTGTCGATCTTCATTCCTACCTCAAGGGTCGCCATGCCCTTGATGTACTCCTCCGGCGTCCCGAGCCCGTAGATGCACGAGACCGACGAGACCACGACGACGTCTCGGCGGGTGAGAAGCGAGTTGGTCGCGGAGTAGCGCAGCCGCTCGACCTCCTCGTTGATCGAGGAGTCCTTCTCGATGTACGTGTCCGTCTGCGGGACGTACGCCTCGGGCTGGTAGTAGTCGTAGTAGGAGACGAAGTACTCGACCGCGTTGTTCGGCAGCAGCTCGCGAAACTCGTTCGCCAGCTGCGCGGCGAGCGTCTTGTTGTGGGCCAACACGAGGGTGGGACGCTGGAGCCGCTCGATAAGCCACGCCGTCGTCGCCGATTTTCCCGTTCCGGTCGCGCCGAGGAGGACGACGTCGCGCTCGCCCGCCCGAATGCGCTCCTCGAGCGCGTCGATGGCTTGGGGCTGGTCGCCTGACGGCGAGAAGTCGGAGACGACGGTGAAGGGCGCTTCGGAGCGTCGGAGGTCGGGCGGGGTCACTTCTTCAGGCTACGTGAACGCCCTGACATGGGAACGTGGTTCTTCCAGAAACGGTCCACCTGCTTGCGAAGCTCCTGGATGTCGCCGCTGCCGTCGAGCACGGCGTCCGCCCAGCGGGCACGCTCCTCGTCCGTCGTCTGCGCCGCGATACGCGCCGAAGCTTGCGCCTTCGTCATGTCTCGCTGCGTCATAAGCCGCGCGATCCTCACGCCAACGGGGGCGCCGACGGTGACGACGACGTCGTATGTTCCGCCCTGCTTCGTCTCAACGAGAAGGGGAATGTCGTGGACGATGACGTCCACGCCGTCGGCCCGCGCCTGGCGATCCGCGGCCTTCGCGAGAGCGAAGACGTAGGGATGAATGATCGATTCGAGCCGGGAGAGGGCGTCGTCGTCTCCGAAGACGACGTCCGCGAGGGCCGCGCGATCCAGCGAACCGTGGACGATCAGGCGGTCCCCGAACTCCCTCGCGATGTCCGCGAGGGCCGCAGATTCGGGTTGCACCGCCTGGCGCGCGAGATCGTCGTGGTCGACGACTCGCGCGCCCAGCTCAGCGAACCGCTGGGACGCGGTTGACTTCCCTGAGGCGATGCCTCCGGTGAGTCCGATACGGAGCATTACTCTCCGGTGAGCTTTTCCCGCAACGCAGCCAGGCGCTCGTCGGACGCAAGGGTGCCCGCGTCTTCCTCGCCCTCTTCTGCCGACGAGTACGAACTCGGTCCGGCCGCAGGGCGGCGCTTCTTGGCTGCCGGGGCAGATTCCTCGAGCTCGGCCGTCACGGCTTCGTGCTTCGCGACGAACGCCTTGTGGGCGACCCAGCGGTCGTGCGCGCGACCGTAATCGGCTTCCCACTGCTCACGCTGGTCGTCGAAGCCGTCGCGCCACTCGTTGGTCTCGGAATCGAAGCCCTCGGGGTACTTGTAGTTGCCCTTGTCGTCGTACTCGGCCGTCATACCGTAGAGGGCGGGATCGAAGTCCTCGCCCTCGGGGTCGACGCCCTCGTTGGCCTGCTTGATGCTCAGCGAGATACGACGACGCTCAAGGTCGATGTCGATGATCTTGACGAAGACCGCGTCGTCGGGCGACACGACCTGCTCGGGCAGCTCGACGTGACGCGTGGAGAGCTCCGAGATGTGCACCAGGCCCTCGATGCCCTCGAAGACGCGCACGAACGCGCCGAACGGGACGAGCTTGGTGACCTTGCCGGGAACGATTTGACCGATCGCGTGGGTGCGCGCGTACACGGCCCACGGGTCCTCCTGCGTCGCCTTGAGCGAGAGGGAGACGCGCTCGCGGTCCATGTCGATCTCGAGGACCTCGACGTCTACCTCCTGGCCAACCGTGACAACCTCGCCCGGGTGGTCGATGTGCTTCCACGACAGCTCGGACACGTGGACGAGGCCGTCCACGCCGCCGAGGTCGACGAACGCGCCGAAGTTGACGATCGAGGAGACCGTGCCCTTGCGAACCTGCCCGGGAGCGAGCGCCGTGAGGAACGTCGAGCGCACCTCCGACTGCGTCTGCTCGAGGTAGGCGCGACGCGACAGAACGACGTTGTTGCGGTTCTTGTCGAGCTCGATGATCTTCGCCTCGAGCTCCTGCCCGATGTACGGGCCGAGGTCGCGCACGCGGCGCATCTCGACCAGCGAAGCCGGAAGGAAGCCGCGAAGGCCGATGTCCATGATGAGGCCGCCCTTGACGACCTCGATGACGGTACCGGTGACGATGCCGTCGTCTTCCTTGATCTTCTCGATCGTGCCCCAGGCGCGCTCGTACTGCGCGCGCTTCTTGGACAGGATGAGGCGCCCTTCCTTGTCCTCCTTGGTCAGGACAAGGGCTTCGATCTCGTCGCCGACGTTGACCACGTCGTCCGGGTCGGTGTCGTGGCGGATCGAAAGCTCGCGAGCGGGGATGACCCCTTCGGTCTTGTAACCGATGTCGAGGAGCACCTCGTCTCGGTCGACCTTGACGATGATTCCGGTGACCAGGTCACCGTCGTCGAAGTTCTTGATAGTTGCGTCGACGGCGGCGAGGAAGTCCTCACTCGAACCAATGTCGTTGACGGCGATCGTAGGGGTCTTGGGGGCGGAAGCGGGCGTAGGGAGAAAACTCCGATGGACAGAAGTGGATCGTATGGACATGGACATGGCGTATGGAACTAAGGTCCGCTACGCCGCCCGCAATCGTACCCCTGCGCAGGGTCCACCGCCACTAGGGCGGGATAGCTACAGCCCGCGCGCGGCGTCCAGCAGCTCAGCGGCACGTACTTGGTCTTGCCCGCCATCACCGAGAAGTCCTCCATGATGATCTGGTCGCCCCGCACTGCCGCGAACTTCTGCGTCACACCCTCGGTCGCGGCGTCGATGGCCGCGACCCCAAGGCGAGTTGCGAGCAGGCGGTCCGTCGCGGTCGGCGTTCCGCCGCGCTGCACGTAGCCGAGAACCGTCAGCCGAGCCTCGTAGCCGGTGCGCGATTGGATTTCGCGGGTAACCTGCTGGCCGATCTCGCCCGCGATCGGGTTGCCGTTGGCATCCGTCGTCTCGTCGAGCGACCAATCCGATCCCTCACTCGGGCGAGCGCCTTCGGCGACCGCGACGATCGAGAAGCTCTCCTGCGAACGGTGCCTGTGGTTGATGCGCCGGGCCACCTTGGCCATGTCGAACGGCTCCTCTGGCGCGAGGATGATGTCCGCGCCGCCCGCGATTCCGGACGCGACGGCGATCCATCCGCAGTGCCTACCCATTACCTCGACGACCATGACGCGGTTGTGCGACTCTGCCGTGGAGTGGAGGCGGTCGATCGCCTCGGTCGCGATGCTCACGGCAGTGTCGAATCCGATGGACACGTCGGTACCGACAACGTCGTTATCGATGGTCTTCGGGATGCCGATCACGGGAACGCCGGTTTCGCCGACCTTGGAGGCCGCCTTGAGCGTGCCGTCTCCGCCGATGCAGATGATGGCGTCGAGCTTCTCCGCCTCCGCGACCTCCTGGACGCGCTCGAGCCCGCCCGGCTCCTTGTGCGGGTGGCAGCGCGCCGTCCCGAGCATCGTTCCGCCCTGGACCAAGCTGCCGCGCACATCGTTCCTGTCGAGCGGAATCGAGTTGCCCTCGAGGAATCCGCGCCAACCATTGCGGAAGCCCACCATGGAGTGCCCGTGTTCGGAACCGCCACGCTTGACCACGGCTCGGATCGCCGCGTTGAGACCGGGGCAGTCGCCACCGCCCGTAAGGATGCCTATACGCATGGGGCTCAGCCTAGTGCCGGTCAATCCCGCGAACGGCGACTAATGTCCCGCGATGCGCCAGTTGTCGCCCACTCCGACGTGGACGTCCAGCGGGACCGTAAGGTCGGCCGCTCCACCCATCTCTTCGCGCAGAATCGCCTCGACCTGCTCGCGCTCCCCCGGCGCCACCTCGACAACGAGCTCGTCGTGCACCTGAAGTATCTGACGCGACGTGAGACCTTCGACCGCGAGCCTGGCATCGACGCCGATCATCGCCCGCTTGATGAGATCTGCCGCGCTCCCCTGTATGGGCGCGTTGAGCGCCATGCGCTCCGCCATGTCGCGCCGCTGCCGGTCCGTCGAGTTGAGATCGGGCAGGTAGCGTCGACGCCCGAAGATCGTCTCCGTGTACCCCGTCGACCGGGCTTCGGCGACGACGGAGGCGAGGTAGTCGCGCACGGACCCGAACCTCGCGTAGTAGTCGTTCATGAGCGCCTGGGCCTCGCCCGTCGACGACCCGAGCTGGCGAGCCAGCCCAAAGGAGGAGAGCCCGTACGCGAGGCCGTAGGACATCGCCTTGACGCGCGAGCGCATCTCGGGCGTGACGTTTTCCGGCTGGACGCCGAAGACCCGCGACCCGACGAACCGGTGAAGGTCCTCGCCGGATCGGAAGGCCTCGATGAGAGCCTCGTCCCCGCTGAGGTGCGCCATGATGCGCATCTCGATCTGGCTATAGTCCGCCGTCACGAGCGTCTCGTAGCCGTCGCCGACCCCGAAGGCCTCGCGGATACGGTGTCCGTCCTCGGTGCGGATCGGGATGTTCTGAAGGTTCGGCTCGAGCGAACTGAGACGCCCCGTCGCCGCGACCACCTGCGAGAAGGTCGTATGGATGCGCCCGTCCGGGCCGATCGCGGAGGCGAGCGTCTCGATGATCTGGCCCAGTTTCGACGCCGCACGGTATGCGAGAAGCGCCTCAAGGAACGGGTGAGGCCGCTTCTCGAACAGGTCCGCAAGGGCGGAGGCATCCGTCGTGTATCCGGTCTTGATCTTCTTCGTCTTGGGCATCCCGAGACGCTCGAAGAGCACCTCCTGCAGCTGCTTCGGGCTACCCAGGTTGACCTCGTACCCGTCGATCGCCGCCCACGCTTCCGCCTGCGCGGCGGCGGAGCGCCCCGCACAATCGTCCGCGAGCATCGCCAAGCGACTCGCGTCGACCGCGATCCCCGCAAACTCCATACGCGACAGCACGCCGATGAGCGGCACCTCGAGGTCGCGGTAGAGCGCGGTCATCTCGCGCTCACCTAGCGCACCCTCGAGGTCCACCGCCAGGCGGGAGACGAGCCACGCGTGCACGCCCGCACGCTCCGTCTCCGACGGCCCAAGCCCGAGGTCGAGCTCTCCCCCCGCGTTCTCCGACGCCGCGGCTCCGAGGTAGCGCTGCGCCACGTCGTCGAGACCGAAACCCCGTTGATCCGGCTGAACGAGATACGCCGCGATTTCCGTGTCTCCCGCGATCCCTGCGAGGTCGAATCCCCGGTCGCGAAGCGCGTGCCACGCGGCCTTCGCGCCGTGGAAAACCTTCGACGCCTCGCCGGACGCCAGCCACGCGCCCAGCGCCTTCTCGTCCTCCGGCGAGATTCCGGCGAGGTCGATGCCCCATACGCCGCCCGCGCCGTCGGCGATCCCAAGGGCCCGCGCGTCGGCTCCTCCCACGACAGCAACGTACGCGGACGTGAGGGCGGCCACCGCTCGCACCGCATCGTCCGTTCGCACCTCGGGCGCCTCCGAGGATTCGTCGGTAGGCGCGGGTTCTCCGTCAGCTGCGAGGGCGAGCAGGCGCGAGCGGAGTCCGCGGAACTGAAGCGCGTCGCACACGCCGTGGATGAGCGTCGCGTCGCCGCCCGTCCAGGCGAGGTCGTCGATGCTCGCGTCGAGATCAAGGTCCGTGAGGAGGTGGTTGATCTCCCGGTTGAGCGCGACCTGGTCGAGATTGTCGCGCAGGCTCTCCCCCGCCTTGCCCGGGACGTCGTCCGCGGCGGCGAGGATCTCGTCGAGCCCTCCGTACGCCTCGATCCACTTGGCCGCCGTCTTGGGGCCGACGCCGGGGACACCGGGCAGGTTGTCGCTCGTCTCGCCCACGAGAGCGGCGAGGTCGGGGTAGCGGGCAGGATCGACGCCGTACTTCTCGCGCACCGCGTCCGGCGTCATCACGGCGAGGTCCGACACCCCCTTGCGCGGGTATAGGACCGTCACGTGATCGTTGACCAGCTGAAGGGTGTCGCGGTCGCCCGAAACGACGAGCACGTCGAGACCCTGGTCGGCGCCCTCGCGCGCGAAGGTCGCGAGGATGTCGTCCGCCTCGTAGTTCGGCTTGTCGATACTGCGAATACGTAGCGCATCGAGGACGTCGCGCAGGAGCGGCACCTGCGGGATGAACTCCGGGGGCGTCTCGCCGCGCGTGCCCTTGTACGCGGGGTAGCGCTCGGTGCGGAACGTCCCGCCGGGAAGGTCGAACGCGACCGCGACGTGCGTCGGCTTGTGGTTGGCGATCAGCGTCGACACCATCGAGGCGAACCCGTATACCGCGTTGACGGGTTCTCCCGTCGACGTACGGAAATTCTCCACGGGGAGCGCGAAGAACGCCCGAAAGGCCATGGAGAAGCCGTCGATGAGAAGGAGACTGCCGCGTCGAGGTTCGCTCACACGAGCCAACCTATCCCGTGCAGGCGACGCCGCTGCCGATGGCGGCCCTACGGCACCAGCGTGATGCTCGAGATGAGGGCGTCGAGCTCCGCCATCGCGGGCGTGAACGTCCCCGGCGGCTGAGCATTCAGGGTGGCAGCTAGACCCACGATGTAGGGGTCGTAGTCCGCCCAGAATTCGTCCCACGTCGCGTATCCGTCGGGAAGAACGCCCTCGTCGGCGACGAGAGCGGTGTTCTGAATGGGCAGGAAGGCCGAGACCCAGTAGTGACCGTCCGAGGTCAGGCCCTGATACGTGTAGATCAGGCCTTGGTTGCTGATCGGCATCGCGTCGAATCGCAACTCCGTGAGGAAGCGAACCCCGCTGCCGTCGACGAACGGCACCACCGCGTATTGCGCGAAGAACACGGGCATCCCGCCCACGTCGGGCAACATCGGCGGCTTCCACGTGAATCCGTTCGTGCCGTACGGCGGGGGCGGTTCGCTCGCGCTCACCAGGCCCTCGATTATCGAGGTATCACCATTGATCAGGATGGGATCGAGGGTGTTCCACGCGTCGACGGAGATGACGTAGATCCGTTCGCTCCACGGAGACCTCGACTGCGGATAACCCGTGAGCGTGATGCGGGTCATCGCCGGGGCCGGCGCCATGGGCCCGGGGTCCGCAGGCAGGGATTCGCAGGTGAAGCCCGTCGCCACCGCGGGATCGAGATAGAACTCGATCTCGTTGCAGGTCGAGTTCGTCCCGACGGCCGGCGTGGGCGTTGCGGTCGCTGTAGGCGTAGACGTCGATGTTGGTGGCGGCGCCGGAGCGACGCTCCCTTGTGCGGTCACCGAGTCACTCGGCACACCCCCAGAACACGCGGCCAATGCAAGTGCCGTTCCCCCGACAAGAAGTGCAATCTTCTTCATGGCTTCCCCTTAGCCCATGACCGGATACCCGGCGTCCTCCCGATATGACAACGTATACCCATGGACGACGACGCGGCGGGGATTCTCGCAAACATTCCTCCCGGCACGCTGATCGAGCGGCTCGGTATCGAGGTACACGAGGTATCTGCCGAGCGCGCGGCCGGAACGATGCCCGTTGAGGGGAACACGCAACCGTATGGGCTCCTCCACGGCGGAGCGACGGCGGCGCTCGCGGAGACCCTCGGCAGCCTTGCCGCGATGGCGCACGCTGCTCCCGACGGAATTGCGGTCGGTGTGGACCTCACCATCACGCACCACCGTGCCGTGACGGCCGGTTCGGTCACCGGGGTCGCGACCGCGCTTCACCGCGGGCGCACGACGGCGACGTATCAGATTGACGTGACGGACGACGCTGGCAATCGGATCGCGACGTCTCGCCTCACGTGCGCGATCCGTCCGCGCCCTTCGGGCGCCTAGCGGCTACTTCTTCTTCGCAGGAGGCTGCTTCTTGTCGCCCATCTGGTCGATGACGGCGTCGGCGACCTCGCGCATGGTGAGTCGGCGGTCCATGGACGTCTTCTGAATCCAGCGGAAGGCCTCGGGCTCGTTGAGCTGCATCTTCTCCATCAGGAGGCCCTTGGCGCGCTCGACGCGCTTGCGGATCTCCATGCGCTCGTTGATGTCCGCGATCTCCACCTCGAGCGCGCGGATCTCTACGTGGCGGGAACGGGCAATCTCGACGGCAGGCAGCAAGTCCGCTGGCGTGAAGGGCTTCACGACGTACGCCATGGCCCCGGCGTCCCGCGCCCGTTCCACGAGTTCAGTCTGCGAGAAGGCGGTGAGCAGGACGACGGGGGCGAGCCGCTCCTTGACGATCGTCTCGGCCGCGGTGATGCCGTCCATGACGGGCATCTTGATGTCCATGACGACGACGTCCGGCTTCTGCTCGCGCGTCACGGCGATGGCTTCCTCGCCGTTCGCGGCTTCGCCGACGACCTCGTAGCCGCCCTCTTCGAGCGTCTCGACGATGTCCATGCGGATCAAAGCCTCGTCCTCGGCGACGACCGCGCGTCGACCCGAGCCCGTGATGGCATCGGCAACCACGGCGTCGTCCTGTTTCGTTCCTTCGTGATCCGTCACAGCCGTTAGCCTAGTGGGTGCGCCCCGATAGCCCAACCGGCAGAGGCATACGGCTCAAACCCGTACCAGTGTGGGTTCGACTCCCACTCGGGGCACCACGAACGTCGGCCGCACGGCCGCGTTCAGAACTGCGAGATGAAGGCCCATACCTCCGGAGCCGTCCAGCTCGCACTGCTTCCGTCGTCGTATGGGTTCGGGTTATGACCGCCATCGAAGGCGCACCATTCGACGGGATACTGCCCGGAGCCGCCGTCGTAGATCGTGCACACGTGAGTCCCGCTGCCCACGACGGGCTCATCCGGTTCCTTCGGTATGACCCCGTTTGCGTGAACGAAGTGATCGCGCGCCGACCGTCCCCACGAGATGTCGAGCGTCTGATCCACGATTCCGTGCGAGGCGTAGAACGCGACGGGCTTGGTCCCGCCGTCGCACCCGCTCAGTACGCCGCCCGAGAAGAGAGCGACGCCGCGGATCACATCCGGGCGGGCGCACGCGAGCGCGTACGACATCCCCGCGCCGTAGCTGAATCCGACCGCGAACACACGCGTCGTGTCGATGCAGAGCCCCGCCTCGACCTGTTCCAGGATGGCGTCGGTGAACGCGACGTCCTCGCCCGCCGTATTCGGCCAACCGGTGTCGTTGCCCGATCCGAGCCCGACGGGCGCGACGAAGATCGTACTGCTATCCGACTCGTCCCATAGCCCGTAGAACGGGCTCTCGGTCGCCCCGATGCCTTCCGCCACCGCGCGTGCCGTTCCTCCCCTCCAGTGATAGGCCAGCACCAGGCGGTACGGATGCGTGTTGTCGTAGGTCTCCGGGACGCGGAGGATGTACGAACGGGTACCCCCAGGGATGGTGATCTCGCCGTCGTGGAGCGATGGCACCTGACCGCAGCCGCCGCTCGCCTGCGCGCCGACGCCGGCGGGCGGGGGCGGAACGGGAGGGTGGTCGGTCTCGGAGGGAACGGGCGTCGGCGTCGTTCCCGCGCCAACGACGGTGATGCCGTTGACCTTCGGCTCCTGAACCCCGGGCGAGAACGTGATGACGACGTTGCCGTCGGCGTCCGCCGTGGTACCGAACGTCGCCGCGATGGCGCGATTCGAGCCGCCCGCCGTCGCGAAGATGTCGAAGTCGACGAGGACCATCGCGCCGTTGATCTCGACGTCGAAGAGGCGCTCGTTCGGACCCGTGACCCACGACTCGACGAAGTAGAGCGTGACGATTTGCGGACCGGAACGCTCGGGAATGGTGTACGTCATCTCGCCGTAGCGCTCGCTGTTGAAGACGGCGCTCGGCGGCGGATCGCCGGGAAGCTGGGCGAGGTCGATGGGCAACTCCGTGCCGTACGTTGCGCCGCGGGAGTTGAACTGGTCGGCTCGATAGTCGCCGGCAGCCCGGCCGCCGGCATTGATCGAGACGGTGTTCACGGGCCCGGAGAACGACGGGATGATCGTGGAGTTCGCGTCCGGTTTCGTTTCCGAGCAACCGGACGCGACGATCGCGAACGTCGCCGCAACGAGGAACGCCATGGCCCGGGGGGCGCGCATACGTGAAACTATAGTCACGGCGCGCGCGTGGACTGGTGTCGCACCGAAGGAACCCCGGGGAGGCTCGCATGGCTAAGACCACGCTCGACATCGCGCTCGTCGCACACGACAACAAGAAGGCCGAGTTGCTCGAGTGGGCGTCGTACAACAAGGGTTCCCTCGAGAGTCACCGGCTCTACGCGACCGGGACGACGGGGACGATGCTCGAGTACGAGCTCGGACTCAAGATCCACCGCTTCATGTCGGGTCCGGTCGGCGGCGACCAGCAGATCGGCGCGAAGATCGCCGAGGGCAACATCGACATGCTCATCTTCTTCTGGGACCCGCTCGAGCCGCAGCCCCACGACCCCGACGTGAAGGCGCTCCTGCGCATCAGCACGGTCTGGAACATCCCGATGGCGTGCAACGTCGCCACGGCCGACTTCGTCATCTCGTCGCCGTTGTTCGGGAAGGTGTACGAGCGCGTCATCCCCGACCACGGCCCGCGAAACTGGGAAGAGCTTCGGCCCGACGACGAGAAATAGAGAAGGCCCGTCGGCGTACGCCGACGGGCCTCTCGTATCGTCTGAGCTAGCCCGGGAGCTGGCCGACCTTGTGCACGAGGATCGAATTCGTCGTTCCCGCCGTGCCGACGGGGGCGCCGGACACGACGACGACGTAGTCGCCATCCTTGGCGCGTCCGGTGTCCTTGAGCTTCGAGTCGACCATCGCAACCATGGCCTGAGTCGAGTCGACGGAGTCGACGAGCTCGGCCTGGATTCCCCAGGAGAGCGCGAGGCGCGACTTGGTCGCCAGGATCGGCGTGAAGGCGTACGTGGGCGTTGCGGGACGCAGGCGCGACATCCGCTGAGCCGAGTCGCCCGACTGGGTGAAGACCACGATGCAGGCAACGTCGAGGCATTCGGCGATGTCCGTAGCCGCCGCCGTGATGGCGCCTCCGCGCGTCTTCGGGTGCGAGAGGAACGGCGCGATACGGTCGCGCCCCTTCTCCTCCGTGTTGGTGATGATCGTCGCCATCGTCTCGACCGTGCGGATGGGATAGTCGCCCGTCGACGTCTCGCCCGAGAGCATGACCGCGTCGGTGCCATCGAGAACGGCGTTCGCGCAGTCGGAGACCTCGGCGCGCGTCGGACGCGGTGATGACTGCATCGAATCGAGGACCTGCGTCGCGACGATGACGGGCTTCGCCTTCGCGCGGCACATCTCGATCAGGCGCTTCTGGACGAGCGGAACCTCCTGGAGCGGCATCTCCACGCCGAGGTCGCCGCGGGCGACCATGATCCCGTCGAACGCGTCGACGATCTCCTCCATGTTCTCGACCGCCTGCGGCTTCTCCACCTTCGCAATGACGGGCACGATACGTCCCTCGTCAGCCATGACGCGCGCGACGTCCTCGTAGTCCTTGGCCGAGCGGACGAACGAGAGGGCGATGAAGTCCGTGCCGAGCTTGAGCGCCCAGCGCAGGTCTTCCTCGTCCTTGTCGGACAGCGCCGGGATCGACACGGCAACGCCCGGCAGGTTGATGCCCTTGTTGTTCGAGATCGGACCGCCGAACTCGACGGTCGTCACAACGTCGGTGTCCGTCACCTCGGTGATGCGGAGCCCGACGTTGCCGTCGTCGATCAGCAGCGGGTCGCCGACGCGGGCGTCCCCGGGAAGGCCCTTGTAGGTCGTCCCGCAGATCTCCTTGGTTCCCTCGACGTCGCGCGTCGTGATGGTGAACGTGTCCCCATCGGCAAGAGTGTGCGGTCCGTCCTTGAAGCGCGCGAGGCGAATCTTCGGACCCTGGAGGTCAACGAGGACGGCGACGTTGCGACCGGACTCCTCGGCCGCTTGCCTCACGTTGCGGTAGACCGCCTCGTGCTCGGAATAGTCGCCGTGGCTACGGTTGAGGCGGGCGACGTCCATCCCTGCTTCGACCATCTTGCGCATCTGGTCGAGGGACCCACTCGCGGGGCCGATGGTGCAGACGATCTTCGCGTTTCGCATGTTCTCCAACTTCGTCTTAGGCGCGCAGCGACATGGTGCGCGCATTTATGGGGGCGGGAAGTTCCGTCGACCCCATCAGGTAGGCGTCAATGGCAGCGGCGGCCGCTCGACCCTCCGCGATCGCCCAAACGACAAGGGACTGACCGCGACCGGCATCGCCGGCAACGAAGAGTCCTTCGACGTTCGTAGCGAAACTATCGTCCCGCGCAATAGTGCCGCGTGGGGTGACTTCAGTCCCGATCTGCTTGGCAAGGCTCTGCGTCTCGGGGCCGAGGAAGCCCATCGAGAGCAGAACCATGTCGGCGGGAAGCTCTTGTTCGGTACCCGGCGCGTTGCCGCGCGAGCCGTCGGGCATCACCTGCGTCTTCGCGACGCGAATGCCGACGAGGTGGTGGTCTTCGTCGCCAAGGAATTCGACGGTGTTGGCGAGGAACGCCCGCGTGCCGCCCTCCTCGTGGCTCGTCGTCACCTCGAAGAGGAGGGGGTGCGTCGGCCACGGCTGTGACCACGCATCGCGGGAGGCCGGTGGCTTCACTCCGATCGCGAGCGTCGTCACGGACTTCGCTCCCTGGCGCAGCGCCGTTCCGAGGCAGTCGGAGCCCGTGTCTCCCCCGCCGATGATGATGACGTTCTTGTCCTTCGCGGTGAGCTGGTTCTCCACCACGTCGCCCGCCGAGGCCTGGTTCGCCTGCTTGAGGTACGGCATCGCGTAGTAGATGCCCTTGTTGTACCGGCCTGCGACGGGAAGGTCGCGAGGGATCGACGCTCCGGTCGCCACGAGAACCGCGTCGTAGCGCGAGCGCAGTTCCTCCCATGTGATGTCCGTTCCGATCGCGACGTTCGTGCGGAAACGCGTGCCCTCCGCCGTCATCTGTTCGATGCGGCGGTCCACGTGGATCTTCTCCATCTTGAAATCCGGGATGCCGTACGTCAGCAGGCCGCCGAGGCGATCATCCTTCTCGAACACGGCGACGGTGTGTCCCGCGCGCGTGAGCTGCTGAGCCGCGGCTAGTCCAGCGGGCCCCGATCCGACGACGGCGACGGTTCGACCCGTCTGGCGGTGCGACTGGACGGGCTCGACCCACCCCTCCTCGAACGCCTTGTCGATGATCGAGACCTCGATGTTCTTGATGGTGACGGCGGGCTGATTGATTCCGAGGACGCACGACGTCTCGCACGGGGCAGGGCAGACGCGCCCCGTGAACTCCGGGAAGTTGTTGGTCGCGTGAAGGCGATCGATCGCCTCGCGGCCCTGCCCGCGCCACACCAGGTCGTTCCACTCGGGGATGAGGTTCCCGAGCGGGCATCCCTGGTGGCAGAACGGGATGCCGCAGTCCATGCAGCGGCTCGCCTGGCGGGTGAGCGCCTCCGGGTCCTTGGCGAGCTCGTCCTTGACGTACTTCCAGTCGAGAAGACGCACGGGAACGGGACGGTTGCCCGGAACCTCGCGCTGTCGGTGCTTGAGGAATCCCTTGGGATCAGCCACCGGTCACCTCCAGGAAGTCGGCCCACGCTCCGGGCGCCGTGAGGTTGCCCCCCTCGGCTTCGATTTCGGCGAGGCGTTCGCGGACCCTCGCGTATTGGGCGGGAAGGACGCGTGTGAAGCGTTCCTTCGATTCGTCCCAGGCCGCGAGGAGTTCGCGCGCCTTGGGTGATTCCGTCTCCTCGAGGTGCTTCTCGATGAGCGTTCGCACGATGGTCTCGTCCTCGGGGTCGAGAGGGCTAAGAAGTAGCTCGCCCGCGGCGACGGCGTCGCGATTGACCCGTTCGGGTCGCAGGTCGAACACGTATCCCGTACCGCCGGACATGCCGGCGCCAAGGTTGCGCCCCACGTGCCCGAGGATCACGGCCGTTCCACCCGTCATGTACTCAAGGGCGTGGTCGCCCACACCCTCGACGACGGCCGTCACACCAGAGTTGCGCACCAGGAAGCGTTCTCCGACCTGCCCCCGAAGGAACAACTCTCCCCCCGACGCCCCGTAGGCGATGACGTTCCCCGCGACGACGTCGGTCGAGTCGTCGAGCATGGCCTCGCGCGCCGGCCGGACGATGACGCGTCCGCCGCTAAGGCCCTTCGCCACGTAGTCGTTGGCGTCGCCGAACAGCCGAAGCGTGATGCCGCGCGGAACGAACGCGCCAAACGACTGGCCAACGGACCCTTGGAGCTCGACGGTGATCGTGTTGTCGGGTAGCCCCTCGCCTCGGTATCGCTTCGTGACCTCGTTTCCGAGCATCGTCCCGACGGTCCGGTTGACGTTGCGGACCTTGCGCGAGATCGATACGGGCTCGCCCCGCTCGAGCGCTGGCGCCGCTTCCTTGATGAGTTCAAGGTCGAGGGCCTTGTCGAGGCCGTGATCCTGAAGCGTGGACTGGCGGAGGGGGGCGCCCTCCGGCGGCGGAGCGAGGAGCGGTGCGAGGTCGAGGCCCTGCGCCTTCCAGTGATCGATCGCGGCGCGGGTCTCCAGAAGCTCCGTGTGCCCGATCAGCTCGTCGAGCGACCGGAATCCCAGTTCGGCGAGAATCTCGCGAACCTGCTGGGCGATGAACTCGAAGAACGTCACCACGTATTCGGCCTTGCCGCTGAATCGCTCGCGAAGCTCGGGGTTCTGCGTTGCGACGCCAACGGGGCACGTGTCCTTGTGGCAGACGCGCATCATGATGCATCCGGAGACCACGAGCGGCGCGGTCGCGAAGCCGTACTCCTCGCCGCCAAGAAGCGCGGCCATGACGACGTCACGCCCCGTCTTCATCTGACCGTCTACCTGGACGACGATTCGGTCGCGCAGGCTGTTCTTGACGAGCGTCTGCTGGGTATCGGCAAGGCCGATCTCCCATGGCGCGCCCGCGTGCTTGACCGACGTGAGGGGGCTCGCGCCCGTGCCCCCGTCCGCCCCAGAGATGAGGACGACGTCCGACTTGCACTTGGCGACGCCAGCCGCGACCGTTCCCACGCCCACCTCGGACACGAGCTTGACGTGAATCCTCGCCTGCGGATTCGCGTTCTTCAGGTCGTGGATGAGCTGCTTGAGGTCTTCGATCGAGTAGATGTCGTGGTGGGGCGGCGGCGAGATGAGCCCGACGCCGGGGGTCGAGTGGCGCGTCTCCGCCACCCACGGATACACCTTGGGTCCCGGGAGCTGACCTCCCTCGCCTGGCTTGGCGCCCTGAGCGACCTTGATCTGAATGTCGTCGGCATTGACCAGGTATTCGCTCGTGACGCCGAACCGACCGGACGCGACCTGCTTGATCGCGCTACGCCGCTCGGGGTCGTACAGGCGCGCGATGCTCTCGCCGCCCTCTCCCGTGTTGGAGCGAGCGCCAAGACGGTTCATCGCGACGGCGAGAGTGGAGTGTGCCTCCTCCGAGATCGAGCCGTAGGACATCGCGCCCGTGCTGAAGCGCTTAACGATGTCGCGAACGTGCTCGACCTCCTCGATGTCGATGGGGTCGCGACCCGAGTTGAACTCGAGGAGTCCGCGCAGGGTCATCAGGCGCTTCGCCTGGTTGTCGACGCGGTCGGTGTACGTCTTGAAGACCTCGTACTGGCGCGTGCGCGTCGCGTGCTGAAGCGTGAATACCGTCTCGGGGTCGAACAGGTGCTCCTCGCCGTCCCTGCGCCACTGGTACTCGCCGCCCGTGTTGAGGCGGCGATGAGGCGGCGTCGCTCCCGATGGCGGGTAGGCGTCGGCGTGTCGCTCGGCGACCTCGCGCGCAATGACGTCGAGGCCGACGCCGTCGATCTGGCTCGGCGTGCCGGCAAAGTGGCGGTCGACGAGCTCGCGCGACAACCCGATGGCCTCGAAAACCTGGGCCCCGCGGTAGGAGGCGATCGTGGAGATGCCCATTTTCGACATCACCTTGAGCACGCCCTTGCCGAGCGCCTTAATGAGGTTCTTCTGCGCCTTCTCCGCGGTGAGGTCGCCCAGCATGCCGCGCTGAACGAGGTCCTCGACGGACTCCATCGCGAGGTAGGGGTTCACGGCTGCCGCGCCGAAGCCGATCAGCAGCGCCATGTGGTGGACCTCGCGCACGTCGCCCGCCTCGATCACGAGCGCGATCTGGGTGCGGGTGTGCCGACGGACGAGGTGGTGGTGGACGGCCGCGGTAAGCAGGAGCGACGGAATGGGTGCGTGGTCGCGATCGGAGTCGCGGTCGGAGAGGACGATGAAGCTCACGCCCTCCGCGACGGCGTTGTCGCATTCCTCGAAGATCTGCTCGAGACGCGCCTCGAGTCCCTCTCCCCCGCCGTGCACCGGGTAGAGGCCCTTGATGCGCCGCGTGCGGAAGATGCCCTTACGCTTCGCGTCCACGTCGATGTGCATGAGCTTGCCGAGGTCATCGTTATCGATGACGGGGAAGTCGAGGATGAGCTTGCGGGCGTGTTCCGGCGTCGTCTCGAGCAGGTTCGGCTCGGGGCCGATCGCGTCGCTGATCGACGTGACAATCTCCTCGCGGATCGCGTCGAGCGGCGGGTTCGTCACCTGGGCGAACATCTGGGTGAAGTAGTCGAACAGAAGGCGCGGGCGGCTCGACAGCACCGCGATGGGAGCGTCGTTGCCCATGGCGCCGAGCGGCTCGCCGCCCGTAAGTGCCATCGGCGTGAGGATGATGCGGAGCTCCTCCTCGGTGTACCCGAAGGTCCGCTGCCTGCGCACCACGGACTGGGAGGAGTGCGTGATGTGTTCGCGTTCGGGAAGGTCCGCCATGCGGACGGTGTGCTCAGCGAGCCACTCCTCGTACGGGTGCTCGGCGGCGAGCTGAGCCTTGATCTCGCTGTCCTCGATGATGCGGCCTGCGGCCGTGTCGACCAACAGCATGCGACCGGGCTGGAGGCGCCCCTTGCGGACGACCTTGGCCGGATCGATGTCGAGAAGTCCGGCCTCCGAGCCCGCGACCACAAGGCCGTCGTCCGTCACCCAGAAGCGCCCCGGACGAAGTCCGTTACGGTCCAGCACGGCCCCGACAAGCGTTCCGTCGGAGAAGTGCAGCGCGGCCGGCCCGTCCCAGGGCTCCATCAAACCGCCGTGGTACTGGTAGAAGGCCCTGCGCGCGGGGTCCATCTCGGTGTTGTTCTGCCACGCCTCGGGGATCATCATCAGCACGGCGTGCGGGAGGCTCCGGCCTCCGAGGTGCAGGAGTTCGAGAACCTCGTCGAAGTTCGCCGTATCGGACGCCGTGGGGGTGCAGATGGGGGTGATGTCCTTTGTGTCCCCCAGGAGCTCGGAGACGAGGCGTCCCTCGCGCGCAGCCATCCAGTTGCGGTTGCCGCGCAGCGTGTTGATTTCCCCGTTGTGAGCGATGACGCGCAGCGGTTGCGCGAGCTCCCATGAGGGGAATGTGTTCGTCGAGAACCGGGAGTGCACCAGGGCGATCTCGGTGATGAAGTCCGGGTCCATCAAGTCGGGAAATACCTGCTCCAGCTGATACGTCGTCAGCATTCCCTTGTAGGTGATGGTGCGAGCGGACAGCGAGACGAAGAAGATCTGGGAATCGCGCTCCGCGCGCTTGCGAACGCGATAGACGCGTCGGTCGAGATCGATCCCGGCGAGCCCATCGACGGACAGGAAGACCTGACGCATGGGCGGCATAGCCGCGCGGGCGGAGGGGCCGATCGGCTCGGCGTTAACCGGCACGTCGCGCCACCCGAGAACGGTGACGCCCTCCGCGGTCGCTGCGGCCTCCAGCGAGGCGACCTGGGCGCTGGCGGAGTCCGGCGAAAGAAACGCGATGCCCACGGCGTACGAACCCGCCTCGGGAAGCTCGAAGTCGACGACCTTGCGGAAGAACGCGTCCGGGATCTGCGTGAGGATGCCGGCGCCATCGCCGGTCTGCTCCTCGGCGCCCACGGCGCCCCGGTGCTCCAGGTTCTTGAGGGCGGTGAGGCCCGCGTCCGTGATGTCGCGCCCAGCCGAGCCGCGCATCGTCGCCACAAAGGCAACACCGCACGAGTCATGCTCGTTTGCGGGGTCGTAAAGTCCCCGAGGGTATTCGCTCGCGCTCGAATGCGCCGACATCACACCGTCCTTCATCCCTCCCGGCCGTAGCCGAGCCTGCCTAGGTTTCTGGGCGCCGTTGTCCCGGGGTCACACGGGTTATCAGAGTACCGCTACCCCGCGTCCCTCCCGAACGTCAGCCTTTGCCTGACTTCGATTCCTTCTTTGCTACGGCGCCCGTCGAGGTCGCCGCCTTCTTGGCTACCGGTTTCTTCGTTTCCTTCGTCGTCACCGCCTTCTTCACGGCGGGCTTCGCAGCGGTGGCCGCCTTCGCGTCGGGCTTGTCTGCGGATGCGTCCTTCGCGGCTGAGTCTCCTTTGCCGTCGGCCGGCGCAAGAGTCCGCGCAGGGAACATGACCGTCTGTCCCCTGTGCCGCCACCCGAGCGCGAGGAACATCGTCAGACCGAGCAGGAAGACCGCGATGGATACCCAGACGTTGATGCGCACGCCCCAGATGTGAACCGCCGTGTCGATTCGGAGCATCTCGATCCACAGGCGACCCGAGGTGTAGACGACGACGTAGAGCCAGAACATTCGTCCGAACCGGAAGCGGAACCGGCGGTCGAGGTAGAGCAGCAGCGCGGCTCCGGCAAGGTTCCACAGCAACTCGTACAGGAACGTCGGCTGGAAGAGCGTGCCAACGGCGTACTCGTGGGGGAAATAGATGCTCTGCGGGGAAATTTCGAGGCCCCATGGCATCGTCGTCGGCTTGCCGAAGAGCTCCTGGTTGAAGTAGTTCCCGATTCGGCCGATCGCTTGCGCAATCAGGACGGCGGGCGCCGCGGCGTCCATGAACGCCGAGAACGAGACGTTCGAGCGCTTCACCCCGATGTACGCGCCAAGCGAGCCGATCGCAACGGCGCCCCATATCCCGAGACCGCCGTCCCATATCTTGAAAGCATCGAGCGGATGGCCGCCCTCTCCAAAGTAAGGGCCGGGCGTGGAGATGACGTGGTAGATCCGTCCGCCGATGATGCCGAACGGGATCGCCCACACCGCGATCTCCTCCATCGATTCGACGTCCCCGCCGCGCGCGATCCAGCGGCGCCGCGTCAGCCACACCGCCACGAAGATGCCGATGAGGATCGCGACCGCGTACGTGCGAATCTTGAAGGGGCCAAGTTCGAGCAGGATCTCCCAGTCAAGCGGAGGGCTCGGAATGGATAGCGGGATCATGCTCGTCCTCTCACTCCGGCCGCGAGTTCCTCGGCCTTGGTCTTCAGCGCGGCGATACCCGCGTCCTCGTCGCGTGCGTCAAGCAACGGCCGTACCAGCGCGCTACCGACGATCACGCCGTCAGCATAGGCGGCAACCTGGGCAGCCTGCTTCCCCGTCGATACTCCGAGGCCGACGCACACCGCGGACGCGCCCGCTTCCCGTGTTCGCGCAACGAGCCGTTCTGCAGCGCCTCCCACGGCGTTTCGCTCGCCGGTTACGCCCATCAGGGACGCGGCGTACACGAAGCCGGTGCTGGCCCCCACCGTCATATGGAGGCGCTCCGGCGTCGACGACGGCGCGACGAGGAAGATGTGGTCGAGCCCATGAGCCGTGGCGGCGGATATCCAGGCCTGCCCCGAATCCGGCGTGAGATCCGGCGTGATGACGCCCGAGCCGCCCGCTGCTGCGAGGTCCGCCGCGAACCGCTCAAGCCCGTATTGCAGCATCGGGTTGTAGTACGACATCACGACGGCGGGGGCTCCAGCAGCGACGACAGCCTCGACGGCTCGGAAGGCGTCCGCGATGCGCGCCCCCCGCTCGAGCGCCGCCTCGGCCGCCTTTTGGATCACGGACCCGTCGAGCACGGGATCCGAGTACGGGATGCCCACTTCGACGGCGTCGACCCCGGACTCGACCATCGCCACCATCGCGCGGATCGAACCCTCGACCGACGGGAAACCGACGGGAAGATACCCGAGCAGCGCGGCGCGCCCCTCGGCCTTCGCCTGGGCGAGGCGATCCGACAGCCCGGTCACTTCTCCCCCTCCGGAAGCATCCCGAAGTAGCGCGCAGCGGACTCGACGTCCTTGTCCCCCCGCCCGGACAGGTTGACCAAGATGGTCGCGGACGCGCCGAGCTCCTTGCCGAGCTTCATCGCGCCCGCGAGGGCGTGCGCGGATTCGATCGCGGGAAGGATGCCCTCGGTGCGGCTGAGGAGCGAGAACGCCTCCATGGCCTCGGCGTCCGTGATGGGCCAGTACTCGGCCCGCCCGATCGCGGCGAGCCACGAGTGTTCGGGGCCGACGCCCGGGTAATCGAGCCCAGCGGAGATCGAGTGCGACTCTTGGGTCTGGCCATCCTCGTCCTGAAGCATGTACGAGTGCGCCCCGTGTAGGACGCCGGGACTGCCTCCGCCTATCGCCGCGGCGTGACGCCCTGTCTCGACCCCGTCGCCGGCCGCCTCGCACCCGACGAGCCGAACGTCGGCGTCGTCCAAGAAGGCGTCGAAGATGCCGATCGCGTTCGAGCCGCCCCCCACGCACGCCACCACGGCGTCAGGAAGCCCGCCGAGCGCGAGCATCTGTGCGCGCGCCTCGACGCCGATCACGCGTTGGAAGTCCCGGACCATGGCGGGGAACGGATGGGGGCCAGCCGCCGTACCGAAGACGTAGTTGGTGGTGTCGACGTTGGCGACCCAGTCGCGGTACGCCTCGTTGATCGCGTCCTTGAGGGTGCGGGATCCGGTGGTGACGGGGACGACCTCGGCGCCGAGGAGGCGCATCCGCGCGACGTTGAGCGCCTGGCGGCGCGTGTCCTCCTCGCCCATGTACACCGTGCACTCAAGGTCCATCAGCGCAGCCGCCGTCGCCGTGGCGACCCCGTGCTGGCCCGCGCCCGTCTCCGCGATGACGCGCTTCTTGCCGATGCGCTTGGTCAGGAGCGCCTGGCCTAGGACGTTGTTGATCTTGTGGGAGCCCGTGTGGTTGAGGTCCTCGCGCTTAAGGATGACGCGCGCGCCGCCCGCATGAGTCGCGAAACGCGGGACCTCGGTGACGATGCTCGGGCGCCCCGTGTATTCGCGCGCGAGTCGGTCGAGCTCCTCCGAAAACGCGGGGTCGAGGCGGGCCTTGTCGTAGGCGTCCGTGAGCTCGTCGAGGGCCGCCATGAGCGCTTCAGGAACGAATCTGCCACCGAAGTCGCCAAAGTACGGGCCGGGAGCGGCCTGGAGCGAACCCGTCACGGGCGAACCGCTCGAAGCGCGGGATGCGCCCCGGCTGCAACCATCTCCGCCACCGCGGTGCGGGGGTCGCGGTCCTTGACGAGGGCCTCGCCCACCAGCACGGCGTCGGCGCCCATCCGCGCGTACTCGACCACGTCGTGGGAGTCACGAATTCCGGACTCTGCCACGCGAACGATGCCGTCGGGAATCATCGGCGCGATGCGCCCGAACGTGTCTCGGTCTACCTCAAGGCTTTTCAGGCTGCGGGCGTTGACCCCGATGACGCGGGCGCCCGCATCCACGGCGCGCGCGACCTCCTCGTCCTCGTGCACCTCGACAAGCGCGGTCATTCCGAGGGAGTGCACGCGTTCGACGAGCGATTCGAGGGCCATCTGCTCCAGCGCCGCGACGATGAGGAGAACCATGTCCGCGCCGTGGGCGCGCGCCTCCCACACCTGGTACGGCGTGATGATGAAGTCCTTACGTAGGACGGGGATGTCCACCTTGGAGCGGACGGCGTCGAGGTCGGCGAGGCTGCCACCGAATCGACGGGTCTCGGTGAGCACAGAGATGACCGCAGCGCCGCCAGCCTCATACTCGGTCGCGAGGGCCGCGGGATCCGAGATGTCGGCGAGTTCACCCTTCGACGGGCTCTGACGCTTAACCTCGGCGATGACCGAGACTTCCTTGCACGTCAGGATCTGGCGGGCGTCTTTGGCTTCAGGATTGCGCGAGGCGCGCTCTTTCAGCGCATCCATCGAGCATCGCTCTTGCCTCGCTACGAGATCCTCGCGAACTCCCGCGAGGATGGACTCCAGGACGTTCACGGCGCCGTCTCTCCCATACACCCATGGTAGCCGCCGCAGGAAGCGCTGGCTCACGCCGTTCTCCCATGCGAACCCCGGAGGAGATTACGGGGCGAGGAAAGGTTCGAGAGCGGGGACGTTGCGCAGGACGCCGAACGCGATCAGACCGGCGAAGAGAAGCCACAGCACCCACGCCGGAGCGAGGGTGCGGTGTAGCGGCCGACCGACCGACGAGAACACCCATCTCACCCACTGCCACACCAGGTACGGAATCGCGAAGAAGACAAGGGGGTTCATCCCCCACGCGCCTGCGAAATCGAGGTGGGCGAGGTCGTGGACGGCGCGCATGGATCCGCACCCGGGGCAATACACCCCGAAAAGCTGAAGGGACGGGCATAACGGGTAGTGGCCCGGATGATTCGGATCGACAAGGGCGACCATGGTCACCGCCCCCAGCGCAGCAATCCCCGTCAGCGCAGGAAGGAGCGGTCTCGGGATATGCGATACGCGCGTCGACCGTTCGCCGGATTCGGTCGCGGGCGACGTTAGCGCGACGTCCGCGACCGAATCCGTACGAGTATTCATGGCTAGTTGTAGGTAAGCGTTCCCGCCGAAATAACGAAGAACCACAAGAGGGCGTAGAGCACGCCGCCGACGACGCCTGCAATCGCCGACCACATCGCGAAGCTCTTCGCCTTGCGCGAGGAATCCATCGCGCCCTGGATGTCGCCCATGGCCCACTTCGAGTTGACCTGCGTCGAGAACACGATCGACGCGATGCCAAGCGGAAGGCAGCACAGGACGGTCGTCAGGATCGACCACACGAGATAGTTGTCAGGCGGCTGGCCGCCAGCCGATGCCATCGGGGCGGAGGGAGGGGGCGGAGGAGGAACGGACATGCTGATCTCCTTATCGTTGGTAACGCGCCCTGCCAGGCGCGATCATTTTCGCGGCTGCCCGTGACCGAGAGCCTTGAGGACGGCGCCAGCGATCACGCTGACCACCGCCACACCTGAACCGATCCATACGAGGATCCATGCGGCGAAGCCAACGCCAACGGCAGCTATCAAGACGCCAAGCGTGATGCCGATGGTGGTCACCCACGCGGAGAGCGTGCGCCCGTGGTTCGAGGGGGCGACATCCGGTACGTTGTCGCCGGTGACGCTACGGTACGTCATGGTCCCTCCCAGAATCGTTAGGGGGAGTCTAGCCCGACGCCGACGCCTCAAGGCGGGACGCGAGCGAAATCGCGCGAATCATGGCGGCCGCCTTGTCCCGAGTCTCCTGCGCCTCGCGCTCGGGTACCGAATCGGCGACGATGCCCGCCCCCGCCTGGACATGCGCGAGTCCGCCTTCGATCAGCGCGGTTCGGATCGCGATGGCAACGTCCATGTTGCCTGCGAAGTCGAAGTAGCCGACGGCGCCGCCGTAGAAGCCCCGCCTGGCAGGCTCCACTTCGTCAATGAGCGCAATCGCGCGCGGCTTCGGCGCCCCCGAAAGAGTGCCGGCCGGGAAGGTCGCGACGAACGCGTCGAGCGCGTTCCGGTCGCCTCGAGGCGCCCGACGACGGTCGAGCAGATGTGCATGATGTGGCTGTACCGATTGACGGCCTTGAACTCGACAACCTCGACCGAGGTCGGGGCGCAGACCTTGACGAGGTCGTTCCGGGCAAGGTCGACCAGCATGATGTGCTCGGCGATTTCCTTGGGGTCGTTCAGCAGGTCCTTCTGCAGGAGCGCATCCTCCTCCGGCGTCGCGCCACGGGGACGCGATCCCGCGATCGGATACGTCATCACCTCCCCCGCCTTGACCGCTACCAACGACTCGGGGCTCGACCCCACGACGGCGAAGCGCCGCGCGTCGGCGTCCTCGATCTCGAAGTAGTACATGTACGGGCTGGGGTTGAGCGTGCGCAGAACGCGGTACACGTCGAGCGGGCTCGCGGCGCAATCGAGGTCGAAGCGCTGCGACGGCACAACCTGGAACACCTCGCCGTCGCGGATCGCCTCCTTGCAGACCTCGACAACCCTCTCGTACTCCCCCGGCGCCGATCGCTGACGAACCGCGGGTTCTGTTGCGTCGGACGCGAGCGTGGAGATCTCGCCGTTCGGAGCCGCTCGTAGCGCCGCCTCCATCGCGTCAACGCGCGCGACGGCGTCCGCATAGGCGCCCTCGATACCCGTCTCTTGGGCGTCGGCGTTCACGGCGTTGGCGATGAGCCAGACGCTGCCGTCGTGGTGGTCTATCGCCGCAAGATCCGTGGCGAACAGGAGCACGACGTCGGGCACGTCGAGCTCGCGCGGAGCGTTCGCAGGCAGGGTCGGCTCCCACTCGCGAATGATGTCCCAGCCGAGCAGGCCGACGAGTCCACCGGTCAGCGGAGGGAGCCCGTCGATGGTCTCGGAACGCATCTCCTGCAGCACCTGGCGAATCGCGTCGAGCGGGGGCAGATCGTCGAGACCAAGGGGAACGTCTCCCGTCCATCGGGCGTTCGAACCGATTGCCGTGAGGACCGCGCGCGAGCGGACGCCGACGAACGAGAATCGCGCTCGAACGCCACTGGGATCCGCAGATTCAAGAATGAACGTCCCCGGCCGTCCCTCGGCGAGTGCGCGATACACGGCGACGGGCGTTGTGGAGTCCGCGAGGACGCGGCGCACGACGGGTACCACGCGATGCGTCGCCCCGAGGGCCGTGAAACCCTCCAGCGACGGCCACGTCTCGCCCCACCCGAGCGCGGCGGGATCCGTCACGCGTCGCCGCCGGTCACGACGTCGCGGGCGCCCAGGTCTCCCCCGGCGTCGAAGCAGGAACGCTCGCCGGTATGGCACGCGGCTCCACCTGGTCGACGGTCACCAGAAGCGCGTCGCCGTCGCAGTCGAGCGCGACCGACTTGACGCGCTGAATGTTGCCCGAGGTGTCGCCCTTGCGCCACAGTTCCTCGCGGCTTCTGCTCCAGAACACGACGCGACCCGTGGTGAGCGTCAGTTCGAGCGCTTCGTCGTCCATCCAGCCGACCATCAGCACGTCGCGCGTATCGTGCTGCTGCACGACTGCACACACGAGGCCCTGGGCGTCGCGCTTGAGACGGTCAGCGATGCCGGGATCGAGAGCCATGCGCCCATCATTCCACGGTTCGAAATGCGTCAGTCGCGGGTCTGGGCGACCCACGCGTCGTACAGGCGCGCGTAGGTTCCGTCGCCTCCAACAAGCTCGTTGTGGGTTCCGATCTCCACAAGTTCGCCCTGCTCCATGACGCCGACGATGTCCGCGCGTTCCGCAGTAGAGAGCCGGTGCGCGATGACGATGCTCGTCCGGCCCACCATGAGCGCCTCGAGCGCGCGGCTAATCCGCAGTTCCGTCGCGGGGTCAACGGCGGACGTCGCTTCATCCAGGATGAGTACGTCGGGGTCGCGTAGGTACGCGCGGGCGATGCTGACGAGTTGGCGCTCCCCTGCGGAGAGCAGCTCTCCCCGCGTCCCGACGGGCGTGTCGAGGCCGTCGCTCGTGCGCGCGAGCCAGTCGCCAAGGCCGAGCGCGTCGAACGCCGCCGACGCTTCGGCCTCGAGTTCGTCGTCGCTCGCCTCGGGCAGGGCGTATCGAAGGTTGTCGCGGATGGTCCCGTCGAAGAGGAATCCCTCCTGCGGAACGACGGCGAGGCGTCGGCGAAGGACGTGCGTCGGCACGTCGCGGAGGCCAACCCCGCCCAGGCGAATCTCGCCCTCCGTCGGGTCGAAGAAGCGCGAGATGAGCCTCGCAAGCGACGTCTTGCCCGATCCGGTTTGCCCCACGAGGGCCAGCCTCTGCCCGGGCTCAAGGGCGAAGGAGACGCCCTTGAGCACCTCGGGGCCGCCAGGGTACGTCAGGCGCACGTCGTCGATCTCGAGGCCGACGCGCCCCGCTGCCGGCTCGGTGCCGCCCTCCCCCGGATCGATGACGGTCATCTCGGCGTCGACGAGTTCGATGACCCGTCGCCACCCCACGAGAGCGCGCTGCATCTCCGCAAGCATCTCGATGATCCACATCAAGGGACCGGAGAACATGTAGACGAGGAAGGCGAACGCCACCACCGTGCCGACGGACAGGTGCCCGTGAAGCGCGAAGCCCGTGCCCACGACGAGGGCGAGCCCCGTGCCGAGGGCCTGGCCCATCACGGTCGTGGAGAACAGAGAGGACGCGAGGACGCTGGCGCGTTTCTCGGCTGCAAGGATTCCGCCGATGTCGTCGCGCAAGCGCTGGCGCATGCGCTCCTGGACCCCGTACGAGCGAATCGTCGCGACGCCGACGAGCTGTTCCGACGTGCGGGCGAGGAGGTCGCCCATGCGGGATCGGACGCCGCGGAAGGCTCCCGCGATCTTCGGCTGAAGGATCCCGAGCGCGATCGACAAGGGAAGGAAGCACGCCAGGACGACGAGCGCGAGCTCCCAGGAATAGGCAACCATCACGCCGAACACGATGAGCATCTCCAGCGTGGATACGACCATCGCCGCGCCCGTCCACTGCATGAGGTCGCGCATGACGTCGACGTCGCCCGTGACGCGCGAGACGTAGTGTCCGCGCAGCTCGGCGTTCTGGGTCAGCACGGACAGACGATGCACGTGGTCGAAGGCCTTGATCCGGAGGGTCGCGAGGCCGCGTTCGGCCGCGGTGACCATGCGGCTCCGCACGATCCACGCAACGAGGCTCGCCGAGATGAGCAGGGCGGCGCCGATCGCGACGTAGCGCGCGACGAGCGACACGTCCACCCCACCAGGGGCGAGAAGTCCCCCATCCGTCACGCGTTGAGTCAGGAACGGAAGCGCCGCGCGGCCACTCGCCGCAAATCCGGCGAGCCCGAGCGTGACTCCCAATCCCCTGCGCATCTCCGGGCTGATCTGGAAACCCCTCCGGAAGGTCTCGCGAAGCGACGGCCGTTTCGTCATCCGACCCAC
The DNA here is from genome assembly GCA_963768475.1 of uncultured Actinomycetota bacterium. Lineage (GTDB taxonomy): Bacteria > Actinomycetota > Actinomycetes > Actinomycetales > Demequinaceae > JAFGBM01. The sequence continues at coordinate 36,904 of CAVYHY010000008.1, forward strand.
CCCGCTTCCTCGTCGGCGCGACGCTTCGTGTCCACCTCGTAGGCGGTGACGATCTCGCGGTAGCCCGCGTCGCGATCGAGAAGCTCCGCGTGCGAGCCCGCGTCGACGACGCTGCCGTCGTCAAGGTGGATGACGCGGTCGGCGAGCAGTATCGAGGCGAGTCGGTACGCGATGATGAGCACCGTCGGGCCGTCGCCCTCGCGGCGCAGCGCCCGGAGAATGTCCTGCTCGACCCGCGGGTCAACCGCGCTGGTGGCGTCGTCGAGCACGAGGACTCGCGGGTTTCGAACGAGCGCGCGGGCGATCGCGATCCGCTGGCGCTGCCCGCCCGACAGGTTCATCCCGCGCTCCTCGAGCACCGCGTCGAGCCCCTGGGTTTCGTCCCCACCGAGGGTCGCGATGATGTGGTCGATCGACGCCGAGCGCAGTGCCTCCCATACCTGCTCGTCGTCGAACGGCTCCCCGAGTGTGATGTTGTCGCGCACCGTCGAGCCAAAGACGAACGACGCCTGGGGCACGAGCGAGACATGCTCGCCGAGCGACGCGACGGTGGCGATGTCCGTTCCGTCGAGCCGCACGGTCCCACGCACGGGCCTTGATAGGCGCGCCGCCGCCATCGCCACGGTGCTCTTGCCCGATCCCGTCGGGCCAACGAGGGCGGTCACCGTCCCGGGCTCCAGGTGAAGCGTCACGTCGCTCACGAGGACCTTGAGAACGCCGTCCCCGTCGTCCGCGCCGATGTCCGCGTGGTCGAAGGTCAGCGCGCCAGCGCCCTCCTTACCCACGGTGAGATAGCCCGGCTCGTCGACCTCGGTAGCGGCGTCGGCGATCGCGCCGATACGACCAAACGCCACCAACGCCTGAGGCATCTGTCCGAGAACCCAGCCGATGCCTCGGATCGGCACGGCGAGAAGAGTGATGAGGTAGATCGCGGTGACGACTCCCCCGACGGTGACGGCGCCAGCCTCGGCACGCACGGCGCCCACGATCATGAGGGCGAGCGAGCCAAGAGGGACAACCAGGTCCATGATCGGCTCGAACCACGCGCTGGTGCGGCCGACGGCGATGTCCGCGTCCCGCAGCGCCTCGGCAGCCCGCCGGAAGCGTTCCGTCTCGCGATCCTCGGCGCCGAGGGCCTTGACGACGGTGCCCCCTTCGAAACTCTCGTGAGCGATCGTGGACACCTGGGCTCGCAGCGACTGGCCTCGATCCCAACGCGGCGTGATGACGCGTTCGTATACGACGTTCACCAGGAGGATCGCGGGAACCACCGCCATTCCCGTCGCGGCCATCCACGGGTCGATCCTGAGCAGCGATATGCCCGCGGCAAGCATCATGACAAACGAGCCGAGAGTGAACGCCAGCGGGTGAAGAGGATCGGTGGCCGTCTCCGAGTCCGAGGACATCGCGGACAGCATGCGCCCCGCCGGATTCGACCGATGCCATCCGAGCGGTAGCGACGCCAACGCGTCCGCAACGACCCTGCGGTGACGGGCCCCCACGCCGGCGACGGCCCAGCCCTGGGCGGTCCGGCGCACGGCGACGAGCCCCGCGTTCACGATGCCGATGGCCGCGAAGGCGCCTCCCGCGAGAAGCATCGCGTCGCGCGGCCGCTGAGTGATACGCCCCCACGGGCCGCCGATGGTTTCGCCGCGTACCGCGGGCAGGACGACGTCATCGACGATCTCGCCGAGCATCGAACCGAAGACCGTGACGAGAAGGCCGAAGAGCGCCGCGGCTGTGATGGCGATCGAGAAGCGGCGCGGCTCCGTGCGGAGCGCATGCCCAATGACGCCAAACGCGCGGCGCGTCAATGATCCGGAGAGCGCGTAGCCGGAGCTACGCGCGGTGTTCGCGTTCACCGGATATCGATCCCCGCGTCGCGCATCGCCACCTTGACCTCGGCGATCGACAGCGTGCCGAAGTGGAACACGCTCGCCGCCAGTACGGCGTCGGCGCCCGCAAGGGCGGCTTCGACGAAGTGCCGGGCCTCGCCTGCTCCCCCGGAGGCGATCAGGGGGACGGTGACCACGGCGCGAACCGCGCGCGTCATCTCGAGGTCGAAGCCGTCGGTCGTACCGTCCGCGTCCATCGAGTTGAGAAGAATCTCACCCGCGCCTAGGGCCTCGCCGCGCGCCGCCCATTCGACGGCATCGATGCCGGTTCCGCGCCTGCCCCCGTGCGTCGTCACCTCGTAACCGGACGGCGTCTCGACCCCCTCGCCGCAGCGTCGGGCGTCGACGGAGAGTACGAGCACCTGGTTGCCGAATCGATCGGCGATCTCGGAAATGAGCTCCGGTCGAGCGATCGCGGCCGTGTTCACCCCGACCTTGTCTGCACCCGCGCGCAGCAGGCGGTCCACGTCACCGACGGTACGCACGCCGCCACCAACGGTGAGAGGAACGAACACCCCTTCTGCGGTGCGCCGCACGACGTCGACCATCGTTTCCCTGCCGGACGAGGACGCCGAAACGTCGAGGAAGGTCACCTCGTCTGCACCGGCCTCGCCGTAGGCGCGCGCGAGCTCGACGGGGTCACCCGCGTCGCGCAGGTTCTGAAAATTGACACCCTTCACCACCCGGCCGTTATCCACGTCCAGGCACGGAATGACTCTCACGGCGACGCCCATGGCGTTACACCGGGTCCCGTACGGCGAGCACGTCGACGATGAACACGAGGCGATCGTCCCCGTAGCCCGCGACCGGCGGCACGATCACGATGATCCGCGATCCCTCCGCGACGTCTATCAGGCTTTGCTCAAGTCCCGTCGGCATCTGTCCTTGGCCGACCGTGACGCCCCACGGGCCGACCTCAGCTGGCCACGTCGACTGAATGACTTCTCGGGTCGTCGCCGACGTCTCCTGGTAGTTGATGAGAATCCGCGAACCCGTGCGAATCTGCGGTCCGTCTCCCTGGATCAGGATGGCCGATGCGAGATCCTTCGGAAGGTCGACGTCGTCGCGGAACGTCAAGATCGGCGCACCCGAGCTGTCGCTCGCAACGAAAGGGAAGTCGTCGCGCGTCGGCTGGGGAACGCCAACCGCCTGCGATGGCCTGATGTCGACGACGACCGCCACCGAACCCAGGTACTCGTAGCCGAACTCTTGAGGCGTTACCAGAAGGATTCGGGCGCCGACCCGGTGTCCGAGCAGGGCGTTGTACAGGTCCTCGCCCAGCAATTCGGGGGCGAGCAGGTAAGCCTGCGGTAGCTCGACGTAGGTGTTCGCAAGAACGTCGCCGGTAGCGAGGGACACCGAGTACATGTCGAGGACGACCGGATCGCCCTTCGCCAGGCGTTCGCCCTTTCCTTCCCATTCGAGCCGCGACTGCGTCTTGGTGAAGTCGACGTTCGGGGGAATCTCGAGCGTGGGTGCCCCGTCTTCGCTCGCACCGATGGTTATGTCGCCGATCGAGGCGACGCTCACGTCTGATCCGGGCGTGGCTGCGCATCCCGAGAGTGCGACGAGCGCACCTACGAGCATGGCAAGCGTGCGACGCATGACCCGGCCTCCTGGTGTATCGGGCGTTCAGTCTACGCGCGGGGACGATGCGGACAGAGTCGCGATCAAGGCGTCGACGCGCGCGTCCTCGCTCCGGAACGGATCCTTCAACAGTACGGTCACCCCGTCGTCCCCGACGATCTTCAGACGCACCCAATCGGCCGTGAAATCGCGGTGAGCGGCAAGTCCCGCGCGAACGAATGCCCCGCGCAGGCGGGCGCGGGTGGTCTGGGGCGGATGGTCGACGGCGCCCGCGATGGCATCCTCGGAGACGACGCGCGCCATGAGTCCCTGCGCGAGGAGTCCTGCCGCGAGTCCGCGTCCCGGCGCGACATCGTGATACGCAAGATCCAGGCGCGCGATGCGCGGATCGTCCAGGGGAATACCTGCTCGAGCGCGGAGGCGTTCGAACAGGCGCTGCTTGATGGCCCAATCGAGTTCGGTCCACACGAGCGACGGATCGCCGGTGCGCACGGCCTCGATCCCGCGCCTCCACAGGTCGAGGATGCGATCCGTGGTCGGTTCGCGTTCGATCGCGCCGCCCAGGTGCTTCTCGACGTGGGCCAGGTACTGTTCTTGCACCTCGACGGCCGTGAGGTGTCGCCCGTCGGCCAGCTCGACCGTCGCCCGTCCCGAGATGTCGTGTGACACGTCGCGGATCGCCTGCATCTCCCGAGCAAGGGCGAGCGGCGGCATCGGAACGCGCGCTTCGAGCAGCCGCAGGATCAGGTCCGTCGCGCCCACCTTGAGAAGCGTTGTCGGCTCCGCGATCGACGAGTCGCCGACGATCACGTGGAGGCGCCGGTAGAGATCGGCGTGGGCGTGCGGCTCGTCGCGGGTGTTGATCATGGGCGCGAGCGGGTCGTCGCGGACGACATTGCCTCCCACATGTGGTCGGCGCGCGGCGAGAACGCGTATCTCGCCGACGCCCCGGACCCGACGACGCACCCCGAACCGGTCAGGATTTGCCTGGTCACGAGGAACGGCAGAAGCGACGACGCGAATGCCGTGAAGTCGGAACGGCGCCGCACGAGGTAGTTCTCGTGGCATCCGTACGAGTTCCCCGCGGAATCGGCGTTGTTCTTGTACAGGTGGATCTCGCCGCGAACGCCAGCAGCAGCGAGGCGTCGCTCTCCATCCTCGACGAGGGCGCCGACGATCCGCTCCCCCGCCTTGTCGAGGGCGATGAGATCCGTCAGCGAGTCGCACTCCGCGGTCGCGAACTCGGGGTGCGCACCACATCGATATACAGGCGCGATCCGTTGGTGAGAAACACGTTCGATGAGCGACCCCACGCCACGACGGAGTGGAACAGGGCGCCCGCGACCTCCTCCGACGTGACCTTGCGTTCCGAGTCTGTGCGGAAGTGGAGGCCGAATTCCGTCTCGAGGCCGAAAACGCGGCGCGCGGGCGCGACGTCGATCGGCGGGGGTGCTTCGGTCGCTGTCACGTCGAGGAGTTCGCTACTCGCCGCCTTTTTGCACGAAACTGCGGACGAACTGTTCCGCGTTCGCCTGGAGCGTCACGTCGATCTCGTCGAGCAGGGCGTCGACGGCATCCGTCTGCGCCTGGGGCGCCGCGCCGGGCGTCGGCTCCTCGGGCTCGGGGGCGTCGTCGTACGGCTGGTCTCCGCTGGTCGACCTGGGGCATGGTGCCAGTCTACGACTCGAGAAGGGAGTCGAGGAGCGGGTGTCTCCGTCGCGAGAGGATCGTCGAGCGGGACGACGTCAAGGTCGCGGTGGCCTGCGCCGTGGTCCAACACGACGGTCGCCCAACCCGCCGCGTCGACGATGTCCGGTCGGCCGCGACGATCCGTCCGCGCAGCCAGCGCGCGTCGTCCGGGGCGGCGTCGACACCGCAGCGTCGATGGCCTCGTCCGTGACGAGGCGTTCCACAGCGCCCGCCGCGGTGAGGCGCGCAGAGCCCCCGTGCGGGGTCGAGGTCGCTCCACTGGATGTCCGCGGCCGCGAGACGCGGATCGTCCCACCGAGAGGGGCGTCCGGGGATCCGTAGCGTTGCGGAGCCGTCCCAGCAGCGTGAGCTTCGCGACCCACTCGACGTCGGCTGCGCACGAGAAGAGGTCGCGCGCGAGCCGGTCGAGCACGGCCTCCCATCGCGCAAGGACCTCGGCGTCGTCCGCGTCGGACGCATAGTCGCGGGCGATCTCCAGGAGGGCGCGCTGGACGCCAGCGCCGTGGACTGGCGCCAGAAGCGAGGCGAAGCGTCCCACGGAAGGTGAGATCGCGGGACACGGCCTGGACGGCGAAACCGGGTCGTC
>CAVYHY010000009.1:0-52090 GCA_963768475.1 uncultured Actinomycetota bacterium
GCCTCCGAGCTTCAGCGACGCTCGACCGGACGCACCATCTACGTGCTCGACGAACCGACGACCGGCCTGCACTTCGAGGACGTCAGGAAGCTCCTCGGGGTCCTCCAGGGCCTGGTGGACAAGGGCAACACGGTGATCGTCATCGAACACAACCTCGACGTCATCAAGAACGCCGACTGGGTGATCGACCTGGGGCCAGAGGGAGGGTCCGGCGGCGGGATCGTCGTCGCCGAGGGAACGCCGGAACAGGTCTCCCGCAACGAGGAGAGTCACACCGGGCGCTTCCTCGCGGAGCACCTTCCCGTACCCGTCGCGACGTAGGCTAACGGCGTGAACGATCCGGCATCGTATCGCCCGGCGCCCGGGTCGATTCCGACCGGGCCGGGCGTCTATCGCTTCCGCGACGAGCACGGTCGCGTGCTCTACGTCGGCAAGGCGAAGAACCTCCGCTCCCGCCTCTCGTCGTATTTCCAGAACATCGACGCCCTCCATCCCCGTACCCGCACCATGGTGACCACGGCGTCGTCCGTGGAATGGACCGTGGTGCGGAGCGAGGTCGAGGCTCTCGTCCTCGAGCACACGTGGATTCACGAGTACGACCCGCGCTTCAACGTCGTCTTCAAGGACGACAAGTCGTATCCGTTCCTCGCGGTAACGATGGGGGAGGAATACCCGCGCGTGCTGGTCACGCGCGATCCCCGGAGCAAGGGAACGCGATACTTCGGCCCGTATGCGAAGGTCTGGGCCATCCGCGAGACGCTCGACACGCTCCTCACGGTGCTTCCCATGCGGTCGTGCTCCGCCGGGACGTTCGCCCGCGCGAAGCGCGCGGACCGGCCGTGTCTTCTGGGGTACATCGACAAGTGTTCGGCCCCGTGCGTTGGCCGGGTCTCGGAGGACGAGCATCGGCGGACGGCGGAGCAAGTGTGCGCCGTGCTCGCTGGCGACGCGAAGGCCGTCATGCGCGACCTCACCCGGTCGATGGAGGCAGCGGCGGGCGAGGAACGCTTCGAGGCCGCGGCCAAGGCCCGCGACCGTCTCGCGGCGCTGAACGCGGTCCTCGATCGCAACGCCATCGTCCTCGCCCCTGGCGTGGACGCGGATGTCATCGGCCTCGTCGACGACGAATACGAGGCGTCGGCGCACGTGTTCTACGTGCGCGACGGGCGGATCACGGGACAACGGGCGTGGATCATCGACAAGCCCGAGCCCCTCGAACCGGGCGACCTCGTCGCGCACCTCGTCCAGGAGGTGTACGGCGGGCTCGTGGCCCCCGACGTGCCCGCCGAAGTCCTTGTCCCCGCCGCCCCCAGCGACGGCGCGGCGCTGCGCGCCTGGCTGGCCGGAATTCGAGGCGCGTCGGTCGCCGTGCGCGTCCCGTCTCGCGGCCCGAAGGCCGAGCTCGCCGAAACCGCCCGAGCAAACGCAGTCGACACGCTGGCGAGGCACCGCCTCAAGCGTGCCACCGACCTCACTGCCCGTTCAGCGGCGCTACGCGAGCTCCAGGAGGCTCTTGCGCTTCCCGAGGCGCCCCTACGCATCGAGTGCTACGACGTGTCTCACACGGGCGGAACGCACCAGGCCGCGTCGATGGTGGTGTTCGAGGACGCCCTCCCGCGCAAACGCGAATACCGCCACTTCTCGATCTCAGGAGCCGCGGACGATACGGCCGCCATGGAACAAGTCATCACTCGCCGCTTCACCCGCTACCTCGAGGACGCTGCGAAGCCGATCGACGAACGCGAGTCGAGCCGTTTCGCGTACCCCCCGCAACTGGTGGTCGTGGACGGCGGCGAGCCTCAGGTCGCGGCGGCTGAACGAGCGCTCGACGCGCTCGGGGTCACCGGTGTTTCCCTCTGCGGCCTCGCCAAGCGCATGGAGGAAGTGTGGCTCCCCGGCCAGACGTTCCCCGCGATACTTCCGCGCGGCTCGGAGGCGCTGTACCTCCTACAGCGCGTGCGAGATGAGGCCCACCGATTCGCCATCCGTCATCACCGCGTGAAGAGATCACGCGCGATGACGGCGTCGCAGGTCGACGAGATTCCCGGGGTCGGCCCGACGCGGGCGCGGGCGCTGCTTCGTCACTTCGGGTCGCTCGACAAGGTTCGCGAGGCGTCGGTCGAACAGATCGCTCTTGTCCCTGGAATCGGGGGCGAGACGGCGCGCGCGATCGCGCGGGCGCTCGCCAGCGAGGGTGGCATGCTGGAGTCATGAACGACGAAGCGAAGCCCGAGACATTCCCGTCGGGAATACCCAAACTCCGGGTCACGCTGCCGGAGACCCCGCCTGCCGTGCTCATCGTCACCGGCATGTCTGGGGCGGGGCGGAGTCGCGCCGCCGACGTCATCGCGGACGAAGGCTGGTACGTCGTCGATAACCTTCCGCCGCAGATGCTCTCCGAGATGATCACGATGGTGTCCCGCGAGGGCTATGCCCGCCTGGCCGCCGTCGTCGACGTACGAGGGGGAAAATTCTTCGCTGACCTCGAGGCGGTACTTGCCGACCTCGAGGAGGGCTCGGTCGATGCACGCGTGCTCTTTCTCGAGGCTTCCGACGACTCGTTGGTCAGGCGTTTCGAGCAGGTCCGCCGGCCGCACCCGCTCCAAGGCGACGGGACTCTTCTCGAAGCGATCCGGGCCGAGCGGAAGGCCCTCGCGCCGATGCGCGAACGAGCCGAGATCGTCATCGACACGTCGAACACGAACGTTCACGAACTTGCCGAGAGGATCCTTGCCGAGATCGGCGGCTCGGACACGACTCCGCTCCAGGTGAACGTGCAATCGTTCGGCTTCAAGAATGGCTCTCCCTCGGACGCGGACTTCGTTGCCGACGTGCGCTTCTTGGACAACCCCCACTGGGTGCCGGAGCTTCGCCCTTTGACTGGACTGGACGAGCCGGTGCGGGCACACGTCCTCTCCGCCGCGGGAGCCCAGGAGTTTCTCGACGCGTACGTGAACACCCTCGACATCGCCCTCAGCCGCTACCGCGCCCACGACAAGCACTTCGTCACGGTCGCCGTGGGATGCACCGGAGGCCACCACCGGTCCGTCGCCATTGCCGAGGCTGTTGCCTCGCGGCTAGCCGAGCTCGGCTACGCGGTGCGTGTGACGCATCGGGATCGCGAACGCGAGTGATCAGCAGCACCGGGTCCGAGGCGCGGATTGTCGCTCTCGGCGGGGGACACGGGCTGTATTCGTCCCTGACCGCGCTCCGTCGCGTCTCGGATCACCTCACCGCGATCGTCACGGTAGCTGACGACGGCGGATCGTCGGGTCGCCTCCGCGATGAACTCCACGTTCCCCCTCCCGGCGATCTGAGGATGGCGCTCTCGGCGTTGTGCGAGGACACGGAATGGGGGTACACGTGGCGGGACGTGCTTCAGCATCGCTTCGCGACGGACGGGCCCCTCGACGGGCATGCGCTCGGAAATCTCCTGATCGCGGGCTTGTGGAGTCGCACGGGAGACGTGGTGGAGGGACTGGACTGGGTCGCCCGCCTGCTACGCGCGTGCGGTCGCGTGCTTCCCCTCGCCGACGAACCGCTCGAGATCAACGCGCTGGTGACCATCGACGACGAGCCCGTCGCCGTTCGGGGGCAGCTCGCCGTCGCCACTGCGCCCGGCCGTATCACGAAGTTATGGCTTCGCCCCGAGCGGCCTCGGGTTCCCGAGGCGACGCTCGCCTCGATCCGCGAGTCGGACGTCGTCGCGCTCGGCCCGGGCAGTTGGTACTCGTCCGTCCTTCCGCACTTTCTCGTGGGCCCGGTGGGGGACGAACTGATTCGGGCCAGCTCGCGGAGCGTCCTGTCGCTCAACATCGCCCACGAAGACGGCGAGACCGAGGGAACCGGCAGGGTCGACGACGTCCTGGCTCTTCAAGCGGTAGCGCCCGACTTCACACCGGCGGTCGTCATCGTCGACGAGGGACACGCCGACGACCCTGGGCTTGCGGCTCTCGTGGAGGACTGGGGCGCGACGATGATCACCCGGCCCCTGCTCCAGAACGGCACGGTCGACCGTCACGATCCCGAGCAATTCGCCGCCGCATACCGAGAGGCGCTGCCAATCCTTGCTCGGGGATGAGACGCTCCGGGCAAAGGTGGCAAGATACCTTCATGGCACTCACGGCTCAGGTGAAGGAAGAACTCGCCCGCGTCGTGGTAGACAAGCCCTCGTGCCGCAAGGCGGAGATCGCGACGATGCTGCGATTCGCCGGCGGACTTCACATCGTTTCGGGTCGCATCGTCATCGAAGCGGAGCTTGATACCGCGGCAGGCGCGCGCCGTCTTCGCCAGTTCCTCACCGAGGTGTATGGGCACCACTCGGAGATCATCGTCGTATCGGGCGGAGCCCTCAAGAAGGGCAATCGCTACGTCGTTCGCGTGGTCAAAGACGGCGAGTCGCTTGCCAGGCAAACGGGGCTTCTCGACCACCGCGGACGCCCGGTGCGAGGCCTCCCGCCCCAGGTCGTCGGAGGATCGATCGAGGACACGATCTCCGCGTGGCGCGGGGCGTTCCTTGCCCACGGATCGCTCACGGAGCCGGGGCGTTCCTCCGCGTTGGAGGTGACGTCGCCCGGACCGGAGGCAGCTCTCGCCCTTGTCGGAGCAGCCCGACGGCTCGGGATCGCGGCGAAGTCGCGCGAGGTGCGGGGCGTGGATCGCGTCGTCATCCGGGACGGGGACGCCATCGCAGCGATCCTGACGCGGCTTGGCGCGCACGACTCGGTTCTCGAGTGGGAAGAGAAGCGCACCCGCCGTGAGGTGCGGGGCACCGCGAATAGGCTCGCGAACTTCGACGACGCCAACCTTCGCCGGAGCGCCAGGGCAGCTGTGGCGGCGGGGGCCCGGGTGGCACGCGCGTTTGAGCTCCTCGGTGACGACGTCCCCGATCACCTGCGCGAGGCCGGGATGCTCCGCCTGGAGCACAAGGACGCCTCGCTCGAGGAGCTAGGCAAGATGGCGGATCCGGCCCTCACGAAGGACGCCGTGGCCGGGCGCATTCGGCGTCTCCTGGCAACGGCTGACAAGCGCGCGGAGGAGCTGGGGATTCCGGACACGGAGGCGTCCCTTAGCCCCGACATGTTGGACCTCTAGCGGGCCTCGGGGACCTTCGTCATGTCCCGGCACGCGGGCCGACATAGTAGGCTGAACACGGTTCCCCGCCCAGCGGGGACGCGCACGTAGCCGTGCGAAAACCTTAGCGAAATCCCACGTCGGTGCGTGCCGACGCGAGCCAAGGAGAGAGATACATATTATGACCGTGAAGGTCGGCATCAACGGCTTCGGCCGCATCGGACGTAACTTCTTCCGCGCTGTGCTCGCAGAGGGCGCGGACATCGAGATCGTTGGGGTCAACGACCTCACCGACAACAAGACGCTCGCGCACCTGCTCAAGTACGACTCGATTCTGGGTCGCCTGGACGCCGAGGTCACCTACACCGACACGACGATCACCGTGAACGGCAAGTCCTTTGCCGCTTCGTCGGAGCGCGACCCCTCGAAGCTCGAGTGGGCCAAGCTCGGCGCGGACATCGTCATCGAGTCCACGGGCATCTTCCGCGACAAGGCGAAGTGCCAGGCGCACATCGACGCGGGAGCCAAGAAGGTCATCATCTCTGCGCCGGGTGGCAAGGACATCGACGCGACGTTCGTCATGGGCGTTAACGAAGAGACCTACGACCCCGCAACGCACGACGTCGTCTCGAATGCCTCGTGCACGACGAACTGCCTCGCGCCGATGGCCAAGGCCCTCAACGACTCGGTGGGAATCGAGCGTGGCCTCATGACCACCATCCACGCGTACACGGCCGACCAGAACCTTCAGGACGCCCCGCACAAGGACCTGCGTCGCGCCCGCGCCGCGGCCCTCAGCATCGTTCCGACCACGACCGGCGCCGCCAAGGCTGTCGCGCTCGTGCTTCCGGAGCTCAAGGGCAAGCTTGACGGCTTCGCGATGCGTGTTCCGACGCCTACCGGTTCGGCGACCGACCTCACCTTCACCGCCTCCAAGGAGACGACGGTCGAGGAGGTCAACGCGGCCATGAAGAAGGCTGCCGACGGCAAGTACCTCGTCTACACCGAGGACGAGATCGTGTCCAAGGACATCGAGACCGACCCCGCCTCCTGCGTCTTCGACGCTGGCCTCACCCGCGTCATGGGCAACCAGGTCAAGGTTGTGGGCTGGTACGACAACGAGTGGGGCTACTCCTGCCGCCTCGTTGACCTCGCCGTGTACATGGGCGAAAAGCTCTAGTCATCACCATGAAACGTCCGCGCACGCCACTCGCGTGTGCGGACGTTTCTATGTGACCCATCGATACTTCTCAAGGAGATAGCCATGAAGACCATCGCCTCCCTCGGCGATCTGCGCGGCAAGACTGTCATGCTGCGCTCCGACCTGAACGTGCCGCTTGACGGCACGACGATTACGGACGACGGCCGCGTTCGCGCCTCCGTCCCCACCATCAACGTGCTCCGTGAAGCCGGCGCCCGCGTCGTCGTCATGGCCCACCTCGGCCGCCCCGACGGCACGCCGAACCCCAAGTACTCGCTCGCCCCTGCCGCTGCCCGCCTCGCGGAGCTCCTGGGCGCTCCGGTGACGCTCGCCGACGACCTCGTTGGCGACTCGGCCAAGGCCACCGTTGCCGCGCTGAACGACGGTGACGTCGCGATGCTGGAGAACGTGCGTTTCGACGCTCGCGAGACCTCGAAGGTCGACGACGAGCGTGAATCGCTCGCGGCTGAGCTCGCGGCGTTCGGCGACGTGTTCGTCTCCGACGGCTTCGGCGTCGTGCACCGCAAGCAGGCGTCCGTATACGACCTGGCGAAGGCCCTCCCGGCCGCAGCCGGCCTGCTCGTCGAGAAGGAGGTCGTCTCGCTGGAGAAGGCCGTCAAGGACCCCGAGCGCCCCTACGTCGTCGTCCTCGGCGGCTCGAAGGTCTCGGACAAGCTCGGCGTCATCGCGAACCTTCTTGACAAGGCCGACGCGCTCCTCATCGGCGGCGGAATGGCGTTCACCTTCCTCGCCGCCAAGGGCTACGGCGTGGGCGACTCGCTCCTCGAGGAAGATCAGATCGACACCGTCAAGGGCTACCTGGCGACCGCCGAGGCCAAAGGCGTCGAGATCGTGCTGCCCACGGACATCGTCGTCGCTGACGCCTTCTCGGCCGACGCTGCCACCCAGGTGGTTGCTGCGGACGCGATCCCTGATGGCTGGAAGGGCCTGGACATCGGTCCCGACTCTGCCAAGGCCTTCGCTGCCAAGATCGCCGACGCTAAGACGATCGTGTGGAACGGCCCCATGGGCGTCTTCGAGTTCCCCGCGTTTGCGGGGGGCACGGTCGCCGTCGCGCAGGCGATGATCGACTCCACCGGATTCTCCGTGGTCGGCGGTGGCGACTCCGCCGCCGCAGTCCGCATCCTCGGCCTCGACGAGGCCGGATTCAGCCACATTTCGACCGGCGGCGGCGCAAGCCTCGAGCTGCTCGAAGGTAAGGTCCTGCCGGGCCTTTCCGTTCTGGAAGGTTAAGACATGGCACGCACGCCCCTCATTGCAGGCAACTGGAAGCTGAACCTCGATCACCTTGAGGCGACGCACGCGGTCCAGAAGCTCGCCTGGCTCCTTCGTGACGCCAAGCATGACTTCACGGAGGTCGAGGTGGCCGTGCTGCCGCCGTTCACGTCTATCCGGTCCGTCCAGACACTCGTCGACGCGGATCAACTGTCCATTCGCTACGGCGGACAGGACCTCTCGGCGCACACCGATGGCGCGTACACGGGCGAGATTGCCGGATCGATGCTCGCCAAGCTCGGCGCGACCTACGTCGCCGTCGGCCACTCGGAACGGCGCCAATATCACGCCGAGGATGACTCCGTTGCGAACGCCAAGGTGAAGGCGGCGTTCGCGGCGGGGCTCGTCCCCATTCTCTGCATCGGGGAGGGGCTTGACATCCGCAAAGCGGGTGACCAGGTCTCCTACACGCTCGCCCAGCTGGACGGCGCGCTCGACGGGCTCCCTGCCGACAAGGCGGCGAGCATCGTCATCGCCTACGAGCCCGTGTGGGCCATCGGGACGGGCGAGGTCGCGACGCCTGCCGACGCGCAGGAGGTATGCGCCGCCATCCGCGGGCGCCTCGCGGAGCTGTACTCGAGCGAGGTTGCGGACGCGGTTCGCGTTCTCTACGGTGGCTCGGTGAAATCGGGCAATATTGCGGCGATCATGGCCGAGACCGATGTCGATGGAGCCCTGGTGGGCGGCGCGAGCCTTGACCCGGAGGAATTCTCTAAGATCGCTCGTTTCCGCTCGCACGTCACCGGATAGCCTCCGGCGGCGAAACCGTCACGTATCCTGATTACTGCAGACGACCCGAAGGAGCATCGTGCACACCTTGACTGCGACGCTATGGATCCTCTTAGTGGTGACCGGCGTAGCGATCATCGGACTGGTGCTTCTTCACCGGGGCCGTGGAGGGGGTATCTCCGACATGTTCGGTGGTGGCCTCGCGTCGGGTATTCAGTCCACAGGTTCGGGGGAGAAGAACCTGGGGAGAATCACCTGGGGCGTCATCATCGTCTGGGGAATCGTCATCGTCCTTCTCGGTCTTGTAACCAAGTACTCCGGATAGGAGAACGCCATGGCAGGTGGCAATGCGATTCGCGGGTCTCGCGTGGGAGCGGGCCCGATGGGCGAAGCTGAGCGGGGGGAATCTGCGCCTCGCATTCAGATCGCGTACTTCTGCGCCAACGGCCACGTCGTGAAACCTTCCTTCGCGACGACTGAACGTGACGAGATCCCGCTCGAGTGGGATTGCCCTCGGTGCGGCTGGCCCGCCGGTCTCGACCGACTGAACCCCCCGCAGCCCATCCGCTCGGAGCCGTACAAGACGCACCTCGCGTACGTGAAGGAACGTCGTACGGACGCCGAGGGAGAGGCGCTTCTTTCCGAGGCGCTCGAAGCCCTCAGGGCCCGCAGGGGGAATTAGTTCAGCTAGGCCTTCGAGGCAGCAGCGGCGTCAACGAGCCACAGCGTGCGTTCGGTTCCGTGGACCATGCCTCCGGGCACTCCAGGCTTGCGCGCGAGAGCATCGGCAACGGCCTGAGCCTTCTGCTCTCCGGCGGTGATCACCCACACCTCGCGGGCCGTATTGATGGTCGGAAGCGTCATCGACATCCGCGTCGGAGGCGGCTTCGGTGAGTCCTTCACGGCAACGACCGTGGCGTTCGCGACGTTGACTTCCGGCCGTCCGGGGAACAACGACGCGACGTGTCCGTCCGGGCCGAGGCCCAGCAGCAACACGTCGAAGGTCGGCGTTGGCGAACCGAACCTCGCCAACTCCTGTGCATAGTCCTCCGCGGCCCTCTCCGCCGTTCTGGCGCGTTCCGAAGGCGCCATGCGGTGGATGTTCTCCTCCGGGAGTCTGAGGCGCTTAAGGAGCACACGCTGGGCTTGCGCTTCGTTGCGTTCCGGATCGCCCGACGCCAAGAAACGCTCGTCCCCCCACCACATGTGCACGCTCGTCCAGTTGATGACGTCGGCTAGTGGCGACGCCGCGGCGCGTCCCAGCAGCGCCACGCCAATCGAACCGCCGGTGAGAACGATGTGCGCCTCGCCTCGGATGGACACGGCGTCGGTAATCGCGACGAGGAGTCGGGCGGCCGTCGCCTCGGCGACGGTCGCGGCGTCAGGGTAGACGATCGTCATCGTGTTCATGGTCGAAGCGTACTAGCGAGCCCGAGAAGCGCCTCCCCGTACACTTCGTCGGCGTCAAGCCGTCGGAGGTCCTCGGACAGGCAATCCTGGAGCGTGCGGCGAGCGAGGGCGATGACGTGATCCGGAAGGCCCGGCTGACTGAAGATTGCGTTCTTGCCGTCGCGGCGTTTGATCGAAATCTCACCATCGGGAGTGTCGAGGACGACAGAGACCAACCCAATGGCTTCCTTGTCGTACGATGCCTCGAATTCACATCCGAGGGCGCCGCGAAGCCACGCGCCGAGCAGAAGAATCGACGGGCTATCGAGATCTCCGTCAATGCGTACGTGCGTCACGACAGGGGAACCTGCCTGTTCAAGCGCGGCGGCGAGGAGAGCTCGCCAGCGCGTGACGCGCGCCCAAGCGAGATCCGTGTCACCTGGCTGGTATCCGTCGGCAAGGGCGAGGAG
Source organism: uncultured Actinomycetota bacterium (assembly GCA_963768475.1). GTDB lineage: Bacteria > Actinomycetota > Actinomycetes > Actinomycetales > Demequinaceae > JAFGBM01. The sequence continues at coordinate 10,159 of CAVYHY010000009.1, forward strand.
CGCCGCCTTCGGATCCGAGCTCTCGCGCGCGTCGGTGATGCGGCGGGTCGCCATGGCTCCAAGCGCGGTACGGGCTGGCGCGGTTGTGTCGCCTCCCGGCCACCACGCGACGATAGGGGCGTCGGGTAACAGGAGCGGGATGACGAGGGTGTCGCTGTGCTTCAGCATCGCGCCCGAGGGACGAAGAACGACCACCTCCGACGCCCCGGCATCGCCGCCAACGCGAATCTCGGCGTCAAGTCGATCGTCCTTCGCATCGGATTTCGCGAGCACGACGACGCGGCACGGGTGTTCGCGCGACGCCTGGTTGGCGGCCTCGATGGCGGTTTCGGCGTCGCAGCAGGTGGCGTCGACGACGAGCGTCATGACCCGGCCGAGCGTGACGACCCCGCCCTCCATGCGAACGCGGATCAGCTCGTTGTTGATCTTCCCCGTCGTGGTCTTCGGAAGCTTGAGAATCATGGCCGCCTCCACACGCGTCCGTCGCGGGCCATCAACGCGTTCGCCGCCTCGGGTCCCCACGTTCCCGAGCGATACGACTCGGGTTTGCCCGCGCTAGCCCAGCATTCTTCGATGGGATCGAGGATGCTCCAGGACAGAGCGACCTCCTCGTGGCGCGGGAATAGCGGCGGATCGCCGAGCAGCACGTCGAGGATGAGACGCTCGTATGCCTCGGGCGATGTCTCGTTGAAGGCGTTGCCGTAGCCGAAATCCATGGTGACGTCCCGGATCTCCATCGCCGTCCCCGGAACCTTCGAACCGAAACGCAGGGTGACGCCCTCGTCGGGCTGAACGCGGATCACCAAGGCGTTGTCGCCGATTTCCGCCTCGGAGTCCACGGGGAACGGAAAGTGAGGGACCTTCTTGAATACGAGGGCAATCTCCGTCACTCGGCGCCCGAGGCGTTTCCCTGTACGCAGGTAGAACGGGGTTCCCGCCCAGCGTCGGTTGTCGACGTCGAGGCGCATCGCTGCGTAGGTCTCGGTGATCGAGTCCGCCGGGATTCCGTCCTCGTCGAGGTATCCACCCACGCGCTCGCCCCCGCGCCATCCGGCCGCGTACTGGCCGCGAACCGTACCCGCCCCGAGGTCGGAGGGAAGTCGAATCGCGCGAAGTACCTTCTCCTTCTCCGTACGGAGATCCGCGGCTTCGAACGTGACCGGTTCCTCCATTGCTGTCAGGGCGAGCAGCTGAAGGAGGTGGTTCTGAATGACGTCGCGAGCAGCGCCGATGCCGTCGTAGTAGCCCGCACGTCCACCGATGCCGATGTCCTCAGCCATGGTGATCTGTACGTGGTCGACGTATTGGTTGTTCCAGATCGGCTCGAATAGCTGATTCGCGAACCGTAGCGCGAGGAGGTTCTGGACGGTTTCCTTACCGAGGTAGTGGTCGATGCGGAACACGGCGTCGGGGGGGAAGACCTCGGAGACGACGTCGTTGAGGGCATTGGCGCTGGCGAGGTTGTGGCCGAAGGGCTTTTCGATAACGACGCGGCGCCACGTGCCCTCGCGGGGGTGGGAAAGGCCGGAATCGGCAAGCTGGCGACACACGAGCGGGAACGAACTAGGCGGCACCGACAGATAGAACGCGTGATTGCCCCCCGTTCCCCGCTTCTCGTCGAGTTCCTCGACAGTCGTCCGGAGGCGTTCGAAAGAGGCCGCGTCGTCGAAGGTGCCTTCGACGAACCGGAACCCCTGGGCGAGCTGGCGCCACGTCTCCTCGCGAAACGGCGTACGCGCGTACTTCTTGACCGAGTCGTACACGACCTTCTCGAAGTCCTGGAGTTCCCAGTCGCGACGCGCGAAACCCGTCAGCGCGAACGCGGGCGGCAGGAGCCCGCGGTTGGCGAGGTCGTACACCGCAGGCATGAGTTTGCGTCGGGCAAGGTCGCCCGTGACGCCAAACATGACAAGCCCGCACGGTCCTGCGATGCGTGGAAGCCTTCGATCACGCGGATCACGCAGCGGGTTGTTCACGCCTATCCCTCCAGTAACTCCCGGAGTCGGGTGACCTGGGAGGCTTCCGTCAACGTCAAACGCAAAACGGGGCGTTCGTGTTCCGCGAGAACCCTCGCGTCGCCGAGAGCCTGGGCCGCGATGAGCGTTCCGAAGGTGAACGGCCGGTCCGGGATCGCGAGGTCGTCGGCGAACGTGCCGGTGATCTGCAGGAAGACTCCGACGGCGGCGCCACCCTTGTGGAGTTGGCCCGTGGAGTGAAGGAACCGAGGACCCCAGCCGAACGTCACCGGGCGGCCGGTGCGCGCCGCAACGGCCTCGCGGACGCCAGCGAGCTCGCCGAATTCCTCGCGATCGAGGTACGCCATGACGGCGACGTACCCGTGTTCTCCGAGCGCCGACTCGAGTTCGGCGATCGCGCCTGCGACGGTGTTGACGCTGTCGACCAACGTTCCGGGGAGCGCGCGAACCTCGATGCCGTCGTCGACGAATGCCGCGGGGCCGGGTTCGGGCGTGCTGTCGAGCAAGCCGCGAGCTGCCGCCTTGGCTGACTCTACGTTGGGCTGGTTGAAGGGGTCGATGCCCAGCAGTCGGCCCGCGATCGCCGTGGCGTACTCCCAGAGGAGGAACTGGCCGCCGAGAGTACCCGCGACGGCGATGTCTCCTACCGGGTCGGCGTCGAGCGCAACGAGGCGTATGTCGGTCACGTCAGGTTTCCCGACCTCCGGGGCCGAGTCGTTCGCAACGACGGGCAGAAGCCCGACGCCGGACTTGCCCGTGGATTCAGCGATGAGTTGTTCGGCCCAGTCGGCGAAACCGACGAGGCCGGATTGTTCGTCCCGGAAGACGAGCTTGTCGCGTCCGGGCGTCACCATGGCCGAGCCCAGCACGAGCGCCGGGTTCGCGGGGTCGTCCTCGGCGAACGACGGCGCGACGGCCGCGGCCTCATCGAGCATGCCCTCGACGTCCACGCCTGCCAGGGCGCTCGGGACGACGCCGAATGCGCTCAGCACGGAGAAGCGTCCGCCGACGTTCGGGTCCGCGAGGAAGACGGCGCGATATCCGGCCTCCTTGCTGGCCTTCTCCAGAGGCGAACCGGGGTCCGTAACCACGACGATGCGCCGCTTCGCGTCGATCCCCGCCGCGGTGAACGCCGCCTCGAACGCGCGCCTCTGCGAATCCGTCTCCACCGTCCCGCCGGACTTGGAGGATACGACGACAACGGTCGAGGCAAGATCCCCTGCGAGCGCCGAGCGAACCTGGTCGGGGTCCGTCGAGTCGAGGACGACCAGCGGCACGCCGTGCGTGCGTGCGACGACCTCGGGCCCGAGCGACGAGCCGCCCATGCCGCACAGGACCACGCGGGAAATGCCCTCCGCCTTGAGTTCGGCGGCTAGGGCCGTCAACTCGGGCAGGATCGCACGCGTCGTCTCGTGGAGTTCGGTCCAGCCGAGGCGAATGGCGGCCTCGGATTCAGCCTCCGGGCCCCACAGCGTGGGGTTCTTCGCGGCGATGGACGACGCGACCTGGTCCGTGACGAGGGACGCGAGGCGCGACTCGACGGCACCAGCCGCCTCACCCGTCGCGGTGACGGAGACGTGAGCCTCGTCCCCTAGGCCCGCCCATGCGGTGATGAAACCGGTCATTTCGCCGCCTCAATCGATTCCTTCGCCGCCGCAACAACAGCGTCGGCGGTGAAGCCGTACTCCTTGAACAGGAGGTCTCCGTCGGCTGATGCCCCGAAGTGCTCGATGCTGATCGCGCGTCCTGCGTCGCCGAGGATGCGGTCCCACGACTGGCGGATTCCCGCCTCGATCGTGACGCGAGCCTTGACGTCGCGCGGGATGACGGAGGCGCGGTACGCCTCGTCCTCGTCGCAGAACCATTCACGGCACGGCATGGACACCACTCGCGCCTGAATGCCCTCGGCAGCGAGGGTCTCCCTCGCGGCGAGCGCGAGCTGGACCTCGGAGCCCGTGGCGATCAGGACGACGTCGGGCTTGCCGTCCGAGTCAGCGAGGACGTACGCGCCCTTCAGGACGCCCTCAGCCGACGCGTAGACGGTTCGATCGACGACGGGCAGGTTCTGGCGGCTCAGGATGATGCCGGCCGGACGCTCGGTGCGCTCAAGGATGCCGCGCCACGCCATGGCCGTCTCGTTGGCGTCGGCGGGACGGACGACGTCGAGGCCCGGGATGGCGCGCAGGGCGGACAGGTGCTCGACGGGCTGGTGGGTGGGGCCGTCCTCGCCGAGACCGATCGAGTCGTGGGTCCACACGAACGTCGAGGGGATCTTCATCAGAGCCGCGAGCCGGACCGCTCCGCGCATGTAGTCGGAGAACACGAGGAATGTGCCGCCGTACACGCGGGTGAGCCCGTGGAGCGTGATGCCGTTCAGGATGGCGCCCATGCCAAACTCGCGGATGCCGAAGTGCAGCGTCCGCCCGTATGGGTTGCCGGGGAACATCTCGCTGGAGCGGGCCTCCGGGAGGAAGGACGGCTCGCCCTTCATGGTCGTGTTGTTCGAGCCCGCGAGGTCGGCGGAGCCGCCCCACAACTCCGGGAGAACGGGGGCGAGAGCGCTGAGCACGTTGCCCGACGCGGCGCGCGTCGCGATCGACGTGCCAGCCTCGAAGGTCGGGAGGGCGTCCGTCCAGCCCTTCGGGAGCTCGCGCTTGACGAGGCGGTCGAGCATCGCGGCGCGCTCGGGGTTGGCGGCGCGCCACGCCTCGTACGACGCGTTCCACTCCTGGTGGGTTGCTGCTCCACGCGCCTTCACCTCGCGCGCGTGTGTGAGCACGGCGTCGTCGACGGCGAAGGACTTCTCGGGGTCGAAGCCGAGCGTCTCCTTGAGGGCCTTGATCTCGTCCGTGCCGAGCTTGGAGCCGTGGATCGCGCCCGTGTTCTGCTTCCCTGGCGACGGCCATCCGATGATGGTTCGCAGAGCAATGATGGACGGCTTTCCCGTCTGGGCGGTGGCCGCGGCGTACGCCTTGGCGAGCGCGTCGACGTCCTCGACGTAGGAGCCGTCCTTCTGGATCCACGAGACGCGGTGAACATCCCACCCGTACGCCTCGTAGCGTGCCAGGACATCTTCCGAGAACGCGATGTTCGTGTCGTCCTCAATGGAGATGTGGTTGTCGTCCCACAGGACGACGAGGTTGCCGAGCTCCTGCGTACCCGCGAGGGAGGACGCCTCGCTAGAGACGCCCTCCTGGAGGTCGCCGTCGGAGGCGATGACGAAGACGCTGTGGTCGAACGGGCTCTCGCCGGGCTTCGCGTCGGGGTCGAGCAGGCCACGCTCGCGTCGCGCGGCCATGGCCATGCCGACGGCGGAGGCAAGTCCCGAACCGAGGGGGCCCGTGGTGATTTCGACGCCCGCAGTGTGCCCGTACTCCGGGTGGCCCGGCGTCTTGGAGCCCCACGTGCGCAGGCTCTTGAGGTCGTCAAGTGAGAGGTCGTACCCGGAGGCAAAGAGCTGCAGGTACAGGGTCAGCGACGAGTGCCCGGCCGACAGGACGAATCGGTCGCGTCCGAGCCACTTCGGGTCAGCGGGGTCGTGACGCATGACGCGCTGGAAGAGCAGGTAGGCGGCTGGCGCGAGGCTGATCGCGGTGCCCGGGTGGCCGTTGCCCACCTTTTCGACGGCGTCTGCTGCGAGCACCTTGAGGGTGTCGACTGCGGCCCGGTCCTGATCGGTCATGTTGGCGCTCACGGGGTCTCCAAGAAAGTCGGGATTGATGCCTCTAGCCTAGCGGCGTCGCGACACTCGAGGCGTAGGACTTGGGACGCAGGGGAGTTGACGATGGGCGCCCGCCGAGAGTCCTCGACGGGCGCCCATCGTTTGCGCTGAGTGAACCTACAGCGTGCAGGTCCCCGTGCAGCGGTCGGAGACGCCGTTGGCGTAGTACGAGTTGCCGCCCGCGTCGGTGAAGCTCGCGCCGGTGAGCACGGCGCGACCGTAGACGTGATTCTTGACCATGCGGGTGCCGTTCATGCGACCGGTCGTGCCCGCCGAGTAGAACACGCCAGAATGGGTGTTGTAGGAGGCAATCGCCGAACTGACGTTGAGCGTTCCACCCACCGCATACAGGCCATCGCGACCGTTGTGGAGGTAGCGTCCGCCCGTGACGCGGGCCAGCCCCGAGTTCACCTGCAGGCCGTTGGCGGTGTTCCGCGTCGATGTGGCGCGGGTGACGACGACGGGACCGTAGCTCCCGTTGTCGACGAGGATCCCATTGCCATGGTTCTTCGTCGCGGTGTCCGTGTAGGACGTCCCGCTCGAGGCAATCGACCAGCGGAACCCGTCCCTGCCGTTGTTTGTCGCCGAGTTTCCGCTGGAGGTGATGGCCGCGTTCTGAATGAAGTAGCCGTCGCCGCCCGACCCGTCGACGGTGGTGCCAATGATGGAGGTGTTGACAGGAATCGCCCACGAGAATCCCTGGACGACGACGCCGGTCGATGACGCGCCTTCGATGGTGGAGTTACGCAGCACCACGTTGCGGTCTTGGTCGACGATCATCACTCCGTAGTTGCCACCATGGCTCTCGATCGAGTCGAGGACGACGTTGTACGAGTAGTTGACGTCGAACGCCTCTCCACCGCCGTATCCGCCCCCGCAGTCGGTGGCGACCACGTGGTCGAACGTGACGGTGGGATCCATCGTCCCGGGGTCGGGGATGACGGTCGCGACGACGCACAGCGGCGAATTGCCGGTGGTCACGTTCGAGACCAGGGCAGCCGTCGTGTCATGCTCGATGGCGATGTTGTTGGCTCCGTTGCCGAAGAAGGACGAGTCGCGAATCGTGTAGTCGTGCGAGTAGCGGACGGTGATGCCGCTTCCCGCCCAGTCCTGTTCGGTGACGTTCGAGATCTCCAAGTCGTGTGACCGATCGATCTGAATGGCATGGTTGTGGTCAAGGATGCTCGCGAATCCCGTCCCATTGAGCGTCACGTTGTCCATGGTGATGTACGCCGAGTCGGCGATGTCGATGCCGTCCTCGCCCGGATTCTTGATTCTCATGTCTGTGATCGAGAGTTCGAATGCGGACTGAACGGTGATCGCGTTCGTGAACCCGATGATGGTTCCGTCCGTGATCGTGGGCCGCTTGACCGTCCCCGCTACCTTGATTCCGACGGGGCTATCGACGGTGCCCTCCAGGACGTAGCCGCCGAGGTCGACCGTGACGTCGTCAGCTGCGATGGTGATTCCCGGCGCGGCTCCGCAGTCGAGGTTCGCCGAAACCGCCACGGTGGCGCCGCGGTCGGTGATGACCATTCCGCAGTGCGCGTCGAGCGCGGCGGCGGGAATGGCGGTGAGTGTGACGGTGCCGAACGTCGCTAGCGCGACGGCGACCGCTGATCGGATCTTCATGACGTTCCCCTCCCTGGGTTGTTACCCCCTCGACGCCTCCGAGGACGCCCGAGGTTGACACGCTCCGCGACTACGATGGTGGTTATGTCAGCCACCGTCCCCGCCCCGGCGGTTCCTGCCCCACCATGGGTGCGCGCCTCGCGGCACGTGAAGGACTACGTTTCCCTGTCCAAGCCGCGGATCATCGAGCTCCTGCTCGTCACGACCGTGCCCGCGATGATCCTCGCCGCGGACGGGTGGCCCGGAACGTGGCTCCTGCTCGGCGTCCTCCTTGGCGGAGCGATGTCCGCCGGAGCCGCGAACGCGTTCAACTCGTACATCGATCGCGACATCGACGCGGTGATGAAGCGCACCCAGAGGCGTCCTCTGGTCACGGGGGCTGTGAGCCCGCGCGGGGCGCTCATCTTCGCGTGGGCCTTCAGCATCGTCTCGACGGCGTGGTTCATATGGCCCGTCGGTTCGCCCCTGGCCGCCGCGCTATCCGTCGCGGCGATTCTGATCTACGTCGTCGGCTACACGATGATCCTCAAGCGTCGGACCTCGCAGAACATCGTGTGGGGCGGCGCCGCCGGCTGCATGCCCGTGATGATCGGGTGGGCTGCGGTCACGCAGAGCCTGGGCTGGGCTCCCGTGCTGCTGTTCCTCATCGTGTTCTTCTGGACCCCGCCGCACTACTGGCCGCTATCGATGCGCTTCCGCGAGGACTACGCGAACGCTCACGTGCCCATGCTCCCCGTCGTCGCGAGCGCGCGGCGCGTCTCGATCGAGATGCTGGCGTACGCCGTCGCGATGGTGGCCGTGACCCTCGTGCTCGTGCCCGTGGCGCACATGACGTGGGTGTACCTTGTCGCAGCTGCCGCGTTCGGCGCGTGGTTCCTCGCGGGGTGCGTCACGCTCTACCGGCGCATCGTGCGGGGCGAGAAGAAGCTGCGCGAGATGCGGCTGTTCCGCGACTCGATCACGTACCTGACGGTCGTGTCGCTCGCCATCGTCGTCGACCCGTTTATCTCGGACGCCCTGACCGTCTGGCGCCACTAGTGCTCGATCGCGAACGCGACGCGTACCTCGCCCACGTCCGCGTGGAGCGTGGGCTCAGCACGAACACGATCGCCGCCTATCGCCGCGACCTTGCGCGGTACTCCGCGTTCCTCGGATCGAGGGGAATCGCGAGCCTCGCCGACGTCGCCCGCGCCGACGTATCCGCCTTCAGCCAGGCCGTCGGTACGGGAGACGACGGGGGAGCGGCGCTGGCGCCGTCGTCGGCGAGCCGGACGGTCGTCGCCGTACGCGGCTGGCACCGGTTTGCCCTCGCCGAGGGATGGACCACCACCGATCCCTCGTCCGAGGTGCGGCCGCGGGCCATCCCCCGTCGCCTGCCGAAGGCCATCTCGATCGACCAGGTCGCGTCCATCCTCGATGCGGCTGGTGGGGGAGACGCGGACCCGGACGCGACGGTGGCCCAGTTGCGCGATCGGGCGCTGTTGGAGTTCGTCTATTCGACCGGGGCGCGCATCAGCGAGGCGGTCGGGCTTGACGTCGACGATCTCACGCTCGACGCGGGCGAGGAGTCCGTCCTCCTGCGAGGGAAGGGCGACAAGGAGCGCATGGTGCCGCTTGGACGGGTCGCCGCCCGGGAGATCGGCGCCTACCTGGTGCGTGGGCGCGCGCCGCTCGCGGCGAAGGGTCGGGGGACCGCGGCGGTGTTCCTCAACACGCGCGGGGCGCGCCTCAGCCGTCAGAGCGCCTGGGCGATACTCAAGGCAGCAGCGGACAAGGCCGGGGTCGAGAACGTCTCCCCGCACACGCTTCGGCACAGTTTCGCGACCCACCTGCTGTCTGGCGGCGCGGACGTGCGGGTGGTGCAGGAGCTGCTCGGGCACGCGAGCGTCACGACCACTCAGGTGTATACGCTCGTCACGCGCGACACCCTGCGCGAGGTCTACGCGCTCGCCCACCCAAGGGCGCGGGGATAGCGGGTAGCGTGAGCATCGTGACGGACTTTCCCGTGCCCTCGCCGCTGTCTTCGCATGGTCCCGCCAGGGTTATTGCCCTGTGCAACCAGAAGGGCGGCGTCGGCAAGACGACCACAGCGGTGAACCTCGCCGCAGCCTTCGCCGAACTCGGACGACGGGTGCTTCTCGTCGATTTCGACCCGCAGGGGGCCGTCGGCGCCGCGCTCGGGATCAACCCGCACGCCCTCGACAAGACGATCTACGACGTCCTGATGAGCGACGAGATCTCGGCGCGCGAGGCGATCATCCCGAGCGGGGTCGAAGGCCTCGACGTGTTGCCTGCGAACATCGACCTCAGCGCCGTCGAGCTACAACTCGTGTCGCGAGGTCGCGCGCGAGAGCGCGCTCGATCGGGCGCTCAAGCCGCTGCGCGACGAGTACGACCTCATCTTCATCGACTGCCAGCCCTCGCTCGGCCTGCTGACGGTCAACGCCCTCGTCGCCTCGGACGGGGTGCTGATCCCGCTCGAGTGCGAGTACTTCGCGATGCGCGGCGTCGCGCTGCTGCTCGACACCATCAAGAAGGTTCAGACGCGGCTCAACCCGCGCCTCGTCGTCGACGGGATCCTCCCCACGATGTGGGACGCGCGAACGCTGCACTGCCGCGAGGTCGTCGACACCATGCGGGAGGCCTTCACGGATCAGGTCACGGAAACGATGATCGCGCGGACGGTGAAGTTCCCCGACGCGACGGTCGCGGCGGAGTCGATTCTCACGTTCGCGCCGACGCACGCTGGAGCCGAGTCGTACCGACAGCTCGCACGCGAGCTCGTGGCGCGAGGGGCGGCGGCGTGACGGCGGAGCTCGCGACGAACGAGGGCTCGGCGCGGTCCGGGATTCTCGGTGCATCTCGACAACTTCGAGGGCCCCTTCGACCTTCTGCTCAGCCTGATCTCCAAGCACCAGATGGAGATCACCGAGGTCGCGCTCGCGCGGGTGACGGACGAGTTCATCGCCACCGTGATGGCCACGGACTGGGATCTGTCGCGGCGCGAGCGAGTTCCTCGTCGTCGCGGCGACGCTGCTCGACCTCAAGGCGGCGCGCCTTCTCCCGCAGGGCGAGGTGGAGGACGCCGAGGACCTCGAGGCGCTCGAGGCGCGCGACCTGCTGTTCGCGCGGCTGCTGCAGTACCGCGCGTTCAAGGACGTCGCGGCAGGGATCGAGCTGATGCTCGCCGCGCCTCGCCGCATGCCGCGCGACGTCCCGCTCGAGCCCCACCTCGCCGCGCTGCTTCCCGAGCTCGTCTGGGCCGTCGACGCCGACGGCCTCGCGAGGCTCGCGGCGCACGCGCTGGAGGCAAAGTCCGGCCGAGGTCGTCAACTGACCCACCTCCACGTCACCAAGGTCAGTCGTGCGCGAGCAGGCGGCGTACATCACGGCGATGCTTCAACGCGAGGGGACGATGACGTTCCGCACCCTCGTTTCGGACACTCGGGACATATCGGTGGTCGTCGCGCGGTTTCTCGCCCTTCTCGAGCTGTTCCGTGAATCCGTGGTGGCCTTCGATCAGGTACGGTCGCTGAGCGACCTCACCGTTCGCTGGACCGGCGGCGAGGACGCGGTCGAGGTCGCGACGGACTTCGACGACGAGATCGACGAGGAGGGCGCCCGGATCGGGTCGCCCGAGAAGGAGGCCGCGCGCGATGAGTGACGCCCACCTGCTCGGCGCCCTCGAGGCCGTCCTCATGGTCGTGGACGGGCCCGTCGGCTTCGGCGGATCTCGCCGCGGCCATCGAGGTTCCCCAACCGGACGTCGACGCCGCCCTCGCCGAGCTTCGCGACGAATACGCCAACCCCGAACGCCCACGCGGCTTCGAGCTGCGCGAGGTGGATGGCCGCTGGCGCATCTACTCCTCCCCGATGTACGCGGACGTCGTCGGCCGATTCGTGGTCGAGGGCCAGTCGTCGCGCCTGTCCCAGGCCGCGCTCGAGACCCTCGCCGTGGTCGCCTACCGCCAGCCGGTGACGCGCGGGCAGGTCTCCCAGATCCGCGGAGTCAGCGTCGACACCGTCATGAAGACCCTGCTCGTCACGCGGCCTCATCACCGAGGTGGGCGAGATCGCGGGCGCGGTCCAGTACGGGACGACGATGGAGTTCCTCGAGCGGCTCGGCCTCCAGACGCTCGACGACCTTCCCCCGCTCGCGCCGTACCTGCCTGACCTCGCGGACGTTGACTCGGAGGGTCGCGGGTAGATGCAGATTCACCGGCCGGAGGGAATTCGGCTCCAGAAGGTTCTCGCCGCGGCGGGAATCGGGTCGCGCCGCGCGTGCGAGGAGCTCATCGAGGCGGGTCAGGTCACGGTGAATGGCGACGTTGTCCGCGAGCAGGGGATTCGCGTCATCCCAGGCGAGGTCGCGATCGAGGTGCGCGGCAAACGCATCGCCGTGGACGACTCGCGCCTCACGGTCGCGCTCCACAAGCCCAAGGGCGTGGTGAGTACCATGAGCGACCCCGAGGGGCGGCCCGCCCTCGACCAGTACGTCACGGAATTCAACGAGCGCCTGTTCCACGTGGGCCGCCTCGACGCGGAGACGACCGGGCTACTTCTGCTGACGAACGACGGCGAACTCGCCAACCGTCTCGCGCACCCGACGCACGGGGTCGCGAAGGTTTACGTCGCCAAGGTCGAAGGACGCGTCCAGCAGGGCGTGGGAACCATCCTCAAGGCCGGAGTCGAGCTCGACGACGGTCCCGTCCGCGTCTCCTCCTGCGCCATCCGCGACGCGACCGACCAGCACTCGATCGTCGAGGTGACGCTTCACGAGGGCCGCAACCGCATCGTCCGACGCATGTTCGACGCCGTCGGGCACCCGGTAATCGACCTCGCGCGCATCCAGTTCGGCCCGATCCGACTCGGCGACGCTGAGGCCCGGGCGAGGTACGCGTTCTCGACAACGAAGAGGTCGGCGCGCTGATGAAGGACGTCGGGCTCTAGCCGTACGCCGATACCATGGTGCCCGGAGGCCAGCCATGACGATCCGCGCGATTCGCGGCGCGACCACGCTCGACGTGGACGAGCGCGAGCACCTGCACGAGCGCACCAACGAGCTCGTGGGCGCCATGCTGCGCGAGAACGGCCTCACGACGGACGACGCTGGTCTCCGTGTTCTTCACCTGCACGCCCGACATTCACGCGGACTTTCCGCCGCCGCCGCCGCGCGCACCTCGGCCTCGGCGACGTGCCTCTGATGTGCGCCGTGGAGATGGACGTCCCGGGCGCGCTCGGGCGCGTCATCCGCGTCATGGCGCACGCGAACCTGGACCGTCCGCGCGCCGAGGTCACCCACGTCTACCTCCACGGCGCCGTGTCGCTCCGCACGGACCTGGCGCAGTGACGCTGCGATGAAGGCGGACAACCCCCGGGCCAGCGTCCACATCGTCGGGGCGGGGCTGATCGGGCGCGAGCATCGGCGTCGGCCTCACGGCCGAGGGATGGCCCGTGACGATCGACGACCGGGACGCGAGCGCCGCGAAGCTCGCGCGCGACATCGGCGCGGCGGCGTCCGCGCGACGGACGACGCCCCGGACCTCGTCGTGGTCGCCGTGCCGCCCGCGGCGGCGGCCGACGCCGTCGTCGCCGCCCTACGCGCGTGGCCCGAGGCCGTGGTCACCGACGTCGCGTCCGTCAAGGAGCCCATCGCCCGCGCCGTCGAGAAGACGGGCCAGGGGCAGCCGCTACGTCGGGTCGCACCCGATGGCGGGCCGCGAGGTCTCCGGCGGCCTCGCGGCCCAGGGCGACCTGTTCCGCGCCCGCCCGTGGGTGCTGTGCCCCAACGGCGCCTCGGCGTCCGCCCAGGCACTCGTCCGCGCGACCGCCGAGGCGCTCGGCGGCGACGTCGTCGTCATGGACGCCGCCCGCCACGATGCGGCCGTCGCCCGCATCTCCCACGCCCCCCAGGTGGCCGCCTCCGCCGTCGCCGCGGCTCTCGCGGGGCTCGATCCGGAGGACGTCGCCCTCGCGGGCCAGGGTCTGCGCGACGTCACGCGCATCGCGGCGAGCGAGCCCGCGATGTGGGCGGACATCGCGCGCCTCAACGAGCGCAACCTCCGCGAGACGCTTCGACACATCATCGGCGACCTCGAGAAGGTCCGGGAGGCCGACGGACATGGGCGCGGCGCTCGGCGCCCTGATCGAGCGCGGGCGCGAGGAGGTCGCGCGGATTCCCGGCAAGCACGGCGACAAGCGCCGCGAGTGGTCGGACGTCACGTGATCGTGCCCGACGAGCCCGGGGAGTTGCTGCGCCTGCTCACCGCCGTCGCCGAGGAGTACGTCAACGTCGAGGATCTCGCGATCGAGCACTCGCCGCACGCAGCCCGTCGGTCTCGTGCGCGTCGAGCGTCCTCGCGTCGCGCGCGGAGGCGCTCGTCAAGGCCCTCCAGGCGGAGGGCTGGGAGGTGGCGGCGTCGTGACGGGAATCGTCATCGCGATCGACGGTCCGTCCGGCGTCGGCAAGTCCACGGTCGCGCGGGAGGTGGCGCGCCGGCTTGGCCTTGCGTACCTCGACACGGGCGCGACGTACCGCGTCACGGCCCTGGCGTGCATGCGCGAGGGCGTCGATCTCGCGCAAGGCGGACGACGTGGTCGCGATGGCCGAGACGATGAACGTGGAGATGGTCCTCGATCCCGACAACCCGCTCGTGCTCTTCGAGGGCGAGGACGTGTCCGCGCCTGCTCCGCTCCGAGACCGTGACGAGCCGCGGTGTCGGCCGTCGCGACCAACCTCGAGGCGCGCGCGGTGCTGGGGCGGATGCAGCGCGGAGATCATCGCCGCCGAGGTGGTGGGCGGGTTCTCCGGGGGGCGCGGCATCGTCGTCGAGGGTCGCGACATCACGACGGTCGTCGCGCCGGACGCCGACGTGCGCGTACTGATGACCGCGGACGCCGAGGTGCGCGTGGCGCGCCGCGCGGGCGAGGGCGTCGCACACCACTGTCGCGCGGCTCCGCTCGGGCATTATCGACCGGGACGACAAGGACTCGACGGTCGTGAACTTCCAGACGGCGGCCGACGGCGTGGTCACCCTGGACACGACGGACCTGACGATCGACGAGGCCGTCCAGGCCGTCGTCGACCTCGCCGAGAAGGCGCGCGCGTGAGTCGGGGCGGACGCGCGAGGCCTCCAGCCGGCTCGGGACCCTCTGGGGCCGCCCCGTCGGCTGGCTGCTGGCGCACGTGCTGTGGAGGACGAAGGTCGCGGGCAAGAACAACGTTCCCCGCAAGGGCCCCGTGATCGTCATCGCGAACCACGTGGGATTCATCGACGGGCCCGTGGCGGTGGGCGTGACGCCCCGCTCCGCCCACTTGCTCGTCAAGACGGAGATGTTCGTGACCGTGCTCGGCGGCGATCCTGCGCGGGTCCGGGCAGATCGAGGTGTGCGCAGGGCGGGCGCGAGGCGCTCGCCCGCGGCCGCGCCGTGCTGCAGCGCGGTGGCGTCGTCGGCGTGTTCCCCGAGGGCACGCGGGGTACGGGGGACGCGGCGAGCCTCGGCGGTGGGGCGGCGTGGCTCGCGATCCACGCGCGGCGCACCCGTTGTGCCGCTCGCGCTGATCGGGACGCGGCCTACGGGGGAGAGCGTCAACATGTGGCCCCGGCCGGGACGGCAGCATCATCGCGGAGTTCGGCGAGCCCGTCCGTCTCGAGGTGCCCGCTAACGCGCGCGGCCGCGAGCGGCAACAGTACGCCGAGCAGATCGTCGCCGATGCCCTGCGCACGCACGTTCGCGACGTAGCAGCGCGCGCCCCGATTCAGCTTCCGCACGACGACCCGCTCCGTGAAGGGCCCGCCGCATGACGACCAGCTCCGGCGACGACACCCTGGGCCCGGGTGAGCTTCCGCTCGCGTCCCCGCACGAATCCGACGCCCCCGAGGCGGCCGAGGCCGTACGCGAGGAGGCGCTACGCGCGGGTCTCGAGGCTTACGACCTGTCCGACGACGACCTCGCCGCGCTGGACGACGCACCGCGCGAGGAGCGGGCCGATGCTGCCGATCCTCGCCGTCGTCGGGCGCCCGAACGTCGGAAAGTCCACGCTCGTCAACCGCATCCTCGGCCAGCGCGCCGCCGTCGTCGAGGACACGCCCGGGATCACCCGCGACCGCGTGACGTATCCCGGCGGAATGGGCGGGGCACGACTTCATCCTGATGGACACCGGCGGCTGGGAGACGAAGGTCGCCGGGCTCGACCTGTCGGTCGCGCGTCAGGCCGAGGTCGCGATCGACATGGCGGACGCGATCATCTTCGTCGTCGACGCGACCGTGGGGCCGACCGCGACGGACGAGCAGGTCGTGCGGCTGCTTCGGAAGGCGAAGAAGCCCGTCGTCCTGTGCGCGAACAAGGTGGACGGCCCGCGAGGCGAGTCGGACGCGACGGAACTGTGGTCGCTCGGCTTGGGGGAGCCATACGCCGTGAGCGCCCTCCACGGGCGCGGCATGGGCGACTTCCTCGACGCGGCCGTCGGCGCGCTTCCCTCCGAGCTCGACCGCGAGCCGGTCGTCGGCCGAACGCGCCGCGCCGCGTCGCCCTCGTCGGGCGCCCCAACGTCGGCAAGTCGAGCCTGCTGAACCACCTCGCTGGGGAGCAGAGGGTCGTCGTCGACGAGACCGCGGGCACCACGCGCGACCCGGTCGACGAGGACGTCGAGATTGACGGCCGGCACGTGGACCTTCGTGGACACGGCGGGAATCCGGCGCCGCGTGCACCAGGCGCAGGGCGCGGACTACTACGCGTCGCTCCGGACGGCCGCCGCGATCGAGCGTGCGGAGGTCGGCGTGGTGCTCGTCGACGCTTCCGTGCCCGTTACGGAGCAGGACACGCGCGTGATGTCGCAGGTGGTGGACTCCGGGCGCGCGCTCGTCATCGCGTTCAACAAGTGGGACCTCGTGGACGAGGAGGTGCGGATCTGACCTGGACCGGTCGATCGACACCGAGATGGGCCAGCTCGCGTGGGCGCCGCGCATCAACGTGTCGGCGACCGACGGGCTGGCACACCAACCGTCTGGTCCGCGCTCTCGACCTCGCGCTGAGCTCGTGGGACATGCGCATCTCGACGGGGCGCCTCAACGCGTTCCTTGGCGAGCTCGTCGCGGAGCACCCGCACCCCGTGCGCAGCGGCAAGCAGCCGCGCATCCTGTTCGCGACGCAGGCTGCTACGCGCCCGCCGCGCTTCGTGATCTTCACGACGGGGTTCCTCGATCCCGGCTACCGACGGTTCATCGAGCGACGCCTACGCGAGACGTTCGGTTTCGAGGGCACTCCGATCCAAATTTCCATGCGCGTGAGGGAGAAGCGTAAGGGCCCAGGGGGCAAGGGGAAGCGCTAGCCTGTATACGACCCCCGGGGAGGCTCCATGAGCGACAATTCGACGTCCGTTGTCGAACCCAGCGAGGCCGCAAACGGCCAGCGCGGAATACGCGCAATCACTGTCGTCGCGATCATCTTCATCTGGTTCCCCATCCTGAACATCGTGCTCGCACACGCGGCGGAAATCGGAGAGGATCGGTCGGGCAATACCAACTCCAGCCTCGTGACTGGGGTGAAGATCGTCGCCTATCTTCTCACCCTCGGATTCCTGATCTATTGGGGATCCGCATTTGCCGATTTAAGCGCCGGTCCCTAGGGCCGAGGGAGAGGCCCCCTTCAGATTTACATGAGCGTGAGGGAGAAAAGGAAGGGTTCAAGTGGCGGAAAACGCCGTTAGCGGCACAATAGTCCCGTGATAGTCGACCCGCCGCAGCTTCCCGTCACGACGCCTCCGGGCTGGTACTTCGACACGGTCAACCGGCGTCGGCGATGGTGGGACGGCATCCAGTGGGCGTTCTTTGGCGATGACGCGGCGGCTCCGACCCCCACGGGTGCCGCGACGAACAGCTCGGCTACGACGTCGCTCGTTCTCGGGATCCTCGCAATGGTCACCCCCACGGTGTTCCTTTTCGCGATTCTCGCGGTCGTCTTCGGGCTATTCGGCTACGCGCGCTCCAGGTTGATTCACGACCTGGGGCGCGGCAGAGCGATCGCGGGGCTCGTGCTCGGCAGCGTCTCGTTCGTCTTCGGCCTGGTTCTTAACGCGCTCTAGTTAACGGCGTGCTCGTCCGCCAAATCCCGCACGGCATTGCGTTCCGCGCGCCATGGTGTACCCTCGTGAACGTACGTTCATGAACACGAGTTCACGCTACGAGGAGGGCCGCATGGCAACCATCGAGATAGAAGCCCTGACCAAGGATTTCGGGCAACACCGTGTGGTCGACGGAGTCTCATTCGACGTCCCGGAGGGCAGAGTCACGGGATTCCTTGGCCCCAATGGCGCAGGCAAGACGACAACGCTACGTATGGCGCTCGGACTCGTCACGCCCACTCGGGGGAGGGCGCTCATCAACGGAGTCCCGTACGCCCAGCTCGCCGAACCCCGACGCGTCGTCGGAGCGTTGCTCGAGGCTACCGGCTTCAATCCGGGCCGCACGGGGCGCGACCACCTACGCGTCCTCGCACAGATCTCCGGCCTCCCGACGTCGCGCGTGGACGAGGTACTTGAGCTCGTCGACCTCGGCGCGGCCGCGGACGATCGCGTGAGGACGTACTCGCTCGGCATGAAGCAGCGACTCGGCCTCGCGGCCGCGCTGCTCGGTGACCCCGAGATTCTCGTCCTCGACGAGCCCTCCAACGGCCTCGACCCCGCCGGCATGGCGTGGCTCCGCGACCTCCTCAAGCGGCTGGCCCTCGAAGGGCGCACCGTGCTGGTCTCCAGCCACGTGCTGAGCGAGGTCCAGCAGACCGTCAACAACGTCGTCATCATCCAGGCAGGGACGCTCCGGTATTCCGGCCCGATCGAGGACCTCCCCGGCGCCTCGCTCGAGGACGCGTTCCTCTCCCTCACCGCTTCGAAGTGAAAGGAAGGCAGATCATGGTCCGGCTCGTTCGCAACGAATTCCTCAAGGTACGCACCACGCGTAACGCTCGTTGTCCTTCTCGCTGCGGCTCAACTCGTCGTTGTTGGCGGGATCAGCGGGGTGTTTCTCATGGGTAGGGACCCGAACGACGTCGAAACGGTGCGCCTGGGCTTCTCGCACGTGGGTATCGTCGCGATCTTCTCGCTCATGCTTGGCATCTCGTCGGTCGCAGGAGAATACCGACACAAGACCATCACGGACACCTACCTCGCGACGCCTCGACGGGGGAGCGTCGTAGGGGCGAAGGTCATCTCCTTCGCGATCGTCGGGGCGGGGGTAGGGGTGCTTTCGGCCATTACCGCCCTCGCCACGCTCGCCATCTGGATGAAGGAGAAAGGGGCGAGCCTCGACCTTGGGGCCGCGGGCGTCTGGCAGACGATCGTGGGATGCATTGTGTGGAACGTGTGCTTCGGCGCGATCGGTGTCGGGGTAGGCGCGCTTGTACGCAACCTCTCCGGCGCGATCGCGGGCGCGCTCGTGTGGATCGCCATCGTTGAAGGAATCGTGGGACAGCTCGTGGGCGACAGTGCGCGGTGGCTCCCGTTCCGGGCGGGAGGAGCGATGGAGGGACTTCCCTCTCCCAGCGTCGCCCAGCTCTCCCAAGTGACCGGAGGACTCGTACTCACGGGATACGCGGTGGCCTTCGTCGCCATCGCCGTCACCACTAGCATTAGGCGAGATGTCACATAGCCCGCTCGACCACATCGCCGCCGCGCACAAACGCGTCTTCGGGACGTCGGGCGCGGCGGCGGGCGGAAACCCCGCGCTTCGCGAGCAACTGATAGATGCCGCGGAGCGACTCCTCGCGGAGCGTCAGGTATCCGCCATCACCACGCGCGATATCGCGCGCGCCGCGGGCCTCTCGGTCGGGGTGCTGTACAACTACTTCGCCGACAAGAACGACCTGGTGCTCGCCGCGCTCCTGCGGCGGTACGACGCGCAGGTGGCAGCGTTCAGCGAGAACCTCCCGACGGCGGGGGAGGGCGACGTCGAGGCGAACCTCACGACGTTGGCTCAGGCGCTCTTCACCTTGGCGTCGGGGTCTATCCCCGCCGTCGCAGGCCTGATGTCCGAGCCCGAACTCCTGCACCGATTCCTCACCGAGATCCACGGGCCCGAGTACGGCATACAGCGGACGCTCGGGAACGTCGGGGATTACCTTGCGGCGGAGCAAAGCCGGGGGCGACTAGGCGCGTTTGACGTCTCGGCTGCGGTGACGGCGCTCGTGGGGTCGATGATCGCGCTTGGCACTCAGGCAATGGTGGGCGGCTCGCAGGGGAGCGACGCCCCATCCCAGATTCCGGCAATCGTTCGTACGCTCGTCACAGGACTCGGGGCGTAGCGCAAATTGAGGTTTTGACCACGTTCTCTCGCCAACAGGCACGCCCGGTGAGATGCTGACGAATGTGACGACACCATTCGGAGCATCGTGACGGCCCGCGCTTCCGGGGGCACGGACGCCTTCGCGTTCATCGCGCCCGAGACCGTGCCTACGTTCTTCCTGGGCGACGCGTACTTCACCGAGGTCCTCGAGGGCGTACGCGAGGAGTTTGACCGCGCCGGAAAACAGATGGTCCTGATGCTCGCCCCGGACCCCGAGGGTTTCGAGGCGGTCGCGCGGTACATCACGGCCGGACACGTCGACGGAGCCATCATCGCGTCCCTGCACGCGGAAAATCCTCTCCCGTCGGCGCTCCTCGACGCCAGCATCCCGGTCGTCGCCAGCGGACGGCCCCTTGGCGATCTCATCCATTCCCTTCGTGGACGTGGACAACGAGACGGCGGTCCACGATGCGGTCGCCTACCTCCACCAGTCCGGTCGGCGCCACGTGGCGACCATCACCGGTTCCCTGGACATGGACCCGGGGATCAGGCGCCTGAACGGGTACCTTGCGGCCGTGGAGGAGGCGGGGGAGCAGCCCATCGTCGGCCACGGAAACTTCACCCGCGAGTCTGGCGTACAGGCGATGCACGAGATCATCCTTAGCGGCGCCGAATTCGACGCCGTGTTCGTGGCCTCCGACCTGATGGCCCTCGGCGCGATCCACCTGCTTCACCGGGCTGGCATGCGTGTGCCCGAGGATGTCGCGGTGATCGG
This sequence comes from uncultured Actinomycetota bacterium, assembly GCA_963768475.1. GTDB lineage: Bacteria > Actinomycetota > Actinomycetes > Actinomycetales > Demequinaceae > JAFGBM01. The sequence continues at coordinate 30,542 of CAVYHY010000009.1, forward strand.
TTTCGACGACATCGATTCCGCGCGGGCCTCGGACCCGCCTCTCACCACGATTCGCCAGCAGGTTCGCGACCTCGGGGCTAACGCGGCGCGTCAGGTCATCAAGGCCGCTGCGGGCGAAGAGGCTGATCCGGTGACCCTGCTGCCTACCGAGCTCATCATCCGCGAGTCCGCGTAACGCGACGGCGGATACGCCGACGCCCGTCCGGTAGGATTGCCGATGCTGTCACGGGCTGTGGCGCAGTTTGGTAGCGCACTTGACTGGGGGTCAAGGGGTCGCAGGTTCAAATCCTGTCAGCCCGACTTGAGACACCGCGCATCGGGGGCCGTTTTCGGGGAAAACGGCGTCGAGAGGATGTGATGCGAATGGGATGGCTCGCCAGCCTGCCCCGCACCTACCCACTCATGCGGGGTGGCGCGGTGCTTTTCATCCTCGTCGGCCTCGGCATCGTCGTGGGGGGTCTTGGCGGCACTGCCTGGATGGTGCCATGGCTCATCGTGGGCGCGGTGTCGGCCGTTCTGGCGATGGCCGTCCTGTCGATCTTCAAAGTCATCTTTGCGGGATTGGGTCATCCATCGACCCGTCAATGGGTCGTCATGGGCGTCGCTTTCGCGGTGGAATACGCGCTTGTGAGCCTCGTCGTGTTCACCATTCCCGACCACAGTTCGCGCGACTTCTGGCTGTGGATGCTGATTGTGGTAGGCGCGCACTTCCTCATCTTCACGTTCTCGCACGGGCCACTCGTCGGCCTGCTCGGCGACTGGTGGTCAAGGAGTCGAGGTTCACATCCTGGCAGCCCGACTAGGCTTCGTGCCGCGTAGGTAGACGCTAGGTGGCTCATGCGACGTCGCTATGATTGACCGTGCTCGCCGCCGACTCGCCCGTGATCGCTCTTCTCGGGGATCACGGACCCCAGATCACCCATCGCGAACTCGACGGGCTCATCCCTCGTCTGCGAGATGAAGCACGCGTCGCGCTTCGGTGGGTGGCGACGAGACTCGGACTTCGAGGTCACAGGGTTTGATGGGCTGTGGCTCGCCCCCGGTGCCCCGTATCGATCCGACGAAGCAGTGTTCGCGGCGATCAGGTCGGCGCGCGAGAACGGGATTCCGTACCTCGGTGCCTGTGGCGCGATGCAGTACGCCGGGATCGAGTACACCCGTAACGTGTTGGCGCGAAGCGCCACCCATGCGGAATCGGATGGAGCGCGCGCTGACAACGTGGTGACCGCGCTCGCGTGTCGCTGTTCGGCGAGGAGCGACTGGTGACGCCAACCACCGGAACTCGCTCGACCAACGGGGGTTTCGGCGTGGGGGTAAGGCGAGCATTCGCAACTCTGGCGATCGGACTGTTCCTGTGCGGAGCCGGTAGCGCCGCCAACGCCGACCCGATGAACCCCGTCACCCCCGATGACGGACTCTGGTACTACTACCAGGCTCACCTGGACGAGGTTCACGCTTCCGGGACCACCGGCTCCGGCGTGACCATTGCCGTCATCGACTCTCCCGTCAACCTCGACGTGCCCACACTGAGCGGCGCGAACGTCGTGCTGATGCCGGCTCGCTGCTACTCCGACGCCGGTACGATCCTCTCGGCCGCCTCCACGGACTGGGACGTTGCGGCACACGGCACCGAGACCGTCTCTCTGATCGTTGGAACCGGGGAGGGATACCCGGGCGGAGTCGGCGTCTTGGGCGTGGCACCGGAAGCACGAGTGCTGTTCTACCCGATCTACGTCACGGACCGGGCCACGCAGGATAGGGATACGTGTCGCAGCTCGACCGGGGAAAGTGTGGATCGGCGATCCCAGATCGAGCAGCAGATCATGCAGGCCGTCACGGACGGCGCGCAGATCATCTCCGTCTCGATAAGCGTCGGTGATTACGGCGACCTGAACGAGGCGATTGCCTTCGCTCTGAATAGCGACGTCATCGTGGTCGCCTCCCTGTCCGAAAACCGACCGGACGAGGATCTTTACGGAGAGTTTCCGCCGGGAATCAACAACGGTGTCGTCTCTGTTCTGTCCGGCGCGTCGGACGGGAGCCTACAGACTGTCCCGGGCGCAAACGATCCGGACACCAACTGGCTTGTTGATGTGGTCGGCCCCGGAGTGAACATCCTCGAACAGGGATCCGCGGCAGGTACCTGGGAGGAGCAAGGCTTCGTTTCCGGCCAATCCTTCGCCGCGCCCATCGTCGCGGGCGAACTCGCGCTCGTCATGCAAGTATTCCCGAGCGCGACGCCCAATCAGATCCTTCAGGCGATGATCCACAGCACGGGGTCTTCCGGTACTTCCCATGACGCGGAGCGGACCTTCGATTTCGGATACGGCATTGTCAACCTCGAAACGCTCCTCGCGTCGAACCCGTTCGAGTACGAGGACGTCAACCCGTTCCTCGACCCGGCGATTCACGACTACGACATATTCGGGCCAAGCGTGGAAGAAATCGCCCACTACGCTCGCCTCGCCAGTCCGACGGCAGACTTCAACGACATCCCGGACGAGGACCGACCAACGGGTGCCGCTCTCCCGTACTCATTTATCCTCGGCGGCGTCATCGTGGTGATCGTCATGATTCTCGTCGTCGCCGCTGTTGTCGTCGTGATCGTCGTCAAAGTCGTGCGTGGACGCAAGCGCGCGCGTACGAGACTGTAGCGTCCCGAGGGAGCGCACATCCGCTGTTGGCGGGGGCGGGGATCGGTTCACGCGGCGTCGGCACGTTCAGCCCTGGATCAGTGTGCGAGCTCGTAGATCGCCGCGCTCCGCGTGGCGGAGCCGCCCAGGGCGCGAACAAGAGTCTGCGGCCGCTCATTATCGCTAAATATCCACGACGCCTCGAGGCTCTCGAAGCCCTTGTCCAGCAGACGCTTCTCCAGGGCCGCGCCCATCGCGATCGCGGCCCCCTTCCCGCGCCACGTCGGCGCAACGCCGATCGACACGAGGCGCGCCCGTCGCGGCGAGGCGCCCTCCGGTCGCGATTGCCACACATCGGGCAGGCAGAGGAGGAACCCGACGGTCGCGCCGTGGCGATCCTCGGCGATCAGGCAAAGATCCGGATCCAGGTGGGGGACGATCCGCCTGGCCAGCAGGCCGGTCGCGCCGAGCCCCCGGGATACGCGCGCGGCGTGTCCCCCGAACGTGGCCTCCTGGAAGGCGTGGAGGCGCGCGAGCTCCTCGCCCCAGTCGTCCAGGCGAACGCCCCGTACGCGCGCGCCGAGACCCGCGGGAACGCGAATGCGCGGGGCGGTCGCCGCGTCGAACCGGTAGGCGTGCATCCGGCGGACGACGGCGAAGCCCGCGGTGGCGAAGATGCCCGGGTAGTAGTCGGGGTTGTAGGGGGTGAAGGCGACCTGTGGCTCGTCGAACCCCGACGTCACCAGCCCTGACACGAGCGCGTCCACGCGGGGGGCGCTGATCGCCTCGCGACCGCGCTCGCGCAGCCAGTCGGCGCACGCGCCGAGCACGGCCACGCCCGCCTCGTCCTCGCCCCGCACACACTCGAACAGTCCGATCCACCCCTCGGGGCGCCCGTCTACCGCCACCGCGTCGGGCTCGACGATGGCTGCGGCGCGGGCGACCACGCGACCGCCAATAGACGCGACGAAGCCACTCATCTGGATGCGTCCCGCCGCCGCGTCGTCGGCGAGCCCGACGATAACCTGCTCGGACGCCGGCTCCCAACCCGCGTCGTCCTCGTAGACGATGGTGGCTACTGCGAGGAAGTCCGCGCTGGAGTCAAGCGTGCGCTCCATAGACGGGGGAGAGGATCACTGGCATCGGTTCACCACCCGCACGAGCTTGTGGGAGCCCTCGTTGGGCGTCGGAGGCGTGTCGGTGAAACGCACGGCCCCGAGCAGGCCGTCCGCGCGATCCGTCCAGTGCGCGAGGTTCTGCCGGATTGCGGCCTCGACCGCCACGCGATCGGCTCCGTCGTCGAGCACGAGCCGCACCTCGAGATCGTCGGGCGCCCACTGGACCACCTGGTACTCGATCACGTCCGGCGAGGCCTGGTTGATGGAACGCCGCACGTAGTCAGGCATGAGGCGCACCTCGCCGCCGCGCCGTCCGGGCAGCGTGAGGACCGAGTCCGATCGACCGTGAATGCGGCGGATCCGACGGAAGGCCGATCCGCACTCGCACGGCTCGTCGTCGATCTCGAGCAGGTCCCCCAGTTGGTAGCGGAGGAAGGGCTGCGCGCGCCGGTACAGGTCCGTGACGACGACGCGGCGGGTGGCGCCGAGGGCGTCTCCTGCGTCGAGCAGCTCCACGAGCGCGATGTCCTCGTTGAGGTGAAGGTTGCCCGAGCGGCAGGTGACCCCGAGCATGCCCTCCGCGCCCTGGTATATCTGCACGACCGGCGCGTCGAACGCGGCCGCAATGCGGTTCCTGGTGGGCTCCTCGAGCACCTCGGCGTAGGAGATCACCGTCTCGATCGTCGAGGTGATGTCGGCGCTCCGCTCGGCCAGGAGCACCAGGACCGACGGGGGACCGGCGAGCACGTTAAGGCGGCGGTCGTTGACGAGCGCGACCAGTTCGTCGATGGGCACGAAGTAGTCCACGTAGACCAGGTCGATTCCCGCCATCGTCACGGCGGTGAACGCCGGGTTGTTCGTACGCAGCGCGAACAGCACCCGCGGGCGGCTAACCGACGCGGGCACCCCCGAACGCGCCCACACCAGCGCCGCGTAGCGGGCGCGCTCCCACGGCGACAGCACGGTCACCACCTTGTTCCCCGACGTGCCGCTCGACAGGCCGATCGAGTAGCGCCCCTGGTACAGCTCCGTCGTGCCTGCCCGCTCTCGGCGGATGCCGAACTCCACCGCGTCGTCTCGGTGCAAGCCGACGGTGTTGATGCGGTCGAACTCGCGCATCATCGTCGCCTTGTCCATCAGCGGCGCGTCGGCGAGGCGATCGGAGGTGAGGTGTTCGGCGTAGAACGCCGAGTGGCGTCGGGCGTAGCGCAGGAGAGCCCTGGCGCGACGGCGCTGGTGGCGACGCAGACGGCGTGCGCTCAGGTGCTCGAAGCGCCAGCGCAGGTAGCGGCCGACGAGCCGGGCGGCGATGCCGATCACGGCTGGGGGCCGCCCGAGGCCGCGAGGGCCGCCTGGGCCTCGACCAGCCGCTCGCGCGTGATCCGGTAGCGCTGCAGCACGAGCGCGGCCAGGACGAGGAACACCGCCGGGATGAGGCCGAACGCGAGCCGCACCCCGGTCACCGCCTCCGCGGACTGGACGTCCGCGTCCTGCACGTAGCCGGACCACTGGAGCACGAGGCCGAGCACGAGCGCCGCCACGCCCAGACCGAGCTGGTGGGCGATCATCCAGAGCCCGAAGAACACGGACTCGTGGCGCTCCCCGGACGTGTGCTCGTGCCAGTCAACGAGGTCGGGGACGAGCGACGGGGGCAGGACGAGGTAGGCGGACATGGCCACGCCGAGCAGGGCGGAGCCGACGAGGAATACCACGCTCGCGTCGGAGCTGGCGAGCAGCGCGATGGCGACGAGGATCGTGCCTGCGGCCGTGTTCGACACGAGCATGAGCCGGCGCTTGTCGTATCTGCGCGCGAGCCGCACCCATACCGCGACGAGGCCGCCGCCGACGATGGTGTAGATCGCGAGGCTGATACGTGGAGAGCGCGCCGTCGCCGACCACGTGGATCGCGAAGAAGGGCAACGCCGCGGTCATCACGCCCGTCGCCACCGCGCCGAGCACTTTGTAGCCGAGGAGGGTCGAGACGTTCGGCTCGGTCGCGAGCCGCACGTAGTCCGCGAGCGGCACGGGCGCGATCGGGTGACGGTGTCGCCACGAGCCGCGCCGCGGGTCGAGCGGGCCGCGACGAGGATCAGCACCGAAATCGCAATGCCGAACCCGAGCGCCATGAGCCGCAGCGTCGACGTCATGTCCTCTCCGTCGCGACAGCACGAGCGCGATGACCCCGCCGAGGATCGCGCCGATCGCGGAGAAGACTGCCTTGAAGCCGACGAGGCGCGTGCGCTCGTCGTAGTCGTCGCTGATGACGGGCACGAGGGCCTGGTAGGGCACGCCCACGAACGAGTAGGTCGTCGCGAAGATCAGACGAGGGCCGATGGCGAGCGCCGCCTTCGCACCCTCCGACGCGGTGACGGGGATCCACCACAGGACCGCGAAGCTCACGCCGAACGGCACGGCCCCGTAGAGCAGGTACACCCGCTTGCGTCCGTGCCGGGACCGGGTCCGGTCGCTCAGTGCCCCGATGAGGGGGTCGTTCACGCCGTCCCACACCTTGCCGATGAGCATCACGACGCCGGCGACCGCCGGAGGCAGGCCCACAAGGTCCGTGAGGTAGTACAGGAAGAAGAAGCCGAACGCGAAATACGCGATCGAGATGCCGAGGTCTCCGGAGGCGTAGCCCGCTCGGCTCCGGAAGGACCCGGGGGAACCGTGCGTTCACCGATGCGCTGACGTTCATCACGATTCCCCTTACCTCGCGACTCGACCCCGCGTCGGGTCCGGACTCGCCCCTCACTCTAGGCGCGCATCCCTCCGCTCGCGCGGCGAACGTGTGCCCGCGCACCGTAGGCTCCTTGGTCACACCAGCAGCGCGATGGCGGCGATCGCCGAGGCCAGGAGTACGGCGACGTCGAATCGGCGCTGGCTGATGCGGCGCACGGTCGCGTAGCCGAGGATCCCGCCGAGCAGGATGAGCGGGGCGAGAATCCCGGCGCGCGCAAGGTCGGGCCAATGCATGAGCCCGAGCCCGACGGAAAAGGGCACCTTGACGAGGTTCACGATGAGGAAGAACCAGGCGTTGGTGCCGATGAAACGTCGCTTCTCGACGCCCGATGCCGACAGGTAGAGGGTCATCACCGCGCCCGCTGCGTTCGCGGTCATGGTCGCGAACCCGGCGCCGGTTCCTGCGACCCACGCCGCCGCGCGGGTGCTCGTGCGCGGTGGACGTCGGGCGCTTCGCGTCGCCACGTCAGCATGAGCTGCGTAAGCAGGAGCGCGAGCAGGACGGCTCCGATGCCGCGGCGCAGGACGCCGTCGGACACGTGCGCAAGGAAGAAGGAGCCGATCACGAGCCCGGGGAGCACGGCGGGGAGCAGGCGCCGAATGAGGGACCAGTCGGCGTCGTGGCGGTAGTGCCACACGGCGACGAAGTCCCCGACGATGAGGAGCACGAGGACGGCGGCCGTGGACTCCTTCGCGGGAAGAATCGTCGCGAAGATGGCGATGGAGACGACGGCGAGGCCGCCCAGTGCCGTCTTGGAGAAACCGATGACGACCGCGGCGAGGCCCATGAGCAGGACGGCCCCTAGCGTCCCTCCGAGCAACTCGAGCATGGGGCGTCCGTTCGTCGTAGGCAGCGGCCATGGAATCTTATCCGTCGGCGTACGTACCATTCCCTCATGTACATCCTCATGTCCGTGCACCACCCGCACTCCGAGCACCGCGAGGCGCTGATCGAGTCGATGCACCGCTACGGGGATGCGCTCCAGGGCCAACCCGGTCTCATCTCCGTCCACACCCTCGAAGACGCGCGCTCGGACCGGCTCGTCGGCCTCGCGATATTCGAGTCCCAGGAGGCGTTCGAGCGTCTCGTTCCTCTCGCCCGAGCTGCGGTGGCGGACGACGACTTCGACACGTGGGAACGCGTGGAGATCGACGGGTTGGCACTGACCGAGATCTAAGGCGCCTAGCGATGCCGCGCTAGGGTCGTGCAGAGCCAATTACGGAAGGGAACGCCATGCCCGTCATCGCCATCGTCGGAGCGGGGCCCGGATTGGGGGCCGCCGTCGCCCGACGATTTGGCCGCGAGGGCTATTCGATCGCCCTGATCTCTCGGGATCAGAAGAAGCTCGACGACCTCGCGGCGACGCTCACCGACGACGGGTTCGTCGCCCGCGGGTACGCGGCCGACGTTCTCGACGCCCCCGCGCTCGAGGACGCGCTAGCCCGCGCTGCAGCCGATCTCGGGCCGATCACCGCCCTGCAGTACAGCCCCCTTCCGTTCCGCACCTTCCTGAAGCCCGTGTTGGAGCTGACCCCCGAGCTCGCGGAGGAGGCCCTGCGCTTCTCGGCGCTTGGGCTCATCCACGCAGTGCGGGCCGTCTTGCCCGCCATGCGCGAGGCAGGGGACGGCAGCATCATCCTGATCAACGGGGGAACGTCGGTGCAGGCGCGCCATGACTTCGCGGGCACGTCGGTCGCCTTTCCCGCGGAGAGCGCGTACGGCGAGATGCTCCACGACGCGCTTGCGGACGAGGGGATACGCGTCGTCCAGCTCGTCATCCCCGGCGGAATCCCCAAACTTCGACTCCCCAATGGCATCGACGACGTTGCCGAACGCATCTGGGAGATCCAGTCGTCGCCCGGTCCGTTCCGCACCATGCTCATCCCGCTCGAGGACGGCCGCGAGTAGGGCCATGGCGCACGAACCGACGCCGTTCGAGGTCCACGAGTCGGGGGCCTATCTCCACGGTACGAAAGCCGATTTGAACGTCGGCGACTACCTCGAGCCCGGGCGCACCTCGAATTTCGAGGAGGGCAGGGTCACCAACTACGTGTACGTGACGAAGACGCTGGACGCGGCAGCGTGGGGAGCGGAACTTGCGAAGGGCGACGCGCGCGGCCGGATCTACATCGTCGAGCCCGAAGGCCTCCTGGAGGATGACCCGAACGTCACGGACAAGAAATTCCCCGGCAACCCGACGCAATCGTTCCGCACTCGTCGCCCCATACGCGTTATCGGTGAACTTGTCGACTGGGTCGGCCATGCCCCCGATAAGATTCAGGCGATGCGCGACGGTCTTGCCGAGCTCCAACGACGCGGCGAGGCGACGATCATCGACTAGTCGCGGGACGCACGAGAGGGACCACGATGGCGAAGTTGTACTTCCGCTACGGCGCGATGAACTCCTCCAAATCCACGCTGCTGCTTGCCGCGGCGCACAACTACGAGGAACGCGATCAGCACCCGGTGCTCGTCAAACCAGGGACGGATACCAAGGCGGGCCGCGCCGTCACCTCGCGCATCGGCATCGAACGAGCCGTGGACGTACTGCTCGGCCGCGATGACTCGCTTATCGCGGCCCTGGAGGCTCACCGCCCGCTCGAGCAGATCGACGCGGTCTTCGTGGACGAGGCGCAGTTCCTCACGCCATCGCAGGTCGACGAGGCCTTCACGCTGGCCGTGATTCACGACGTGCCCGTGCTCTGCTACGGCCTGCGCGGAGACTTCATGACGCGCTCGTTCCCAGGTTCGCTCCGTCTCATGGAAATCTCCCACTCGATCGAGGAGCTCAAGACCATCTGCCGGTGCGGGTCCAAGGCGATCTTCAACGCGCGCATCGTGGGGGGCGAGTTCGTGAGCCAGGGCGACCAGGTCGCGATCGACGGTCAGCAGGCAACCTACGAGTCGCTGTGCGGCCGGTGCTACCTCGACAAGGTAGGGCCCCTGACGTCGGCCGTTTGAGTTATCCACCTCACCCAGCGCGGAGAGCAGGCGGTTCGTACGATTAGTCCATGTTGACCCGAACGGCGGTCGCAGCCGTCTTCATTGTCTTCGTCGTCGCAGGATGTACGCCGCCCGAGGCTTCCGTATCCGCAAGCCCTTCGGCTGCTCCCACCGTTTCGACCACGACCACGACCTCGGCATCGGCTCCTGCGAACCCGAGCCCGAGCACGTTGTCCACTCCGACCGCGACGTCAGACCCGGGCCCGCTCGCCATTGCCGGCCCGCTCACCGTTGCCGGAGAAGTCTCCTTCGGGATCACCGACTTCGGTGGCCTGCCCTACGACCAGGCGGCCTCGGTGTACCCCGCTAACGTCAGCCCGTCCGTGCATATGTCCGCGTGCGGCGACGCCGTTTCTCCGATGCTGTTCCCGGACATCCCCTCGACGCCGCCGTGGTCCGTCATGCTGCTCACCAACTGGAATCAACCGGGATTGGCCCAGGGAACCGAGACGGTGAAGGCCTTCCTCCTGGTGGTGCAGTCCGACAACCTTCCGACGACGCCGATGGGGCCAGTGGGGCCTCGGGGCATTCGCCTCGGCACACCCACGGCGACCATCGAGGCGATGTTCCCTGCGGAAGCCGCCGTGACCACGTCGCGAACGGCGACCGTCTTCGATTTCGGTGGCGACCCGGAGAAGGACATCACCGAGCGCATCTTCAACATCGCTGATGTGGACGGCGGGCCGATGATCATCACCACCGTCGATGGCGACGTCCGACCATGATGTGGGGAGATCCCGCCTACGTGTATCCGCAGGCGGGCATTCCTGAGGTGCCAGTCGTAGCTTCATCATCTCGGGAATCGACGCGCTTCGCGGGTGCGTCTCGCGGCTGGGACCTGAGGCACTACCTCGGATAGGCCACAATGGGTTCGTGACCGATCCAGTGCTGCTCGTCATCGTCGTCGGAACCGCACTCGCATTCGACTTCACCAACGGGTTTCATGACACCGGCAACGCGATGGCAGCGTCGATCGCGACGCGCGCGCTCAAGCCCAAACAGGCGGTTTTTCTTTCAGCGTCGCTCAACATGGTGGGCGCCTTCCTGTCGCTCGCGGTGGCCGCGACCATCGCCAAGGGCATCGTCGATTCGGGCGTCATCACGCTTCCCGTGGTGCTCGGCGGCCTCGTCGGCGGCATCGTGTGGAACCTGCTCACGTGGGTGCTTGGCATCCCTTCGAGTTCCTCGCACGCGCTCGTCGGCGGCATCGTCGGTTCCGTGCTCGCCGCCGCGGGTTCGAGCGGCGTCCTCTGGGACGGCGTGATCGCGAAGGCACTCATCCCCGCGCTCCTCGGGCCCGTCGTCGCGATGTTCGTCAGCTCCGTCGGCACGCGCCTGGTCATGCGCACGACGAAGGGCGTTCCGCAGAAGGAGAGCGACCGTGCTTCCGCTGGGGCCAAATCGGGTCGGCCTCGCTCGTATCGCTCGCGCACGGCACGAACGACGCGCAGAAGTCGATGGGCATCATCCTCCTGGCGCTCATCACCGCGAACGCCGTGCCCGCAGACGTCGTCCGTTCCGCTCTGGGTGATCATCAGCTGTGCGTTGGCCATGGCGCTCGGCACGTACACGGGCGGATGGCGGGTGATTCGCACGCTGGGGAAGGGCCTCGTCGAGCTCGAGTCGCGCCAGGGCCTGGCGGCCGACGCGTCGACGGCGACGGTCATCCTGGTGTCGAGCCACTTCGGCTTCCCTCTGTCGACGACGCACGTGGCGACGGGGTCCGTGCTTGGTTCCGGCGTGGGCAAGAAGGGCGCGTCGGTCCGGTGGCACATTGCGGGTCGCATGTTCATCGCGTGGCTCGTCACGGTCCCGGCCGCGGGGCTGGTGGGGGCGGGCTGTTACGGACTCAATCAGCTGACCGGTCCCTACGTCGTGTTCGGTTTGCTGGTGTTGGTTGCCACTGTGATCTACCTGGTATCGCGACGCAAGCCGGTCAACCACAAGAACGTCAACGACGCGTGGAAGGCCGGTGGGGGAGCAGAGTCCGCGATCGCCGAGTCGCTAATCGACCACGATCCGTTGTTGCTGAAGTTGCCGCCCAAGGAGCGAAAGAAGCAGAAGAAACTCGCGAAGAAGAAGAAGAAAGCCGCGGAGAAGAAGGCACGAAGGCGCGCAAGAAGAAGAAGGCGAAGCGCGCGATCGAGAAGGCCCAGGAGCAGGTGGATCATGTCGACATACGTTGAGTGGGGCGCGCTGGCCCAGGTCCTTGGAGTGGGCCTTGTCATCGGTGCGGGCCTGCCCACGCTCTTCGCTGTTGGCGTTCGCGCGCTCGACGGACCCGGCTCGCGCGACGAACACGGACGCCGGCCCATCCTTCGCGTAGTCGCCGCGGTCGCCTCGTTCGCCGTAGTGGTCGCCGCGATCGTTACCGCGATCTACATCATCGGCCGCGGCGGGCACTAACCGCCGCTCCCCATCCCCGCGAGTGTGGCCTTCGCTACACGGGCATATCGTTCGTAACCTACGGTGGCGTAGGGTAGATGGTAACGCAGTGGGTAACCGCCCCCGAATTGCCCCCTCCCGGCGCACACGGAGATTGACATGTCCGAACTCGCGAGTCTGTGGAACCCCGACCAATGGCCCGGCGTCCCGCGGACCATCGACATCCCAGAAGAAGAGATCGGCGCCGCGCTTGATCGTGCGGCAGCCCGGTGGCCCAATCGCGTCGCCGTGGACTTCATGGGCGCGGCTACGACGTATCGCGAGCTTGCCGATTCCGTGAGCCGTGGCGCGGGTCTCCTCGCCGAGCGCGGCATCGGAAAGGGCGACCGGGTCGCCATAGCCCTTCCGAACTGCACGAGCCACGTCGTCGCGTTCTACGCCGTCCTCCGGCTCGGCGCGATCGTCGTCGAGATCAACCCCACGCTCTCCGCGTCCGAAATCGATGCCGAGATGGCCGACTCCGGCGCCGTGCTACTGCTCGGCTGGGAACACGTCATCGCGCGCCTAGGCGAATCGCTGGCGGACGCCCCGTACGCCGCCATCGCCGTCGACCTCTCGGCGGACCTGCCCGCCGTCAAACGCCTTGCGCTTCGCCTTCCCATCTCCAAAGCGCGTCACACTCGCGCCCAGATGTGTAGCGACGCGCTCCCCGAGATCCCGCGGTGGCACCGCGTCCTTCGCAGCGCCACGGCGATCGACCCCGAGCACCCCCGCCCGAACCCCACCGATCTCGCGCTCTTCCAGTACACAGGCGGAACGACGGGCACGCCCAAGGCGGCCATGCTCACCCACCGCAATATCGTTAGCAACGCGGCCATGGGCGCGGCGTGGACGGGCGCGGAGCCCGGGACAGAGGTCGTGTACAGCGTCCTGCCGTTCTTCCACGCGTTCGGGATGATGCTCAGCCTCGTGTACTCGGTGCGCATCGGCGCGACCATCGTCGCGTTCCCCAAGTTCGCGCCGAGCGACGTCATCGCCGACGCAGAAGCGCCTGCCGGGCACGTTCCTGCCCGCCGTCCCTCCGATGCTCGACAGGATCGCCGACGAGGCCGAGCGCACGGGCGCCGACCTCAGCTTCGTTCACGCGATCCCTCTCGGGGGCCATGCCCCTGCCCGATCGAGACCGCACAGCGATGGGAGGCCGTCACCGGGGGAATGGTGGTGGAGGGCTATGGGATGACCGAGGCCTCGCCCGTCATCGCGGGAAACCCCGTCTCCGATCTGCGCGTAGCCGGGGACCCTCGGCATCCCCTTCCCCAACACCGAGATCCGGGTGGTGGACCCGGAGGACCCCAGCGTCGACGTAGCCGATGGGGGAGTCGGGCGAGCTATTGGCTCGAGGGCCGCAGGTCTTCCAGGGGTACTGGAACCGACCGGAGGAGACGGCGTCGCAACTGCTTCCTGGCGGCTGGCTCCGCACCGGCGACATCGTGCAGGTGGATCCGAGCGGCCACATCGTGCTGGTCGATCGGATCAAGGAGATCATCATCACGGGAGGCTTCAACGTCTACCCGTCCCAGGTCGAGGATCACCTCCGCGAGATGCCCGGCGTGCGCGACGTCGCCGTCGTCGGCGTCCCCGGCGGACGCATGGGAGAGAGCGTCGTCGCCGCGATCGTGCTCGAGGCCGAGAACGTCGCGATTGAGCTCGCCGCCGTCCGCGAGTGGTGCTGCGACCAAGCTCGCGAGGTACGCGCTCCCCGGGCAAGATCGTCATCCTGCCCGACCTTCCGCGTTCGCAGATCGGCAAGGTTCTGCGCCGCGTCGTGCGGGCGGGCCTGATGTCGCCCCCCGCGACGTAGGCACGGCGAGTCGACGAGGGGGCCGCGCCACCCCGGGTTAAGTTGAGCGCCCGACGCTCAACCTTGCTTGATTCCCGTAGTTGAGCGAGGTAGACTCAATCTTGGCGGCGATCCACCGCCCCGCATAACCAGGCGCGTGTCACCCCCGCGCCCTGTCGAAAGGAGTAGTCATGGCACACACCATCGTTCGTCGCCAGGCTCAGCTCGCCGACCCCTTCACGTGGCAGCGCGACTTTGAGAGCGCGTTCCGCCGCGTCTTTGGGGACGCCGACGCATCGCTTGCCGGCGCCTTTAGCCCCGCGCTTGACGTCGAGGAGAACGACGACGCGTTCACCCTTCACATCGAACTGCCCGGCATTTCCGCCGACGCCGTCGACGTCTCGATCGAGGAAAACGTCCTCACCATCTCCGGAGAACGCCAGTTCTACAGCGACAAGGACGCCGACGGCTTCCGTCGCGTCGAGCGCTCGTTTGGCCGGTTCCACCGCGCCGTCCGGCTCCCGGATCGCGTGGACCCGGACAAGGTTGCCGCGACCTACAAGGACGGCCTACTCACCGTCACGGTGCCCAAGGCCGAGTCCGCTAAGCCCCGACGCATTCAGGTCGAGGCAAGCTAGGCACTCGCTTGCGCGGTCACGCTCGGGGTCGGACGAAGTCTCGTCCGGCCCCGCAGCGCATTCACCGTGGCGACCGAGCAGAGCGTCCACGTGCCCACGAGCGTCACGAGGGACGACGTGCGATATCGCGGTCACGAATCCGAGCCCCGTCGAGGCGCCAAGGAAACGCGTCCCCAACACCAGCGTGCCGATCGGGAAGGTCAGCGCCCACCACCCCGGACTGAACGGCATGCGGCCCGCGAAGCCCGCCACCGTCGTCCGTAGCGCGAACGCGACCACGGGGACGGCGACCGCGAGCATCGCGAACCCGTACGCGTCGGCCAGCGCGTGAATCGCGTACCTGCCGCCGGCGGTGAGGAAGCCGTCGGCCTGCCCCGCCATCGCCTGCGCGGCCGCCATCGACTGACCCACGACCCCGAGGGGGATCCACGCGGACGTCGAGGCCGCGAGGGGAAGCGGCTCGACGCGCGCGTGGTGACGGTAGGCGAGGACGAAGATCAGCGCGGCGAAGCCGAGCGCGACGAAGAAGCAGGCGAGCGCCGTCATCACGAGAGCGATGCGCAGAGGTTCGCTCGTGAGATGAGGCACCAGGGCCTCTGCCGTGGTCGACGAGACCATCGGCGGCACGACGGCGAGGCCCCACGCGGGTTTGGGTTCGCTCAGGCCCCGGGTGATGATGAGCGCCGCGAACCCGAACGTCGCGGCGAGCCCGACGAGCGTTCCGACGAGCCACAGGCTTCCGTCGACGAGAACCGCGGCGTGCTGCCACGCGGGGCGCAGACGTGGGACGACGGTGAGCGTGGCAGCGCCCACCGCCAGGATCCCCATCGACACCGTGCCCCACAGCGGAGCGACGGCCGGGTCCCGGATCGTCGAGGTGAGGGCCGCACGGTCCCGCGCGATGCGGCCGACGTACGCGACGGTCAGGACGACGAGCGCCGTCCATCCGAGCACCAGTAACGCAGCGGCGGGCGAGAGGAGTCGCGGGATGGAGTCCGACTGCAGGCCCAGGAGGGTGGAGAGGATGCCCGTCCCCATCGCTATGGGGTACCACGCCGGTCCGGCACTGGGAAGGGCCGGCGCAGGGGGGAGAGGAGTGGCGCGATGGGGACGGGCGGTTGCGAGGGCTGTGGCAGTCACGTTCCCGACGCTAGGGATGCGCGCGATCGGCCCGGTAGCGGGCTTGGCCTTGTCTCGCCACAACGAGACGTTGTGACGCGGTAGGCTCGATCCGTGCCCGAAACTCCGCGTGTGCCCGATCTCTCGCGCGTTCCCGACCTCGAGCAGCTGCGCGCCCTCGTGGAAACCGCGCGCACCGGCAGCATGTCGGCGGCGGCCAAGAGGCTCGGGATCAGCCAGCAGGCGGTGAGCGCCCGGGTCCGCTCGGCCGAGCGCCTTCTCCGGGTCGCCGTGTTCCAGCGGACGACGCAGGGCGCAGAGGTCACGACGTCCGGTACGCGCGTCGTGGCGTGGGCGGAGGACGTCCTCGGCGCCGCCGCTCGCCTCGAGGACGGGGTTGCCGGGCTACGCACCGAGGACGACACGGTGGTGCGCGTCGCGGCAAGCAACACCATCAGCGAGGTGCTCCTGCCCGGTTGGGCGGCGCGGCTACGCGCCGAACGGCCGGGCGTTCAGGTGCAGGTGAGCCCGGGGAATTCGATCATGGTGCTCGCGGCGGTCGCGCGTGGCGACGCCGACCTGGGGTTCGTCGAGGGGCCGAGCGTGCCGCGCGAGCTGAGCGACCAGGTCGTGGGGGGCGATCACCTCATGGTGGTGGTGCCGCCGGATCACCGGTGGGCGGGTCTCGACGGCGGAATCGACCGGGCCGAGTTGGCGCGCACGCCGCTGGTGCAGCGCGAGGAGGGCTCGGGAACCCGGACGACGTTCGAGGACGGCCGTCCCGGAGCACGTCGCGCCGGTGCAGGTGCAGTCGTCGACGCCTGCGGTGCGCGACGCCTGCCTGACGCTCGGGGCACCCGCCGTGCTGTCCGCGCTGGCCGTCAAGCGCGACGTGGAGGCCGGGCGGCTCGTGGAGGTGCGCGTGCGCGACCTCACGATGCCGCGGACGCTCCGCGCCGTGTGGCGACCGACCGAGCGCCCTCGAGGCGCCGCCGCGGAACTCCTCGCGATCGCGAGATCGCGCGCATAAGATCTACCAGGCTGACGGCGCGTAGTCCTTGAGAAAGACCCCGAAAAGATCCTCGCCCGCTTGCCCGCGCACGATCGGGTCGTAGACCCGCGCCGCGCCATCCACCAGGTCCAGGGGGGCGTGGAAACCCTCCTCGGCGAGGCGCACCTTGGTGGGGTGCGGGCGCTCGTCCGTGATCCAGCCGGTGTCGACGCTCGTCATCAGGATGCCGTCGGTCTCGAACATCTCGCGCGCGCTCGTTCTGGTCAGCATGTTGACCGCGGCCTTCGCCATGTTCGTGTGCGGGTGGCCCGGGCCCTTGTAGCCGCGCGCGAACACGCCCTCCATCGCGGAGACGTTCACCACGTACGCGCGGGCCGGGCCGCTCGCGACGCCCCGCGCGGCCTCCGCGAGGCGCGGGCGCAGGCGGCCGATCAGGATGAACGGCGCCGTCTCGTTGCACAGCTGAACCTCGAGCATCTCGAGCGCGTCCACCTGGCCGACGCCCTGCACCCAGCTGTTCGAGTCGTGGAGATCGGGCAGGAGGCCGCCCGCGTCGATGGCGGACCCGTCCGCGAGCCGCGCGAGGGACGACGAGCCCGGCGCCAGGGCCATGTCGGTGAGCGTCCGCGCGTTGAGGGCCGCCGCGTCGGCGACCGCGGCGTCGGCGACGGACAACAGAGGGTGCTCCCTGACGGATTCCTCGAGAGCGTGAGGGTGGAGGTCGCGGGTGTGCCCGAACGTCAATAACTCCGGCCCGCGCCCGTCCTCCCATAGCCCGTCCTCGATCGCGACGGACTCTGCGTCCACGAGCGGCGCGTACGAGCCGGGGGAGCGCCGCACCGTCTGCGCGGCGTTGTTGATGAGAATGTCGAGGGGGCCGCGCGCCGCCACCGCGTCGGCGAGCGCCACCACCTGGGCCGGGTCGCGCAGGTCGATGCCCACCACGTGGAGCCGGTGCAGCCAGTCCGACGCGTCCGGCATCGCGGCGAAGCGGCGTACGGCGTCGCGGGGGAAGCGCGTGGTGATGGTGGTGTGGGCGCCGTCGCGGAGGAGGCGGAGCGCGATGTGCATGCCGATCTTGGCGCGACCGCCGGTGAGCAGCGCCCGCTTGCCGGTCAGGTCCGTGCGGGCCTCGCGCTTGGCGTGGCTCATCGCCGCGCACGCGGGGCAGAGCTGGTGGTAGAACGCGTCCACCTGCGTGTAGTGCTGCTTGCAGATGTAGCAGGGGCGGGACTTCATGAGCGTGCCCGCGGTGGGGGCCTCGACGGCGGCGGTGAGCGTCAGGCCGCGCGTCTCGTCGTCGATGCGGTCGGGGGCGCCCGTGGCCGTCGCGGCGACCACCGCCTTGTCGTTCTCCTGGATCTCGGCGCGCTTCACGTCCCTGCGGTGCTGCTTGACCGCCTTGAACATCTTTCCCGTGGCGCGGCGTACGGCAACGAAGTCCGGGTGCTCCTCGTCAACCTCATGGATGCGGCCCAGGACGCGCAGCGTCGCCGCGAGATCCTCGGGATCGATCGCGGCGGGAAGCGGGGCGTCGGACACGCGGCCAAGCGTACCCAGTTGGGCGGTCGGGGCCGGCCGCGCCGCCCCCTAGGATCGAAGCACCGTGACCGACCTCACCCCCGCACGCACGCGCATCGCCATGCTCGCGCTCGCCCTCGGCGGGTTCTCGATCGGCGCCACCGAGTTCATCGCGATGGGGCTGCTGCCCGAGATCGCCCGCGACCTGCTCCCGACGCTCTACGCCGCCAGCTCGGAGGACGCGATCGCCCGCGCGGGCTGGCTCATCACCGCCTACGCCGTCGGCGTGGTCGTCGGCGCCCCGACCATCGCCGCGGCGGCCGCGCGCTTCCCGCGCCGCACCCTCCTGATCGTGCTCACCGTCGGGTTCACGGTCGGGCTCGGTCGCGTCGGCCGTCGCGCCCACGTTCGAGCTCGTGGTCGCCGCGCGGTTCGTCGCGGGGCTCGGGCACGGGGCGTTCTTCGGCGTCGCCGCGCTCGTCGCCTCGCGCCTGCTCGGGCCCGACGAAGCGCGGCCAGGCCACCGCGTTCGTCCTCGCCGGGCCTCACGATCGCGAGCGTGGTCGGCGTCCCGTCCATCACGTACCTCGGCCAGCACGCCGGGTGGCGGTGGGCGTACGTCGTGGTGGCGGCGCTGTTCGCCCTCACGACGCTCGCGATCGTCGTCGTTCGTGCCGCGCCACGAGGGCGACCCGCACGCGACCATCCGCCGCGAACTCGGCGCCTTCCGCCGCCCCGCCGTCTGGTACGCGCTGCTCACGGCCTCGCTCGGATTCGGCGGGTTCTTCGCCGTCTACAGCTACGTCGTCGCCGCTCGCGACCGACGTCGCCGGGGATGTCGTCGTCGTTCGTCCCCGTCGTGCTGATGGTCCTGGGTGCCGGGACGACGGTCGGGATCCTGGGCGGCGGACGCCTCGCCGACCGCGGGGCCGTGCGCGCGATCTTCATCCTCTTCGGCGCGTTCGCCGCCTCGCTTCTGTTCCTCGGGCTCACCGCGCGCTCCGTCCGGGGCTGCTCGTCGGCGTGTTCCTGGTCGGCGCGCCGCGCAGGCGATCGCGCCGGCGATCCAGACCCGGCTCATGGACGTCGCGGGCGACAGCCAGACGCTCGCCGCGGCCGTCAACCACTCCGCGCTCAACATCGGCAACAGCCTGGGCGCGGCGCTCGGCGGAGCGCGTGATCGCGGCCGGGTTCGGGTACGTCGCGCCGACGTGGCTGGGGCTCGCGCTGTGCGTGCCCGGCGTCGCGTTCGCGCTCGCCGGGTGGTCGGTGACGCGGCACCGGTCCGCCGACGCCGTCGTCGCGTCGGCCGTCTGACGTACCCAGCGCGCGCTACCGTAAGCAACGGAACGTCCGCAATCGGGGAGTCGTGAGCGATGAAACTGCTGGGAATGCGCATATCGCGGCCGAGGCCGGGACAATGGGTGGCGGGCCTTGGCCTTGTCGCCGCGTTGCTTGGCAGGGACGCGACTTTCCTCGCCTTCCGTGACTTGGACTACGGCGGTAATGCGGCTCCATCGGCGAGCCCTTTCCTTGGAATCGACTGGGCGGCGCGGTGGTATCCGTATGCGATCATCGCGATAATCTTCCTCTCGCTCGTGGCGGCCATGCTCGGGGCCACCCTCCTGTCGCTGGCAGGCTCGCTGCTCTCCCTCGGGGGAATCTTCGTTCTTCCGTTCACGGCCATGGATCTTCTCTCCAGCGTGTTCGGCTTGCAGCTCCTCCAGCTGGGCCCCGGCTTCTTCATCATGGTCGCGGGGTGCCTTCTTGCCGCGATCAGCTCGGCCATCGACGTTCGCGAGCGACTAACCGCGGCCAAAGCGTGACGCGGCGCGACAGGATGGCTCGAGGAAAGGTCTACGCGGGCGGCTCGGCGCTCATGTTCCGTGGCCTCAAGATGTGGTTCACGCACCCCGGACTCCTGGCGACGGGACTTATCCCTGCGCTCATCACCGGCATCGTCTACGGATTCCTCGCCCTGGTGCTCGCCTTCACCCTCTGGCCGTTCTCCGAATGGGTGGTCGCCAAGACGACACCGTTCGAGGGTGCACTCGCCGCGCTCACGGAGATCGTCCTGGCGATTGCGCTCGTTCTCGCGATCGTCTTCCTCATGATTCGCACCTTCACGACCATCACGCTGTGGCTCGGCCAGCGGTTCTACCGTCGCGTTTCCGTGGATGTCGACGCGCTCCTCGGAACCCCGCTGGCCCCCGTCATCGTCTCCTCGCCTGCGTTCGCAGGCATCCCCCGACTCCTCCTGCGTCTGCTTAAGGAATCGGCGCTGGGACTCCTGGCGTTCATCGTTGGCCTCGCACCGCTGATCGGATCGTTCCTCTCGGCCATCGGGGGCGCGCTCCTGGGGGGACGCGGACTTGCCCGTGAACTGACCGAGGCGCCCCTGGAGCGGCGGGGCATCGCCGGTGTGGAGCAGGATCGCGTTCTCGCCGAGAACCGGTCGCTCGTTCGGGGATTCGGCGTGACCGCCTATCTGTTCGCGGCGATACCGTTCGCGGCGGTCTTTGTGCTGCCTGCTGCGGTCGCGGGGGGAACGCTTCTAGCGCGCCGCCTCGCGGGAGAGAGCATCGAGCCTGTTTAGGTCGGCCGCGCCGCCGTTTCGTCATCCGCGTCCGGCTCGCGCTACGGTAGCGCGATGACCTCCGTCACCGCCACGTTCGGCCACGCCGACTACTCCGACGCACAGTTGACCGAGAGCATTGGGGACCTGCTGTCCGGTTGCGAGCTTGCCGCGCTCGCATCCGTTGACGGCGCCAACGCGCACATAGCTACGGTGTCGTTCGCCTTCACCCGCGACCTCACCCTGTACTTCATCTCCGCGGCCTCGGACATTCACAGCACGAATTTCGCGGACAACCCGTCCGCCGCCGCCGCGATATGGGCGACCCCGGACGCTTGGGGCGACGACCTGTACGGCATTCAGATCTACGGCCGCTGCGAGGAGGTCAAGGTGGGGACCGAGTTGCTTACCTCGATGCGCCTCTACCTGTCACGGTTTCCCGCCTTCACCGCGCTTCTCAAGAACCCGAGCGAGTTCAAGGCGGGCGTACACGCACGCATGTACGCGATGCGGTCGACCCACCTGCGTCTGGTCGACGAGCGCCGGTTCGGGCGCCGTTCGTTCATCGACGCGACCATCACGCGGTAGCCGCAACAGGGGCTTACAGGTTGGACCGGAGGAACTCTCGCGCGTCGCGCATCTCCTGCTCGCTGATGCCGTGGGCGAGGCCAGGATAGACGCGCTCGGTGAGCGTCGCGTGCCCCGGTAGCCAGGCCGTCATCCGCTCGATCATGGCGGGCCAAATCACCGTATCCGCCTCTCCCCGGCCCCAGAACACGGGCGGGCGAGACTCGGCGATCAAGGCGTCGGCGGGCTGCTCCGCATCCGAGACAAGCCCCGAGAGGACGACGGTCGCCGCCAGTCGCTCAGGGCGGGTTCGGAGCATCTGAAGCGCCATAAACCGCCCTGGGAGAATCCGAGCGGGACGAGGGGAGTGGTCGCGGGGACGTTCGCGTCGACCCACT
>CAVYHY010000010.1:0-46842 GCA_963768475.1 uncultured Actinomycetota bacterium
CGGCGACCAGGGCCGGACCGCCGTGACCCGGGCCGATGATGTACATGGTGGGCTGGCTGCGCTCGCGGATCATCCGGTTGAGGTGCGCGTATAGGAAGTTCAGCCCTGGCGTGGTGCCCCAGTGGCCCACGAGTCGCGGCTTCACATGGTCGCGCGTCAGCTTCTCGCGCAGGAGCGGGTTATCGAGCAGGTAGATCTGGCCGACGCTGAGGTAGTTGCTGGTTCGCCACCACCGGTCGATCGCCGCGAGTTGTTCGTCGTCCGCGGCCTTATGTGCCCGCTTGACCCAGGGTGTTGCCGTCACAATTGACCTCCGTAGGACTACGCACTTCTCCGTTTCCAGCCTAGCGAGCCGGGCGGCCTAGCGTGCGGCCGTCATGACAAGCTCGGCGATGCGCTTCTCGGTCTCCTTCGTCAGGTCGACGATGGCGTAGGCCACGGGCCACATCGCGCCGTCGTCGAGGTGCGCCGAGTCGTTGAAGCCCAGCGTCGAGTACCGGGCTTTGAACTTCGACGCGGGCTGGAAGAAGACCACCGCCTTGCCGTTCGCGTCGGCCCAGGCGGGCATCCCGTACCACGTCTTCGGCGCGAGATCCGGCGCGGCGGCGGTCACGATCTCGTGCAGGCGCGTGGCCATGGCGCGCTCGTCGTCCGGCATCTCGGCGATCTTCTCCAGCAGCGCCGCCTCGCCGTCGGCCCTACTCGCCCCGGCCTTCGCGGCCTTGGCCTCCTTGGCGAGCTCGCGCATCGCCGCGCGCTCTTCCTCTGTGATCCGTCCCGTGCCTCGTGCCTCCGCCATGGCGGACTCCTCCCAGGTTCCGCGGCTACGCGCCGCGTCCTTTCGATCGTTCCACGCGCCGCCCGGGCCCTCAAGTCCCGTCGCCGGGTTGGGGCACCACGCGTACGCACACGAGCCGGACGGTTCCCAGTTGCCGTGCCGCTACGCCTCTTTGTATCCTGGGCCGAGCACCACGGGCTTTGACCGCCACGGGCGCTCGCCTCGCGTAGCGGCCGTCGAATACTGCTGAGGTATGGATGTCTGTCACCATGACGCGCGGTCGCGCCGCGCTCGCCGCCGCCGCGACTCTCGCGATCGCCCTCGTCTTCGGACCCCTCTCGCTCGGCGCGCAGGCCAGCCCCGCGACCGCCGAGGCCGACTTCCGCACCGCGCTCGCCGCGCTGACGTGCGACGGCACCGCCGACGTTCTCGAGATCCCCGAGGACGTCACCTTCTCCACCGGTGGCGACCCGACGTACACCTGCGCGGACGACCTCACCCTGCAGTCGACGGCGGGCAACCACTTCACCATCGACGGCTCGGGCGTGGCAGGCACCCGCTTCCTCGACGCGTCAGCGTCCGCAGGCACCATCACCATTAAGGACCTCACCATCACCGGTTTCTCCGTCTCGGCGACCGGGGACAGCCTCGCCGTGTACGGCGGCGCCGTCTTGGCCGGCGGACCCGTCACCGTGGAGGACTCCACGTTCACCGCGAACGCGGTGTCCACCACCGGCGACGACGACGTGGCGCGTGGCGGCGCGGTCTACGCGGCGGGCGCGCTCACGGTGTCCGACAGCACCGTGAGCAACAACAGCGCGACCGTCAACGGCGGCGATAGCAACCTCGCGGAGGGAGGCGCGTTCTACTCCGACCACTCGGTTACGGACACGGGCTCCAGCTTCGCGTCGAATTCCGTGAGCGCCGTCGGCTGCACGTCCAGCTCGGCCAACGGCGGCGCTATCGGCTCCGTGGCAAGTGGGCCAACCGCGGTGGACCTGACCGACAGTTCGTTCGACGGCAATCACGGAACCGCGGACAACCAGTCGAACGGCGGCGCCGTCTACGCGCACGGCGAGTCGTATGCAACGGGCGCGACGTTCACGAACAATACGACGACCGTGACGGGGCCGACCGGCCTCGCGACCGGCGGGGCGATCGCCGTTCCCAACGCGAGGGTGGATGTCCGAGAGTCGACATTCACGGGGAACTCGGCGACGGTGACGGGTGACGCCTTCGCCGAGGCGCACGGTGGCGCGATCAGCGCCTACGGCGCCTCATACGTCGTCGACTCCACGTTGACGAACAACTCCGTCGCAGGGTCGGCCAGCGGCTTTGGAGCGACGGTGAGCGGCGGTGCGATCTACGGCGTGCAGTCCCTCAGCATCTTCCGTAGCCTGCTTCAGGGCAATAGCGCGAACAGCAGCGGGCCGGTCGTGACCAGCGTCGAGGGCGGGGCGATCGCAACGAACGACACACTGACGGCGTACAACGTGACCGCCACCGGGAACGTCGCCTCCTCTAGCGTGGCCAACACCACCACCGGCGGTGCCTTCTCAGCTCACAGTGCGCATATCACCTTCTCCGTCCTGACCGACAACTCGGCGGAGTTGGGATCTCAGGCCGAAGGGTTCGATGGCCTCGTGTTGGCTTCCGTCTTCACCCACGCGGCCACGGGCGCGGACAACTGCTACTTTTCCAACAGCACGGTCTCGGTCGGGTACAACTTCGACGACGACGAGTCGTGCGCCGCCACGACCGGGACGGACATCGGCAATGGCGCCGACCCCATGCTGGGCGCGCTCGCCGACAACGGCGGTCCCACGCTGACGATGCAGCCCCAGGCGGGAAGCCCGCTGATCGACACGATCCCGTCCGTGGTCTGCCCCTCTTGCTTCTCAACTACACCGAGCACCAAACCGACGCGCGCGGAGTCTCGCGGTCCGCGGCGGACTGCGACACGGGCGCGGTGGAGGTACTCCCCGACCAGACCTTCGACATCGTTACGCCGGACGGGACCATCCACGGCACCGTGTCCAACTCGCTCGGCGTGAGCGGTGACGCGTACGTCGACCCCGCGACCCTCACCCCCGCCGCTCCCGCCGGGGTCTCGCTCCCCTACGGCGCACTCACCTTCACGGTCGCCGTTCCCGTGGACGGATGGACCGTCGGCGTCGTCCTCGACTTCCCCAGCCCCGTGAACCAATTCTGGAAGCACCAGAACGGCGCGTGGACGGAGGTCACGGGCGCGACGATCTCCGGCACCCAGGTCGCCTATGACCTGACCGACGGAGCCCCGGGAGACGCGGATCTCACCGAGAACTCCACGATCGTCGACCCGTCAGCAGGCGGCATCGGGGCCAGCTTCACCGGCTAGCCCGCCTCTCCGCACCCGTCTACGGCTGAACGGACCACTCGGCCGGAGCGTCGTCCGTCTCGTCGTCCGCCGCCTTGGTCGGGTGAATCTTGCCCGGCTTGTGGTGCTGCGGCGCGTAGATCGTGTACACCTGCATCGGCTCGTCGCCGATGTTGGTGATGTTGTGCCAACTGCCCGCCGGGACGAGGACGCACCAGCCGTCGGTGACCTCCCGGTCGAAGGTCAACTCGTCCTCGCTCGGGCCCATCTGCGCCCGGCCGCGGCCGCCGTCGACGCGAATGAACTGATCGGTCTCGGGGTGAACCTCCAGCCCGATGTCGCCGCCGACCGGGATGGACATGAGGGTGACCTGCAGGTATCTGCCGCTCCAGGCCACGGTTCGGTAGTTCGGGTTGCTGAGCGTCTCGGTCTCGAGGTCGAAGGCCTGGGGACGGGGACCAATGTCGTCGATGGTCATTCTTTGACCCTAGACCTACCGGGGCGGGGCATTTCCCCTAGCCGCGTGGCGTTACGCGAATAGGACAGGTGCCGATCCCCGTGGCCCTCGCACGTCACTCGGGATTGGCCCGGCAATCGGAAGGGTGCAGTTATGTCAACGAATAGCGCGATGCAACTCGGAGTGGTCGGCCTTGGGCGAATGGGGGCGAACATCGTTCGGCGTCTGATGCGCGACGGCCATAGCTGCGTGGTCTTCGACGTGAACGCCGACGCAGCGAAGGAACTTGAGAAGGAGGGCGCGACAAGGGCGAGATCGGTCGCCGAGTTCGTCAACGACTGATCCGCGCCACGGGCGGTCTGGGTCATGGTGCCATCCGGAGAGGTCACCGGCAAGGTCATCGAGGAGGTGGCGTCCCACCTGGAACCGGGCGACACGATCATCGACGGCGGGAATTCCTATTACCGAGACGACATCGCCCGCGCCGCAGTCGCTATCGGAGCGAGGCATCCACCTGGTCGACTGCGGGACGAGCGGCGGGGTGTGGGGAATCGACCGAGGCTACTGCCTCATGATCGGTGGCGAGTCCGACGTCGTCGAACGCCTCGAGCCGATCTTCTCCGCCATCGCTCCTGGCGTCGATGCGGCGCCCAGAACCCCGGGGCGCACGGGTGATCCCGAGCCGGCCGAGCAGGGCTACCTGCACTGCGGGCCGAACGGGGCGGGGCACTTCGTCAAGATGGTCCACAACGGCATCGAGTACGGCATGATGGCCGCCCTGGCCGAGGGCCTTAACGTGCTGCGCAACGCCAACGCAGGCAAGACGAAGGCCGCATCCGACGCCGAGACGGCCCCGATGGAAAACGCCGAGTTCTATCAGTACGACATCGACACGACCGCGGTTACCGAGGTGTGGAGGCGCGGGAGCGTCATCGAATCGTGGCTGCTGGACCTCACGGCCACGGCCCTTCGCGACTCGCCGGATCTGGCGGAGTACTCGGGACGGGTATCGGATTCGGGCGAAGGTCGGTGGACGTCGATCGCAGCGATCGAGGAAGGAGTGCCGGCTCCGGTACTCGCCACGGCGCTATCCTCACGATTCGCCTCGCGGGGTCTCGACGATTTCGCGGACAAGTCGCTGTCGGCCATGCGCAAGGGCTTCGGCGGCCACGACGAGAAGAAGGCCTGAGATGCCGACGACGCAAGCCAAGCCCGTCGTCGTCCTATTCGACGTCGACGAGACGCTCATTCACTCCGGCGGGGCGGGGACGCGCAGTTGGAAGGCGGCGTTCGACGCGCTCTACGGCATTCCCGCCGACATCGGCGAGCACAGCGCATCGGGCGAGACCGACCCGCAGGTGGCTCGAGCGACCTTCAAGGCCGTGATCGGCCGCGACCCGAGCGAGGACGAGCTTGGTCGGCTCTACATCCAGTACCTCCTGAACCTGGCCGACGACATCGAGACGTCCGCCGGCTACCGGGCGCTACCCGGAGCGGAGGATCTCCTGGTCCGGTTGGGCAAGGAGGGCGTCATCCTCGGGCTCGTCTCGGGCGCCATGGAAGGCGCGGCGCGGACCAAGCTCGCCCCCGCCAACCTCAACCGGTTCTTCGTCTTCGGCGCCTACGGCTCCGACTCGCCGGACCGCGCCGAACTGACGGGAATGGCCATCGACAAGGCATCCCGGATGCACGACCAGCTGTCCCTATCCCAGGTCTACGGGGTGGGCGACACGCCCCACGACATCGAGGCGATCAACGCGGTGGGGGCGGTATCGGTCGGGGTGGCAAGCGGCCACTATTCGGTCGCGGAACTCGAGAAGGCAGGAGCCGCCCACGTGCTCCGCTCCCTCGAAGACCCGTTCCCGGGTCTGTAGCGACGGGTCCGAAGGAGGCCTTGGATTCACCCTCCGCACGCGAGGACGCCCGGAGTACGCTCGAAGCGACAGGTTTCGTGCAGTATCTCGGTGGAGGCGATCGGTAATGGACATCTACGGCTCGGCATTTTCCCTCGCGGACCTCTCGGCCCTCGAAATCCTCGACTCCCGCGGCAACCCCACGCTGCGCGTCGATCTCACCTTGACCGGCGGCACTCTCGGACGCGCCGGCGTCCCGTCCGGCGCCTCGACGGGAAGCCGCGAGGCCGTCGAACTGCGCGACGGCGACAAGGCGCGTTACGGCGGCAAGGGATGCCTGACGGCCGTCGCGAACGTCAACGGCGAACTGAAGGAGCTCGCCCTGTCGAAGCAGTGGTCGTCACTGGCGGAATTCGACCAGGCCATGATCGCCCTCGACGGAACCCCGAACAAGGCCCGGCTGGGCGCCAACGCCATCGTCGGCGTATCCATGGCCGTGGCCCGCGCGCTCGCGGCGACCGTGCCGCTGTATGAGGTGCTGAACCCCAAGGGCGTCGCACCCAAGCTCCCCGTGCCGCACTTCAACGTCCTCAACGGCGGAGCGCACGCCCCGAACTCGCTCGAATTCCAGGAGTTCATGATCGCCCCGATGGGCGCCCCGAGCATCACCGAGGCCGTACGCGCGGGCGCCGCCGTCTACGGCAAGCTCCGCGGGCTCCTCACGGAGGCGGGCTTCGCGACAGGACTCGGCGACGAGGGCGGCTTCGCTCCGGACATCGATCGTCCCGAGGACGTTCTCGCCCTCATCGTCAAAGCCATCGAGGCCGCGGGATACACCCCCGGCAAGGAGGGCGTCGCGATCGCCCTCGACCCGGCCGCGAGCGAGTTCTACAAGGACGGCAAATACCTCGTGGACGGGGAGAAGCTTTCGAGCGCGGACATGGTCGAGAAGTACGCCGCCATGGTCAAGGACTTCCCGGTGTGGTCCATCGAGGACGGCCTGGCCGAGGGCGACTGGGACGGGTGGAAGGTTCTGACCGACCGGCTAGGCGACACCACCCAGATCATGGGCGACGACCTGTTCGTCACGAACCCCGCCATCATCACCGAGGCCATCGAGAAGGGCGTGGGGAACTGCTCGCTCATCAAGCTCAATCAGATCGGATCGGTAAGCGAGACGCTCGAGGCCATGCGGCTGTGCCGCGAGGCGGGATACACGCAGATGGTGTCCCACCGCTCCGGCGAGACCGAGGACAGCTTCATCGCGGACCTCACCGTGGGCTCGGGATGCGGCCAGCTGAAGTCGGGTGCGCCCGCGCGCGGCGAGCGCGTCGCGAAGTACAACCGGCTGATGGAGATCGAGGCGGGCACCGCGCTGCCGTACGGCCTCTAGGTGATCGCGGAAAGTCCGCGCCGATCGATGGCCGGAGGCGAGCCTCAGCGGTCCGTTCGCGTCGGCATGGCTCAGATGCTCGTCGTACCCGGCGCGGTCGACGACAACCTGGCGCGGGCGGTCGCCATGATCGAACGGGCCGGACGCGAGGGTTGCGCGGTCGTCGTCCTGCCCGAATGCCTCGACCTGGGATGGACGTGGCCCGAAGCCGAGCGCTTCGCGCAGCCCATACCGGGCCCGACGTCGGACCGCCTGAGCGGCGCCG
The DNA here is from genome assembly GCA_963768475.1 of uncultured Actinomycetota bacterium. Taxonomy (GTDB): domain Bacteria; phylum Actinomycetota; class Actinomycetes; order Actinomycetales; family Demequinaceae; genus JAFGBM01. The sequence goes on from CAVYHY010000010.1 coordinate 7,103, forward strand.
CGGCCGCCGCAGAGGTCACGGTGGTCGCGGGACTCACCGAGCGAGACGGAGACCGCCTCTACAACGCCGCGATCCTCGTGGGGGCGGACGGCACGATCCTCGCCAAGCACCGGAAGATCAACGAACTCGACTTCGCGCGGGCCGTCTACGCGCAGGGCACGACGCTGGGGGTCGCCGAGACGCCCTTCGGCACCGTCGGCGTGAACATCTGCGCCGACAACGCCTACGGGTCGCTGGCATTGGGGCGGGCGCAAGCCGCGATGGGAGCCCAGATTCTGTTGTCCCCGTGCGCGTGGGCCGTCCCGCCGGGCTTCGACAACGCGGTACGCCCGTACGGCGACGAGTGGGTGACGGCCTACGGCGCGCTCGCCCGCGAGACGGGGATGCCCGTCGTCGGCGTGAGCAACGTTGGCCCCGTCGTCGGTGGGGAGTGGGACGGATGGCAGTGCATTGGCGCCTCCCTTGCGGTTGGCGCAAAGGGGGAAGTGCTGGTTCAGGCGCCGTTTGGCAAAGAAGCCGAAGCGCTCGTGGCGATCGACGTCGCGCTCGCGTAGCCGCGGGTCAGTCGCCGAGGGTCTCGCGGACCTTGATGGCGAGGTCCTTGAGGCTGAAGGGCTTCGCGATGAACGCCGAGCGGTCGTCGAGGAGATCGCCGCCGCCCATGGCGCCCGCGGTATACCCCGACATGTACAGACACGGGAGACCCGGGCGGGACGCCCGCAAGAGGTCCGCGAGCGCGCGCCCGTTCATCTCCGGCAGGGTGACGTCGGCGAGGAGCAGGTCGATCGTTCCCGCGTGAGTCTCTGCCAGGGCGATCGCCTCGCTCGGTGTGCCGGCGGCGAGCACCGTGTAGCCGCGCCCCTCGAGCGTCTTGGTCGTCATCGCGAGGATCGCCTGCTCATCCTCGACCAGCAGGATCGTCTCGTTCCCACGGTCGCGTACCGACGGCGTCACGGGCAATTCCTCGGAGGTTTGGGCTTCCGCGAATCTCGGAAGGTGAATCCGGAACGTGGTACCGACACCCTCCTCGCTCTCGACCGTCACGAATCCGTCGTTTTGCAGGACGACGCCGTAGATCGTAGGGAGGCCGAGCCCGGTGCCGCGTCCGAGCGGTTTGGTCGTGAAGAACGGCTCGAAGAGATGGCTCTGGGTCTCGGCATCCATGCCCGCGCCATTGTCGGACACGGAGAGCCGAACGTAGTCGCCGGGGCGGTAATCGGGGTGGTCGTCGGAGTACTCCTCGGTAAACGTGACCTCCTCGATCTCGACGATGATCTCGCCGACCTCGCCTATCGCGTCGCGCGCGTTGACGCAGAGGTTGGCGAGAATTCGGTCGACCTGCGTCGGGTCAATCCGAACGAACGCCGGCTCCCGGCTCGGGTTCCACGTCAGTTGAACGCCATCGCCGATCAGGCGCCTCAGCATCGCCAGCACTGCCTCCACTGACCGGTTGAGGTCAATCACCTTGGGAGTCGCGGGTTGATTCCGCGAGAAGGCCAGCAACTGGCGGGTGAGATCGGCTGAGCGTTCGGCCGCTTGGAGAGCCTCGTTCAAGTCCGCAAACTGGGAATCACCCGGATCGGTGCGTTCCAAGATCCGTTCGACGCTGCCCAGGATGACGGTCAGCATGTTGTTGAAGTCGTGGGCGATCCCACCCGCGAGCGTGCCAACGGCCTCCAGCCTCCTGGCCCGCGTGAGCTGAGCCTCGAGGTTCAGCCGCTCCTCGAGTTCGCGCTTCCGCTCGGTGATGTCCTGACTCGCGCCCCACAGGCCCGTCGGCCTACCCTCGTCGTCGGTGATCCGTTCGCCGCGTACCCATAGCCAACGATGGTCTCCGTCGGGCCGCTTGATCTCGGCCTCCATCTCGTACGGCTCGCCGGTCTCCAGAGTCTCGGCGACCGCTTTCCGGAGCCGCGCGTAACTCTCGGGGAGAAAGTACCGCTCCTGTTCGGCGAAGTCCGGTGCCCGAGGAGCCGGTGGCATCCCGAACATCTCGAAGAGTCCGTCGCTCCACTCGACCGAGTCGTCGGCGATGTTCCACGTCCAGCTTCCGAGGCCCGCGACCCGTTGGGTCCTCAGAAGCTCTTGCTCGCTTCTGTGTAGCGCCTGCGACGCGCGCTTGCTCTCGGTGACGTCCTGGAAGATGCACGCGAATTCGCCCGGCGCTGGCCGGAACGCCGTCACCTCGAAGTGCTTGTCGAGCGCCTCGGAGTAGTCCTCGAAACGCGCGGGCTCGCCGGTCAGCGCGACCCTGCCGTAGGTCTCGATCCAGCGGTGTTCGGTCGTGGGAAGCACCTCGAGCACGGTCTTGCCGACGATGTCCTCCGCCCGTAGGCCCGTCATAGCCTCGAAGGCGGGGTTCCCGCCCAGGAACCGATAGTCGACGGGGTTGCCATTCTCGTCGCAGATGATCTGGTGGTGGGCGAAGCCGTCGAGCATCTCGTCGAACAGGGTTCGGTACGCGACGCGAGCCTGGTGTACAGGGGCGATGTCGACGGCGGTCATCGCCGTATAGGTGCCCTCGCCCTCGCCGCTCCCGAGCTTCACGCAGGAGACGAGCAGCGGAAACACCGTGCCGTCGCGGTGGAGGTACCAGTGCTCCTCGGGTTCGGTCATTCCGTTCGTGGCGGCTTCCGCGATGATTCTCCGCGAGATCGCCAGCTGCTCGGGCGTGTGGGTAAGGGAGATGGACTGGCCGATCAATTCCTCCGGGGCGTATCCGTGCAGGCCGGCGAAGTACGGGTTGACGTAGCGGATGATCCCCTCGGAATCGGCGATCACGTGGCCCACGAACGAGTTGTCGGCGATGCTCTTAAATACGGGCAACGTTTCGAAGTCGGGCGCGCTCGGAACGGCGCGTGCCGTTCCCCCGTCCGTGGGGCGCTCCCGCTTGGCCATCGTGACCCCCGACGCCTGTGTCCAGGTCGTTCACGTCTCACTCTAGTGACAGGTAGGCGTTTCCGTTGGGTGGGCGAGACCGCTTCGACCCATCCGGGGAATCGTTCCGTGCGAATGATGGTTAGCCGACCAGGAGGATCTGTCATGCACGCACGAACGAGTTTGCGCCTCGCCGCCCTTGCTGCCCTTGCCGCGTTCGCGCTCGCGGCCTGCACCCCCGCCTCCCCGGCGAACACCCCAGCAGTCACGTCCCCGGGCTCGGGAAGCCCGGCGGCCTCCGCTGACCCGGCTCCCGACGGGCCGATGGCCGCCGCCGATCCCGCCGAAGCGCCCGCGCAGCTCCAGTTCAGCACCACGACGCTCGACGGCCAACCCTTCGACGGGACGAGCCTCTACGGGCAGCCGACCGTGCTGTACTTCTGGGCCTCGTGGTGCCCGATCTGTCAGAGCGAGGCGCCCGGGATCTCGGCCGCACTTAAGGAGCTCCCGGACGGCGTCCAGGCGATCGGGATCCCGGGTCGCTCCGACACCGCGTCGATGCAGAAGTTCGTCGACACGTACGGACTGGGCGACATGACGCAACTCGTCGACGAGTCGGGAACCCTGTGGGCGAACTTCCAGGTCGCGTCCCAGCCGGCCCTCGTCACCATCGCAGCCGACGGCACAGTCACGTCGTTCCCGAGCACCGGGAAAGCCGGAATCCTTGAGGCGGCGGCGTCCATCGCGCCCTAGTCGCCGAAGCGCCTGGTCGCGGCAAGGGAATGGCGCCGGAATTGTGAACGTTCAACCGGCAACGAAAGGAATGCCATGCGATCGAAGCGTATGACCGTCGCGGCACTGGCGTTGTCCGCAAGCCTGGCCCTCGCCGCCTGCACCATCGCCCGCCGCCTCCGCGAGCGCGGGCATGCCTGCAGCGCTGGACTTCGCCACGACCACCCTCGACGGCAAGCCGTTCGACGGAGCCAGCCTCTACGGACACGCGACCATCCTGTGGTTCTGGGCGCCGTGGTGCGGCAGCTGCGTCGCGGACTCCAAGTACGTGCTCGCGGCGATCCCTGACCTTCCGCCTGGCGTTCAGATCATCGGCGTCGGCACGTTCTCTGATCTCGACGGCATGCACGCTTTCGCGGACCAGCTCGGCATCAACGGGATGACGAACCTCGTGGACGAGAAGGGCGCGCTCGCCATCGGCTTCGAGGCCGCCGCGCTTCCGTCCACGACGGTGATTTACGCGGACGGCTATACCGCGACCATTCCCGGGTCGATGTCGACGAAGAGCATCCTCGAGGTCGCCAACAAGATCGCGCCCTAGGTAGCCGACGAGAGGACCACGGTCAACGGTGATCGACTTCGGATCAGGGGCGACGATAGCCCTGGCACTCACGGCGGGCATCCTCGCGGCGTTCAACCCTTGCGGTTTTGCCCTCCTTCCGGCGTATCTGACGGTGATCGTGACGGGAAGCGCCGAGAACGGCATCACGCGTCCCGTGGCGCTCCGACGAGCGACCGGATTCGCGCTCGGCATGACGCTGGGGTTCGCCGCCGTCTTCACCGCGTTCGGACTCCTTTTTGTTCTCGCGACGTCGGGGCTGCAGGGCAGCATCCTCCCGTACCTCGCATGGGTCACCGTCGTGATCGGCCTAGCGCTCGTCGTGCTCGGCGTGCGAATGGCCGCAGGGCACGAGGTGAACCTGCCGGGCCTGCGCGTGAAGGGACACGCCCCCGCCGCGACGTTCGGCTCGCAGACGGCGTACGGGGCGAGCTTCGCCCTCGCGTCGATGTCCTGCACCATCGGCCCCTTCCTCGCGATCGTCGCGAGCGCGCTCAACGCGCCCGGCCCCATCGCCAAGACGTTGCCCTTCGTCATCTATGCGATCGGCATGGGGACGTCCATCCTCGTGATCTCCATCGTCGCCGCGCTCGCGGGCTCGACGGTCGTCGCGGGACTTCGACGTCGGACGCCCGCGATCATGCGAGGCGCGGGCTGGTTCATGATCCTCGCGGGCATCTACGCGACGCTGTACGGACTCGCGGAGATCCTTCAGCAGTACGGTAACTTCGCGCTCTCGGGCGTCCTCGACACCACCGCCGGCTGGCAAAGCAGCATCACTCGCACCATCCACGGCTGGGGCACGCCGGCGCTGTGGACGCTCGCCGCGCTCGCCGTCGTGGCGGCCGCGTGGATCCTCGGCGCGCGGCGCCGACGCGACGAGGCGGCGGGCTAGAGCTCGTTCTTCGACTGCATGTACCGCATCGCGATGTACCCGAGCGGGATACGAGCCCAGTAGGTCAGCGCGCGGAACAGGACGACGACGGACGTCGCGATCGCGTACGGCACCCCAGCAGTGGTGGACAGGGCCCCGATGAGCGTCAGCTCGATCGTGAGCAAACCGCCCGGGGTCGGCACCAGGGCGCCGGCGGCGTTGCCGAGCAGGTACAGCACCGCGATGTCCATGATGCGCATGTGGAACCCGAAGGCCTGGAGCGACGCGTCGAACGCGAGGACGTACGCCGCCGTCATGATGAAGTTCCCGAGCAGGCCGAGCGCGAGGCGCCACGGCTGACCGAGGATCTGCACCAGGCGCGGCCAGGTCTGGCGGATAGTGGGCATCACCTTCGCGATCACCCACGCGCGGATGCGAGGGAACAGCATCGCGAGCGCGACCACGAACGCCGCGGTGGCGACACCCGCAAGCACGGAGCGCGACGGTAGCGCGGCGAGGGCCCCCTCGGACCCCGTCACCAGCGACACGACAAACAGGCCGACGACGGTCACGACGATCGAGGACACCTGCACCAGGGCGACGGTCGCCACGGCGAGCGGGCGCTGGACGTGGCGCCGGGTCAGGAGGCGAAGGTTGATTGCGGCGGGTCCGACCCCGGCTGGCGCAACGAGCGCGACGTAGGCCGCGGCCACCTGGGCGAGGAGCACGCGGACCGGGGGGAGCTTGACCGGCGAGAAGGCGATCATCGCGAGCGTCGCGCCTACGAACGTGAAGAGCGCCCAAAGGAATACGGCGAGCGCCCACCATGGCGACGCCTCTGCGACTGCCGTCATGACTTCCTGGGCGTTGAAGGAGGTCAGGATGAGCGTCACGCCGACGACGCCCAGCACAAGCGTCAGGACAGTGCGCAACCCGAAGCGCGTGATGTTCTCTGGCGCGGCGGGCGCCTCGGGAAGCTTGTCCAGGATGGCCGCCCGAACGTCCTTAAGTACGGAGCCGCGGGCCTTCGTCTCGATGCGGGTCGCGCGCGGAAGGACGATCGCCTGCAGTAGCGGCGCGCTCGCAGAGACCTCGGCCTCTCCGAGCGAGCGGAACGCCGCGTCGACGGCGCGGGGAGCACCCACCTTCGCGGCCGTCAGGGCGATGACCTGGACGATGTCGATCCGGCGCGACAGCGAACCCGAGGCCACCTCGCCCATCTCCCAACTCGTGAGCCAGACCTCTGGGAATTTCGTCTGCTCGTCCTCGCCCACCAGGATGGTTTCCGACGTCGCCGAGCGATGGGTGATACCAGCGTCGTGCGCCTTGCGGAACTCGCCCCAGATCGCGTCGAGAAGCTCGTCCGTGACGTCCTCGGGGGCGAGGTCCGCGAACGGCCGACACCGCGTCGGGCGCTGGTAGATCAGGACCATCGTGTCGCGCGACTGCGCCATGCCGAGGGGACGCGGCGTGCGGACGCCAGCCGTGCGGGCCGCGTGTGACACGAGGGCCGTCCCCTCGGCGGTGTGGCGAAGCGAAAGATCCGGGCGCGCGTCGAGCCCGCGCAGCCGGCCCGTCCGCCAGAACTTCGACAGGAAGCCAGCCACCTGCTGGTCGCCGTCGAGCGCGACGGCGATGAGGTGGTGACCCTCGCGGGTCACAAGGTCGTAGATGCGTCCCTCGCGCGTGCGGCCGAGCGCATTGGCGACGGGGTCGAGTCCGTTCGGTGCGTATCCGCCCTCCGTGTCGATGCGCATCAGACGCTTCGTCTCGAAGCCCGCCCTGCGGATGGCATCGATCAGAACCGCACCGTAGGCCCGGTCATTCTGCGAGCCGAGAATGTAGCGCGCGATGAGTCCGATCGACCGCCCGATCAGGACGGTCACCAAGACCGCCGACACCGTCACGAGCCCGCTGATCACGCTGATGGCGAGGCCGACCCACAGCGCCACCCACGACGCGGAGATGGCGCGATTCGACCGTCGGCGCCCCGCCGTCGACATCATGGCCGCCAGCCCGGCGAGGTAAGCCGGCATGGTCACGTCCGTCATGCCGTCCCTCGTGACGCTCAGGCTGTTGATGAGATCGGTTGAGCCCCAGCGCCGGGTCGTCTCTGCGGCAATCAGCGCGGCCACGATCCCGAGCGCGAGCGCCCCGAGCGCCTCGACGATGCGGCGGGGTTCCTTGCGAAGAATGAGCGCGACGACGACGGCGGTCGGCACGCCGAGGGTGAGGATGCCCTCGAGGACGTTGACGGGCGCGACGAGCACGCGACGCAGGACCGACGCGAATCCCTGGACATCCGAGGTGATTCCTGCGGTGGTCGCGGAGGCGTAGGCACCGAGCAGAAGGACAAGGACGATGCCAACGAGAGCGACCGCAAGGTTGAGGAAGTCGCTGGGCCGGTGGATGCGCGTGCGCGGCGCGTCGACGAGTTGGATGGACGCCGTATCGACGGGGGCCTCCTCTGGCGCGATGGGAGCGTCCGGGGTCATGCCCCCACTCTAGGGAGGGGGGCGGTTCTAGGCGAGTTTCAACGCCTCGAGCCACGACGTCGGCGCGAGTTCCGGTCCGATGAACGACACCAGGTCGAGCAGGGTGTGGGCGACGAGGAGCGGCGCTAGGCGGCCTTTTCTCACGAAGTATCCGGCGAAGACGAGCCCCATGACGAAGTTCCCCAGCGCCATCGGCCAGCCCTGATACAGGTGGTAACTCCCGCGCAGGACCGCGGACGCGACGATCGCCGTGGCGGGATGCCAGGCGAGATCCCTGAGGCGGCGTCACGAGGAATCCCACCGCGATGACCTCCTCCAGGAACGCCACGGCGACGGCGGACAGGATAAGGACGAGCGCCGCCCACCACTGGTCCGGCAGGCCGCTCGTGTCGACGCGCACCGTTTGACCGATCGCGCGGCCGAACAGGTAGAGGCCGAGCCCGGGGATGCCGATCGCGGCCGCGAGCAGCGCGCCCCGGCCAAGATCCAGCGCGCCGTCGGTAGCCCGAGCCCACATCAGCCCGAGGCGCCGCCGCGCGCTCGCCCCATGCGCGGACAGCAGGTAGAACGCCAGCAGGACGGGGACGACGCTGAAGGTGATGGCCGTGAGCTGTTTGATCAGGTCCCACACGGGGACCCCGGACAGGGACGGATGGAGCGTCGTCGTCTGCTGCGAGACCGGCTTCGCGCTCTGATAACTCTGAATGAGCGAGTAGACGGCGTAGACGGCGCTTCGTCCAAGGCTTAGTCCAAGGATGAGCCAGATCTCGATGCGGAGTCGGCGACGGGATTCGAGGGTGACGCTCACGGCTTCTCAACGAACGAGACCAGCGATTCCGCTGCACCCGTATAGGTCGCGGGAGTCAGCGCCGCCAGGCGCGCCTCCACGTCCGCGGGAAGCCCGAGCCCCGCGACGAACGCGCGAATGTCCTCGCCCGTGACGCGGCGCCCGCGCGTGAGTTCCTTGAGTCGCTCGTACGGCTCCTCCATGCCCGGCGTCCCGGCGATCCCGGCCGCGCGCATCGCCGACTGGATGGCCTCGCCCAGGACTTCCCAGTTCGCATCGAGGTCGCGCGCCATGGCCTGGGGGACGGGGTCGAGTCCTGCCAGTCCGCGGCGGACGTTGTCGATGGCGAGAAGCGAGTGGCCGAGGGCGACGCCGATGTTGCGCTGGGTGGTCGAGTCGGTAAGGTCGCGCTGGAGGCGGCTGGTGACGAGCGTCGCTCCGAGCGAGTCCAGCAGGGCGCACGAGACCTCGAGGTTCGCCTCGCCGTTCTCGAAGCGAATGGGGTTGACCTTGTGGGGCATCGTGGACGAGCCGACCGTGCCCTGGCCGCGTACCTGGGCGAAGTATCCGAGCGAGATGTAGGTCCACACGTCGGTCGCGAGATTGTGCAGAATGCGGTCGAAGCGCGCGACGTCCGCGTAGAGCTCGGCCTGCCAGTCGTGCGACTCGATCTGGGTGGTGAGTGGGTTCCACGTCAGATCGAGGCCTTCGACGAACGTCCGGCTGATCTCGGTCCAATCGGTCGCGGGAACGGCCGCAAGGTGCGCGCCGTACGTGCCCGTCGCGCCGTTGATCTTCCCCAGGTACTCCTGTCGCTCGATCCGGGCGAGCTGGCGACGGAGACGATGGGCGAGGACGGCGAGTTCCTTGCCGAGCGTCGTCGGGGTGGCGGGTTGGCCGTGGGTGCGGGCGAGCATCGGCTGCGACGGCGGTCGCGGCGGCCAGGCGGCGAGGTCGTCGGCGACGCCGCGGGCGGCGGGAAGCCACACGTCGCGAACGGCGTCGCGGATAGTGACCGCGTAGGACGAGGTTGTTGATGTCCTCGGAGGTGCATCCGAAGTGGACGAGCTCGGTGAGCGCGGGCAGCGGGGATCGCCACTTCGGCGCGTCGGCATGCGCTTCTTGAGGAAGTACTCGACCGCCTTGACGTCGTGCGGGGTCACCCGCTCCGTCTCGGCGAGCTCCGCGATGTCGTCCGCGCCGAACGACGCGACGACGCCGCGCAGGTAGTCGCGGTCGGCGTGGCGTGAGGGCGGCGATGCCGGGGACGGCGGCCGTGTCGCACAGGTGGATGAGCCACTCGACCTCGACGTGGACGCGCGCCCGGTTGAGCGCGGCCTCGCTCAGGTAGTCCACGAGCGGGGCGACGACGGGCGGTAGCGGCCGTCGAGGGGACCGAGGGCTATGGCGGGGCTGAGATCAGCGAGCGTGCGCCATGGCGTGGTCACGGGACCATTGTTTCACGGCTGGGCGTCGGCGTGCGGCTCCACGGATGTCCCACGTCCGCGCGGCGCGATGCGCTATCCCCCGAGCCGCGTCACGCACCGGTCGCCGCGTTCCCCTCGCCCCTACCGTGGCGGCATGAGCACCATCCCGGCGGATCCCCAGTTGTCGATCGACGCAGCGCTCCGCGAGCTCCGCAGCGCGGATGCCGTCGAATGGGAATCCGATTTCGCTGCGACGTTTCGAGCGCGACTCGCACGCGCGGAGGGAATGGTCGTCGCCGTCGGGTATCGCGTCGCGAACGCCCAAGCGGCGCTCACCCGGCCGGCGGAGGTGTCATGAGCGACGAGATTGTCATCGACGGAGGCATCGGCGGTACATATGCCCGAACCGAGGACCTCGCTCACGCGGCGGGGCTTCTCGCGGGAGCCCGAGATCGACTCGAGTCGGTCGCCGCGTGGGCGCGAGCCGCGCGAGCGGACGTCGCAGACGACCCGATCCTCACCGACGGCCTCGAACTCAGTGCGGTGCACGTCGACGAGGCGCTCGCGTGGGTCAACCAGGGCCCGGGAGGCGCCGACGGCGTCGCGAGCGAGCTCGGCGAGATCTCGCGGTCACTCGCGGAGACGGTCCGGCTTCTCGAGGGCGCCGAGCGCGGCGCCTCAAGTATCTGGGAGAGCGTGCTCGATGGCGGGAAGGATCTGTTCCGGATAGGGAAGAACGCCTTCGAGCTCAATATGTGGCTCGGCACGGCAGTCGCCCAGCCCGGAAGCTTCTTCGTGGGCGGTCCGTCGGCCGTGAACCCGCTCGCCAATCCTGAGCTCACCACCGTGTTCGACGCGGGCGTCATCGAGGGCACCTTGGGTCTCGCTGACGACATTCCCATCGTGGCGTGGCTACCGGATGTCTCCGTCGCGGACTTCCTGCTCTGGACGTTGATGCTCGCCACGATGGATCTTTCGCTCATCCTGGGCAACCTGGGCCACGTCGACGTCGAGCCCGAGAGCACCCAGATCACGCAGCCGCCCGCCGACACGGAACATATCCTCGCGCGCGTAGAAGACCTGTACCCGAGCGAAGGCGAGGACAGCAGCGCTGCGCCGGATAGCGATCGAACGCCTGGAGCATCCGGATGGGACGTGCGCGTGGATTATCGAGATCCCCGGTACGCAGTCGTTCATTCCGAAGGGTAGTTCCAACCCGTTCGACCTCACGGACGATGCCGAGATGCTGGGAGGCGTGACGTCGGACGTGATGGCGGCGGTCGTCGACGCGATGAAGCAGGCGGGTATCGCGCCGGGAGATCCGGTCATGATTGCGGGGCACAGCTTGGGCGGCATTACGGCCATGGCCCTCGCGAGCAACGACGACTTCGCGTCTCAATTCAACGTGCAGTCCGTGGTCACGGCAGGCTCGCCCGTCGGCGGGTATCGCCCCGACGCATCCGTGTCCATCGTGAGCTTCGAGAACACCACCGACCTGGTTCCCGCGTTCGACGGCACGCGCAATCCCGATCAGGCGAACTGGATCACGGTCCGGCACGACCTTCGGGAGTCCGCCGATGCCACCGATCGCGCCGCGGCGTCGAGCCTCGTGCGGAGTCACGAGGTCGCGACCTACGAGCGAACGGCCGCGATGTTCGACGACTCGGCGTCGTCGTCGGCGCGGGCGTGGCGCGACGACAACGCGCTCTTTCTGGCCGATGGAGAGACGGAATCGATCCGTACGGTCTACACGGTCGTCCGGAGCTAGGAGTACTTGGTAGCTAGGAGCGCTTGTTCTGCTTCTTCTTCGACGCGCCGAGCATCACGGTGATGAGGGAGATCACGAGCGCGGCGAGTAGCGTCTTCCAGAATCCGCCGAGCTCCAGCGTTCCGAAGGACATCTTGCTCGTCAGCCAGCCCGAGAGCACGAGCATCGCCCAGTTGATGACCAGCGCGAAGAGGCCGAGCGTCAGGATGCGGACGGGAAGCGTCACGAGGTTGACGATCGGCTTCACGATCCAGTTGACGAGAACCATGATGGCGGCGATGCCCAGGAACACAAGGGCGCGGCTCCACCACGCCTCGTTGCCGCCCGTGACGGCGACGTCGAGCGGAAGGAGCGTGACGATCCAGACGGCAATGGCGGTGGCAATCGTGCGGAATACGAATCGCATATTCCGATTGTTCCACGTCGCCCCCGCGATGTCTCGGTGCCGCCCCGCGCACGGGCGTCGGTGGCATGCTGTGCGTATGTCGTTTCCGAAGCCACGCGAATCGATCGCCTCGCTGCCTGCTTACGTTCCCGGCGCGCGCCAGTCGCCCTCGGGGATCGAGCCCGTCAAGGTGTCATCCAACGAGGTCGCGTTCGCCCCGTTACCCTCCGTGAGGGCCGCCATCCAGGACGCGGGAGCGCTCGCGAATCGCTACCCAGATATGTTCGCGACGGAGCTGACCGAACGGATCGCCGCCGGGTGGGGCGTTGGGCCCGACGCCGTCGCGGTGGGGGGCGGATCGGTCGCCGTGCTCGGGCATGTGCTTCAGGCGTATTGCGAACCAGGCGACGAGATCGTCTACGCCTGGAGGTCGTTCGAGGCGTACCCGATCCTCGCGCAGATCGCGGGGGCTACCTCGGTCCGGGTCCCGCTCACGGCGGACGCTCGTCACGACCTTGACGCGATGGCCGCCGCGGTGACGCCGCGCACGCGGATCATCGTGGTGTGCTCGCCCAACAATCCGACGGGACCCGCGATTCGACGAGCGGAGTTCGAGGAATTCCTCGCGGCGGTTCCCTCCGAGGTGCTCGTCGTCCTCGACGAGGCGTACGCGGAGTTCATTCGCGATCCCGAGGCGGTGGACGGGCGCGCGTTCCTCGGAACCGATGCGCGCGTCCTGGTCATCCGAACGTTCTCGAAGGCATACGGCCTCGCGGGGTTGCGGGTGGGGTACGCGATCGGCGACCCCGCCCTCGCGGCGCCGATTCGCGCGTGCGTGACCCCGTTCTCGCTCTCGGGCGTCGCCCAGGCGGCGGCGCTCGCGTCCCTCGACGCCGAGGCGGAGTTGATGGAGCGTGTCGACGCCGTCGTTCGGGAGCGCGCCCGCGTCGTCAACGCGCTCGCCGCAGACGGGTGGTCGGCCCCGGACGCTCAGGGAAACTTCTTCTGGCTCGCCGCTGGCGGCGACGCCTCCGCGCTCGCGGCGTATCTCGCGTCGGCGGAGCCTCCGATCCTTGCGCGGGGGTTCGCTGGCGACGGGGTGCGCATCACCGTAGGCTCGCCTCAGGAGAACGATCACGTGCTGGCGACGCTTGCGCGTTTTCGAACTCGATACTAGGAGGAACCCATGCTCCCCTTGACCGTCAATCCCTCGGGAAATCTCACCATCTCGGATGTGCTCAACGAGTGGTCGGGATGGATTCTGCTCATCGGCGCGAGCTATCTTGTCGTCGCGCTCATCGCGGCGACTCTCGTCGCGCGCAAGGCCGGGTACTCGCACTGGCTCGGCGTGATCGCCGTCGCGGTGCCCGTGGTCGGGGCCGTGTTCATCCTGCTGTTCGCGTTCGTCAAATGGCCGGCGCTCAAAGAGCGCGACGCCGCAAAGGCACTGCTCAAGAAGAATGGACTCCTGACCGAACCGGCCCCGCCTGCGGACGCGTTGCCGGACACGAACGAAGGAAAGAAGTAGCACAATCCTCCGTGGGTTCGCGGCGAAGTTGCGAACCTACGCAACCGTAGCCTACGCTTGCGTAGGTTAATCGAGCGACCGGCCACCGTGGCCGTTGGGGAGGTAGGCGTGGACGTCCACGGACCATTGTCGGATGAGGGTGTCGTCCGGCTACTGACGCACACGGGTGAACGCGTCGAACACCCGATCTATTCGCGATACGCGGATGAACTCGACGACGCGGCCTTGCGCCAGATGTGGCGCGAGATGGTCATCGTGCGGGCATTCGACCTCGAGGCGACCTCACTCCAGCGTCAAGGCGAACTCGGCCTCTGGGTGCCTGCGCTCGGCCAGGAGGCGGCGCAGGTGGGCTCGGGCTCGGCGCTCCGCGCCCAGGACTGGGTGTTCCCGTCGTACCGCGAGCACGCGGTCGCGTACCACCGCAACGTCGACCTCGCCAACCTGCTGCGGATCTTCCGCGGCCTGGAACACGGCGCATGGGTCCCGTCGGAACACAACTTCCACCTCTACACGCTCGTCATCGGGTCTCACACGCTCCACGCCACCGGGTACGCCATGGCGATGGACCGCGACGGGCTCGTCGGCTCGGGCGACAGCGCGCGCGACGCCGGAGTCATCTGTTACTTCGGCGACGGCGCCACGTCGCAAGGCGACACCAACGAGGCGCTTATCTTCGCCGCCGTCAACAACGCCCCCGTCGTCTTCTTCTGCCAGAACAACCAGTGGGCGATCTCGGAACCGGCGACGCGGCAATCCAAGGTGCCGTTCGCGCAGCGTGCCGACGGCGTCGGCATGCCGAACGTACGCGTCGACGGCAACGACGTCCTCGCGTCGTACGCCGTGACGCGCGAGGCGATGGACCGGGCGAGAACGGGTAGCGGCCCGAGCTTCATCGAGGCCTTCACCTACCGCATGGGCGCCCACACCACGTCCGACGACCCGACGCGCTACCGCTCGAAGGCCGACGAGGAGTACTGGGCCGAGCGCGACCCGATCGCGCGCCTGGAGACGTATCTCGACAGGCGTGGCGCCCTTCCGGAGGCGTTCCGCACCGAGACCACGCAGATGGCGAAGGAGCTCGCGGCGGACGTGCGCGTGAGGACCAAGGCAGCGACGAAGCCGCCCACGAGCGAGATGTTCGACCACGTGTTCGCCGAGCCCCATTCGATCGTCGACGCCGACCGCGCGTGGTTCGAGCACTACGAGCGCTCGTTCACCGACACCGAAGGGGGGCGCTGATGGAAACGCTCACGCTCGCCGGGGCGATCAACGCCGGGCTGCGCAAGGCCATGGAGCGCGACCCCAAGGTCATCCTCATGGGCGAAGACATCGGCGCGCTCGGGGGCGTCTTCCGCGTCACCGATGGCCTCCACAAGGACTTCGGCCCGGACCGCGTGGTCGATACGCCGCTCGCGGAGTCGGGCATCATCGGAACCGCGATCGGCATGTCCATGCGCGGTTACCGGCCGGTGTGCGAGATCCAGTTCGACGGGTTCATCTTCCCCGCCTTCGACCAGATCACCACCCAGCTCGCGAAGATGCACTACCGGTCGCACGGCGCAATCACCGTGCCCGTCGTCATCCGCGTTCCGTACGCGGGAGGCATCGGCGCGGTCGAGCACCACTCGGAAAGCCCCGAGGCGCTCTTCGCGCACACGGCGGGCCTGCGAATCGTCACGCCCGCGACGCCGCAGGACGGCTACCTGATGATCCAGCAAGCCATCGCATCCCCCGACCCCGTGCTGTTCTTCGAGCCCAAGGCCCGCTACTGGGACAAGGGCGAGGTCGACGTGGACGCCCCGTTCACGGAAGACGGCGCGAGCGCCGCGATGTCCCACGCGAGGGTCGCGCGCCACGGAGAGGACGTCACGATCGTCGCCTACGGCCCATCGGTGCGCGTCGCGCTCCAGGCCGCGCAGGTGTGCGAAGGTGAAGGCGTGTCCGCCGAGGTGATCGACCTTCGCGCCATCAGCCCCCTCGATATCTCCGCCATCGTTCGTTCGGTCAAGAAGACGGGACGATGCGTGGTCGTCCACGAGGCCCCCACGATGTTTGGCGTGGGTGCCGAGATAGCGGCGCGCGTCACCGAGGAGGCGTTCTATGTCCTCGAAGCGCCCGTGCTGCGTGTGGGAAGCTTCCACACCCCGTACCCCGCATCCAAACTTGAGCACGAGTACCTACCGAGCGTCGACAGGGTCCTAGACTCCATCGATCGCGTGCTGGTCCAGTAAGGGGAGCGCCATGCCAACCTTTGAGACGTTCTACCTGCCCGACGCGGGCGAGGGTCTGACCGAGGCCGACATCGTCACGTGGCTCGTCGCCGTGGGCGACACCGTCGAGGTGAACCAGCCGCTGCTCGAGGTCGAGACGGCGAAGTCGCTCGTCGAGCTTCCCTGCCCCGTCGATGGCCTGGTGACGGAGCTGCTGGTGCGAGAAGGCGAGACCGTCGAGGTCGGCGCGCCCATCGTCATCTTCGACGTCGACCCGTGGCGGCGAACGCGTCCGCGCCCGTCCAGGGTGCGGCGGCCGACGCCGGCACGCCGTCCATCTTCGACTCTCCCTCCGCGCCGCACGACGAGGGCGAGGGGTTCGAGGAGAGGCTTGCCCCCGCGGTTCACAGCGAGGCGCCGCATCACGACCACGCGGAGCCCGTGGGCACGTACGCGCCTACGCCCACGCCCGTGCATCACGAGGAGCCGCCAGCCCCGTCGTCGGCTGTCCTCGTCGGCTACGGCGTGAGCGCGTCGGAGGCCAAGCGACGACCCCGCAACGTCGAGGTGATGTCGCCGTTCCGCGAGGAAACCGAGGCGGAGATCGACCACCCTGTGTTCGCGAAGCCGCCGGTTCGGCGCCTCGCGAAGGAGCTCGGCATCGACCTTTCGACCCTGAGCCCGTCGGGGCCGGGCGGCGTCGTGACCCGCGAGGACGTCCTTCAGCAGGCGAAGGCCCGCGAGCCGCGCACGCTCGCGACCTACGTGGGGGACGATCAGCCGTGGCTTGAGTCGGGAATCGTGAGCGCCGACGGTCGCATGACGCGCGTGCCGGTGAAGTCGGTGCGCAAGCGCACGGCCGAGGCGATGGTCAGCTCCGCGTTTACCGCGCCCCACGTCACGGTGTTCCACACGCTTGACGTCACAGAGACGATGGAACTCGTCGCGCGACTCAAGGCGGACAAGGAGTTCTCCGACGTCCACGTCACGCCGCTCTTGATCGCAGCCAAGGCCCTGCTTATGGCCATCCGGCGCCACCCCGAGGTTAATGCGTCGTGGGACGACGAACGCCAGGAGATCGTCTATAAGCACTACGTGAACCTCGGCATCGCCGCGGCGACGCCTCGCGGACTCATCGTCCCGAACATCAAGGACGCGCACCGCTACGACCTCCACACGCTCGCCCAGGAGCTTCAGGACTTGACGCGCGAGGCGCGCAACGGAACCGCGTCGCCGGGGGCGATGCAGGACGGCACCATCACCATCACGAACGTCGGGGTCTTCGGGATCGATACGGGCACCCCGATCCTTAACCCGGGGGAGGCGGCGATCCTCGCCTTCGGCGCGGTGCGCGAACAGCCGTGGGTTCACGAGGGTGAGATCAAGATCCGGTGGGTCACGCAGCTCGCGCTGAGCTTCGACCACCGGCTCGTGGACGGCGAGCTCGGGTCGCGCGTGCTGGCCGACGTCGCGACCGTGCTAGCCGACCCCACCAAGGCGCTGGTCTGGGGCTAGGGCCTTCGCGCTAGCCTGAGTACGTGACATCGGACGCGCCCAACCCCTTCGTCTACGGTTCGCCGGACGGATCGAGGCGCGGCCGTCGCCGCGAGGCAAGGTTAGCCGCCGGGCCGCCCAAGGCGTCGATCGAGCGCGTAGCGAAGGCACACTTCTCGCCCGTCAAATTCGCGCTCATTGACGTAGCGATCACCGCCTACTTTGCCCTACTCGTCTGGGCGATCGTCGCGCCGTCCTCGACGGGCGATGCCCGCACGCCGGTCGAGGCGTGGGCGATCGTGGGCTTCACCGCCGTGGCGCTCGTGGGCGTTCTAGTCGGGTTCGGGCACTTCCTGCTCCAGTACGTCGGGCTACTCGGGGTGCTCTACGCGCGAAGCGCGGAAGGCGGCTTTGAGATCGGACCGCGGTGGGGATTCGTGCTGCGACATCGCGCGCGTCTCGATCACGGGGAAGGGTTAACGGTCGTCGTCGACGAGCTTGCACCGAGCAGGCGGGGTGGGCGCAACTACGGAAAGTATCGCTGGACGGTTCAGAGTTCGTCTGACGAGGTGGTCTTCCGCTCGCCCGTAGGCCTGTCCCCAACGGTCCGGGAACAGATAACGGCGTGGGCCGAAGCCCACGCCGTTTCCGTCTACTTTGGGGGAGTGCCCCAGGCTTAGCCGAGCGGGACTGCCATCTCGTTCGTCGGCTCGTCGCCCTTGGGTGATGCCCCGGCCAGACTCTCGGCCTCCTCGTCGGCCATCATTTGGAGGCCCGACTTCTCCTCCAGCGGGATCGACGGCAGGAAGAAGATGACGACCTGCGCAATCACGATGATCGCCGCCGCGACGAGCATGACGCCGGCGATCGCCTGCGCGAACCCGATCTGGAACGGCGCCGCGAGATGCGGGTCAAGGTTCTGGATGAACGACGTGTCGTTGAGCGAGATCCCCGACGACTGCATCTGAGCAGGATCTCCCGAGGTAACCGCCTTGACGACCGCCGCGTTGGTGGGGTTCGCGAGGACCGCGGGGTCCTGGATGGCCGCCTGGAAGCCAGGGGTCTTCGCCGCAGCCTGGAACGCGTCCGCGATCTTCTGCTGGACGCTGCCGAACAACAGCGAGAGGAAGACGGCGGTGCCGATCGAACCGCCGATCTGACGGAAGAACATCACGGAGGCCGTACCGGCACCGTTATCCCGGGGGGGAAGCGAGTTCTGAACCGCCAGCATGAGCGGCTGCATAAGCCCGCCGAGCCCTGCCCCGAAGATCACGGCAGCGCCGAAGACCTTCCAGAGGGGGCTCTCGTACTGGATGCGCGAGAGCAGCAGAACGCCCGTGAGCATGAAGGCCACGCCCGCCACCGGGATCCACTTGTAGTGGCCGGTCCTGTGAATGATCCGCGTCGCGGTGACCGCCATGAGCATGATGCCGACCGTGAAGGGAAGCATCGAAAGCCCGGCCTCCGTCGGCGTCATGCCGCGCGAGATCTGAAGGTACAGCGGGATCCCTGCGAGGCCGCCGAACATGCCGAAGCCCATCACGAAGTTCACGATGGTGGAGACCGTCACGGTCCTGTTGCGGAACATCCGTAGCGGCAACAGCGCGTGCTCGCCCGCGACTCGCTCGGCGAGGTAGAACAGCGCGAAGCCGACGAACGACGTGGCGAACAGGGCGATCGAGGACTGGCTACGCCAACCCCAGTCGTTTCCGCGTTCCAGCACCGTGAGGAGCGGAACGATACCGAGGACGAGCGCGGAGGCGCCCCACCAGTCCACGCGCTGTTGGCCGCGCCCCATGTGGTGGACGTGGAGGACGCGAACGATGATGAACAGCGCGACGGCGCCGAGGGGAACGTTGATGAGGAAGATCCAGCGCCATCCGGCGATCGTGAAGATCGAGCTCGCGCCCGCGAAGAAGCCGCCGATGACCGGACCGAGGACGGAGGAGACTCCCCAGACGCCAAAGAACGCGGCCTGGTACTTGGTGCGCTCGCGCGGGGACAGAATGTCGCCGAGGATCATGATCGCGAGCGCCATGAGGCCGCCAGCCCCCGCGCCCTGGATGCCGCGATACGCCGCGAGCTCGTACATGGAGGTCGCGGTCGCGCTGAGCGCCGATCCGAGGATGAACAGGCCGAGGGCCGTGACGTAGAGCGGCTTGCGCCCGAACATGTCGGAGAGCTTGCCGTACAGGGGCGTCGAGATGGTGGCCGCGATCATGTAGGCCGTGGTCACCCAGGCCTGGAGCGTGAGCCCGTGCAGGTCGTCGCCGATAGTACGGATGGCCGTCGCCACGACCATCTGATCGAGCGCCGCAAGGAACATCCCGACCATGAGGCCCAAGACGATGAGGTTGATCTGGCGCCGCGTCGGCGCAACGAAAGCGGTGGTCATACCGGTCCTTTGAAGGGGGTCTACGCAGACCCTGACGAGGGGATACCTTTCTCAACCGACAAGGGCGAGACAGTATTCCGCGTGTACGGGAAACACCAGTGTAGAGCCGACGACCGACGCGTGTCGCGACGGAGCGTCCCGCGGAGGGCTCCTGCGGCTTCCGTCGCTAGGCTGGCGCCATGACCGCCGCCGTGCTCGTCACGCTCACGGGGATTGTTCGCGATCTTTCGATCGCGCTCGTCGTGGGCGGACTCGTGGTGATCGCAGCGGTCCTTCCGCGGGGGCATGCCGGGGTCGCCAGGGCGTCGGCGCTGATTCGTATCGCCTCCGCGGTATGGGTAGCGGACATGGTCGCCTTCTGCCTCGCGTCGTACTCGTCGATCGCGGGCCGTGGCCCGGGAGAGCCGACGTTTGGGTCGGAAACGTGGGCGTTCCTCACCGGCATCGCGCTCGGCCAGACGTACCTCCAGGTAGCCATCGCGGCTCTGGTGACGTCGCTCATCGTGGGGTTCGTGCGGACGCCCACGCAGGCCGCATGGGCACTCGCGCCGGTTGCGTGGGCGCTCGCCGCGCAGGCGCTCGCTGGACACGCCGCCGGCTCGACGGACCACAATCTCGCCATCTCCGCCATGTTCCTTCACCTGGCGGGCTCGGCCATCTGGCTCGGGGTGCTCGTCACCCTCGCTCTCGCCCGCTCGTCGCTCGGCGACGCGACGAAAGACGTGATGCGTCGGGCCTCCCGCATCGCAGGATGGGCCGCCGTGATGATCCTTGCCTCGGGCATCGGGAACGCGTGGCTGCGCCTCTCCGCGCCGAGCGACCTGTGGACGACGTCCTACGGGCAGCTGTTGTCGATCAAGATCGCGTTATTCGGGATCGTCGTCATGCTCGCGGCCGCATACCGCCGCTTCTACCTGCCGCAGCTGACCAACGCCGCCGTGCGCGAACGCTTCTGGCGAATCCTGAGCGTTGACCTGGGAGCCCTTGCGGCGATCATCGCCATCGCCGTCGTGCTCTCGGGCACGGCCCCTCCGGTGCCTATCGTTCCCCTCGGGACGGCTTCCCCTGCGTATCTCCTCACCGGCTACTCGCTTCCGCCGATGCCGACCGCCGTCGAGTGGATTCTCCAGTGGCGCCTGGAAATGATCACGGGACTCGCCATTGCGTCGGCCATCGTTGTCTACCTGAGGTGGGTGAGGCGCCTCCGGCGGCGCGGCGACCAGTGGCCGTGGCATCGGACCGCATGGTGGATCGTCGGGTTGGTGATCCTCGCGTGGGTCACGCAGGGCGCCCCTGCGGTCTATGGCCTCGTGTCGTTCTCGGGGCACATGGTGCAGCACATGTTCCTGGTGATGGTGGTCCCCGTGCCGCTCGCGCTCGGGGCTCCCGTGACGCTCGCGCTTCGGGCGCTCCCGGCGCGCACGGACGGTTCGCGGGGGCCGCGGGAGTGGCTCCGGGCGCTCATCGAGTCGCGGTTCATGCAACTGCTCGCCAACCCGGTTATCGCGGCGGTCAACTTCGCGGGTTCGATGTTCGTCTTCTACTACACGGGCATATTCGAGTGGGTGCTTCACAACCACGTCGGACATATCTGGATGGCGCTTCACTTCGTCGCCGTCGGCTACTTCTTCGCCAACGCCCTTGTGGGCGTCGACCCTGGGCCGCGTCGACCGTCCTATCCGCTCCGCATGGTGCTTCTGTTCGCCACCATGGCGTTCCACGCGTTCTTCGGCATCTCGATCATGAGCTCGACGGCGCTTCTGGTGCCACGCTGGTTTGGCCTGATGGGCCGGACGTGGAACGCCGACGCCCTTCTGGACCAGCAGGTGGGAGGCCAGTTGGCGTGGAGTATCGGGGAAATTCCTGTCGTGCTCCTCGCGGTTGCTGTCGCGATGGCGTGGCGAAAGGCCGACGAAAAGGTTGCGGAGCGTACCGATCGGCAGGCGGAACGCGATCACGACGCCGAACTGGACCGCTATAACGCGATGCTGGCCCGCCTCGACGCGGAGGAAAACTAGCCCCTCTCTCCACAGATTTCGTCCACACCCGTGTTGAGAACTTGCCTCTGAACGGGCAATTCGGTGGAGAAACCTGTGGGGAAAGAGTGGATAAAAAAACCTTCATGATTCCCCTTGCGGAGGGGTTGCGGGAGGACTAGAACTATCTCTATCGGGATCGGCCAGCATCAACGGGGATCGGGCAACTGAGAACCAGATCGAGGACGATTTCGGGTTATCCGGACAACGGCGATCCACGTCGCGGCCGAGCCTCTCGGGGCGAAGCCAAGAACTGTGGGTGACGGCACAGGGGTCGACGGGCCCGGGTAGCAGACCGAGAGGTTGCGTCGCAAGGCGCAGCGCCGCATCGTCAATCGCGGCAGTCGTGGCGTCGGGCAACCGGCGTGTCGAGAACTTGAGGTCATGGCAAGGCCCCTCGGACACTTACTCCGAGGGGCCTTCGCCTTGCCAGGACGGTTGACACCATCCGCTACGCACCACGGTAAACGGCGTGATGCTGAGGCTTGAGCAACGACACGCGTGCTCGCCAGGATTCGCCTGACGTTCGGTCCCGCGGCGTCGCTACCATCGTGGTAACGCCGAGAAAGGTGACCAGGATGACCATCCCGCCTTCCCCTCCCAGCCCCGGGGCATCACCCACGCCCGCGTCGGAAGCCAAGAACAACCTCGGCATGGTCTCCGTCGTCACCGGAATTCTCAGCTTCATCGTGCCGGTGATCCTCAGCATCGTCGCGATCGTTACGGGTCATCTCGGGCTCGGAGCCGCGCGCCGCGGCGAGGCGTCCAACAAGGGGCTGTCGATCGCGGGACTGATCCTCGGGTACCTCACGTTGATCGGGTCGATCGTCGGCGGAATCATCGTGTTCGCGTTGGTGGTGGGGTTCGCGACGGCAATGTCGAACGCGTAGCGCGGGACCGATGAGAGCCTGACCTCGCGGGCTTCGATCTCGAGGCGGTTTCGGGCGACATCGGGCGATTTACGATCGTCACGGGTAGCATCGTGCCCAACCGACGAGGAGGCTGGCATGGCGGATACTCCGCCCGACGGCGCGCAGCAGCAGGACGCTTCGGGCGTGCCTCAGGCCAACGCGTCTCCCGTCCGTCGGTCCCCATTTGCGCCCGTGAATCCGCCTCCCACGGAGCCCGAAGCCGATGCCCCGGCCGAGCCTCAGGCCGCCCCGACTCCGCCCCCGCTTCCAATGCCAGCCGCGCCTCAAGATCCGGCTGTGCCGCCCGCTCCCGTGACGCCGCCCGCTCCCGTGACGCCGCCCGCTCCGGTCGCGCCTCCGCCGGTGGCCGCACCGCCGACGCCCACCGCGCCTCCGACTCCCGCTGCGCCGCCCGCTCCCGTGACGCCGCCCGCTCCGGTCGCGCCTCCGACTCCCGCTGCCCCTCCACCGGCCGCCGCTCCGCCGACGCCTACCGCACCGCCCGCTCCGGTCGCGCCTCCGCCGTTGCTCACCTCGGGGCCAATCTCCACGTCGGCGCCGTTGGGGGCTTCTCAGCCGTCTCCCGCGCCGCAATCCGGCTCAATGTGGGCCAAGGTGGGATCGGCGGCGCCCCCGCCGACCGAGCCGCCGCCGTCGGCCCCGCCGAGCGGTGCGATCCCCACCGCTCCGCCGACCGTGCCGCCGCCGTCGGCCCCGCCGAGCGGTGCGATCCCCACCGCTCCGCCGACCGTGCCGCCGCCGTCGGCCCCGCCGAGCGGTGCGATCCCCACCGCTCCGCCGACCGAGCCGCCGCCGTCGGCCCCGCCGAGCGGTGCGATCCCCACCGCTCCGCCGCGCCTGTCACTCAACCCGTCCGCGCGGCAGCCCGTGTCCGCACCGGAGCCCGAGCCGACCATCCCCACGCCGCCGGAATCGGCCGCGATTTTCGGGGGCCCTGGCGCAGGAAAAGGCGGAGCAGGATCGTCCGACGAGCAACCGCCCTCGGACGGCGCAGGCGATTCCGGACGCAACTGGCTCGGCATCGTGTCCTTCGTCACGAGCGTGATCGGGCTTGGCCCGGTCGGCATCGTCTTCGGACACCTGGGACTTCGCGCCGCGAAGCGAGGCCGTGCGACGAATCGAGGAATGGCGTTGGCGGGAACGGTGCTCGGTTACGCGAGCATCGTGATCATCATCGCCGCGCTCGCCCTCGCCGGCATGTTCACCCGGTACCTCCCGTTCGGGCCCTGGGCGGCCACACCCACCGAGACCATCACGCCGACGCCCATGGCGGCCGCGGACACCCTTGACTCCACGCTCCAGACGGCGGATCGATGGTTTGGGCTGAGCATCGGCGATTGCGTCGCACCCTTCGACCACACGAACGACCCCACGGACCTCAGCATCGACCAGCCAGAGGCGGTCCCGTGCGACCAGGCGCACTACGGCGAGGTCTATGCCATCGCGGAGATTAGCGGCGACACGGTGCCGGATGACGCCACGTTCCGCCGTCAGACGCTCGAGGTGTGCGGGGGCCCGCTTTTCGCCTCGTACGTGGGCGTCCCGACGTTCGAGGACTCCGAGCTCTACTACGACGTCCTGTATCCGTCGGATCGTTCGTGGGAGAACGGCACGCACCAGATGGTCTGCCTTCTGGTCGAAAAGGGCGAGACCACGACGGGGTCGCTCCGAGGATCGGCGAGATAGGAGCGAACGATGGCGAAGTATGACGACAATGATCCGTTCGCGAATACGCCGGGCGGTTCGTCGTGGCAGGGCACCCCCATGCCCGTCCCTCCCGCCGAACCCCTGCCCGACGGATCTCCGGGCCTTCCTCCGTCGCCATCCCGCTCCTCGTACCCTCCGCCCCCGCCTCCTCCGCCGGTCTACGGTTCTCCCCGCTCCACGTCGGGCGGGTCCGGAGCCAAGGTTGGCGCGATAGTCGTCGTACTTATGCTGGCGTTCGCCGGCGTCGGCGTCGCCGTCTTCCTGGCGTTTCGCGCGAGCGACACCCCCGCCCCGCAGAACAACGCCGGAGTAGCGGAACCCACCGCCACGGCCGTCGACCCCGACGCGATCGACTACTCGAGGGAACTGGACGAGTCGCGGCGGACTGCGCCCGGGTGGGACGGGCTAGCCGTCGGCGATTGCGTCACGAGCCCGTGGGTACCGGACGGCGCCGACGGTTGGAACATCGTCCTTCCCGACGTGGTTCCCTGCGAGGGGCCGCACTACGGCGAGATTTACGTCATCGCCCACGTGGGAGGCAGCGAACCGACCAACGACGCGACCTTTGAGTATCAGGTCACCACGGTGTGCGAGGGGCAGGCCTTCGAGCGGTACGTCGGCGTCGACAGCTACTACGACTCCAACCTGTACTACGACGTTCTCTACCCGGACAACGACGCCTGGAAGTTCGGTAACCGCGACATGGCGTGCATGCTCATTGAGGAAGACGAGGAGACGACGGGTTCGCTCATGGGGAGCGGGTTGTAAGAGGCGCCCGGTCGGCGGGCCGTGGAGCGGGTGACGGGAATCGAACCCGCACTGTCAGCTTGGGAAGCTGAAGTTCTACCATTGAACTACACCCGCGATGCCGCGACGGATTTGTGTCGCAGAGCCTAGCCCAGCATAGTGGGAACGACCGGAGAGGACGTGATGGCGAGAATCGGCTGGAAGCGCAATCGCCGTCACGATTGCCTCAACCACGGACCGCTACTTCCGCAGGACGTCCTCGCCAAGAGTTTTCGCGTCCACAAGCTCACCGTCGGGTACGACCCGGACGAGGTCGACGACTATCTCGACGGCGTCGCGGCCTCGATGGCCGGCTACGCGCCGCCGCTCACGTCGTGGGATATCCGCCAACACGAGTTCACCAACCAGAAGCGACTGGGTGCGTTCAGCCCCGACGACGTCGACGACTTCCTCGAATGCATCGCGCGTACGCTCGAGGGCACAACCGGCACGGCGCCGGTGATTGACGGTTAGTCGATCGTCAGCGAGAACTCCGCCGCGACGGTCTCGCCGACGGGTACCTCGAACACCCCTGCGCCCTCGATACCCTTCGCGAACAGGGTGAACCCGTCGTTCGCGTTGGTGACGGCCTCGAGCGCGAAGTGGTTTCCCTCTGTCGGGATGTACAGGACGATGTGCTGGCAAATGTCGTTCGCGTCCATCGTCAGAGTGAGGGCGTCTCCGTACTTCATGATCGCCGCGGTCCTGCCGGTACGGCCAGCGAAGCAGTCATCGACCAACACGGTGCCGAGGTCGCGCATCTCGCGGAAGTCGATGCGGGGGGTCAGCGGCTTGGGGCCCTCCGTTGGCATGTAGTTCTCGAGCTCGTAGGCCTTGGTCGCGTTGACCTGAAGGTTCACGACGTCGCCGACCGGCGCGCCATCCGGCAGGTGCAACTGACGAAGCAGGTACGGGTGGTGCCCGAGCCCCGCGGGGAAGGCGACGTCGTCGACGTTCTCCACGGCGGTGACGACCGTGAGGCGCTTTCCCTCGAGCCGGTACTCCTGATGGGCGACGAAGTCCCAGGGGAAGTTCACCCCGTAGTAGCCCCGAGCGTCGAAGCTGAGCTTGACGTAGTCGTCGCCCTTCTCGTCGACCTCCCAGGGGTACTCGACGACCGTGCCGTGCATGGCGTAGTCCTCGGTCTTCCACGGGCGGAGCTGATAGCCCTCGCCCTTCCACAGCAGCGTGCTGTGGCGGATGCGGTTCGACCACGGGATGAGGGGGTACGAGGCGGTATCCCACCACTCGCCGAGCAGGTTTTCGGGGGTGGGGCGCAACACGTCGACCCACGCGTCGCCGATGCGGACCTGGCCGCTCGTGATCGATCCTCCCGTTGCGGGGGAGAAGCCGATTCGCCAGTGTTCGTTCTCAATCGTCAGTACGTCAACCATGTCTCTATCATGGCGCAAACTCCCGTGGCGGCGGTGCGACGGCGTCCCGCGAAGCCGCACAAACTAGGCCTGGTTCGCGGAGTCCTCGATTTCCTGCTGGCGGATTCTTCGTGCCGCGACCTCCCGAGCCTCCGCCTCGGCCGCGGCGCTCGCGCGCCCGCTGGGGTACGTCACGCGAAGGCGCGGCCGGTGAAGGTGATACGAGACCTCGAGGTCCCAGTGGCGTATCGACCACGCCGCCGCCCCGATCGCGACGAGCAGCGAGGCGATCGAACCGATCCCGATCGACCACCGCGCGCCGAACTGCTCGCCGATCCAGCCGACGATTGGCGAACCGATGGGGGTCGCACCCAGGAAAACCATCATGTAGAGCGCCATGACGCGGCCGCGCATCGACGGCTCGGTGGTGGTCTGGATCGTGGCGTTGGCCGTCGTCATCATGGTGAGCGCGGTGAGCCCGACCGGCACGCACGCGACCATGTACAGGCCGTACGTGGGCATGAGCGCCATGGCGCCAGTGGCGAGCGCGAACCCGAACGCGGCGACGATCACGATGCGGGGTCCGGGATTCTTCCGCCGGGCCGCAAGGAGCGCTCCGGTGAGCGTGCCGATGGCGATGACGGACCCGATGATCCCGTACTCGCCAGGGCCCTTCCCGAATTCCGTCCGCGCCATGAGCGCGCTCGTGAGCTGGAAGTTGAGCCCGAACGTCGAGACCACGCCGACAATCACCATGATGACGATGATGTCCGCGCGTCCCCTGACGTACGTGAGGGCCTCGCGTATCTGGCCGGCCGCACGCGTGGCGCGGGCGTTCGGCCGAAGGTCTCCCGCGCGCATGATGAGCAGCGCCACGATGGTCGCGACGAACGTGAAGCCGTTGGTGAGGAAGACCCACCCGGTGCCCACCCAGGCGATCATCAGGCCGGCGGCGGCGGGCCCCACAAGGCGCGCGGTGTTGAACGACGCGCTGTTCAGTCCCACGGCGTTGGGCAGCGATTCCGGGGGAACGAGCGCGGAGACGAAGGTTTGGCGCACGGGCCCGTCGAGCGCCGTCGCGCAGCCAAGGAGTGCCGCGAACGCGTAGACGTGCCAGAGTTCGACGTGCCCGAAGACGACGAGGAGCCCGAGGCCAAGGGCGAGCATCGCGGCGGCGCCCTGTGTGGCCATGAGCATGCGCCGCTGGTTGACGCGATCGGCGAGCAGCCCCGCCCACGGGGACAGGATGAGGGCGGGCAGGAACTGAAGTCCGGTGACGATGCCGACGGCCACCCCGGAGTCGTGGGTCAGGACGGTGAGAACGAGCCAGTCCTGCGCGACGCGTTGCATCCACGTGCCGACGTTGGAGATCATCGCGCCGAAGAACCACAGGCGGTAGTTGTAGAAGCGTAGCGACGCGAAGGTGGTGTTCATGCGCGGGCGACCTTGACGCCCGCTCGCCAGCGCGCGGTCATGCTCCTACGTTACGGCCCTCCGGTCGGGCCATGGGACCGGCAAACGACGGTTAGCGCCTCTGGAGGGCGTCGAGCGCGACGGCCATCGCCGCGACGACGCGCCAGTCGAGCGACGAGTCCCAGACGGACACCTTGTACTTGTCCCGCAGGCCCCACTTCTTCTCCACGCTGAACGCCACCGCCCCGTCGGGGCGAGTGAAGTCGAAGTGGTAGGGGATGAAGGTGATGTCGGTGAACCGGCGAAGGAGCGCGATGAACTGGCTACGTTCCTCTCCGCGTGCTTCCTGTTGGCCGGTCCCCGCGACGTACCAGGTGGAGCGCGTGAGGGAGGCCTTGAAGTCCTTGCGGAACATGCCGATCGGCTGCCCTGCGGGGTCGAGGATGTCGGTGACGCCGTGGACGTCGAGGACGTTGCGCGCCTTGAAGCTGAAGACGGGCGTGGTCTTGGAGTCGTCGGTGTAGAAGATCACCTCTTCCTTGAGCTTCATCCTCTTCTGTTGCGCGAAGGCGAACATGGGGCCGGAGGGGTTTCCCTCGGTGTCGGCAGGAAGGACTTCGTAGCGGTTCACCATCGGGGTAATGCGCTGCTTGATCGCGAAGACGGTGACGGGCGTGGGGCTGATCGGGGCGGAGGTCATGACGTGAGCGTACCGAACCGGTCCGAATGATGACGGCGGCCCGCCTCCCCGAGGGGAAACGGGCCGCCGGTGAGGGAGGGTTACACGAGTGCCGGCTCGTGCGACCCTTCCTCGCTGGACACCGGTGCGGGCGTGCCCGCCTCGGTGCGCATCCGGGGTAGCCATTCCAGCCAGGACGGCAGGTACCAGTTGGCGTCGCCGAGCCACGCCATGGCGGCGGGGACGAGGAGCACGCGGATCACGGTCGCGTCGATGAGCACGGCGAATCCGAGCCCGAAGCCCCACTGGGACATCTCGGGGATCGACGACGCCGCGAACCCGCCGAACACGGCGACCATGATGACCGCCGCGCCGGTGATGAGTGGGCCCGTCCGTGCGAGGCCCTCGACGATGGACCGCGTGTTGTCGCCCGTGGCGTCGTAACGCTCCTTGATGCGGCTGAGGAGGAACACGTGGTAGTCCATCGACAGCCCGAAGACGAGGGCGAAGACGAAGACCGGCATGTACGGGGAGATGCCCTCGACCCGTGGCAGGCCGATCGCCTCTCCCCAGCCGAACTGGTAGGCCGCGACGAGCGCCCCGAAGGCCGCGCCGAAGCCCAGCACGTTCAGCGTGATCGCCTTGAGCGCGACCACGACCGAGCGGAACGTCACCAGCAGGACAAGGAACGTCACGCCGAGAACCCAGGCGAAGACCTTCCAGAGCCCGCCCGTGAACAGCTGAATCTCGTCGTGCGCCCTGGCCTGGTCGCCCGCGACGTATCCCGTCGCATCCGTTCCCGCGAGCGCGGCGGGAACCAGCTCCGTGCGCAGGCGCGTGAGCGCCTCGTCGGAGCGCGGATCGTCGGAGCCGTAGAGGTCGTGGGTGTTGATGAACGCGACGTCTCCTCGCACGTCGACGGTCGTGCCCGCGTACGCCGCGTCGGCCTCGATCGCCTCGGCGAGCGCGCCGATCTGCTGCCCGGCGCCGTCGGCCCCGGAGATTGCGACGAACGTCTCGGACTGGCCGTACCCGAACTCGTTCACCAGAATCGCGTTGGCCTGACGCACGGAGAAGTCCTCCGGCATCGCGTCGGGTCCCGCATTGGCCAGTCGCAGCGAGAAGATCGGTGCGGCGAGCGCCAGCAGGATGCTCACCCCGACGGTGGCGGAGAGGGCGGGCCTCGCGATCACCGAGTTGGCGATGCGTACCCAGGTCTTCGAGACCTCGCCCGGATGGGCGGTGGGCACCCTCCCCTTGTTCACGCGCGCGCCCAGAAGGCGCAGGACGGCGGGCAGAAGCGTGAGCGCTGCCGCCACGGAGACCACCGCGACGAGACCAGCCCCGATTCCCATGGCGAACGTCATATTCGTGGGGATAAGGAACATCGCGCTGAGGGAGACGACGACGGTGGCGCCAGAGAGCAGGACCGCTCTGTTGGCGGTGCTACCCGCGACCGTCACGGCGTCCATCACGCTGCGTCCGTTCGCGAGTTCCTCGCGGAATCGCTGGACGGACACGAGCGAGTAGTCGATGCCGAGCGCCAAACCGAGCATGGCGGCGATCGTGAGCGCCCCGTCGTAGACGGCGTCGATGCGGCCCAGCGCCGCGATGAGGCCCGTCGTGGTGACGACGGAGACCATGGCGACGCCGAGCGGAAGCCCCGCGGCTGCGAACGCGCCGAACACCACGACGAGGATGATGAGCGCCGCGGCGATGCCGAACGACTCCCCGCGCGCGAGCTGGTCGTTCGCGAGGTCGCCGAAGGCAATCGCCCACGACTCCGGGCCGGTCACGTGGAACGTGACCTCCGGCGTCGAGGCTGCCTCGATGGCGTCCATGACGCTCCGGACCACCGCGGTGTCGGGGACGGTCTCGAACGCGACGAGAGCCGCGAAACCCGAAGGCGAGACCGTCGGCGACCCGGCCGTCGGCGGGACGACGGACGTAACGCCGCCCGTGCCCTGGAGGATGCCCACGACGTCGGCGACGGCGGCGTCGAACGTCGCGTCGCCGAACCGCGATGCCGTCGACGAGACGAGGACGGTTTCGTGGAAGGCGTCACCGCCGGCGGCGGGACGGTACTGATCGTTGAGCCCGATCGCGGTGTCCGACTCGGTGGTGACGAGGTTTTTCGATTCGATGGTGGTGTAGTCGCTCACGGTGCCGGCGAGATAGAACGCCCCGACGAGGACGGCCGCCCACGCCGCGAGCGTGAGCCATGGCCTGCGAGCGGACGCTCGGGCGAGGCGCCCGGTGAATCCGATGGCGTGCATGATTTCTCCTTGATGTGGTGGTGGTGGTGGTAGTGGTGGTGGCGGTCGTCGCTTCGCCGGCACGGGAACGGCGACCGAATCGCGGCCTACGCGCGAACTGGGGGGGTGTCCTTCGGGGTGCGAACCCCGACGGTCAGGAGGTATCCGATGATCCAGAACTCGCCGATCGACGGCAGCGCAGTGAGGGCACCGTTGACGGCGTCCGGGGCGTCGGGCCATAGGTATGCGACGAAGGCGCCGGCGAGGTAGGTCGCACCTCCCACGACGAGAATCGCGCCGAGAGCTCGCGGCATGAGGTGATGCGCGTAGATCACGTATCCCATGGGTATGAGCCACAGCCCAAAGAACAGGGCCCCCACGGTCCATACGGAGTCACGTAGGTCGTACAGAAGCCCGACGGTCGAGGCGTCGCCGCCCGCGAGGGCACTATCGAGCGCGGTCGCCGTGACCGTGACGCCGATGAGCCCGACGACGACGTTGACGAACCCAAACGACGCGAGAGAGCCCGCTGCGAACGGGTTGAAGGTGCGAAAGAGCCGAAAGAACCACAGCGCGACGAGCGCTTGGGTCACGACGATGGTCAAGTCGGCGACGAGGCCGACGCGGGCGAGAGTTTCGTGCGCGACGAGGTTCCTCGCAGTGGCGGAGGCATCGTCGGCGACGTAGAGGGCGTTGAGCACGATGATCTGCCCGACGATGCCTCCAACCGCGAGGCCCAGGTACCACACGCCCGTCCAGCGGGCGGTCTTCTTCATGTCGCTCATTGCTTTCTCCTGCCTTGAGTGGTGGCTGCGGCGGAGCGTTGCCGCATCGGGTTAGACGGTGACGACGACCTTGGCTCGGACGTGACCGGTGGCGAAGTAACGCATCGCATCGGGGATGGCCGAGAACGGGTAGGTCTCGTCGATGACGGGGCGTATCGCCTCGGCGTCGATGAGAGCGGTGAGGTCGTCGAGATCGCGACGCTCGACGGCGACGGTGACGAGTTTGGGTCGGAGTCCGAACAGCCGCCCGAACATGGACCAACGCGCGATCCGCGCGAGCGGCCCCAGGATTCGCCCACCGTTCCCGCCGGTCATGGCAACGATGGCGCCCCGGCGCGTGATGCGTTGGATGCCGCGGAGGGTGAGCCCGCCCGCGATGTCGATGACGACATCGAACTGCTCCGCGAGCCGTGTGACGTCGCGGGCCGCGTAGTCGACGGTGGCGTCGGCCCCCGTCGCGCGTATCAGGGCGGCGTTCCTACCGCTGCACACGGCGGTGACGTGCGCGGCGCCGAGCGCCTTCGCAATCTGGACCGAGAAGGTCCCGACCCCGCCGGACGCCCCGTTGATGAGGACCCTCTGGCCAGGGCTAACGCCCGCGACGTCTCGAACGGCGCGCAGTGCCGTGACGCCGGCGAGAGGTACCGCTGCGGCGTCGTCGAATGGCAGGCCCTGCGGTTTGGGGGCGACGGAGGTGGCGGGCACGCGAACGTACTCGGCGAACGTGCCGCTCGATACGTACCCGAAAACTTCGTTGCCCGACGCGAGGCCCTGAACGTCGGCGCCGATCGAATGGACGGTGCCAGCGAAATCGCTGCCAGGGGTCAGGCCGTCGCGCGGGCCGCGGAGCCCGCGGAGCATGAGCTTCAGCATCCACGGATCGGCGGCGATCGTGCGCCAGTCCTTGGAGTTGATCGATGCGGCGCGGACGCGAACGACGACCTCGCCGGGCCCAGGCGTCGGCACGGGCGCGTCGACCAGGCGGAGAACGTCGGGCGTTCCGTAGCGGTCGTAGGTCCAGGACTTCATGGTGGTGCCTCTCGTTTGTGGGTGTAGTCGGTAGAGGTCACGAGCCGTGGGGCCCGCGAACCGGCGGTGGTGAGGAGGGGGTGTGGCGGCTAGTCGTCGCCCTCGGGGTACTGGAAGACGTCGTCGAGGGGAACCCCGAAGGCGCGGGCAATCTGGAAGGCCATCTCCAGCGAGGGCGAGTAGCGCCCCTGCTCGATGGCGATGATGGTCTGGCGCGTGACGCCGACCCGCTCCGCCAGGTCCGCCTGCGTCATCTCTCCGGCGGCGAAGCGCAGCTGGCGGATGGCGTTGGTGACCTTGGTGGACTTGGGCATGGCTAGAAGCCCCTCCGGTAGGCCCGGATCTTGGTGATCGCGCCCCGGAGGCCGCCCAGGATGCCCGCGAGGAACATCGTGCTCGCGATCCAGAACGGGTCCACGCGGAACATGCAGAGCACGATGACCGCGAACGTTCCGGCGCCGATGAGACCCTGGCTGGCGAGGGTTCCGAGCCGTTCGATCTCCTTATCGCGCTGGTCGCCCTCCTCGAGGTCGGGCTCCTCGCCCCTTGCCGCCGCGCCCATGGCGCCCGCGATGGCCGATGCGATGGTTCCGGCGATGATGCCCGCGACCACGATGCTCATGGCCCAGATCAGCGGGACGACCCAGCTGATCTGGGCGACGGGCGCGCTCGCGGCCCGGCTCAGCACGATCGCGAAGTAGAGGATTCCCGCGAGTGGCATGACGAAGGCCTGGACCCACACGGAACGTTCGGAGACGGTCATGCCGGGATCCCTTCGCGGTAGGCGGCGACGCGGCCTGCGGACGAGACGAACGACGCGAACCAGCTCCCGAAGAACAGGTTATGCGCGACCCAGAAGGGTTCGACGTTCAGGGCGAGCATAACGATCGAGACCGCGACCGTCAGGCCGGCGAGGCCGCCGTTGATGGACTCTCCGTACCGCTGTATCTCCTTGTCGCGCGCGTCCTCCGTCGGCCCGCGGTGGCGAAGCCGCGCGACCCCGTAGCCGATGCCGTACAGCGTGCCGCCGATGATGAGGACGAGCAGCATCGGGCCCTGCCATGCGACCTTGGTGACGGAGACGTCGTCCGTGAAGACGCGGGTCAGGACGATGCCGAGGTAGGCGAGCATGGACAGCACGCTGAGCGCGAGCCCTCCGTACTGCACGCCCTCGGAGAAGGAAATCTCCTCCGGGGAGATGTCGCTCTTGGACATGGCTAGATTCCCTTTCGGTAGAGCGTGGCCTTCACGACGACGGTGGTGAGCGCGGTCAGGATGTAGGCCAGGTAGAGGGCGTTCGCGATCCAGAAGGTGTCGGCGTCGCGCATCGCGAGGACGAACGGACCGACCACCAGGGTCGAGAACACGATGAAGCCGACGGCGTTTCCGCGACGGATGATGTCCCGGTCTCGCGCGTCGCGCTTGTCGGCCTCGTCCGGGTTGGAGGCGCGGACGAACATCCCTCCGATGACGTTGACGATGATGCCGGCGCCGATGGCCCAGAGCATCGTGCGTACGTAGTCGATGTCCGCGACGGAGGTGACGTCAGTGATCTTGCCCGCGAGCCACACGAGGTAGACGGCGGGGGCGACGAGCGACGCGAACCCGTAGGCCCACTGGCTCTTCTCCTCGAAAGTCATGTCTGCTCCGATGTCTAGAAACTTTGACATGACCGAATGTAAGGCAGACGCGACATCGTGTCAAGTATTGTTTACACGAACCGGCACCGCCGTCGGCTCCCTCCCCAGGGATTTCGGTTCTGGGCGTGCGTCTGTGACTATCGAAGGATGAAATCCCTCGACGGCTATGCCCACACTGACGTGCCCCTGCACCGCATCGACGACTTCTTCGAGGTGGATCAGTGGGCGATGGTGGGCGAGTGGCTCCCCGAGGATCGCCAGGATTACGTGGACGCGGTTGCGCTCGATCGTTGCCGCGCCGTTGAGGTGGTCGACGCCTCTCGGGGTGCCGTCGGCGAGTTTGCCGGCGTCCACTCAAGCTTCGGGACCCAGATGGTGGTCCCCGGAGGGACCGTGCCGATCGCGGGCCTCAGCTGGGTCGGCGTTCACCCGGCGCATCGGCGCCGGGGAATCCTGCGCGCGATGATGAGTGACCACTTCGCCCGCTGCCGTCGGCGCGGCGAGCACGTGAGCGTCCTCTACGCGACCCAGGCCGCGATCTACACGCGCTTCGGCTACGGGCTCGGGTCGCACACCGTCCACGCCAAGATTCCCTTCGGCGCGAAGCTCCGCAAGGTCGCGGGCTCCGAGGAACTCACGGTGCGGCTCGAGCGCGCGGACTACGAGACGCACGACGCGATCGTCCAGGGAATCCAGGACCGGATCACGCGACCGGGAACCGTTCGTCCGCCCAAGGGCTCGGGGCGACTCGCGCGCTTCACCGACCCGGTCGGGAACCGCAAGGGATTCGAGAAGTGGCGCGTCCTCATCGTCGAGGATGCGGGCGATCCCGTGGCGTACGCGTTCTTCCGCCGCAAGGCGCAGAAGTCCGACGGCCTGGCGGTGGGCGTCGCGCAGGTCGCCGAGCAGGGCGCGCTTACTCCCGCGGCCGCGCACCGCATGTGGAGCGTGCTGTCGAACTTCGACCTCATCCAGACCACGACAACCGCGAACCTCGCGACGGACGACGCGTTCATTCGTCTCCTGGCGGACACGCGGGTGATCCATCCGCTGATCATGGACAACATCTGGGTACGCGTCCTCGACGTGCCCGCGGCGCTCGAGGCCCGCGAGTACTACGGCGACGTCGACCTCACCGTGTCGATTCGCGACCGGGACGTGCCGGACAACGCCGGATCCTGGCGGGTCGTCGTCACGGGCGGCAGGGCGACCGTCACTCGGGCGGACGCCTCGACGTCGCCCGACCTCGCCATGGACATCGAGGAGATCTCCAGCGCCTACCTGGGCGGGGTCTCGATCGAGTCCATGGCTGCGGCCGGGGTCATCGAGGAGAACACCCCGGGCGCGGTGAGGCAGCTCGCCGTCGCGATGTTCTCCCCCGTGGCGCCCCACGCGAACTGGGACTTCTAGCGCGCACTCGCGGCGCACGGACCCACCGCCGCGCCGAGGCACAATGGCGTCATGAGCGACTACGAGATTTCCGAAATCGGGTCCCTCGACTCGTGGCACGACCACGTGGGGGGCTTCCGCCCCGAGTCCACGTGGGCCGGGCGCCGCATCGTCGACCACGAGATGACGATGCAGTACATCGGCATGAGCGTGAACGCCCTCCTCCCGGGCGACCAGGCGGGCTACTGGCACACCCACGACCGCATCGAGGAGCTCTACGTCTTCCTGGAGGGCAAGGGCCAGATGGGACTCGACGACGACGTGGTGGACGTGGGCGCGGGAAGCGTGGTCCGCGTGGGGCAGGGGGTCTGGCGCACCTGGCGCGCGCACCCGAACAGCGCGGGCGAGCTCCGCTGGCTGTGCATCCGCTCTGGCGGCTCCGAGCTGCCGCACTTCCCGGACGACGGCGCGCGGGACAACGACCGCGCGATGCCCTGGTAGGTCTTCGGGACGGTTCCGGTTCGTTGGTGACTTGACACGTTGGAAAGTCACGGGTTGACTTTCCACTATGGAAAGTGATGACGACCGGGATCTGAGCCCCGAGGAAGCGCTCGCCAGCGCGGCGGTCGGGCGCGACGCCGTTGCCCGCCGGATGTACGGCTCGTGGCCATGGGACGCGTGCATGGCTGCGAGCTTCGGGATCTATATGGCGCTTCTCTCGTACCTCTCGGGCGCGTTGGCCGGGGCCGTGATCCCCGCGTGGGTGGTCGCGTTCAAGTCGCTCCGCCGCGCGCGTCAACGGAGCACCGGCATCGTCTCCGTCGGGAACACCCGCCGCACGCTCGCCCCGTTCCAGCTCGTCGGATTCGGCGTGGTCTTGGCGCTTTTCCCGACCGGCATCGCACTCCGCCATTGGTGGCCCCTGGCGCCCGTGGCGACCTCGCTACTCGCGTCGGCGATCATCTACGTCGGGTCGCGGCGACCCCTTGGCCGGGCCACGGCCCCGATGCACACGTGGCTGTGACCGAACCGCGATTCGATCGGACGATCCACGCGGCCGTCCGACTGCAACTGTGCGCGATGCTGGCCGAGGTCGACGCGATGGACTTCGCCGCGGCGCGGGAGGACCTGGGGGTCAGCGACTCGGTGATGAGCAAGCACGTCAAGGTGCTGGCGGACGAGGGCTACGTGCGGGTGACGGCCTTCAAGGATTGCGGGCGCGCGAGGAAGCGGCTCGCCCTGACGCGGGCGGGCTTTGACGCGTATGCGGCGCACGTCGCGGAGCTCAGGCGCCTGATCGGGTGAACGCGCATGGGGCGGCCGCGGATCTCTCGACCGGCGACCGCCCCGTTCGGGGGTGCTTGGCGGCTAGTGGCCCGCGGCCACTCCGGTCCCGCCGCGCCCCGCAGGCAGGCGCGTGCCGAAGTACGCCGCGAGTGCAAGGAACGCGGCCCCCGTCCACACGGCCGGAACGGCGGCGTCGGTGTAGCCCGTCGGCGTGAACTCCCCGCCGGACGCGGTGAACACCGCAGTGAGGATCGCGATGCCGAGCGCCACGCCGATCTCCCGGAGCGTGGAGTTGGTCCCGGACGCCTTGGCCTGGTCCTCCGGGCGCATGTTCGCAAGCACGGCCGTGGCCGACGGCGCGAACACCAGGCCCATGCCGACGCCCGCGAGGACGAAGGCGGGAACCATGCTCGAGTAGGCCGCCGTCGGCGACATGACGAGCGCGATCCACGCGAGCCCGGACGCCTGGAACGTCAGCCCGGTGACGATCGAGCGCCCGCGTGCCGACCCGCGGCGCGATAAGGCCGCTGAGCGGGGCGACGATGAGCGGCGCCATCGTCCACGGCATGGTGAGCACGCCGGCGTGCAGCGGCGAGTACCCCTGAACCACCTGGAGGAACTGGATCAGGATGAACACCGCGCCGAACATGCCGAGCGTGAACGTGATGCCCACCGCGTTGGCGGCCGAGAAGCTTCGGTCGCGGAACAGTCGCAGCGGCAGCAGCGGGTCCTTGGTACGACCCTCCCACCAGAGGAAGGCGGCCAGGAGTGCGGCCCCGCCCAGGAGGCCGGTGAGCACCTCGGCGCTGGCCCAGCCGGCGTCGTTGCCACGCACGATGCCGAACACGAGGCCGAAGACGCCCGCGCCGGCGAGCACGAGTCCGGCGATGTCGAGCCTGCACCGGGTCGCCCTTCGCCTCGAGCAGCGCCCGGTAGATGAGCGGGATGGCGATGAGGCCGACGGGAACGTTGAGCCAGAAGATCGCGTGCCAGGTGAAGCCCTCGACCACGGCGCCGCCGATGAGCGGGCCGAGCGCGACGCCGAGGCCGGCGACGCCGCCCCAGATGCCGATCGCGAGGGGGCGGAGCTTGTGCGGCACCGAGCCCGCGAGGATCGCGAGGGACAGCGGCATGAGCGACGCGGCGCCGATGCCCTGGAGCGTGCGCGCCGCGATGAGCAGGTCGGGCGACGTGGCGCAGCGCGCACAGGGCGGAGGCAACGGTGAAGACGCCGATGCCGATCACGAAGATCCGTCGCCGTCCGAACCGGTCGCCGAGCGCGACGGCCATGAGGATGAACGTCGCGAACGACAGCGAGTACGCGTTGATGAACCACTGAAGCTGCTCAATGGACGCGCCGAGGTCGCGCTGAAGTACGGGCAGGGCGTTGGTCACGACGAGGTTGTCGAGGGTCGCCATGAACATCGGCAGCGACGCCGCGAGGATGATGAGCCAGACGGGGGCGCGCCGTACGCTCGGCGCGTCCGCGACCGCCGTGGCGACGGCGGTGCGCGTGGGGGAGGAGGTCATGCGAGGGATCCTTCCGGTGGTTATCAACTGATTACACTTGAGGACGATAGTAATCAATTGATAACATGTCAACATGACCACCGAAACTCCCGTCCGGCTCTCCTCCGACCAGCGACGCGAATCGATCCTCGAGGCCGCGACCGTCGTCTTCGGCGAGCGCGGGTATCACGGCGCCACCACCGACGCGATCGCCTCGGCCGCGGGCATTTCGCAGGCCTACGTGGTCCGGATGTTCGGCTCCAAGGAGGAGCTCTTCATCGCCGCGGGCAGCCGCGCCGTCGAACGTCTCCTCGAGGGGTTTCGCGCCGCGATCGCGACCTTCACGCCCGAGACGACGCTGTCGGCGCGGAAATACGCGCTCGCGGCCGCGTATTCGGACCTGGTCGCCGACCGCGGGCTCCTGCTGACCCTCATGCACTTCTACGGCCTCGGGCACGATCCCGTCCTCGGCCCGCTCGGGCGCGCGAGTTACCTGCGCGTCTTCAAGATCGTTCGCGACGAGGCGGGCATTCCCGCAGCGGAGGCGACGGCCTTCTTCGCCAAGGGAATGCTCATCAACGTCCTCGTCGCGCTGCGCGTCCCCGAGTTCGTCGATGAGGACGACGCTGCGCGCGAGCTTCTTGCCTGCACCTTCGAGGGCAAGGAAGACCAACTCATCGCGCTGTGCAGCGCGCAGCCTCGGCTCGCGCCCGCACGGCGCGGCTAGTCGTCCGAGGCTTCGGGGTCCGTCTCGGCCAGTAGCCGACGGAGGCGCTTGACGCCCCATGCGCGATTCTGCTCGGGGAGCCGCGACTCGACCGCGTCGCGGAACTCCGGCCATCGATCGCCGACGAACGGCGCGACGCGCTCCGCGCGCAAGCGGCACGTAGTGGTAGCCGCACGTGCGGAGGTGCTCGAGCGCGGCGTCGAGCGCGCGGGGCACGCGCGTCGCGGCCAGGGCGCCGACGCCGTGGTCCTGGGTGATGACCGTTCCGGTGGCGACGGCTCGCGCGAGGGCGTCGACGTGCGGTGCGACGGCCTCGGGATGCGCGATCGCCACCCCGCGGAGGATGATCGTCGCCCCCCACACGAGCCGGTTCCGCGGCGCCGCGAGGAGCGCCGCGATGGCGTCGACGTGGGGCGACGACCTGGGCTGGGGTCGAGCTCGGCGAGCCGGTAGAGGGCCGTGGCGGCGTCCGCGGCGAGGTCCGGGTCCTCGCCCGCGAGGATCGTCGACGAGCTCGGCACGGCGGCGGGGTCGGGGTCGTCGGCGAGGTCCTCGGCCACCCAGAAGTTGGGCTGCTCGTCGCGTCGCCCGAGCGACGACGC
>CAVYHY010000011.1:0-440925 GCA_963768475.1 uncultured Actinomycetota bacterium
GATTTGGCTGCACAGTCTTCATCAGTGGCGCGGGCATCACGCGTTTCGGGGCGACGTGGTGGGGATCTTCGCTGCGGGCGTCGTCGTCGCAGGTGTCTTGACCGTCGGCGGGACGGCGCTCGTGCGAGCGAACGCGACGCGAGCGGGATCCGAGGCGGAGGTAACGAACACCGGCGGCCTCGCGTATCCGACCGCGGACGTGTCGCCCTCGCCCACGGGTCTCGTGGGGACGCCATCGCCGTCCGTCAGCGCCTCGCCAGAGCCCACCACGACACCGACCCCAACTCCATCTTGGCTACCGCTCGATCTCGGTAGCGGAGCGGTCGTGGTCGCCGATCGGGCGGGGATGCCCGATCACGCTGCCTCTCCCAACTACAACCACGGCGGAACGCCGTGGATCTCGTGGGACGAGGCAGCCGGGAACGTTGCGTACCTCGCCCAGCGGCACGTCATGGAGCCCGATGGCTGGCGCGTGTACTACACGCTTGAGGTGGCGCGGCTCGACGGTTCGTCGGTGCGTACGGCCGCGGTCGTGCAGGCAAATGTGGATTCGATCTCGTGGTCACCCGACGGCCGAGCGATCGCGATCGTTACGTTCGATCGCGCAGCGGCGTGGGACGCGACGGATGCGCCTCGATCTCTTGTCGTCATCTCGCTCGCCGACGGGAACGTTCGAACGGTCGCCCGCGACCGCGTGATCCGTGGCGTCACGTGGACCGCGGATAGCGCGAGCGTCGTCTATGGCAGCACGTCGGCGATCGCGGACCCGGCCTTCGGTGACTGGCGCATCGTCGCGTGGGACGCAACGAGCGAGACGACGACGGACTGGGGTGCCGGATTCTTTCCCTCTCGGGCCCCTCGCGGCTCGGACCTTCTTGCCATCGTTGATTCCGACGGCGACGGAACCTACGGCTTCTGGGTTCTCGACGGAAGCGGCGCGCGGGTCCGAATGCTCTCGGCAGACGAGAGTTTCGCGCCGATAGACGATTCGGGTTGGGTCTACTTCGGTTTCGGCCCGCCTCGGTGGACGCCGGACGGACGGTTCGCCTTCGTCTGCGACCCCCCGCCTGGAGGACCAAACGGCCCTTCAACTGAAGAGTCGTGCTTCGGTTTCCGGGCGAGCGACTACAGCCTCGCTTTCACCGTGACAGCGGGGAACGGGTTGGCCTACTTTGCTCCCGACGACCACGCTCTTCTCGCGCACGACGACGGCGGCTTCTTCGTCGTTGACACGGCTACCGGGGGGCGACGGAACCTCGCTCCGCGCGAGACGGGAGGCGGCTACCGATGGGCGGCCCGGGGCGACTATCTTGTGGCGCTCATGAAGCAGACGGGGGCTATCGGACAGAATCTCGGCTACCAGCCCTACGCGTTCAGCGTTCCCGACGCCGCCAAGGGCAACTGGGTGCTTCCCGCTGGCGACTCGAAATTGACGCTGTCGGAGATCCACGAGATGAGTTTCTCGCCATCGGGACGCTATGTGCTCGCCCAAGAATTCGACTTCGATGAAGCGGTAGCAGGGGAGTACAAGGGCGTCATCGTGTTGTGGACGCTTCCCGACGGGGTACCGGGTTTCACGTCGCCGTAGTCCTTGGTTCGCGCCGGCGGATAATCGCGCAAGCGTCTCATTACGTGAGAACGTTACCCACGATGTGAGATTCCTTGCGAAATGGCGAGAATCGTGAGGGACATGCCCTACAGTCGAACCATGCAGACGAATCTCGTCGTAGTACCGAGGCGCGCGGGCATCTAGCCCCGTACCCCGGCATCGTCCGCGCGCATCCCCTCCGGCCTTACCCGGGGGGTTTTTCATGCGAGGCGGACGACGAGACAGCCTCGCGAAGACATTCGACCCACAGGAGTGACCATGGCGAAGGCCTCGGAAGCGGCCGCGGCGTCCCGAACGTCGGCCTCTCCCGCCAAGGCGGCAACGACGGTCAAGGTGAGTGCGCCGACGGTCGTCCGCACCCACGGAGATGACGGGCGCCCAGGCGCTGATTCGCTCGCTCGAGCTCGCGGGGTCACGGACATCTTCGGGCTCCCCGGCGGCGCGATCCTCCCGGCGTACGATCCGCTCTTGGACTCGACGATCCTGCGCCACATCCTCGTGCGCCACGAGCAGGGCGCAGGCCACGCCGCGCAGGGCTACGCCCACGCCACCGGCCGCGCCGGCGTCGCGCATCGTGACGTCGGGCCCCGGAGCGACCAACCTCGTCACGCCCATCGCCGACGCGAACATGGACTCGATCCCCATGGTGTGCGATGACCGGCCAGGTCGGGCGCCTCGTTCATCGGCACCGACGCCTTCCAGGAGGCGGACATCGTGGGCATCACGCAGCCCGATCACCAAGCACAACGAGCTCATGACCGACCCGTCCGAGATCGCGCCGCGCCATCCGGAGGCGTTCTACATCGCGAGCGACGGCCGCCCCGGCCCGGTGCTCGTCGACATCGCGAAGTCCGCGATGCAGGCCACGACGACGTTCTACGTGGCCCGCAGCAGTTCGACCTGCGCGGCTATCAACCCGGTGTCGAAGCCCCACGCCAAGACCATCCAGGAGGCCGCGCGCCTGCTGGCGACCGCGCGTCGGCCCGTGCTGTACGTCGGCGGCGGCGTGATCCGCTCCGGCGCGTCGGAGGGGCTGCGCAAGCTCGTCGACCTGTCCGGCGCGGCCGTCGTGACCACGCTCATGGCCCGCGGCGCCCTGCCCGATAGCCACCCCCAGCACCTCGGCATGCCCGGCATGCACGGCACCGTGCCCGCGGTGGCCGCGCTGCAGAAGGCGGACCTCGTCGTCGCCCTCGGCGCGCGCTTCGACGACCGCGTGACGGGCAAGCTCGACCGCTTCGCCCCGCACGCCCAGGTCGTCCACGCGGACATCGACCCGGCGGAGATCGGCAAGAACCGCGCACGTGGACGTGCCGATCGTCGGGGACCTCAAGGACGTGTTCGCCGAGCTGGTGCCCGCGCTTGCGGCCGAGCACAAGCAGCACGGCAAGCCGGACATCGAGGCGTGGTGGACGCAGATCAACGAGTGGCGCGAGACGTACCCGCTGGGCTACGAGCCCACCGAGGACGGCCACAGTCGCGCCCCAGCACGTGATCCAGCGCATGGGCGACCTGACGGGCCCGAGGCCATCTACGTCGTCGGGCGTGGGCCAGCACCAGATGTGGGCGAGCCAGTTCATCAAGTTCGAGCGCCCCAAGTCGTGGCTCAATTCGGGCGGCCTCGGGCACGATGGGCTTCGCCGTGCCAGCCGCGATGGGCGCCAAGGTGGGCGTGCCCGACCGAACGGTGTGGGCCATCGACGGCGACGGTTGCTTCCAGATGACCAACCAGGAGCTCACCACGTGCGCGCTCAACGAGATCCCGATCAAGGTGGCGATCATCAACAACTCGTCGCTCGGGATGGTGCGCCAATGGCAGACGCTGTTCTACGGCTCGCGTTACTCCAAACGGACCTGCACACGGGTCACGGCACGCGCCGCATCCCCGACTTCGTCAAGCTGGCGGAGTCGATGGGCTGCGTGGGGCTGCGGTGCGAGACGGACGCCGACGTCGACGCGACCATCAAGCAGGCGAACGAGATCAACGACCAGCCCGTGGTGGTGGACTTCACCGTGTCGCAAGCGACGCGATGGTGTGGCCCATGGTCGCCGCGGGCGTGTCCAACGACGAAGTCCAGTACGCGCGAGGGCGTCGCGCCGACCTGGGATCGAGAGGACTGACGTGACTTCAAAGGAGCATGACCATGGGTAAGCACACGCTGTCCGTCCTCGTGGACAACAAGCCCGGCGTTCTGGCGCGCGTCGCGGGCCTGTTCTCGCGCCGGCGCGTTCAACATCCACTCGCTGGCTGTGGGGCCGACCGAGCACGCCGAGATCTCCCGGATCACCGTCGTGGTCGACGTCGAGGACCTGCCGCTCGAGCAGGTGACCAAGCAGCTCAACAAGCTGGTGCACGTGCTGAAGATCGTCGAGCTCGAGCGCGACCGCTCGGTGCAGCGCGAACTCCTGCTCGTCAAGGTTCGCGCGGACGCCCGCATCCGCACCGAGGTCCTGCAGATCGTCGATCTGTTCCGCGCCCACGTCGTCGACGTCGCCCCCGACGCCCTCGTCATCGAGGCCATCGGGACGCCCGAGAAGCTCGAGGCGCTCCTCGGCGCCCTCAGCACGTACGACATCAGGGAGCTCGTCCAAAGCGGCACCGTGGCCATCGGCCGGGGTAATCGATCCATCACCGAGCGCGCTCTCGACCGCGGGGCGAGCCCGGTGGCAACCGACTAGATTTCAAGGGTTACAACACTCAAGGAGATAACGATGGCTGAACTGTTCTACGACAAGGACGCGGACCTCTCGATCATCCAGGGCAAGAAGGTCGCCGTGATCGGGTACGGGTCGCAGGGGCACGCGCACGCCCAGAACCTCCGCGATTCCGGCGTCCAGGTCAAGGTCGGCCTCCGCGCGGGCTCGCGTTCCGAAACCAAGGCGAAGAACGACGGACTCGACGTGGTCTCCGTTGACGAGGCCGCGGCGTGGGCCGACACCATCATGATCCTGGTGCCCGACCACATGCAGCGCATCGTCTACAAGGAGTCCATCCTCCCGAACCTTGCCGCGGGCAAGACCATCATGTTCGGCCACGGGTTCAACATCCACTTCGGCTACATCGAGGCGCCCGACGGCGTCGACGTCAGCATGGTCGCCCCCAAGGGCCCCGGTCACCTGGTGCGCCGCGAGTACGTCGCGGGCCGCGGCGTCCCGATCCTCGT
This sequence comes from uncultured Actinomycetota bacterium, assembly GCA_963768475.1. Taxonomy (GTDB): domain Bacteria; phylum Actinomycetota; class Actinomycetes; order Actinomycetales; family Demequinaceae; genus JAFGBM01. Next base: position 4,774 of record CAVYHY010000011.1, read on the forward strand.
GGCCGTCGAGAAGGACGTCTCGGGCCACGCGCTTGAGAACGCGCTCAGCTACGCCAAGGCGATCGGCGGCCTCCGCGCCGCCGGCATCAAGACCACCTTCGCCGAGGAGACGGAGACGGACCTGTTCGGCGAGCAGTCCGTGCTCTGCGGCGGCGTCTCGCAGCTGGTCCAGTACGGATTCGAGGTGCTGACCGAGGCGGGTTACCAGCCCGAGATCGCGTACTTCGAGGTGCTCCACGAGCTCAAGCTCATCGTGGACCTGATGGTCGAGGGCGGCATCACCAAACAGCGGTGGTCCGTGTCCGACACGGCCGAGTACGGCGACTACGTCTCCGGCCCGCGCGTCATCGACCCGTCCGTCAAGACGCACATGCAGGAGGTCCTCACGGACATCCAGACCGGCGTCTTCGCCAAGCGCTTCATCGACGACCAGGACGGCGGAGCCAAGGAGTTCGCCGAGCTGCGGGCCAAGGGCGAGGCTCACCCCATCGAGGGCGTCGGCCGCGACCTGCGCAAGCTGTTCGCGTGGGTCGAGAAGACGGACTCCGACTACCAGGAGGGTGCGGCGTCCCGATGACAGGAACGGCGTACAAGCTCGCGGTCGTCGCGGGCGACGGGATCGGACCGGAGGTTGTCGCGGAGGGGCTCAAGTGCCTCGACGCCGCCATCGCAGGGACGGACCTCACCTTCGAGCGCACCGAGTTCGACCTCGGCGCCAACCGGTGGCACGCCACGGGCGAGACGCTGACGGACGACGACCTCGCCGCCATCCGTGACCACGACGTCATCCTGCTGGGCGCGATCGGCGACCCTGGCGTGCCGTCTGGCGTCCTGGAGCGCGGCCTGCTGCTTCGGCTCCGTTTCGAGCTCGACCAGTACGTGAACCTGCGTCCGTCGCGTCTGTACCCGGGCGAGGTCTCGCCGCTCGCGAACCCGGGCGACGTGGACTTCGTTGTCGTGCGCGAGGGGACCGAGGGTCCGTACATCGGCAACGGCGGCGCGCTGCGCGTCGGCACGCCGCACGAGATCGCGACCGAGGTGTCCGTCAACACCCGCTTCGGCGTGGAGCGCGTGGTGCGCTACGCGTTCGAGGTGGCGTCGAAGCGGGAGCGCAAGAACGTCACGCTGCTGCACAAGCACAACGTGCTCGTACACGCGGGGCACCTGTGGCGCCGGACCGTCGAGGCCGTCGCCGCCGAGTTCCCCGGCGTCACGTGGGACTACCTCCACATCGACGCCGCGACCATCTTCATGGCCACCAACCCCGCTCGCTTCGACGTGATCGTCACCGACAACCTGTTCGGCGACATCATCACGGACCTCGCGGCGGCGGTGACCGGCGGGATCGGTCTCGCGGCGTCGGGCAACATCAACGCCGACCGGACCGCGCCGAGCATGTTCGAGCCGATCCACGGTTCCGCTCCGGACATCGCGGGCAAGGGCCTCGCGGATCCGTCCGCCACGGTGCTGTCGGTCGCGATGATGCTTGACTTCCTGGGCCACTCGGAGCTGGCGACGAAGGTGGAGGACGCCGTAGCGGCCGACGCCGCAGCCAAGGGCGACGCGAAGCGGTCGACGAGCGAGATTGGCGACGCGATCGCCGCACGGATTACGGGTTAGGGCAGCTCGCGGGTCGCGAGCCGGTCGAAAGCGGAGGCACGGATGAGCACCTTGACGGAAGCCAGCGCGGCCTTTGAGGTGCGCCCGAACCCCGCCCCGGCGTCGGACGCCGTCCGCAACAACGCCCTGAGCGAGCTGAAGTTCGGCACGGTCTTCACCGACCACATGGCGCACATCACGTGGACCCACGGCGAGGGGTGGGCTGACCGCCGCGTCGAGCCGTACGGTCCGCTCTCGCTCGACCCTGCCGCGGCCGTGCTGCATTACGCCCAGGAGATCTTCGAGGGACTGAAGGCGTACCGCCACCCCGACGACTCGATCTGGCTGTTCCGGCCCGAGGCGAACGCGGAGCGGTTCCAGAGTTCGGCGAGGCGCCTCGCGCTTCCCGAACTGAGCACGGACGATTTCCTCGGATCGATTGAGGCGCTCGTCGCACTCGACCACGCGTGGGTGCCCGGCTCCGACGAGAGCTCGCTGTACCTGCGTCCGTACATGTTCGCCTCGGAGGCGTTCCTCGGCGTGCGCCCCGCGCACCGGATCGAATACCTGCTCATCGCCTCGCCCGTCGGCGCCTACTTCGCAAGCGGCGTCAAGCCCGCCTCGATCTGGGTTGCCCAGGGCTACCACCGCGCCGGGCCGGGCGGCACCGGTGCGGCGAAGACCGGGGGAAACTACGCGTCGTCCCTCGTCCCGCAGGACCAGGCGTACGAGAACGGGTGCCAGCAGGTGCTGTTCACCGACGCCGCGACGGACACGTACATCGACGAGCTCGGCGGGATGAACATCTTCGTGGTGCGCTCCGACGGCACCATCGAGACGCCGCGCCTGTCCGGCACCATCCTCGAGGGGATCACGCGCCACTCGCTCATCACGCTGCTCGAGGAGGACGACCTCAAGGTGGTCGAGCGCGACATCTCGCTCGCCGAGGTGCGCGAGGGCATGGAGGGTGGCGAGATCGCCGAGGTGTTTGCGTGCGGGACCGCCGCCGTCGTCACGCCCGTGGGGCGCCTCAAGTCGCCGACGTTCGACGTGACCGTTGGCGGGGGAGAGGCAGGCGAGGTGACCATGGCGGTCCGCAAGCGCCTCATGGACATTCAGTACGGCCGCGCCGACGACCCGTATGGGTGGATGCGCCGGGTGCGCTAGGCCCTCGCGGGCGAAGGGGGATCGTCCTGCCTCTCGCGGTCGTCGCTATGTGGGTGGGGCTTCTGTTTCGGCCGATCGACGCGAAATTCCGAGCGCAACCGTTGCGCTTGACGGCGGCCGGGGTCGGGCTAGATGCGCGCGGGGCACCCTGGGGCGGAGTCGCCACTGCCCACGACGTAGTACGCCATCGACGCGTCGGATCCCGGTGGGGGAAAGAGCGCGAAGTGCTTGTCCACCCACACGGCGCAGAGGCGCAGATGAACGCCCTCGAACTCGCCCTCCTCGCCGATCCCGAGGTGGAGGATCTCGTTGTGGCCCTTGACCGCCATGAAGAAGGACGCGCCGTCGTCCGAGACGCCTCCCATGCCGATCGCGACGTCGTCATATTCGCCTTGCGTGCCTTGGCGCAGAGACTCGACCGGGCTGGCGAATTCGGGATAGGGACCTGCGGCGTACCACTGAGCGACGACGACGATCGCGGCGACTATCACGAGTCCGACGGCGAGGAGGAGCCACCTGCGGTGGGGCCAGCGCTTCGCGCCGTCAGGAGTTGGATCTTCGGCCATGGTTCCTCGCTAGTCCGGGGGCGTTATCTGGTTCGGGCAGTCCGGCGCCCCGTCGCCGCGTCCGATGACGTAGTACGCCATGGACGCGTCGGAGCCTGGGGGAGAGTCCTCGCGGACCGTCGGATCAACCCAGACAGCGCAGAGTCGCAGGTGTGCGCCTTGGGACTCTCCCGATTCGCCGATCTTGAGGCGAAGCATCGTGCTCTGGCCGTGTCCGAAAATCGCGATACTCGCGCCCTCGGGCACGACACCCGCGAGCCCGATCGAGAGGTCCTCGAAGGAACCCACCGTTCCGGCTCGGATTTGTTCGACGGAGCCGTCGAACCGAGGCTTGGCTAGTCCGTCCACGCGATCCCCTGAAAGTAGTTGTGGAACTCGCCCCACGTCAGCGTGATGGGATCGTGGTTCTCGGTCCCCCACGGATTCTGTACCACGACCGTATCGCCGTAGACGCCGACCACCTGATAGGAGTGACTCCCCGCCAAGTCGTGCGGATTCTCCTCGCCCCACAACACACCGAAGTTCTTCGTCGAGGCGACGGCGATGCCGCCGTGGGTAAGGGTCTGGCTCAAGGCCGTCGCATTCGTGTCGTCGTCGAACCATTCCGCTGGTCCGAGGCCGATCCAGTCGGTGTGGATGTCGTCCGAGCCCGTGATGAGCCGCATCGCCGTCGACTGGAGGTCGCTCTCGATATTGGGGTATCCGCCCCAGTACTCCGCAAGCGCCTTTTCCGCGATCGCCGGCCACAGCACCTTGTCCTCGGGTTCGCCCGCGCCGTACGTGTTTCCGTCGCTGGCGAGGAGGAGTTTTCCATCCACCTCGACGGGGTGCGGCTTGAGGTCCTTGTCGTAGAACATCACGGTGTAGATCTTGGTCTCGGGATCGTAGGTGATCATCTTCTTGATGATCTCGGGCTTTTGGGCGGCGACGGACATCAGCGTCGCGATGAACCAGCAGTCGCCGAACGCTCCTTGGCTCACGTCCGTGGAGGAGACGATGATATTCCCGTAGATGTCGGTGTTGAACAACGGCATCTCTTTGCGGGGGTAGCCGTAGCTGGCGGGATGCTTGTTGTCTCCGCCCATCTCGAGGAGTATCCACAGGAATTCGGCGTCGCCCGTGGGATCCAACTCTTGCGTGTACGCGCCAAAGCCGCGGATGTCGGTCGGGCGCGCCAGGCCAACCGGGTCCTGCCCCTGCTTCAGCGCCTGCGCGAGCCGCCCCTCCGCCTCGGGGAGTTTCTTCAGGATCTGGCCCAGAGCAACCGTGTCCCATTCGATCTCGCGCTCGAGGGCTTGTCGGCGGTATCCGTACGCAATGGCGTCCCCCGCAGTCGTCCGGATCTCGTCCTCGGCCGCGACGAGGGAGCGCTGGTTTCGGTCGATGTCCATCCGGTGGGCGTCCGCCTGCTGGGCCAGTGGGCCAACCTCATCGGCGTAAGCGTCGGCCGCCCGCGCCCATGTCGTGAGGGTCTCCGCGATCGTGCGCAACTCTGCCGTCGCTTCGGTGATCTTCGGGATCAGGGCGAGCGTCGCGTCGGACGTTACGCCGCTGAGGAGGTTCGCGCCCTCCGTCGCGTTGGTGTCCGCTCCCGTCGCGGCCAGGCTCTTGTTGCGGCACGTTGTGGCGAGAAATTTCGCGTACGAAGCGGATGTGCGATACGCCTGGATCGTGTCTTCAGTGCCGGTCATTTGAGGCTCCGTGAGCGCGAGGAACTGACGTTCGCCTTTGCCTCCGCGTCGAGGTCGCGGAACGTCACTTCGATCGCGTTGAGATCGTGGTAGGCGCCAACGAGGCTCATCGTCGCGACCGTCAGGACGCCGTTCGCGTACTCGCTCGCGTCTCTACACGCTAGACGGAGATCGTCAGACGGCGTCATATCGAGGTTACCGAGCGCCCGCAATTCCAACGCCTCGTGGGCGCGAAGCAACGCGTTGCGGGCGGCGTGGATCATCTCGTAGTCGAGAAGTAGGTCGGCCACTGTTGATCTCCCCTCGTCGTCAACGTAACAGTAGGGAACGGCGGCCGCTCGGTGAAGGGGGAGGACTGCCCATGCGGTCCCCTGGCGTCTCCAGGCCAGGGGATAGGCTGGCCAAATGACTGACGCGCCGGGAGCCGTCGAAGGCTCGTTTCCGATCAATCCCCACCCGTCACCGGCGTCGGACGACGAGCGCGCCAGGCGCCTCGACAATCCGCCGTTCGGCGTTCACTTCACCGACCACCTGGTGCGCGCGTCGTGGCGCGACGGCGTGGGATGGACGGACCGCCGCGTCGAGCCGTTTGGCGACCTGAGCATCCACCCCGCCGCGACCGCGCTGAACTACGGGCAGCAGATCTTCGAGGGCCTCAAGGCCTACCGATGGGACGACGGGTCGGTTGCCTTGTTCCGGCCGGAGGCCAACGCGAGTCGTTTCGCGGCGTCGTCCCGGCGCATGGCGCTTCCCGAGCTAAGCGAGGCGGACTTCGTCGGCTCGCTCGAGGCGCTGCTTGCTGTGGATCGCGCGTGGGTGCCGTCGGCGCCGGATTCGAGCCTGTACCTCAGGCCCGTCCTGATGGGGAGCGAGCCGTGGCTGGCCGTGCGGCCGTCGCGCTGGGCGGAGTACGTGCTGATCGCGTCGCCCGTGGGGCCGTACTTCCCGACCGGCGTGAAGCCCGTCTCGATCTGGGTGTCGCAGGGACATCACCGCGCGAACCTTGGCGGGACGGGCGAGGCGAAGACGGGCGGCAACTACGCGGCCGCAATGCTCCCGCAGCTCGAGGCGGACGCGAACGGCTGCGAGCAGGTGCTGTTCCTGGACGCGCGCACGGATTCGTTCATCGAGGAGCTCGGCGCGATGAACATCCTGATCGTGAAGCGCGACGGCTCGGTGGTGACGCCGCGCCTCACCGGCACCATCCTTGAGGGCGTGACGCGCGAGTCGGTGCTCGCGATGCTGCGCGACGAGGGGAGCGAGGTCGTGGAGCGCGACGTGTCTCTCGAGGAGCTGTGCGACGGGATCGCGAGCGGGGACGTGACCGAGGTGTTCGCGTGCGGGACCGCGGCCGTGATCGTGCCCGTGGGGCGGCTGGTGTCGCCCGAGTTCGATCTGACCGTGGGGGATGGTGAGCCAGGGGAGCTGACGATGGCGGTCAGGGAGCGGCTGACCGGGATCCAGTACGGGCGGGTCGAGGACGTGTTTGGGTGGATGCGGGTGGTGGGTTAGGCGTTCGAGAATTCCTCGAAACGTACCGCGAGCCGATCCTTTGCGGGTTTATCCGCGCTTCGTTTGGGCTCGTGAATCCGGGTTCCATGCATTTCTTGGAGTCCGTGTAGAAGCATTGGGCCGTCGATTTCGTCAAGAAGTCGTTGGTTGATTCGCACCTCGTAATCGGGTGTCACGCCGAGGAAGTTTTTGTCGTACGCGGTGTGGTGAATCTTGCACAAGGACATGCCGTTTGGGACCTCGGCGTCACCCCAATCGTCCTTGTCGGCAATGATGTGAGCCGCGTCTAGGAGCTCGACGTGGCGCAGGCGGCACACCGCGCACTGGCCCGCGTATGCGGTGAGCACGGCGCGCCTGAACTCGGGCTGATGAACCCGGGTTCGGACGAGACGTTTCGCCCATTCGCGCTCGATTACTGTCGGCGTCGACGACTCGGCTATATCGGCAACGTCCACCATCGCGATCGTAAAGACGCGTGCCGCCCGGTCATCGTGGGTGACGCGCATGGGGAATATCGGGTGATACACCCCCGTCGCCACCTTCCGGAAGAGGACTATGTCGACCCCGAGCTCGTAGGCGCGACGCAGGCGAGTATTGTCGCCTTCGTCGCTACCAGATCGGTACGCATACAGCCAGACTCCTCCGAGTTCGTTCGAGTCGTCGTAGGGTCCGTCAGGTGAACTCACCACCGAGAGAGTCGCGTCGAGTTGGCGAGGATTCCGGATACCGCGCGAGTAGTCGATTAGTGGTATCGATTCTCCTTCGAGCGTGTAATCGAGGAGTACTGAACGGGGTAAGAAGTCTCCGTGGACCGACACCAACGTGGCGAGGTCGTCGAGGATCCTCGCTCGGATCGTTGCGTCAGAGGTGGCGGGCACAGACCGAGCTTCTCAGGTCCGGCAAGTGATTGCCAGAGGGCAGTTCGGCCCACGAGGAATGTTCCAGCCCGCAGCAAGGTTCCCCACCTATGACCACTATCGGAATCATTGGCGCAGGCAACATCGGCTCGAACGTCGCGCGCGCGGCCATCGCGGCCGGCTACGACGTCGTCCTCAGCAACTCGCGCGGCCCCGAGTCGCTCGCGAACCTCATCAACGAGCTCGGCCCGCACGCGCGCGGCGTGACCCCGGCGAAGGCCGCCGAGCTCGCGGACCTCGCCCTCGTCGCCATCCCCCTCGGCCACATCGCCGACGTCCCCGTCGAGCCCCTCGCAGGCAAGATCGTGATGGACGCCAACAACTACTACCCCGGCCGCGACGGCCGCATCGGCGCCCTCGACAGCAACGAGTCGACCACGTCGGAGCTCCTGCAGGCGCACCTGCCCGCCTCGCGCGTCGTCAAGGTGTTCAACAACATCTACGCGGCCCAGATCCCGACGGACGGCACGCCGGCCGGCACCCCGGACCGCCGCGCGCTTCCCATCGCGGGCAACGACGCCGACGCCAAGAAGGCCGTCGCCGCATTCCTCGACGAACTCGGGTACGACGCCGTCGACCTAGGCCCGCTGAGCGAGAGTTGGCGCGTCGAGCGCGACACCCCGGCATACGGAGAGCGGACGACGGCCGACGAGCTTCGCGCCCTCACGGCGACGACGGAGCGGGTCCAGCAGATCTAGGTCGCCTTGGCGCGCGGGCCACGGCCGGCGGTTGCGCGCGACTCCGGACGTCCCTGCAGGCGAAAATGGTCGCTCAGGGGCCGATTTTCGACCGGGATTGTCTGCGGGGACGTTCTGAACGGCTCAGCGCGCCGCGGGGCGACCGCGATTGCCTGCAGGGGCGCTTGGCGCGGCGCCCGCTCCCCGGCACGCCGTGCGCCCCTCGACCTCACTCGTCGCCGGCGTTGGTGGCCTTGATCCACGCCTGGAGCTTCTCGACGTTCTTCATGTGCTCGGGGAGCGTCGTCGCGTAGGCCGTCTCGCCGGTATCGAGGTTGATGGTGACGAAGAACATCCAGGTGCCGTCGGCCGGGTGGAGTGCACCGTCGATCGACGCTTCGCTCGGCGAGGCGATGGGACCAGGGGGGAGCCCTCTGTACAGGTAGGTGTTGTACGGGCTGTCGACCAGGCGGTCCTCCCTGCTCTGCCATATCGATGCCTCGCCGCCGATCACGTAGCGCACGGTGGAGTCGAGTTCCAGCGCCATCCCCGCATCGAGACGGTTGTAGATCACCCGCGCGACCTTGGGTCGGTCCACGTCGAGTTTCACCTCCCGCTCGATCATCGACGCGACGGTCAGCACGCGCAGCCATTCGTCGCGGGGAACCTCCTCCCGCATCAGGTGCGAGACGGTCGCGTTGACCATCGCGGACAACACGTCGACGGCGGTGACGTCCGGGGCGAAGCTATACGTGTACGGTCCGAGCCATCCCTCGGCGTTCCCGTTCGCCTCGGGCGGCAGGCCGATCGAGTCCGGCGCGGCGAGCGCCGCCTCGAGGTCCGCCACGGGTATGCCGAGACGCGCATGGACTCGTTCGACGATCTGCGCCTCGGTGAAACCCTCCGGGATGGTGACGCTGGTGACGGTCGGCCCGGCCTCGAGCAGCGCGTCCAGCGCCTCGGTCGCGGTCATCCCGACCGGCAGCGCGTAGTGGCCAGGAACGATCCCGCGCGACTCGGGGTCCCGCGCCGTCGCGACGTCGATGAAGTCCTGCGCCGACGAGATCACTCCCGCGTCCTCCAGGGCGCGGGCGATGTCCCGTCCCGTGTCTCCCGACTGGACGACAACATCAACCGTCACGCCGCTTGCCGACGGGTGCGGGGACGTAGACGGTCCGGCTGGCGAGGCGACGTGCGTCCCGTACGCGAGAGCGCCCACGGCCGCCGCGCCCACCAGAACCGTCGCCGCGACCGCCGTCACCGCGACCCTGGCGACGCGCCGACGCCCCACGCGCCGAAGCGTCGGGCCGACGTCGGCCGCAAGCGCGGTGGAGGAAAACGCTTCCGAACCCAGGCGCTGAATCGCCTCGAGGCTCGCGGTGATGGGCTCTTTCATGAGCGTTCTCCCTTCGGGGTGACGGAAATGGTGGTGCCGCCGCCGGTGAGGACGTCGGACGCCGCGAGGTCGAACTCGCCGTGGATCGCGCGCAGGCGGCCGACGCCGTCGCTGAGATAGCGCTTGACGGTCCCCATCGCGAGGCCGAGTTCCTCGGCGATGGCCGCGACGCTCAGGTCCTCGAGGTAGCGCAGAACGACGCACGCGCGCTCGCGGGGCGGCAGCGTCGAGGATCGAGGCGTGGAGCGAGAGGGCGAGGGCCACGTCGTCGGCGTGGTCGGCCGCGACGGGTTCCGCCTCGACGTCGGAGATCGCGGGTCGAGCGCGGAGGCGCCGCCCCGAGTCGATGAACGTCGTCGAGATCGCCCTCTTGACGTAGGCGTGCGCGGCGTCGAGTCCGCGGTCGCCGCGCCCCTGCTTGAAGGTGCGGACGAGGGCGTCCTGGACGAGGTCTTCCGCGCGATTCTTGTCGCCCGTCAGCACGTACGCGTACCCGAAGAGGGCTGCGCCGCGTTCGGCCACGAGCTGCTCCAGCAGCCTGGCCCAGGGCTTGGTCGCGGGGCTCACCATCTCATCCTTGTGGTCACGCCGGTAAATACGCAGGGATCGGGCGCGGGGTTGGGTATGTGTTGCACGGGTACACCCGACGTACGCTATCCCCACCATGTCTGAGGTTCCCGAATACGTCGTCACGCGCAAACGCGTGAAGAACCTGCGCATCACGGTCAAGGCTCCCACCGGGGAGGTGCGCGTCACCGCGCCGGCCGGCGTGTCCGAGCGCGACCATCCGCGCGTTCGTCGCCTCGAAGGCCCGCTGGATCGCGAAGCACCAGGAGCGCATCTCGCGCCAGCCCGCGCCGCTCGAACCCGGCCCCGAGGCGAATCGCCTGCGCCGCGAGCTCCGCCGCGCCATCCCCCCGCTGCTCGACGAATGGGCGCCGCGCGTCGGCGTCCCGATCCCCGAGTTCGTCATCCGTCGCATGACCACCCGATGGGGCACGTGCAACGTCCGCGCCCGCAGGATCACGCTCAACCTGGAGCTTGCCCGCAGGGAGCCCGAGCTCCTCGAATACGTGGTGGTCCACGAACTCGCGCACCTGATCGAATCCGGCCACAACGCGCGCTTCTACGCCGTCATGGACCGGGCGCTCCCGGACTGGCGGCTCAAGCGTCGCGCGCTCAACGAGGGCGGCATCGTTCGCGACGAGGCCGCCCTATAGCGACGAGGCGTCCGCCCAGGCCTCGATATCGTCCGGCGACATCGGGCGGGCGACGTGGTACCCCTGGGCGTAGTCGCATCCGAGTTCCGTGAGAATCTCGAGCGCGTGCGCGTCCTCGACGCCCTCGGCCGCAAGGTGCATGTTGAGGGCGTGGCCAAGGTCGATCACGGACCGTACGACGATCATCGACTCCTCCGAGGTGGCCACGCTCGAGACGAACGAGCGGTCCACCTTGAGCTCGGTGAACGGTAGCCGCGCGAGCTGAAGCATGGACGAGTATCCGGTCCCGAAGTCGTCGAGGGACAGGTGGAACCCTCCGAGGCGAAGCCGAGTGAGGAGCTGGAGGGACCGGACCGCGTCCTCCATCGCGCTCGTCTCGGTGAGTTCCAGGACGACATCGCCCGGCGAGATTCCGGCCACCGAGCACGACTCGACGATAGCGGTGCTCAAGGTCGGCCTCGTCGAATTCGGCTGCGGAGATGTTGACGGAGATACGCACGCCGTCGGGACGCTCGTCGCGAGGTGAACCACGCGAAGGCCTCCTTCATCACCCGGTCGGTCAGATAGCGAGACGATGCCGAAACGCTCGGCCATCGGAACGAACTCGTCCGGGGCGATCGGGCCGCGCTCGGGGTGAGTCCCACCTGCGCGAGCGCCTCGTAGCCGACGATGGCGCCGGTCGCGCAAGTCGATCTTGGGCTGGTACGCCACGCCCATCTCGTCGCCCATCACCGCCGCACGGAACGCGGTCTGGAACTCCGCGACCTTCCACGCGCGCCGATGGCGCGGCGTTTCGCGTCGCCCGCCTCGTTCTCGCGCTGTCCCGTTCGCTCGAACGCCGCCCGGAGATCCGCCTTCGTGTACGGCTTGTTCAGCACGCCGGCGATCGTCGAGGCCGTTCGCGTCGGCGAACCGACGCGCGGCGTCGAGCACGCGCCCGCCCATTCCGCTTGTGACGATCACCGCGGCGGTGCTCTTGTCCCGCGCGAGGTGTGACAGAACCTCGAGGCCGTCCATCTTCGCCATCACGAGGTCGATGATCACGTACGTCGGGTGCCATTCGCGTGGATGCTGAGGAACTCCTCGGGGTCGTCGGTGAGTCGCGCCTCGCGCCCGGTCGCGCCGACCTGCGTCTTGATGAGGGTGCCGACGGCGGGGTCATCGTCGATGATGAGTACCCGTTCGATGTCTTCGGTGCGGTCTCGGGTCATGGTTCGTTCCTCTTCCGCGATCGTGCGCGAGCATCTCGCCGACGCGATTGATAGGTGCTTGCCCGTGTACGGCTTGGAGATGAGGGAACGTCGGGATCGAGGCGTCCCTGGTGGTCGATGACTTCCTTGGAGTACCCGGAGGCGAACAGCACGGGGGTTCCGGGGAAACGTTCCGAGACGGCGTCCGCGACGTCTCGACCCGAGACGCCCCCCGACCATGATCACGTCGGTGAACAAAAGGTCGAGGCGATCGATGCCGTCGAGTAGCCCGAGCGCGTCGACGCCCGGACTCGGCCACCGTCACCCGAAGCCCGAGTTCTGGAGCCGCTCCGCCGCGAAGGTCTGAACCAGGGGATCGTCCTCGCCGAGCAGGATGTGTCCGGTGCCGGTGGTCGTCGATCGACGGCTCGAGGCGGCGGGCTCGGGCGCAGGCGCCTCGTCAGACGTCGAGATCGGGAGGTAGAGGTTGAACGTGGTGCCGATGCCGATCTCGGAGTAGACGGTGACGTGCGCCGCCGGTCTGCTTCGCGAACCCCCACACCATCGCGAGCCCGAGCCCCGAGCCCTCCCCGGTGGGCTTGGTCGTGAAGAACGGTTCGAAAACGTGCGGGAGAGTCTCCTGCCGGGATTCCCGTCCCCGTGTCGCGTGACCGAAATCAGGACGTAGGAGCCGGGGAGAACCTCGGCGTGCATGGTCGAATACGCCTCGTCGAGCTCGCTCGAGCGACGTCTCGACCGTGAACGTTCCGCCGTCGGGCATCGCGTCGCGCGCGTTGATCGCGAGGTTGAGTAGGGCGTTCTCCAGCTGGCTCGGGTCGACGCACGCGGGCGGCAATTCGTCGGCGAGTCGGGACTCGACCTCGATGCCCGCGCCGATCGCGCGGGCGAGGAGCGGACAGTCGTCGGCGCGCAGGAGGGCCGAGACGTCGACCGACTGCGGGGCGAGGGGTTGACGACGCGAGAAGGCCAGCAATTGGTGAGTGAGTTCCGCTCCGCGGGTAGCCGCGTCCGCGATGAGGTCGACCATCTCGTCGGCCCCCGTCGGTGAGTGCGGCGTTCGTCCTTCAGAACCTCGGCGCCGCCGATCACCACGGTCAAGAGGTTGTTGAAGTCGTGGGCGATGCCCCCGGTGAGGCGCCCGACCGACTCCATGCGCTGCGCCTGCGCCAGCTGTTCGCTGATGGACTTCAGCTCCGTAATGTCCCGGAAGAACACCGTCAATCCCCGGGGCGTCGACGTGGCGTTGACCTCGAACCATCGTCCGAGCGGCGTGAAGAGAAACTCGAAGCGTTGGACGTCGCTGGTCGTCGCGGGCGTCGGGTGAATTTCCGCGATGTCGGTCGCACGGAGTTCGGGGAACGCGTCCCAGACGTTCTGGCCCATCAGATCGGACGCGGCGCGCCCGAGGAGCGTCTCCGCGTTCGCGTTGAGGTAGGTGATGCGTTGATCCGCGCTCTAGGGTGACGACGCCGTCGCCGATGCTTTCGAGGATCTCTTCGCGCTCCTGCGCGAGGGTGCTCGCCTCGTTCCTCAAGCAGCGTGAGTTCGTGAACGTCGATGGCGCTTCCCCACCACCGGACGATCGTCGTCGGCGTCGTCGCGCTGCGCGCGCGCTCGGACGTGAAACCACCGGTAGATGGCGTCGATCCCGCGAATGCGAAACGTGATCTCGTACGGTTCGCCCGTTGCCACGCGAGTGCTGCCATTGCGAGACGCAGTCCTCGGCGTCGTCCTCGTGGACGATGGAGAGCCAATAGTCGCCCAGGAGCTCGTCTTCAGGCGATCCGGAGTAGCTCGATAAGTGCCTCGTTGAAGTAGTCGATCGAGCCTTCGGCGTCGGCCGTCCAGATGATCGCGGGCACGACGCTCGCGAGTTGGGTGAATCGCGTTCGCTGGAGAGTCGCTGCAGCCTCCGCCTCCTTCCAGGCGGTCACGTCCTGGATCGCGCCTCGAACGCCTGTGATGTTCTGCTCGCCGTCGAGCGTCGGTTCGCCCATCACGTTCATCCACATGCGCCGACCGTCGAGGGCGGTGACACCGCACGTCTCCAGGAATGCCGCACCGGTGCGCTCGATCATCGCGATTGCGTCCACGAGCCGTTCGCGGTCGTCGCGGTCGAATAGGTCGAGGCCGTCGTTCGTCGCGAAGACCATCGCCGATCCCGAGCATCTGCTCCGCGTCGCGGACCACGCGATGCGCCGATCGTCGCGCGAAGTTCATCGACCATCCGGCGAGCTTGCCCACCTGACTCGCCGCACGAACGAACTGGGGTCTGGCGTGCTCTACCTCCGCGCTCGTCTCGTCGAGCCGCCCGGAGACGTCGGTGAGGCGGCGCGAACGCATGATCACGATCGACCCGATCACGGCGGACGCGACGATCAGAAGGACGATCGAGACGCGGTCGAAGGCGTAGGACCCGGACGAGACGTGCAGCGTCGGGTCGGGCTTCGACGAACGTGGCCGCGACGGTCGCCGACGACGCCGACGGCAGCGGTCGCGACGACCCACCGCGCGCGGCCGCCGAGGACGGCGAGGAACACGAGCGCGACGTACAACTCCGCGCCGTCGTGGCCGCGCGGCAGCAGACGTCGAGGATGAAGACCGCCAGGGAGTCCGAGCGCGACGGTAGCGGCGAGGGCGGATGCGCTTCGCCGGGCGACAGAACGACGACCTCATCGCGGGAGCGGCTCGTTGGACCTTCCGGGCCGCGGGCGCGTCGCGACGAAGTCGGCGCTCCTGCCGGATTCGTCACGTCAGCCGCCCCTCCCCGGGGGTTCGTCCCGTCATACCGAGTGTAAAGCGGAACCGTCCGCCCGCGCGGGCGGGAACGGGGCGAAGGACGCATCGCTCAGCCGGTTGGATATGTCACAATGGTTCCGATGAGCACCGCGATCATTATTGAGTAGCGCGTCAGCGAACCCCGCCGACGCGCAGCCTCCCGATCCCTTGGGGGGCTTTTTTGTTGGCTACGATGATGAGCCCGGGCTGAGGAGAGAAGGACGACATGGCCGCTCGGGACGTCGAGGTCTACGACACGACGCTGCGCGACGGCGCGCAGCAAGAGGGCATGAACCTGTCCGTGGCGGACAAGATGGCGATCGCCCCGCTGCTCGACGAGCTCGGCGTGGACGTCATCGAGGGCGGCTGGCCCGGCGCCGTCCCCAAGGACACGGAGTTCTTCGCGCTCGCGCACAAGGAGCTGGAGTTCGCCCACGCGACGTTCGCCGCCTTCGGCGCGACGCGCAAGGCGGGCACGACGGCGGCGAAGGACCCGCAGGTGCGCGCGCTTCTCGACTCGGAGGCGCCCATCATCACCCTGGTCGCGAAGTCCGACATCCGGCACGTCGAGCGGGCGCTCAAGACGACGGCCGACGAGAACCTCGCGATGATCGCCGACACCGTCGCGTTCCTCGCGTGCCACGACCGCCGCGTGCTCGTCGACGCCGAGCACTTCTTCCAGGGTTACCGCGTCCGACGCCGAGTACGCCGTCCGTGCGCGTCAAGGCGGCCGCCGACGCGGGCGCCTCGCACCGTGGTGCTGTGCGACACGAACGGCGGCATGCTTCCCGACGACGTGAGCGCGCATCGTCGCCGAGGTGGCGAAGGGGACCAGCGCGCAGATCGGGATGCACGCCCACAACGACTCGGGCTGCGCCGTCGCGAACACCATGGCAGCTGTCGCGGCGGGCGCGACGCACGTGCAGGGGTGCGTCAACGGGTACGGCGAGCGCACGGGCAACGCGGACCTGGTGGCCGTCGCGGCGAACCTCGAGATCAAGCGCGGCCTCGTCGCGCTCAAGGGGAACGGCCTCGCCGAGGCGACGCGCATCGCCCACGCGATAGCGGAGATCACGAACATCGCGCCGTTCGCGCGTCAGCCGTACGTCGGAGCCTCGGCCTTCGCGCACAAGGCGGGACTCCACGCGTCGGCCATCCGCGTCGACCCGGACCTGTACCAGCACACGCAGCCCGAGCTCGTCGGAAACGACATGCGCATGGTCGTGTCGGAGATGGCGGGTCGCGCGTCGGTCGAGCTCAAGGGCAAGGAGCTGGGCTTCGACCTCAAGGACCAGACCGAGCTGCTGGGCCGCGTCACCGACCGCGTGAAGAACGCCGAGGCGCAGGGCTACACGTACGACGCCGCCGACGCGTCGTTCGAGCTCCTGTTGCGCACAGAGATGGGCGTCGCGCCGTCGTACTGGGAGACGGAGGGCTGGCGCGTGCTCGTCCAGACCGCGCCGTCGGACCCGACGGACGCGGACGCCGAGGCGACGGTCAAGCTGGTGGCCGGAGGGACGTCCGTGTCCGCGCTCGGGCGAGGGAAACGGCCCCGTCAACGCCCTCGACCACGCGCTACGAGCCGCCGTCGCTGGCACCTACCCGGAGATCGAGCGGTTCGAGCTCACGGACTTCAAGGTGCGCATCCTGGACGCCTCGCACGGCACGGACGCCGTCACGCGCGTCCTCATCAGCACGGTCGACACCGAGACCGGGACGGCGTGGCGCACGGTCGGCGTGGGGCCGAACGTGATCGAGGCCTCGTGGGAGGCGCTCGTCGAGGCGCTCCAGTACGGGCTCATCCACGCGGGAGTCGAGCCCCGCGCGGGTTCCTAGCGGGGACGACTACACGAACGACGGTTGCCCACCAGCGCGCCGATTCCGTACGTGATCGCCATCGCGAGCGATCCGCCGATGACGTTGCGGATGATCGCGCGCGGGTAGGGCGAGTCCGCGATCTTGGCGGAGAACGCTCCGGTTGTGGCCAGCGAGATGAGCACGACGACGAACGTCAGCGGAATGCGGAAGTTCTCGCCGCCGAGCAGGATCGCGAGGATGGGCGCCGTTCCGCCGACGGCGAAGGCGAGCAGCGACGCGATTCCCGCGTGGGCCGGGTTGACGAGCTCCTCTGGGTCGATCCCGAGGTGCGCGCGGGCGTGGGCGCCGAGCGGATCGTGGGCGGTCTGCTCCTTCGCGGCGCGACGTGCGACCTTCTCGGACATGCCCGTGTCCATGTGGAGGCGAACCAACTGCTCGAGCTCCCACTCGGGTCGGTCCTCGTGCCACTTCTTCTCCCGCGCGAGCTGCGCCTCCTCGGCGTCGCGCTGCGAGTGGACGGAGACGTACTCCCCGACGGCCATGGACAGCGCCCCGGCTGCGAGGCCCGCGAATCCTGCGGTGGCGATCGCCCCATGCGACGAGCTCGCCGCGGCGACGCCGACGACGAGGGCCGCGATGGACACGATGCCGTCGTTCGCGCCAAGGACGGCGGCCCGAAGCTTATTGAGGCGCTGGGCGAGGCGCTGCTCCTCGTGGACGAATTCCTCGATCTCTTCTGGCCTAGGGGCGTCCGCGGATTCGTGAGTCATGCGCTCAGGGTAACGACCGAAAAGGGGTGCTGTCTCCGAAGGGCGCCCTCACCCGGCGGGGCCACTAGTCTCGGCGCGCCTGGACGATGAAGCTCGTGGTGATGACGATGAGTCCGGCCCACAGGACGACTGCCGTCGCGGAGACCGCGGTCGCCTCGGGAAAGAAGATCGCGAAGACGGACGCGGCCATGAACATGGCGAGCGCCCCGTGGGCACTCGCGCGCTGCAGGAGGGCGCGTTCGCGCTCGTCCGCCATGCCTCCGAGGACGCGCATCAGGGTGGGTCCTCGCTTGCCGAAGAACCCGGCCAAGAGGCCAAGCCCGATGGCGAAGACGCCGCCTGCGATCACGCCGCGCGCGAAGTCGGGGTGATCGTGTGCCCTGGCGTACCAGGCGATGGCGGTGATCAGGGCGAGTCCGGCTACCGCGCCGATGAGGCGTCCGGTGGTTGTCTTCTTACGCTGTGTGATCAACATGGAAAATCTCCTCGATGGTGGTGTGAAAGTGGTGGGCGATCGCGAATGCGAGGGGAAGCGAGGGGTCGTATCGGCCGGTCTCGATCGAGTTCACGGTCTGGCGCGATACGCCGAGCGCCTCGGCGAGCGACGCCTGGGAGAGGCCCGCGGCCTCGCGGCGGGAGCGGATGTCGTTGTCCACGGCGATCCTCCGAGTCATATCGAGTCAAGGAACCTTGACAAGACAAGGATGCTTGACACCGCGAGAAATGTCAAGTCACCTTGTCACTCCGCGCGAGGCGCGAGGGCCGGAATCAGGCCCGGGGACCGAGGACGGCCGTACCGACGCGCACGATCGTCGCGCCCTCGGCAATCGCCCATTCGAAGTCGCCCGACATCCCCATCGACAGTTCCCACGCTCCACTGAGATCCGGCCCACGACCATTCGCGGAGTGCACCAGGGCCTCGTCGCGAATCTGCCTCAACCGCGCGTACCCCGCCCGGACCGCTCCCTCGTCGCGCGAGTTCAGCCCCACCGTCATGAAGCCCCGCACCTCGATCGACGGCAGCGCCGCCGCCGCCCTCGCGAGCGCGAGCGCCTCGGCGGGGGCGACCCCGGACTTGGTCTCCTCACCCGAGACGTTCACCTGAACCATCACGCCGACGGTCCGCCCCGCGTCGGCGGCAAGGGTCGAGACGCGCTGAGCCAAAGCGACCGAATCCACCGACTCGATGCAGTCCGCCCACGCCACGGCGTCGCGCGCCTTGTTGCGCTGAAGGGGGCCGATCAGGTGAGCCTCGACCCCAGCTGCTCGGAACACCGGTCCCTTCGCGACGAGCTCCTGCACGCGGTTCTCGCCCACGAGGCGAGCCCCTGCGGCGCACACCGCCTCCGCCGTCGCCTCGTCACGCGTCTTCGTCGCGACGAGCACGCGCACCCCGGCGCCAGCCCGGTCGCACGCCGCCTCCGCCGCGCGAACCCGCGCCGTCACGTCGGCCAGGCGCTCCGCGAGACCGATCACGGCGTCGTACATCCCCGCGGCGTCGCCGAGCCCCCCGTCGCCGGCCGTCACCGCTGCCTCGCGATCGGGGCGGTCGCGGCGCCCGTGACCGAAGCCAGGTCGCCGGGGGAGAGTCCCACGTCGAGCCCGCGCCGCCCCCCACTCACGTATACCGCGTCGTACGCGAGCGCAGACTCGTCCAGGACGGTGGGTAGGCGACGCTTCTGCCCGATGGGCGAAATCCCGCCGACGACGTAACCGGTCGCGCGTTCGGCGACCGCGGCGTCGGCCATGGTCGCCTTCTTCGCGCCGAGCGCGGAGGCGACGGCCTTGAGGTCGAGCATGGCGTCGACCGGGACGATCGCGACGCTGAGGCGGCCGTCCGCCTCGACGCACAGGGTCTTGAACACCTGGGCGGGGTCGACGCCGATCGCGGCGGCCGCCTCGAGCCCGTAGCCGACGTCGTTCGCGGGATCGTGCTCGTACGGGTGAAGGGAATGCGCGACGCCGGCCTTGACGAGGGCCGCGACGGCCGGGGTGGACGCGTGAGTGCTCACGGCACGACCCTACCGAGCCGCGAGATACTCCTCGATACGCGCGACGCCCCAGTCGTAGTGCTTGCCGAGGCATTCGTCGGCGAGGTCAAGAAGCGGGCCGTTCGCCCACGGGTACCGCGCGGGGTCCGTCAGGGCGCCGTCGGGGTAGGTGCTCAGATAGCTCGATCATCTCGATGTGCGACGCGCGCGTGACGCTCAGAACGCGTCCCCACGGCATGGTGCGATACCGCTCGTAGATCGTGTCGTTGAGGGCGCGGAGATCCTGCCACGTGAACCCCGGGGCGGGGAGGGAGGGCACGTGGCCCCGCCCGTCGTCCCGGCACCACCCGACGAAGAGGCCGTGCCACCCGTGAAGGTGACCCAAGACGTCGGCGCCCCTGCGATCGAGGTAAGCCTCGCCCAGGCTCGCCTCCTCGAGACCGTTCGAGGTGATGAGCGACACCAGGCGGTCGAGGCGTGCGTCGGACCGTGCGACGACAGCGTCGAGCGCGCTTTCACCCGGGATTGTCATGGCCACAGGGTACCCGAGGCACTCTCGCGCGGCGGCTAACCTTGGTCCCATGCGAATAGCGCGTTTCACCACCGGATCCGAACCCCGCTACGCCAAGGTCGAGGGGGCCCCAGGAGCAGGAAGAGCTCATCGTCCTCACGGGCGATCCGCTCTACGTTCCTGGCGAGCCGACGGGGGAGAGGATTCCGCTCTCCGGCGGCGACGTGCGGCTCCTCGCGCCCATCATCCCGCGCTCCAAGGCGGTGTGCATGGGACGCAACTACGCGGCGCACGCCAAGGAGCTGAACAACATCGGCGCGGACGGCGACATGCCCCTGCTGTTCATGAAGCCGAACACGGCCGTCATCGGGCCGGACGACCCGATCGTCCTGCCGCATTACAGCGAGGACGTCCAGGTCGAGGCGGAACTGGCGATCGTCATCGGGCGACTGACCAAGGACGTCTCGCCCGAGGGGGCGCTCGCCGCGATCTACGGCTACACGTGCGCGAACGACGTGACCGCCCGCGACACCCAACGCGCAGAGAACCAGTGGTTCCGCGCGAAGACGTTCGACACGTCGCTTCCCCTCGGGCCGTGGATCGAGACCGACCTCGACACCTCCGACCTCGAGGTCGCGTCACGCATCAACGGGAAGCCAGCCCAGGCGGGCAACACGCGCGACATGATCTGGGACGCCGCGCAGATCGTCAGCATGGCGAGCGAGGTGGTGACCCTGCTCCCCGGCGACGTCGTGCTGACGGGCACCCCGTCCGGCGTCTCCACCCTTCGCCACGGCGACCGCGTGGACGTGGACATCGAGGGCATCGGCGTGCTGTCCAATCCGGTGATCCGAGCGATGAGCCACAAGGTGCGGGTGCGGTTCTGCCCCTCGCCGACGGGAACCCCCCACGTCGGCCTCATCCGCACGGCGCTGTTCAACTGGGCGTACGCGCGCCACACGGGCGGCGACTTCGTGTTCCGGATCGAGGACACGGACGCCGAGCGCGACAGCCAGGAATCCTACGATCAGCTCCTCGACGCCCTGCGGTGGCTGGGCCTGGACTGGGACGAGGGCCCGGAGGTGGGAGGCGAGTACGGCCCGTACCGCCAGAGCGAGCGGCGCGAGATATACGCCGACGTCGCGGCGCGGCTCCTCGAGGGCGGATTCGCGTACGAGAGCTTCTCCACGCCCGAGGAGGTCGAGGCGCGCCACCTCGCGGCCGGACGCGACCCGAAGCTCGGATACGACGGCTACGACCGCGACCTCACGGACGACCAGAAGGCGGCCTACCGCGCCGAGGGCCGCGACCCCGTCATCCGCCTGAGGATGCCCGACGAGGACATCACGTTCACGGACCTCATCCGCGGCGAGGTGACGTTCCGCGCGGGGAGCGTGCCCGACTTCGTCATCGTGCGCGGCAACGGGCAACCGCTGTACACGCTCGTCAACCCCGTGGACGACGCGCTGATGAAGATCACGCACGTGCTGCGCGGCGAGGACCTCCTGAGCTCGACGCCGCGGCAGATCGCGCTCTACCAGGCACTGATGGCGGTTGGCCTCGCCGACGCGGTCCCGACCTTCGCCCACCTTCCGATGGTGACGGGGGAGGGGAACAAGAAGCTGTCCAAGCGGGCGCCGGAGTCGAACCTGTTCCTCCACCGCGAGCGGGGTTTCCTGCCCGAGGGCCTGCTCAACTATCTGGGCCTGCTGGGCTGGTCCATCTCCGCGGACCGCGACATCTTCACGCTCAACGAGATGATCACCGCGTTCGACGTGGCGGACGTCAACCCGAACCCCGCGCGCTTCGACCTCAAGAAGGCGGAGGCGATCAACGCCGAGCACATGCGGCTGCTGCCGCGCGGCGAGTTCGTCGTTCGGCTGGTCCCGTACCTGCACGCGGCGGGCGTGATCGGCGCCGCCCACGTCCGCGACCTCACGCCCCACGAGGAGGCGACGCTCGCGCTCGCGGCCCCGCTTGTTCAGGAACGCATGACCCTGCTGAGCGAGGCCCCCGGCATGCTCGGGTTCTTCTTCACGGGGGACGACACGCTGGTGATCGAGGACGACGCGAGGGCCTCGCTTCCGGCGAACGCCGCGGAGATTGTCGACGCCGCGATCGGGGTGATCGAGGGGCTCGAGCACTTCGGCGCGGAGGAGCAGCAGGAGGCGCTTCGCGCCGCGCTCGTCGACGGCATGGGCATCAAGCCGCGCGACGCCTTTGGCCCCCTGCGGGTCGGCATCACCGGTCGGCGCGTCTCGCCGCCGTTGTTCGAGTCGATGGAGATCCTCGGCCAGGATCACGCGCTCGCGCGCCTCCGGGCTTTGCGCGCGACGCTGTGACGGCCTCGCTACCCCTCGACGGTCGCGTCGAGGGCGTCCTCATCGACATCGACGACACGCTGCTGGACAACAAGGCCGCGATGCGGCACACCATCTCGGTGATCGCCCGCGAGTACCTGCCCGCCGACACCGACGTGGACGCCGCGACGGCCCTCTTCCGGACGGACGCCAACGGCCACTACCGGGCATTCACGCGGGGCGAGATCGACTCAAGGACGCAGCGGTGGAACCGGGCGCGGGAACTCCACGAACGCTTCGGAGGGCCGCCGCTCGACGACGAGGAGGCGATCTCCCCGTGGATCGCGACCTTCGACGCCGCGTACGCGGAGGGGTGGCGCGTCCACGACGACTCCCTCGCGTTCCTCGATGCCATCGAATCGCTCGGCCTGCCCTACGGCGTCCTCAGCAACGCGCGAAGGCAACAGCAGGCGCAGAAGCTCGCCGCCGTCGGGCTCTCGCACGTGCCGCTACTCGTGTGCGTCGACGACCTCGGTTACGGAAAGCCCGACCCTCGCGTCTTCCTCGAGGCGTGCAGGCTCCTGGGGACGGAGCCGGCGCGGACGGTGTACGTCGGGGACGAATTCGACGTCGACGCGGCCGCGGCGGTACGGGCGGGGCTCATCGGGGTGTGGTGCGACCGGCCCGACGCGTGGGAGCGCTGGGGCGACGCGGACGTCGCGGGCGCAGGGGTGCTGCGCGTCGAGTCGCTGACGGAGCTCGCTAGCGAAGCTTTCGCCGCGATGAGTTCCTTGACCTCGTCCGCATCGGGGAGGCGACCGGACACGGCGACCTCGCCGTTCAGGACGAGCCCTGGCGTGCTCATGATCCCGTACGACGCAATCTCGGCGTAGTCGGTGACCTTGGTGATGTCGGCGTCGATGCCGAGGTCCGCGATGGCCTCGCGTGCGTAGCGCTCCAGCGCGACGCAGTTGCGGCAACCCGGGCCGAGGATGGCGATGTTCATGAGAATTCCTTTCGGGGCTGTGAGTCTTGGGGCTAGGCGCCCCAGTTGAACGCGTAACCGATGAGCATGATCCCGACGGCGACGATGCCGAAGAACGTGAGCAGCAGCCGCATCTTGAGGACGCGGTGCAGCAGGACGGCCTCGGGGAACGAGAGCGCGGCCGTGGACATCATGAAGGCGAACACCGTTCCGAGCGGAACCCCCTTGGCGAACAGCGCCTCGCCGATGGGGATCGCGCTCGCGGCGTTCGAGTAGAGAGGCACGCCAGCAGGGTCGCGAGCGGGACGGCCGCGGGGTTATCCGCGCTCGCGTGCTGGACGAAGAACTCCTGCGGCACCCAGCCGTGGATCGCCGCGCCAACGGCGACGCCGACGAGAACCCAGATCCACACCCGTCCGACGATGTCGCGGGTCTCCCGTCGAGCGGAGGCGACGCGCTGCTCGAGGGTGGGCTTGCCTCCCTTGGGCAGGTCCCCCGGGGTCGGGATGGCGAGCACGAAGTCCCGTACGCCGGGCCGAAGGTCGAAACGGGAGAGGATGAGGCCGATCGCAACGGCGAGGCCCAACCCCGCGCCGACGTACGCCGCCGTCGGCCCCCACCCGAACGTGCTGCCGAGCACGACGACCGCCACCTCGTTGACGAGCGGCGAGGCGATGAGGAAGGTCAGGGCGACGCTCAGCGGGATGCCCGCGGCGACGAACCCGATGAACAGGGGGATCGAGCTGCATGAGCAGAACGGCGTGATCGCGCCCAGGATGGCGGCGAGGAGGAGGGCGACGACGAGGGGCCGGCCCTCGATGAACGTACGCACGCGTTCGGGGCTCAGCGTGGTGCGCAGGAGGCCGATCGCGAAGATCATGCCGACGAGCAGCAGCAGGATCTTCACGGAGTCGTAGAGGAAGAAATGGGCGGCGCCGCCGGCGTGAGTCGTGGTGTCGATGCCGAGTCCCGAGAAGGTCCAGTTCCAGACGCGTTCGTTGAGCAGGATCAGGCCGAGCCAGATCGCGGCGACGCCGAGGAGGCGCATGACGATCGAGCCCGTCGTGCGACGGCGGTGAATGGTTGGGGTGAGAAGCGTCATGATGTGACCCCCGGAATGGCGGCGTGGAGCCGGTCGAGCGCGTCGGGGGCGAGCGAGTAGTCGATCCAGCGTCCGCGGCGCGCGGTCGTGACGAGGCCGGCCTCTCGCAGGACCTTCAGGTGGTAGCTGAGCAGGTTGGCGGCGAGGTCCTCGCTCGCGTCGATGTTGCATACGCACGTGGGGCCGGAGCGGGCGAGCTGGCGGAGGATGCGCAGGCGGGTTCCGTCGGCCGCGACGGCGAGTAGGGCGGCGTCGACGTCCGGGCTCGTTTCAATCACTATTGATTCAATCACTCTTGAACTATACCGCCGGGATGGGTGGGCGAACCCGGGACCCACGTCCCATCGCGTTCGTCTCAGGCGCCTCGACCGGGTACAGTAGTGCCCCGGTTCGGCAACGACCGTTGGGGTATGGTGTAACTGGCAGCACGACTGGTTCTGGTCCAGTTAGTTGAGGTTCGAATCCTTATACCCCAGCTGCGAGGCCCGCTTCGGCGGGCCTTCGTTGTTTCCGGTGCCGTCGGCGCCTGTCGTCACGCCGTTTCGAGTGCGAGCGGCCGTTTCATTGGGCCTCCTCCTCGCCCGGCCAGATTTCCGGAAAGAGCTTCGCGACTTCTGAGCGATCGACGGTCGTTTCGCGGCTCGGGCGGTTGTCCGGCGTCCACACGGTCAGGGCGATCACGGCCACCGCGACGGCGAGTCCAACGGCGATGACCACCACCAGGTTGAGGCCATCGAACACCCGGCGTTCCCACAGGCCGCTCACCGCGAAGGCGCCCACGACCGAGCCGGAGATCAACACGAGAAACCGTAGTGTCGACACGAGCCTTGATACGGCAAGGCCAATGATCGTGAGGATGGCTGCGAGAGCGCTCGGAATCAGGTACATGAAGCCGGTAGTGATGTCGGAGAGGTCGTTCTGGAGGAACTCGGACGTTCCATGCACGATCGGAAATAGCATGAGTGCGCCGAACGCCACGAGGATCGCCCCGATCGCATTCATCCTATCGATCGAGTGGGCGCCTGCAATGACGGTGGTGGCGACCGCCATCACGATGAAGCCCACGCTCCAGGCTGCAAAGCCTTGTGTCACGACGGGAATGTGGGGCACGGCTTCGTAGACCTGGGGGGGCGAGGCGCGATGGGCGAGGAGTGCGACAACCGCGAGGCTGGAGCCGACGATGCTGAGGCGCACCCAGAGCGAGACGCCGAGGCGCACGGGCCCGCGAAATTCCGGGTCGGGAGAGGGAGCGGCGTCATCGGTCATGTTCCGACGATACGGGACCTCGCGTGCGGAGGCGGGTTGGGGGCCCGTGGACGAACGGGTCGAGAAGTACCGCGAGCGGCGCGACGCGTCCTAGGTGCCAGATCCCAGGACCTCGTCGAGATCCGCCATGGTCGCCAGCCGCGCCTTCCACTCGCCGACGAGCCGTGCGGGCGGTACGCCGCACGCCGGGTCCTCGGCCTCCATCGGCGGACGGCGATCGGCGACGAACCGGTACGCCCTGTCCCTGAGCCCGCGCGGGACGACTCGGGCGGCTGCGAGGGCGCGCCACGGCCACCCGAGTGTTCGGGCGATGGCGACGACGGCGTCGGACCGAAGCGAGGCCTCGCCGTCGCGTACGACCACGAGAGTCGAACGCGTCACCTCGGCGGGAAGCCCAGCGCGACGGACGGCCTCCCTCCCGACCTCGCCCGCGGAACCCGCGAGGAGGAACCGGCGATGGCGGTCGCGCCGCACGAGCCACGCCACGGTGCCGATTGCACAGCGCGCACTCGCCATCGAAGATGACCAGGGCCGCGTCCACGGTGCCAGGCTACGTGGCGGCGTTCGCCCACGCGCCGAGCTGGGGGCCGTTGTTCGTCGAGATCGAGCCTCTACGTCGCGCCGCCACCATGGGCGGGCATATGGGGAAAGGCCTCGATCGCCGCGGCGTGGCGGAGTTCCCCGCCCGCCGATGAGAGCCCGGCCGCGAGCGCGGGGTTGGACTCGCACGCCCGCTCCCATCCGAGGTCGGCGAGTTCGAGCGCGTAGGGCAGCGTCACCGACGCGAGCGCCTGCGTCGACGTCCGTCCCGCAGCGCCCGGCATGTTCGCGACGCAGTAGAAGACCGAACCCGCGACCCGGAACGTCGGGTCGTCGTGGGTGGTCGGGCGAGAGTCCTCGAAGCACCCTCCCTGATCGATCGCGATGTCGACGAAGACCGAGCCCGGGCGGAGCGGCCTCGACCATCGCGTGGGTGACGACCTTGGGGGCGGGGCGACCCGGGAATGAGGACGGCGCCGACGACGAGGTCGGACCCCGCGACCGCGCTGGCTATGGCGTCGGGAGACGACACCTCCGTCCGGATGCGAATGGGGTCGGCGGCGCGGAGCGTGGCGAGGCGCGATTCGTCCAGATCGAGCGCCGTCACGTCCGCGCCCATCGCCGTCGCCTGGAGCGCCGCATTCGAGCCGGCCACGCCCGCGCCGATCACCGCGACGCGCACACCGTCGGCGCCCCCGAGCCCGGACAGGAGAAGACCGCGTCCCCCCTGGGGGCCCAGGAGGTGGTACGCCCCGGCGATCACCGAGAGCCGGCCAGCCACCTCGCTCATGGGTCGCAGGATCGGTAGTGACCCATCGCTCGCGCGCACGGTGTCGTAGGAGATCGCGGCGCACCCCGACTCGACGAGGGCGGTCGCGAGTGGTTCGTTCGCCGCGAGGTGAAGGAAGGTGAACAGGGTGAGGTCGCCGCGGAGGCGCGGGTACTCGTCCGGCACCGGCTCCTTCACCTTCAGAACGAGTTCGGCGCCCCACGCGTCGTCGGCGGACCCGACGCGGGCCCCCGCGCGCGCGTAGTCATCGTCGACGAAGCCGGCTCCGAGGCCCGCGGCCGACTCGACGACGACCTCGTGCCCGCGCTCCGTCAGTGCGGCGGCGCCGTCGGGGGTGAGCGCTACCCGAGACTCGCGGTTCTTCACCTCGCGGGGAATCCCGACCAGCATGACGCCTCCTCGCACCTGTTCTCCCATTGTCGGTGGTTGACCGCGATTCGCGCATCCCCCCTCGCCCCGTGGCGTCCCCTGTTTTCGCGCGCGGGGGGCATGCGCTACCCTTGGTATTCGCGTTCCTGGGAGTCGTCCCGGGACAGCTAGGGGCCCCGTTGTGTAGCGGCCTAGCACGCCGCCCTCTCACGGCGGTAGCGCCGGTTCGAATCCGGTCGGGGCTACTCCTCCTTCGCTATACCTCTCGGGATGCCTTCGTACGTGGCGTGCGCCGCCGCCGACCCTCGAAGCGTTTCGAATCCGGGCCGACCCCTGGTAACCTCTCGCTCCATACGCACGTGTCAACGGGGACCGGGGCGTACGAGGGAGGTCACGATGGGGTACCGACGGGGTTTCGTGGGAGCGCTCCTATGGACGGCGCTCGTGTTGACGGTAGGCACGATCGGGGGGACTGCGGCGACGGCTGCCGATTCGGACGATTCGTTCGACGGCACCACCAATCTCATCCTCAACCCATCGTTCACCACCAACTACGACGGTTGGAGTGCCTACGGTGTCGCGGGCGACGTCGAGGATGGCGCGTTCTGCGGCACCTACGTCGGCCCGCATGCCAACGAGTGGAACGCGGGCTTCGGATTCAACAAGCTGACCCTGCCCGTCGGCGACTATCTTGTGTCGTTCGATTCGAAGGCGGAGCTCGGCTTCCTCGCCAAGGTGCAGCAGAGCGGCGGCGACTACGTGCGTCTCGCGACCCTTGAGGTGCCACCGTCTGAGGATTTCGCGCACCATGAGATGCGTTTCACGACGGACACGCCTTTCGCGCCGGGGGAGTTCCACTTCCACCTGGGAACCCGTGTGGAAGGCGTGCACTCCTTCTGCGTCGACAACGTGTTCCTCGGCGTGCACCCCAAGGACTACGCGACGGGAGGGGACTTTTCCGACGGTCTCGGCGCGTGGAAGGCGACAGGGGCGAGCCCCACGGTGAGCGATGCCGGGGTGTGCCTCGCCGTCCCCGAAGGAACGTCCTCCCCGGAGGATGTCAGCCTGCGCCTCGCCAACATCGCGCTGCCTGCGTTCTCCTACACGCTCAATCGCGATGTCTCGAGCAATGGCGCCCCCGTGCGGGTACTCGTGACCTCCCACGGCGACCCGTCCGTCGTCTACCTCGACGAGACCGCGAGCCCCGACGCTACGGCCGCCACGACGACGTCGTACTTCTCGCTCGAGGACGTCGACGACACTGTTGACGTGGCGTTCGAATTCGGCGGGGGCGCGGCGGGACAGGCGTGCGTCGACAACGTCGCGTTGCTCTCGGGGGGACAGCCCCCCGCGTTTGTGCCGGAAACGGGGCCCCGCGTGCGCGTCAACCAGCTGGGCTACGAGCCCGATGGCCCGAAGTTCGCCACGCTCGTCACCGACGCTACCGATCCCGTCGGGTGGTCGCTCGTCGACGCGACCGGCGCGATCGCGGCTCATGGGATGACGATCCCGTTCGGGCCGGACGCCGCCTCAGGGCTCATCGTCCAGACGATCGACTTCTCCGAGGTCTCCACGGAAGGCACGTACACGCTCGAAGCCGACAGCGAGACGAGTTATCCGTTCGCGATCGCGGCGAGCCTTTACGACCAACTGGCCGTCGACGCTCTGGATTACTTCTACTTGGCGCGATCGGGAATCGACATCGACGCGGCCATCGTCGGGGACGACTATGCGCGCGCCGCGGGACATCTGGGCTCCCCGGGTGGCACGGAAACGAACCAGGGAGACTACGGCGTCGGATGCCAACCTGCAGAGGACTCCGCCGGGATATACGGCGAACCGTGGACGTGCGACTACACGCTCGACGTCGTGGGCGGCTGGTACGACGCGGGTGATCAGGGCAAGTACGTCGTCAACGGCGGTATCGCCACCTACCAGCTTCTCTCGGCGTACGAACGTAGCCTTCGTTCCGCCGACGGGAATGGCCCGGTCGGGGACTCCGCGCTCGCGATCCCGGAGACGGACAACGGCATTCCCGACATCCTCGACGAGGCGAAATGGGAACTCGACTTCATGCTCTCAATGATGGTGCCGGAAGGCGAGCCGTACGCGGGTATGGTCCACCACAAGGTCCACGACTATGGCTGGACGAGCCTGCCGATCCTGCCAGCTGACGATAACTACGTGCGTTACCTTCACCGCCCATCGACCGCTGCAACGCTCAATCTTGCTGCTACGGCGGCCCAAGGAGCGCGGCTGTTCAAGCCGTACGACGCCGCGTACGCCGATTCGTTGCTCACGGCCGCGAAGACTGCGTGGGACGCGGCCCTCGCGACGCCCGACCTCTACGCGCCAGCCACGGACGGAACCGCAGGCGGCGGAGCCTACGACGACACGGACGTGGCCGACGAGTTCTACTGGGCCGCCGCGGAGCTCTACCTCACGACGGGGGACGTGGAGTACCAGGAATACCTGCTCGCGTCGCCGCTCAACACGGCGAACGTCTTCCCGACGTCAGGCTTCGACTGGGGGCACACGGCCGCGCTCGGCCGATTGGACCTCGCGACCGTCGACAACGACCTTCCCGGACGCGACGCGATCAAGGCGTCGGTTGTCGCAGGGGCCGACGCGCTCCTCGCGGTACAGGCGCAGCAGGGTTTCGGCCAGGCGCTGTCCGCTGAGGACTTCGTCTGGGGTTCCAACGCGAAGGTGCTCAACAACGAGGTGGTGCTCGCGACGGCATACGACCTCACGGGCGACACGAAGTATCTGGACGCCGTGCGCGAGGGTATGGACTACCTCCTGGGGCGCAACGGCCTGAACCAGTCCTACGTCACCGGGTACGGGACCGTCTTCTCGGAGAATCAACACTCGCGCTGGTACGCGGCTCAGCTCGATCCGGCGTACCCGCATCCTCCCGTCGGATCCGTGGCGGGCGGGCCGAACGCGGTGGCGTCGACGTGGGATCCGGTCATCGCCGGGCTATACCCGATTGTCGGTTGCGCGCCGCAGATGTGCTACACGGACGACATCGAGTCCTTCTCGACGAACGAGATCGCCATTAACTGGAACTCGGGACTCGGATGGGTCGCGGCGTTCCTCGCGGATCCGGAGGCTCCCGTCGGCGCAGGCGGAGGCCTTGCATGGCCGTGGATCGTCATCGCGCTCGTCGTCGTGATTGCCGGAGGTGCCGGTCTCGTGTGGTGGCGCCGTCGCGCATCCGCGTCGCCGACCACGAGGTAAACCGAGAGTCGCGACCGAAGCATCGCAGGCCCAACCGCTCTGCGATGATGTCACCATGACGGCACGGCGGCGGAGGGCGACGTGACCCTCGGCGAGGCGTTCGAAGCGGCGCTCGCCGCGGCGCGTAACGGCGAGGAATGGGCGTGGGCCGCGCTCTACCGTGATCTGGCAGGGAACGTCACCGGCTACCTCGCGAGTCGGGGTGCGACGGAGCCGGACGACCTGACGTCGGAGACGTTTCTTCAGGTGGCGCGCGGCCTCGACTCGTTCAGCGGGGACGAGACGGCCTTTCGCTCGTGGGTCTTCGTCATCGCGCACCGGCGGATGCAGGACGCCAGGCGCGCGGCCAAACGGCGACCCGCGAGCTCCGATGGCGACGATGTTCTCGAGACCCGAGCTGCGCCGACGGACGTCGAGGCTGAGGCCCTCGGCGCGATCGGCGACGCGCGCCTGGCCGCGGCGCTCGACACGCTCAGCGAAACCCAGCGCGACGTCCTCTACCTCCGGGTGATCGGCGACCTCTCCGTCGTGGACACCGCGCGCGTCATCGGCAAGTCCCCGGGAGCGGTCAAGGTGTTGCAGCACCGAGCGCTCCGGGCGCTCAAGGAGGTTCTTGATGAAACGGCGTAACCGAAGCGGGCCGCTCGGCGATGACGGGGGTGACATGAACGCTGAGTGGTCGGATCACGACATCGAGATGCTGCTACGGGGACACGTGCCCGCGAGCGGCGATCTTGTGCGCCTCGCGTCCGTGATCAGAAAGCTTCGCGCACGCACCCAAGCAGAGCCCACCCCCGCTAGCGTGGCGGCGATGGCGGCTCTGCTTGCCGACGCCGCCCGGCATCCCTCTTCGGGCGACGTACGCATACGGAGCGGCGCGAGCCGTCCCGCCGCGGCCTGGCGACGGCGAGTGGGGTATTCCGCCATCGCAGCCATCCTGGCTTCGGCCGGGCTCGCGGGAACGGCCGCGGCGGCCGACGGCTCGGCGCCGGGCGATTTTGCCTACGGGATCGACCGCGCGCTCGAGCGCATCGGTATCGGCAACGGCGGCAGTCACGAGCGCCTCCAGGAGGCCGAGGTTCTGGCTTCCCGCGGCGAGGACGACGCCGCTCTTCAGCATGCAGCGAAGGCCCTCGGTAGCGAGGGCGATACGGCATCGTCCGCCGCCCTCGTTCGCGCGGCCGGCGCGATCGCGGCGAACGGATCGGAGAACTCGGCTGAGGTTCACGCGCGGGTCTCGGAGATGTTGACGTGGATGAGTACGGCGGACCCCAAGGGGGCCGACTTCGGGCAGCAGGTGAGCGCCTACGCTCGCGGGCTTGGGGAGGGCGCGGGCAGCAACGCGAACTCCGGAGGCGACGGGTCGCAGACGAATAGCGGCAAACCTGATAACCCCGGCAACTCAGGGAACGCCGCCGACCCCAGCAACTCGGGAAAGCCCGATAGCCCCGGAAAATCCGGCGACGCCGGCAACTCCGGCAACGCTGGCAAGCCCGACAAAGCGAACACACCCTCCAACCCCTCGGAGGGCGCCCCCGCGAGCGACAATGCCGACTAGAGCACCCCTCATATAGTCGGCGGTCGCGACTCGCAGAGAACGCGCCGCCCGACCCGAACGGAAAACCCCCATTCCTCGGCGTCGGGCGGCGCGAACTGCTCTTGAGCGAAGGATGCCGAACCGGGGTAGCCTCCTCTCGGGAGGCGAAAGCGAGGTCGCCTTGAAGTCGGTTGTTGTGTATCAGTCCCTGTGGGGGAGTAGTGCGGCCGTTGCCCGGGCCATAGCTGAAGGTCTCGGCGACGGGACGCTGGCGCTCAGCACCAACGATGCGAGCGCCGAGATTCTCGCCGGAGCGGATCTCGTCGTCGCAGGGTGCCCGGTGCACGCCCTCGGCCTCCCCTCCGAGCAGTCCGTCGCACAGGCCGTTGCCAAACCGGTCGGGCGCGACGAGGTCGCTGCCGACGCCTCGCACCGACTGATGCGGGATTGGCTCGCGGAGATGCGTCCCGGTTCCGGGCGCGCCGCAGCCTTTGACACGCGCGTTCGCGGAGTTCTCGGGCACGGCGGAGCGTCGAAGGTGCTGGCGGGTCTCGAGAAGGCCGGCTACCGGCGCATGGCGAAGCCTCAGGGCTTCTACGTTCCGTTGCGGCCGGTAGAGGTCGCCGAGGACGGAATGTTGCTACCCGGGGAGCGCGAACGCGCTCTCGCGTGGGGCGATCAGCTGCGGGCGCTCGCCGTGACCGCCTAGGACTCGCTGCGGCGAAGAATGTCGCTGAGGCGCCGAGCGGCGTCGGTCACGTCGAGGGCGTGACGTTCGGCCGGGTGTCCCGTCAGGCGTTCGATCGGGCCCGAGATCGAGACGGCGGCGACGACGCGCCCGGAGGTGCCCCACACGGGAGCGGAGACGCTCGCCACTCCGGCTTCGCGTTCGCCCGCGCTTTCCGCGCACCCCTGTTCGCGGACGCTCGCGAGGTCATCCGCCGTGAATCGAGCCCCCGCGAGCATCTCGTGCATGCGATCCGCTGGCTCCCAGGCGAGGAGAACCTGCGCGGCGGAGCCCGCCTGCATCGTCATCGTGGTGCCGACGGGGATCGAGTCGCGAAGCCCCATCGGGCGATCGGCGGCCGCGATGCAGATGCGGTGCTCGCCGTGAGGGCGGAAGAGCTGCGCGGACTCGCCGGTGCGGTCGCGGAGAGTCTCGAGGATGGGCTGGGCCGCGCTCACCAAACGGTCCTCGCCGACGGTCGAGGCGAGGTGGAGGAAACGCTCGCCAAGAATGAACGCGCCCCGCGCGTCGCGCCCGACGAGGTGGTGGTGCTCGAGGGCGAGGGCGAGCCGGTGGATGGTCGGGCGGGCGAGGTGCGTCGACGTCACGAGCTCGGCGAGCGTCGCCGGACCCTTCTCGAGTTCGGCGAGGATTGCCGCGGCCTTGTCAATAACGCCAACTCCGCTATGATTGTCCATAGAGCGATACTAGCGTCTTGCATAGTGAGATACAAGCGCTCGCGGACCATCGGAATTCGGAGGGATCGGACATGGGCACGACGCTCGCGGAGAAGCTGTGGCAGAGCCATTTGGTACGTCAGGGCGAGGACGGCGCCCCCGACCTGCTGTACATCGACCTCCACATGGTGCACGAGGTCACGAGCCCGCAGGCGTTCGAGGGCCTACGCCTCGCCGGACGCACGGTGCGCCGACCCGACCTCACCATCGCGACCGAGGACCACAACACCCCGACGCTCGACATCGACAAGCCGATCGCCGACCTCACCAGCCGCACGCAGATCGACACGCTCCGTGCCAACGCGAAGGAGTTCGGCGTCCGCATCCACAGCCTCGGCGACGCCGATCAGGGCGTCGTCCACGTCGTCGGCCCCCAGCTCGGCCTCACGCAGCCCGGCATGACCGTGGTCTGCGGCGACTCCCACACCTCGACGCACGGCGCGTTCGGCGCGCTCGCGTTCGGCATCGGCACCTCCGAGGTGGAGCACGTGCTCGCCACCCAGACGCTCCCGCTCGGCAAGTTCAAGACGATGGCGATCAACGTCAACGGAGCGCTTCCCGAGGGCACGACGGCCAAGGACATCATCCTGGCCGTCATCGCGAAGATCGGGACCGGCGGGGGACAGGGCTACGTGCTCGAGTACCGCGGCGACGCGATCCGCGCGCTGTCCATGGAGGCGCGCATGACGGTGTGCAACATGTCGATCGAGGCGGGCGCCCGTGCAGGACTGGTCGCGCCAGACGAGACCACGTTCGCCTACGTCAAGGGTCGCCCGCACGCGCCGGAAGGCGCGGACTGGGACGCGGCCGTCGAGTACTGGAAGACCCTGGTCACGGACGACGACGCGACGTTCGACGTTGAGGTGGACCTGGACGCGGCCGATCTGGAGCCCTTCGTCACCTGGGGGACCAACCCCGGTCAGGGCCTCCCGCTCAGCGCCAGCGTTCCCAACCCCGACGACTTCGAGGAAGAGAACGACCGCGTCGCAGCCAAGAACGCCCTCGAGTACATGGGCCTCACCGCGGGCACGCCCCTCAAGAGCATCGCGATCGACACGGTCTTCCTCGGCTCGTGCACGAACGGGCGTATCGAGGATCTCCGAGCCGCCGCCGCCGTCGTCAAGGGCCGCACCAAGGCGCCGAATACCCGCATGCTCGTGGTCCCAGGAAGCGCGCGCGTGCGCCTCGAGGCGGAGGCCGAGGGGCTCGACAAGGTCTTCATGGACTTCGGAGCAGAGTGGCGCAACGCAGGCTGCTCGATGTGTCTGGGCATGAACCCCGACCAGCTCGCCCCGCAGGAGCGCAGCGCCTCGACGTCCAACCGCAACTTCGAGGGTCGCCAGGGCAAGGGCGGCCGCACCCACCTCGTGTCGCCGCTCGTCGCAGCCGCGACAGCGGTGCGCGGGACCCTTAGCAGTCCGTCCGACCTCGTCGGCTCAAGCACGGAGGCCTGATCATGGAGAAATTCACCACCCACACGGGCGTCGGCGTCCCGCTGCGCCGTTCAAACGTCGACACCGACCAGATCATCCCCGCCGTCTATCTCAAGCGCGTGACGCGCACGGGATTCGAGGACGCGCTCTTCGCGGCGTGGAGGGGCGATCCCGACTTCATCCTCAACCAGCCCGCGTACGCGCTCGGCTCCGTCCTGGTGGCGGGCCCCGACTTCGGGACCGGATCCAGTCGCGAGCACGCCGTATGGGCGCTCAAGGACTACGGCTTTAGGGTCATCATCTCGTCCCGCTTCGCGGACATCTTCCGCGGCAACTCGGGCAAGCAGGGCCTCCTCACGGCGCAGGTGGACCCCGCCGACGTCGAGCTCCTGTGGAAGATGATCGAGGAGGAGCCGGGCCTCGAGCTCACGGTGTCCCTGGAGCACAAGACGGTGTCCGCCGCCGACATCACGGTTCCCTTTGAGATCGACGACTACGTGCGCTGGCGCCTGATGGAGGGCCTCGACGACATCGGCCTAACGCTGAAGAACGAGGGCGACATCACCGCGTTCGAGGCGAAGCGCGACGCGTGGCGCCCCACGACCCTGCCCGCGAAGCACCTCCCCGAGGTCGCGATCAAGGCGGCGCGTCCCGTCAGCTAGGCGATCGAACGCGTCGGTTGACGAGCGCCTAGGGTCCCCGCCACCCGGGAATGAGTTGTATAGATCGACCGACAGCGGTTCCAGGCGGGAAGGCGGTCGGCGGCTGGCCCGCCCGCACGCGACCGCGTTCGTCGAAGCGGAGCCCGTGCTGGGGATTCGGGGCGTCGCTCGCCGCCGCGCGGTCGTCCGAGGTGCGTTCGGGAAGCTCGCCGAGAACGAACCGCGAATCCTCGGCGCGAAGGGCCGGACGGTGGTCGTTCCTCCCCTCGATCTCGGGTCCACCGAAGTGCTTGAACGTGCCGAGGGAGCGGTCGTCTTGCTCGAATCGCGTCGGCGTGTACCTGGTCTCGACCTCCGGCATCAGTCGCGCGGCCGCATTGCGTTGATGCCGTGCGATCGTGCCGCGGCGCCACCTGGCCACCGATCTCCCGAGGCCGATGCCCCCCGCAATGCAGGCCCCGGCGGCAAGCGTGATGAGCACCACCACGTCCGCGCTCACGGTTCCGTCCAGGACGGAGATGCCGATAGCGGTGGCGGCAATGGCCGTGGGCGCGCCGCCAAGCAAACCTCCGGTGAACCACCCCCATCGCAGGCCCGCCGCGCGTACGCGTGCCTGGTCGATCGGCACGGAGCCCTCGACCTCTCCCGTGCGGCCGTTGACGGCGATGTAGTGCATCATCGGGCCCGTCGGGGTGGCCTCCTCGAAGGCGTACAGCCACACGGGCAGGAGCACGCTGACCCAGCGAGTGCCCTGGATCGCCACGATTTCCTGTTCCCACCGCACCCCGCCCTTGTACCGCGTCAGGGTCTGGTTGACGTAGCCGCGGGCGATCGTCGCGAAGAGGCCTGCCGAGTCGCCCATCGCGTCCGCGACCTCCACGTCGCGCCTCTCGAGGGTGATGCCCTCGGTGAGGTAGTTCGCGTCGAACCGCACCGCGTTCTCCACGTCGAACGGCTGAATCGCATTGATGATGTTGGTGGTCGACACGGCGGCGTACAGCCTGGAGCGCGTCGACCGCGCCTCGATCGCGAGGTCGTCGACCAGCAGATCCGCCTCGCGCATCACGGCGAACTCTTCGGAAATGTATTGCTGATTCGAGTCCGTTGTAGAGGTGAGCGCGGCGCCGGTGGCCGTGATTCCTCCGTTCCAGTCGGGCGATCGCCGGTCGGGGATCCACGCGCGCCCCTCGAGTCTCACCGTGACCTTTCCGTCGACGACCAGGTAGGGAAGGTACGCGGCCTTAGGGGAGGCGTTCTCGAAATCGCGTGTGAACTCCGGGCTAGCGAAGGTGCATTGCCTGTAGACGTAGTCGGCCATGCTCGCGGCCGCTTCCTCGCGCGACACGTAGAACGGCAGGATCGCGTCGGGGATGGCGCCGTTGTCGACGGGGTGGTTGAGCGACAGGGTGTGGCGACACCAGTGGCAGGTGGCGCTGAGCGTGGTCTCCGTATTGATGGTGACGGCGGCGCCGCAGCCGTCGCACACGACGGTGACGAGGCTCGACGTGTCGATGCCCCTGGCCCCGGTGAGGACGGTGGTGCCCACAAGATTCTCGATGCCCTCGCTGAGGTGAAGCTCGTCGGCCAGGACCGGCGTGTTCCAGCGCGTGTGGCAGTAGCCGCACACTAGCCACGAACCATCGAAGCTGATGTCGCTCGACCCGCAGTTGCGGCACCTGTCGACGCCGTTGGCTGTCGGCTTCTGCTCCACCGCTTACCCCCTCGTTCGCGCCCCCATCGGCAGTGTAACGACGTGTGGCCGAGCGGGGCCTAGCGACCCAGCCAGGCGCGCGTCCCGAAGGAGCCGAGCGACTCCCCGGCCACGAACGCCGCGAAGGCGAGGTCGTCGGCGAATCGCTCGTCATCGAGCCCGTGTTCCGCAACGCGATACGCGAACGCTCCGTGGAAGAAGTCTCCCGCGCCCAGTGTGTCGACCACCGGCGCGGTGTCCACGGGCACCGCGCCCGCGGCCCGGGGAGTGGCGTACAGGATGTCCTCGCCGCCCCGGGTGATGGCGACGTGAGTCACCCCGCGCGCCGCGAGGTAGTCGAAGACGGCGGCGGGCGTGCCGTCAGTCCCCGGCGGTTGAAAGTCGTCCGAGACGATCGCGACGCTCGCCGCCGCGACCGCGACATCCGTATGGGGCTTGAAGCTGCCCCCGTCGAGAATGACGGGAATCCCACGCTTCCTCGCGGCGTCGGCGATCGGGAGCGACAGCGCCCCGAAGTAGCCGTCGATCAGGACGGCGCCGACGCCGTCGAGCGAGGGAGGTTCGGCGGCCGGAGGCGCGATGACGGCGTCGCTCGCCCCCCGAGTCGGCGAGATGACGGCCCGCTCGCCCGTCGATCGGGTCACGACGATCGACGCGATGATCGGCTGCCCCTCGTAGGTGCCAGCAGGCACCACGTCGACGCCGTGCGTCTCGAGATCCGCGATGATGACGGCGCTCAGCGCGTGGGAGGGGAGCGCCGTGCAGAGCGCGGCGGCTCCTCCGCACCGGGCGAAGGCGACCGCGGCGTTCGCCGCCGGACCCCCGGCTGCCGCGAGAAAGTCGAGAGCAACGATCTTCTCGTTGGGAAGCGGGAGCCGTTCGACGAGCTGGACGACGTCATAGGTGGTCAGCCCCACGAACAGCCCGCGTGGGTGCGACGCGGGCTGGGTCATGCGCCCATTGTGCACGGAGCGCTACGGGAGGCGTACGTAGGCGCGACCTGCCGAAGGGTCCGCGACCGAAGCGCGGGCGCGGATAGGGCACGATAGAGGCATGAGCGACAGTATTCGGATTACGGGAGGCAAGCCGCTCAGCGGCGAGATCACCGTTCGCGGCGCCAAGAACTTCGTCTCGAAGGCGATGGTGGCCGCCCTTCTCGGGGACACTCCCTCGACGCTGCGCAACGTCCCCGACATTCGGGACGTCGCCGTCGTGTCCGGCCTCCTGGAACTTCACGGCGCGAAGGTCGCCTACGACGCGCCCTCCGGGGTCCTCACCATCGATCCGACGAACGTCGCCCCCGCGAAGATCGGCGACATCAGCGTCCACGCGGGCTCGAGCCGGATCCCCATCCTCTTCTGCGGCCCCCTGCTGCACAACCTCGGCGAGGCCGTCATCCCCGACCTCGGCGGATGCAAGATCGGCGAGCGCCCCGTCGACTTCCACCTCGACATCCTGAAGAAGTTCGGCGCCGTCGTCGAGGAACTCGGCGACGGGATTCACCTCAGCGCCCCCGACGGGCTGCGCGGCATCAAGTACCGGCTCGCGTACCCGAGCGTCGGTGCCACCGAGCAGCTGCTTCTCACGGCGGTCCGCGCGGAGGGTATGACGCGCCTGGAGAACGCCGCCGTCGAACCCGAGATCAAGGACCTCATCGACCTGCTGCAGAAGATGGGCGCGATCATCTCCGTCGACACGGACCGCTCGGTCACCATCGAGGGCGTCAAGTCGATGGTCGGATTCGACCACATCTCGCTGACCGACAGAATCGAGGCCGCGTCGTGGGCGTGTGCTGCGCTCGCGACCAAGGGCGACGTGTTCGTGCATGGCGCGCAGCAGCGCACCATGGCGATGTTCCTCAACGTCTTCCGCAAGGTGGGCGGCGAGTTCACGGTCCGCGAGCATGGGATCGAATTCCGGCATCCCGGCGGGAACCTTCATTCCATCGCCCTTCAGACGGACGTCCACCCCGGGTTCATGACGGACTGGCAGCAGCCGCTCGTCGTCGCGCTCACTCAGGCGAAGGGCCTCAGCATCGTCCACGAGACCGTGTACGAACAGCGATTCGGGTTCACCGAGGCGCTCGTGAAGATGGGCGCGACCGTCCAGCTCTACCGCGAATGCCTCGGGGACACGGCGTGCCGGTTCGGCCAGCGCAACTTCAAGCACTCCGCGGCTATCTCGGGTCCGACGCCGCTCAAGGCCGCGGACATTGACGTTCCCGACCTCAGAGGCGGCTTCAGCCACCTGATCGCAGCGCTCACGGCGGAGGGGACGTCCACGGTGTCGGGCGTCGGCATCATCGATCGCGGATACGAGAACTTCCGCGACAAGCTCGCGGCCCTTGGCGCCGATTTTGCGTAGGGTTCGTATCCGCGGCAAGCTGCCGCGGGGCTATCACGCCACAGCCGCGCTCCTTCGTGCCATCGCGTGGACCATGGTCAAGAAGGACTGGCACGGCGCAGAGAACCTCCCCAAGGAGGGGGCGTTTCTTGCGGTGTCCAACCACGTGACCTATGCGGACCCTGTGACGTTCGCCCACTTCCTGTACAACAACGGCTACCCGCCCCGGTTCCTCGCCAAGGTGCAGCTGTTCCAGACGCCCATCATCGGGTTCGTGATGCGATCACTCGACCAGGTTCCGGTCCACCGCGGCACCACCAAGGCGAAGGAGGCCGTCGAGGATGGCCTGGAGTTCCTGAAGCGAGGGGACTGCATCGCGATTTTCCCCGAGGGGACGCTGACCCGCGAACCAAACCTGTGGCCCATGGTGGCCCGCACAGGAGCCGCCCGTATGGCGCTCACCGCTGACGTGCCCGTCATCCCCGTCGCGCAGTGGGGGGCTCATCGCTTGCTCGGCCGTTACTCGAAGCTCCTGAAGCCGATCCCACGCAAGAAGGTGACGATGGTCGCGGGCCCAGCGATCGACCTCGACGATCTTCGGGGCAAACCCTTGACGAGCGAGTTACTACGTGAGGCGACGGACCGAATCATGGCTACCCTGACACGTATGGTCGAAGAATTGCGGGGCGAAAAGGCTCCGGCGGTTCCCTACAACATGAACAAGCAGGACTCATGACGCGCGCGGCAGTCCTCGGCAGCGGCGCATGGGGGACGACCTTCGCGGCAGTTCTCGGCGACGCAGGGAACGACGTCGTCGTATGGAGCGTCGATGCCGACGCCGTCGCGGAGATCAACGAGCACCACACCAACGCGGCGTTCTGCGGCGACCGGGTGCTTCCCGACAGCGTCCGGGCGACCGTCGACGCGCGCGAGGCCATCGTGGGAGCAAGCTCGTTTTCGTGGCACTCCCCGCGCAGAGCGTCCGGGACATCGTCGCGGGCTTCGGCGACCACCTCGAGCCAGACGCGCTCGTCATCTCGCTCATGAAGGGCATCGAGGTCGGTTCGCACCTCAGGATGAGCGAGGTTCTCGCGGAGGCGTGGGGCCTGAGCGATGACCGTCTCGTCGTCGTCTCCGGGCCGAACCTCGCGACGGAGATCGCCGAGCGCCAACCCACCGCGACCGTCGTCGCCTCCTCCTCGAACGACGCCGCGAATCGCGTAGCCGACGCCGTCGCCTCGTCCTACTTCCGTCCGTACACGAACCCCGACGTCGTCGGCGTCGAACTATGCGGCGCGTACAAGAACGTCATCGCCGTGAGCGTCGGCATCGCCGACGGTCGAGGCTTCGGCAACAACACGACGGCGACCATCATCACCCGGGGTCTCGTCGAGATCTCCCGGCTCGGCCTGGCCCTCGGCGCGTCACCCGAGACCTTCCCCGGGCTCGCCGGCATGGGAGACCTCATCGCTACCTGCGCGTCGCCCCTGTCGCGCAACCACACCCTCGGATCCCACGTCGGCCGCGGGCTTCCGCTCGCCGAAGCGCTCACGAAGACCCGGGGCACGGCCGAGGGCGTTCAGACGTCGCGATCCATTCAGCAGCTCGCGGACGACGTCGGAGTCGAGGTTCCCATCTGCGACGCCGTGGTCAAGATGCTTCACGGCGGGGCCGATCCCGAGATCATCATGTCCGCCCTGCTCTCGCGCCCCCGCAAGGCGGAGGGGGAGTAGCCCGTGGCGCGCCCCACCGTCGCCGTCCTCTTCGGGGGGCGTTCCTCGGAGCACGGAATCTCCTGCGTGACCGCGTCCGGCGTCCTCGGAGCGATCGACCGTGATCGCTGGGACGTGCTCGCCGTCGGAATCGCGCGGGACGGGCAGTGGACGCTCGCGAACGACGACCCCGACGACTGGAAGATCCGCGGCGGCGAGCTCCCGTCCGTCGTCGGCGGAGGGGCGACCGTCCTGCTCCCTCGCCGTGCGGGCGAACCCATGTGGCGCGTCGAACGCCCCAGCGGCGTCCTCGAGGATCTCGCGCCGATCGACGTCGTGTTCCCCCTGCTCCACGGGCCGTGGGGCGAGGACGGAACCATCCAGGGTGCGCTCGACCTTCTCGACATTCGCTACGTCGGTGCTGGCGTTCTCGCGTCCGCGCTCGGTATGGACAAGGCGTTCGCCAAACTCGCGTTCGAAGCCGCGGGGCTTCCCGTCGCCCGGGCCGTGACGGTCACGAGCCTCGGCGACCTTGTGGTCGGACGTGACGAGATCGCGGCGCTTGGTATCCCGGTGTTCGTTAAGCCGTCCCGCGCGGGATCGTCGCAGGGCGTGACGCGCGTCTCGTCGACGGACGAGCTGGAGGCCGCCGTCGCGACGGCGATGAAGCACGACCCCAAGGTCCTGATCGAAGAAGCCGTCGTGGGGCGCGAGATTGAATGTGCCGTGCTTGAGACGGGCGATGGGTTGCGGGCGAGTCCCCCCGGAGAGATCGTCACGGGCGGCGACCACGAGTTCTACGACTACGAGGCCAAGTATTTCGACGAGGCGAGCGTCACGCTCTCGTGCCCGGCCGCGGTGTCGGACGAGGTGCGCGCCACCGTTCAGGACTTCGCCCTGCGTGCCTTCCGAGCCATCGGGTGCGAAGGCATCGCGCGCGTCGACACCTTTGTGCGAGCCGACGGTTCGGTGGTGGTCAACGAGATCAACACGATGCCGGGATTCACCCCGTTTTCGATGTATCCGCGCATGTGGCACGAGGCCGGGATCTCCTACCCCGCGCTCGTCGAGTCCCTGCTGCGCGCCGCTCTCGAACGCTCCGCCGGCCTGCGCTAGACGCACAACGGTCGAGAGTGAGGTCGCTTCCGCGCGACCCCTGACGTATTCTCGATGACGTGCTCCGACGCTCGTAGTCGTCGGATAGGGGAGGGAGCCCTCGCATGAAGAACGCGCTGTTTGGTAGCGGAATCAAGACTCTTTTTTCGGTATTTGTCCTTGCCCTGCTCGCCCTCGGGGTCGTGGCGGCGGCGTATGCCACCGGGGCATTCGGGGGCTCGTCGCCCACGGCGGAGGCTGGCTCGTCCGCAGGCCCGACGTCAACGCCTGCGCCGAGCGGTTCTCCGGGTCCGACAACCCCGGCGGACGTCATCGTCGCCCCGCGCCCCGTGACGACGGGAGCGGGAGTGCCAGCCGCAAACCAGCTCCACGACGCACAGTTCACGTCCGTGACGTCGGGGTGGGTGGTGACGGCCTTCGATACCGGAACGTTCGACTCGTCGCACGATCCCGTACTGGGACAACGCATCCTGTACCTGATCTCCCCGACGGGCGACCGCTACGAGTTGGGCGTGTTCGACGCTTCGCAGCAGGTCGACCCCGCAGCGTGGAACGTCGCGCAGGGCAAGATTCTGCTCGAGATCGGCGGCGCGCACTACGCCGTATACGACATCGCGACGGGCACGCTCGGCCCCGACTGGGCGCTCTGCGGCGATCATCCCGTCACCGCGTTCATCACGCCGCAAGACGACGGGGCGTGGGCGTTCCGCGGGTTCTGTATCGGCGCCCAGGTCGATGGCGTGTACGACGACACGGGCGCCGACGTCACGCCGGCGGCGTACTACCGCGCGCCCTTCGAACGCTGGGACGTCACCCTGCCGAACGGCGAGGTCGTCATCTACTGGCCGGGACACACCCCGTCGTCCCTCATCGCCTCCGCGCCGGCGCCGAGCGAACCCGAGGAGATGCTTTTCCCTGACGGCACGGACTCGTGTGCC
Organism: uncultured Actinomycetota bacterium; assembly: GCA_963768475.1. Taxonomy (GTDB): domain Bacteria; phylum Actinomycetota; class Actinomycetes; order Actinomycetales; family Demequinaceae; genus JAFGBM01. The sequence continues at coordinate 48,109 of CAVYHY010000011.1, forward strand.
CCGGTCGGGTTAGGCCGCGGGAATAGCGTCGCGGTCTCCTGCAACACCGGGGACAAGGTCTCCGCCTGGGAGATGGGGCCGCAGATCTTCCCGCCTGCTCAACTTGCCAACGAATCGGCCGTGCTGAACTTCACCTCCTCCGCGCTCGGAGGCGGCGACATCGCCATCGCCAAGAACTGCGTCATCGGCAACCGCGAAGTTCTCGAGATCCAGGGCAACCAGATCGGGGCGGGGATCGTCGACAACGGCACGATTACGCAGCCGATGCTTGGCTCCGTTGGGGCCGAGCACTGCTGGGGTGCTGCGGGTGACGTCGGGCTCTTCTCCGGCCACGGAAACCTCTGGACCACGACGTTCGGTGGCATCCCGTGCCGATGGTTCAGGTCTCGTCAGGGGATGCCATCGGCACGTCGCTTACTCGGTCGCTCATCGCACCTTAGGGGCCCTATCGTCTTAGGGACTCGGAGAGGCCCCCGCCGCGTCGTCAAGCCCGACGCACGCGCGTCCGGTGGCGGGGGCCTGCGAGGCCGGCGGGGTGAGCTCGCTCAGCACGTCGTCGACCGCCGCGTCGGCGCGGATCTTCGGCACGATCGCCTCGACGGCGGGGTTGCGTCCGTACGTAGTCGCGATCCATGAGTCGTTGTCCTCGCGAACGATCCAGTCCGCGGTGTAGCCCGTCGTGGTGATGGTGACGCACGCGTCCGTGGTCGGAGCGGGAACGTCGACGCCGCAGCGGACAAGGATCGGGTATTCGTCGCCCCACGCGTCCGTCGCCTGGGACGTTGTCGCGTGGCGATCAAGACCTCCGACGGTGTCCGGCATGGCGAGCATGACGCTGGCGCAGTGGGGGTCGGCGGCGTGTGGTGCGGGAGAGACGACGAGAGGCGTGGCGCAGCCGGATAGCGCGACCGCGAGCGTGCCCACGATGACAATGGCGCCCCGTCGGACGCCCCGCTTGACGTACACGAGCGCTTAGGCGGTCGCGATGACCGCGCCGCGCGGTTTGGACTTGGGCTTCGACCGCGACGACGTCTTTCGCTGTTCAGGGGTCTTTGCCGTGTTGGCCGCCTTGGCCGCGCGCGGCGCACGGGCGGAGCTCTTCGTCGTAGCCTTCGGCGCCTTCTTCGCGGGGGCCTTCGCTTTCGCCTTCGCCGGGGCCTTCGCCTTCGCTGGCGGCGTCGCGGCAGCCTTAGCGGCGCGTGCCTTCCACAGGCGCGGCTCGCTGGGAAGTGCCCGTAGTTCGCCGTATGTCACGGCACCCGTCTCCGAGCGGAGGACGGGAAGTCCGATGATCAGCGACAATCCCTCTTTGTGCTCGAGCTCGATACGGACGGCCTCGGCGCCATCAGCGGTCCGCGCGAGCGCGGCGATCGCATACGCGCGATTCGCGGACTTGCCCTGTTCCAGTTCCGCGTGAATCGCGGCGAGCACGTCCTGAACGGTCGGAGATGCTCCCTCGGGGAGCGGAGTCGAGAGGCTCACCGCGCCCTTGGTGGAGATCATCGCGCCGAAGGGGAAGAACTCGCGGTTGCGCATCAGCAACGTCTGGGCGAGCATCGCCGCCTGGCTGAACAGCGCATCCAACTCGCCCTGCGCCTTATCGCTCACGTCGTCGCGCCACGTCATTCGAGGCCTCGCTTTCCTTGGCATCCCCACCACGGTAACCGGGCTCCCTGCGGCGTCCGTGGAGCCGCGCCGGACGTTTGATGACGCCTCTGGAGGCCGTTCGGGGGGCACCTAAGGGACTTTCGGTGCAATCGGTGATGCAGGCAGGGCGGCCGACGGCAAAGCGCCCTACCCTAGGGACATGTCCTTCATCGGGGACGTGGGCGAGGACGCGCTCATCGCGCTCTTCACCCCGCGCCTTCCCACCACCTCCGCTGCCCTCGTAGGGCCCGGGGACGATGCCGCGGTGCTCGCCCTCCAGGGCGACCTCGTCGTTTCGAGCGACGTTCTCGTCCAGGACCGGCACTTTCGGCGCGAATGGTCGACGGCGGCCGACGTCGGCTTCCGGGCCGCCATGCAGAACCTTGCCGACATCGACGCGATGGGAGCGGTGCCGATCGCGCTCCAGGTGACGCTGGCCGCCCCAGCCCGGACGGAGGTCCAGTGGGTGTTGGACTTCGCCGACGGTCTTCGAGAGGCATGCGAGCCGTACGACGTCGGCGTCGTAGGCGGCGATCTTTCCGGGGGCAGTGAGATCACCGTCAGTGTCACCGCGATGGGCGATACGCGCGGTCGTCGGCCCGTGCTGCGCTCCGGCGCCCGCGTGAACAACGTGGTCGCCGTGTCCGCCCCGCTCGGCGCAGCGATGGCGGGATATCACCAGCTCGAAAACGGGCTCACGCTGGACAGCGAGTCGATCGATCTGTTCCTCAGGCCTCGGCCGCGCATCGGGGCGGGGATCGAGGCGTTGGAGGCTCGCGCCACGGCCATGATGGATATATCCGACGGCCTCGTCACGGACCTCGCCCGTCTGGCTCGTGCCTCGGGCGTCGGAATCGCCATTGAAGAGTCGCGCGTACCGGTTCACCCTTCGGTGCGTCGCGTCGCAGGCCGCATCGTGGGGAACGCGTCGGACTGGGCGCTCACGGGAGGCGAGGACCACCACCTGGTGGCGACGTTCCCTGCCTCCGCCGAGCTTCCGCGCACCTGGGTGCCGATCGGACTGGTGACTCGGGCGCACGAGGGCGTGCGCGTAGACGGGAAGGAACCGTCACGATGGGGTTGGGATCATTTCGCTTCGACGTGATCCGGTTCGGCAAGGTCGCCGCGTTGCGCTACGAGGAGCGGCGCGTGACCTTGCCGGCCTTGAGGCACGAGGTGCACACGTTGAGGCGCTTGGGGGCTCCGCCGACCACGGCGCGGACGCGCTGGATGTTCGGGTTCCAGCGTCGCGAGGTGCGGCGGTGCGAGTGCGAGATGGAGTTGCCGAAAGACGGGCTCTTGCCGCAGACGTCGCAGTTGGCTGCCACGATGATCTCCTGAGTTGATGGGCGCGCTGAGGTCGCGCCGCGATTTCTGCCCGCGTCCGGGCAACCGCATAAGGGTAGCCGACGATAGCGCTCCACGACAAACCCGGCCCGGTGTAGTTTCGCGACAGACCCCCCGGCGTGCCACGATGGAGCGCACGGAAGAGATAGGGCCACGATCAAGGAGGCGCGATGGTTGGCGGATCGTCGCGACTGCGACGGTGGATCGACTCCGGCACCCGGGCGATATTCCGCGAGCGCGAACGACTCGACGCCATCAACGTCTTTCCCGTCGCAGACTCCGATACCGGCACCAACATTTACCTCACCCTCAGGAGGGGCATCGCGCCGTCGCGCGCCTTCCCGAGGACGCGAGCCACCGCGAGGTCGTCGCGGCTTTCGCCCGCGGATGCCTCCTGGGCGCGCGCGGCAACTCCGGCGTGATCGTCTCCCAGTACCTCGGGGCCTTCCTCGCCGAGATCGACGCGCGAGGCGGGCTCGACGCCGCCGGTGCCGCCGCGATCGTCGACGCGCTCGACGTTGCCGCCGACGCCGCTTACGACGCCGTGGGCGAACCCGTGGAGGGCACGATTCTCTCGGTCGCGCGCGCGGCCGCACGGGGCGGGCGCGGAGGCGCCTCGACGTGGGAGGCGACGTGGCGACGGTGGCGGTCGCCGCCGTCGTCGAGGCGCGCGCGGAGCTCGCTCGAACAACCGACGTGCTCGCCGAGGCGCGCGCGGCTGGCGTGGTCGACGCAGGGGCGGCCGGTCTTGTTCTTCAGCTCGAGATGCTCGCGGAGACGATCGCTGGCACGGACGCGCTGGCGTCTCTCGACGAGGTCGAGTGGGAGGTGCGCGCGAGGACGGCGGGCCGTACTCCCGCCGAATCGGCCGTGCGCGCGCATCGGAAGGACTCGTCCGCCCACGCGGGGGCGTACGAGGTGATGTTCGTCTCGGGGGCGAAGAAGGTCGTCCGCGTCGTCGAGTCCGCAGAGAGGCCGTCGTCCCTCAAGGCACTTCTTCGCGAGATCGGCGAGAGTGTGGCCGTGACCGGCAGGGACGGCGTATGGCAGGCCCACGTCCATACCGATCAACCGGAGGCGGCGATCGCGATCGCTCAGGCCGCCGACGCCTCCCAGGTCGTCGTGCGCCATATTCCGACGGCGCGCGCGCGATCCCTTCTTCCCACGGGGATCGTCGCCCTCACCACGTGTCCCGGTCTCGCCGCCCCCTTCGCGAGCGCCGCGGGAGCCGTGCTCGTCGCCCCTGATCCGGAGGCCATCGAAGAGGCGGAACTTGCCAGGGTTGTCGGGGACGTTGCGAACGCCCGCGTCGTGATCGTCGCGGGAGCCCCCGCGCTCAAGGCCGCGGCGCACGCGCTCGCCGAGCGCGAGGACGAGGTCGAGCATCGTCGTCCTCGAGGCGTCGAGCGAGCCCCAGGTCATCGCCGCTCTGTCCGCCGCAGCGCTTCTCGACTCCGGCGTGGACCCCGTTGCCGCGATGCGAGCCGCATCGACGTCCACGCGCGTCGGGAGGGCCATGCTCGACTCCGTCGCCGAGGATCTCGAACGCATGGTCGCGCCTGACGTCGAGGTCGCGACGATCATTCTTGGCGCGGGGGTTCCGACGGGCGTCGCCCAGACCGCCGTCCGCCACCTCGCGGCGACGGCCCCCTCGGTCGACGTTCACGTCTACGTGGGTGGACAGACCGTGCCGTCCGTCATCCTGGGCGTCGAGACCGCGTCGGGCGTATGACTCCCGGCTCGGCCCGCCCGAGCGGCGGATCGCGGCTCGACGAACCGCTGGAGCGGCTCCTCGGCACCCGTACCGCGAAATCCCTCGCGGCCCTCGACCTTGTCACGGCGGGGGATCTCCTGCGCCACTATCCGCGCCGCTACGGCACGCCCGGAGAGTTCTCGGACATCGGACGGCTCCATCTGGGCGAACACGTCACCGTCATGGCGGAGATTCGTCAGGCGACGGTGCGACCCATGCGCAACCGCGGGGGATCGCTGCTCGAAGCCGTCGTCACCGACGGGAAGGACACGCTCGCGCTGACGTTCTTCGCGAAGCGCACCGGCATACTCCGCATGCACGAGGACAAGCTCCGTCCGGGGCGCACGGGGCTCTTTACGGGGACGGTGGGCGAGTACAGGGGGCGGCGCCAACTCACGCACCCCGACTACCTGATCGTCGGGCTCGACGCGGATTCGGCAGAGGAAGCCGTGATCGAGGCGTCCCGACCCATCCCGCTGTATCCGGCGTCCGCGTCGGTGCCGACGTGGAAGATCGGCCGGGCCGTTCGGACGGTTCTCGATCCGCTCACCGAGGACGACGTCCCCGACCCGATCCCCAGAGAGCTTCTTGCCGAGCGCGGGCACCGTTCGCTTCTTGCCTCGCTGAGGGACGTCCACGTGCCGGACGACGACGCGGCATGGAGAAGGGGACAGGCTCGCCTCAAGTACGAGGAGGCGTTGGTGTTGCAGTCCGCCTTGGCGCGGCGTCGGGCGGAGGCCGCTTCGCTCACGTCCGTGGCGCGTCCAGGCGCGGAAGGCCTCCTCGCGGACGCGCTCGACGCGAGGCTCCCGTTCCCGCTCACCGCTGGTCAGCGCGAGGTAGGAGAGGCGATCGCCGCCGACCTGGCGCGTCCCGTGCCGATGCAGCGCCTCCTCCAGGGGGACGTGGGCTCGGGGAAGACCGTCGTGGCGCTCAGGGCGATGCTGCGCGTCGTGGATTCGGGCGGGCAGGCGGCGCTGCTCGCCCCCACGGAGGTTCTCGCGGCCCAGCACGTGCGGACGCTTCTCGACTTGATGGGGCCGCTCGCCGAGGGAGGGACGCTCACGGCCGCGTCCGAGGCGACTCGCGTCGCGCTCCTGACCGGCTCGCAAGGCTCGGCGGAGCGTCGCCACGCGATCGAGGAGGTGGCGTCTGGCGCGGCGGGCATCGTGGTCGGCACGCATGCGTTGCTGTCCGAGACGGTCCAGTTCGCGGATCTTGGTCTGGTGGTCGTCGACGAGCAGCACCGATTCGGGGTGGAGCAGCGGGACGCGCTTCGTTCGCGCGGCGATCGTCCTCCGCACCTGCTGGTCATGACGGCGACGCCGATTCCCCGCACGGTGGCGATGACGGTATTCGGCGACCTCGAGACCTCCGTCCTGCGCGAGAAGCCCGCGGGCCGGGCGGAGGTCGTCACCCACGTCGTCCCTGCCGAGAACGACCCGTGGGTGGAACGCGCGTGGGCCAGAGTGCGCGAGGAGGTCGCTCACGGGCATCGCGCGTACGTCGTGTGTGCGCGCATCGACGGCGAGGCGGTTGAGGAGGGCGACGCCGCGGAGTTCCTTGACGCGGAGGTGGTCCTGAGCGACGAGCAGGAGGCATCGCTCGAGGGAGAGTTGCCGCTCGAGTTCGTGGATGCCGTGCTGCCTCCCCGCGTCCCTCTCCACGCGGTCGTCGACGTCGCGGAGGAGTTGCGCGCGCGTTCGGACTTCGACGGGGTGCGCGTCGGGATCATGCACGGGCGGCTCCGGCCGGACGAGAAGGACAGGGCGATGGCCGACTTCGCCTCCGGGGCCGCCCCCGTTCTCGTCTGCACCACGGTGATTGAGGTGGGCGTCGACGTGCCGGAGGCTTCCGTGATGCTCGTCCTCGACTCCGATCACTTCGGCATGTCGACGCTTCACCAACTCCGTGGTCGCATCGGGCGTTCGGACATTCCCGGCGTGTGCCTCCTCGTGAGCCGCGCGGCGGACGAGTCGATCGCGGCGGAGCGCCTCGCTGCGCTCGCCGAGACGACGGACGGCTTCGTCCTCGCGGAGAAGGACGTCGAGCTCCGGCGCGAGGGGGACGTGCTCGGGGCCGCCCAATCCGGGGGTCGCAACTCGCTTCGCCTCTTGAGGGTCGTCCGAGATCGCGACGTGATCGAACGGGCGCGCGGGGACGCCCAGGCGCTCGTCGGAGTTGACCCGAGCCTCGCCGCGCATCCGGCGCTTGCTGCTGCAATCGAGCAGTGGCTCGACCCTGAGCGCGCGGAGTACCTGGAGCGATCCTGACTGGTGCCCGCCCGACCGAGGCGGACATACTTGAAGGATGGCGACGAGGGCGCTTCTCGAGGATGGGCTGCTAGCGGCCATCCGAGCGGAAACGGGCCACAGGCGGGCACGCTGGGAACGGCCGCCGCGACGCCTTCGGGGCGGGTACTTCGCCACGATCTTCCGCGTTCGCATCGTCGGCGCGCCCGGCCTTGAGGGAGACCTCGTCGCTCGCGTCCTTCCTAGTCCCGAGACGTGGGAACGCGAGATTCTGGCGCAGCGTCTCGCCTCCGAGCAAGGGTTTCCGACGCCTCGGGTGCGCCTCGGGGCACTCCCGAACGACGCGTTTGACCGCGCATGGATACTCATGGATTACGCGGAGGGGACGCCGCCGCTCGCGTCGGCTTCGGCGCGAAGCTTTCTCGCTGCGTTGCCGCGCCGTATCTGGCGAACGCCCCATCTCATCGCGACATCGATGGTCGCGCTCCACTCGGTGGACGTCAGCGGGCTCGAGCTGAAGTTCGGCCGCCCCGGCGTCTCCGGGAGGAGCCTCGAATGGTTGTACTCCGACGCTACCCGGCTCGGTTCGCATGAATTGATGGAGCGCGCGGAACGCCTCCTGGCGACGCGACCGCGATACCGAGGAGCGGTCCTGTGCCACGGCGATCTCCACCCGATCAACACCCTTCGCGGTACGACGGGCGACGCGATTGTCGATTGGACCTACGCGACGTACGACGATCCGCTGTACGACGTCGCGGTCACGCGGATGATCCTGTGGCACCTTCCGCTCAACGTCCCCGTCGTGATGCGTCCACTCGTGGCCGCGGTCGGCCGGACGCTGGCGCTGCGCTTCACGTCCCGTTACGAGGCGCTCTCCGGGGGTCGGGTTGATCGCGAGCGCCTCGAGTGGTTCACGCGCCTCGCGACGCTCCGGATCATGGTGTCTGTCGAGGACTGGCGTCAGGGCAACGACCTGGGTCGTCCGAGCGATCACCCGTTCTATCGGCTCGACGCGTTGCTCCGGAAGGACGAGTGGTGACTCGGGAGACGGCGTCGACCGGGCGGTAACGCCGATCCTCGGTGCTACGAGATCCTCGCCCGTCGGAAGGCGGCGATGGTGGCGGCTGCCCCCGCTGCGGCGAACGCCGCCGCCCACGCGAGATGCTGCGGCCCGACCGCCGCCGCAGTGGCGGCACCGCCCGCCCCCGCCCACAGCGCCGGAGCGACGTAGGGGACCCAGAAACCCCACCCGATCGAGGCGAGCATCTGGCTCATGGCGGTGACCACCACGATCGAGGTGAAGGCGGCGAGGTATCCACGGCTCGCCGTCGCTACCCAGCCGAACGGCAGGCCCAGGAGACCCGTCAGCACGCCGGCTCCGAGCGTGACCGCCCCGGCGTGAGCCACATCGGCCGTCATGGTTTCCGGGGAGACGATCCAGCTCCCGAGCAGCGTCACCGTGGTCGCGAGTGTCGCGACGGCGACGCACCACGCGGCGACGATCGCGGACTTGGCGACGGCGATGTCCCGTCGTGACGTCGGGAGGGCGAAGAGCGAGCCCACGGTGCCGTCAACGAACTCTCGCCCGAAGATCCACGCTGCGAGCAGGCCGCCGCCGATCATCATCACGACGGCGAGCACCTGGGTCTCGAGCGCGACGTGTGCCTCTCCAAGGGTCCCGACGAGCGCCATCGCGAACTTGTCCTTCGACGGGCCGCTCAGCAGGTCCGATCGGGCGAGCGAGACCATCCCGATCGCGATAAGCGGGGTCGCGAGACCCGCGATCAGCGTGGACGCCCACGCGATGGTGGATCGCCGAAACTTCAGCCACTCGACGGTAAGCGCGGTCCTCATGCCGCCTCCCTCCGCGCCGCGTTGGCGGCGTCGTACTCGCGAACCATCTCGAAGAACCGGTGCTCAAGGTCGACGCCGCCGGGAGTGAGGGTGCCGATCACCTTTCCCGCATGGATGACGCTGATGCGGTGGGCGATACGGGCGACCTCGTCGAGGTGGTGGCTGGAGACGAGGACCGCCGCCCCAGCGGTGGCGCGTGCCAGGATCGCGTCGCGAACGAGGACGACGCCGGAGGGATCGAGCGCGATGGTGGGCTCGTCAAGGATGACGAGATCTGGTTCGTGCGCGAGGGCGCTCGCGAGACCTACGCGCTGGCGGTTCCCGAGCGATAGCGTCCCGGATCGCCGGTCCGCCCAGTGCTCGAGATCGAGCCGGTCGACCCAGCGGTCGGCCGCGTGCTCCGCCGCTTCCCTGCCAAGCCCGTGCAGGCGCGCTGCGACCGCGACGCATTGACGAACGGTGAGTTCCCGGTACGCAAACGGGGCCTCGATCATCTGCCCCACGCGCGCCCACGTCGTCGGTCCGGCGGCGTCAGGAGAGACGCCGAACACGCGGACGTCCCCGGAGTCGACCCGGAGCATCCCGACGGATGCGCGCATGAGCGTGGTCTTGCCCGCGCCGTTGAGGCCGACGATGGCGTGAATTTCGCCCGGCGTCACGTCGAGGGTGAGGCCGTCGAGCGCCCGCTCCGTTCCATAGATCTTGTGGAGCGCGGTCAGCTCCAGCGGTACGGTCACGATTCCTCCTTCAGCGACGGGAGGGCGACGACGAGGGCGCCCCTGACGATGTTGGCGAGGGTGGCGGGCGAGTCGCCCATTGCCCAGGCCATGAGCGCGGTCGAGATGGCGGCGAGGCAGGCGGACGCCGCGACGCGCGCCTCGATGGCCTCCGTACCGGTGGCGGCGAGGGCGTCGACGATGGCGTCCTCCGTTTCGCGGTTATTTTCGACGATCGCCGCGCGTAGCGACGGGACGCGAGCCGCGACCGCGACGCGGCGTCGTACGTCGTCGTCGATCTGCTCGTCGACGATCCCGAGGACGGCCAGGAATCCGCGCGCGACGCGCTCGATCGCGGGAAGACTCTCGGGCTGCGCGGCGACGGAGGCGGCGATCATCGGGTCGAAGGGGTCGCCGATGAGCGCGGACTCCTTGGTGGGGAAGTACCGGAAGAACGTCATGTGCGATACGCCTGCTGCGCGCGCGATCTCCTCGACGGAGGTCGCGTCGTATCCGCGCGTCTCGAACAGGTCGAGGGCGGCAGCTGCGAGGCGCTCGCGGGTCTCGGGTCGGGGGGTCATGCGCTAGATGTTAGTCACTAACATTCGGATCGCGCAAGGGGATCCACGGGGTACCCGCCCCCTCCCGTACCCTTACCCCCGTGACGCGCATCATTGCGGGAGAGTACGGCGGCCGACGCATCGCGGTCCCGCCCAAGGGCACGCGCCCCACCACGGATCGCGTCCGCGAGGCGATCTTCAGCCGCCTCGACCACGAGGACCGACTACGTGGCGCGACCGTCCTCGACGCCTTCGCCGGTTCCGGCGCCATGGGAATCGAGGCCCTCTCGCGCGGAGCGGACAGCGCGACGTTCGTCGAGTCAGCCGCGCGTGCGGCAGCCGTCATCCGCGACAATCTCGCGACCCTGTCCCTCACCCCCCGCGCCGCCCTTGCCCGCGAGAAGGTGACCCCCTGGCTCGAGCGTTCGCTCGCGTCGTTCACGCTCGCGTTCCTCGACCCGCCCTACGACCTTCCGCCCGCCGAACTGACCGCCACCCTTACGGCGCTCGCCCCTCGCGTCGCGGCTGGCGGGGCCGTCGTCCTCGAATGGTCGTCCCGCGGAGACGAACCCGATTGGCCCGCCGACCTCGCACCGGTCGCGACGCGCCGTTACGGGGAGACCGCCGTCCACTACGCCGTCGCCCGTGGTGATCTCGCGCCCTCGCCCGATAGTCTCGACGCATGAGAACCGCGGTCTTCCCCGGATCGTTTGACCCCGTGACGCTCGGGCACGTCGACATCGCCGTGCGAGCAAGGGGGCTGTTCGACCGCGTCGTCATCGCGGTCGCCCACAATTCGCGCAAGAGCCCCGTGATCGATACCGATACGCGCGTCGAGCTCGCCCGGGCCGCGCTCGCCCATCTCGACGGCGTCGAGGTCATGGCGACCGACGGCCTTCTCGTCGACTTCTGCAAGGCGCAGGGAGCTGTCGCGATCGTCAAGGGGCTACGCGGAGGGGCGGACTACGACTTCGAGCGCCCGATGGCGCTGATGAACCGGGCGCTTACCGGCATCGAGACCGTGTTCGTCTCCGGCGATCCCGCGCTACAACACGTCGCGTCGTCGCTCGTGCGCGACGTCGCGCGCCACGGCGGCTCCATCGCGGATCTCGTCCCGCCGGGCGTCGAACCCGCCCTGCGCGCCGCCCTCCAGCGCGAAGGGGAGTAGCGCCGCCCGCTGTTGAGCGCGCGTCGGCGCATCGCGTAGACTCATCCGCTGGTCCAGCCGAACGCGGCGAGGGCCAAGGTCCACGAGGACCGGAGAAGCAGGAGGCGCGATGGCGACGTCGCACGGCCCTGCGGACTCCCCGTTCGTTGTCTCCGTCAGAGACCTCGCGCGGCGACCAGGTTCGCAGCAGTCCATCTCTCGCACCGTCTCCGCCCTCGCGGATTTTGGCACCGAGGTGATCGGCGTGCCGGAGGGTAGCGATATCGAGCTCGACCTGAGCCTGGAGTCGGTATCCGAAGGCATCTGGGTTTCGGGAACTGCCACGGCCTCGGCCGTCGGCGAGTGCTCGCGGTGCCTCGACGAGGTTCGCGAGGACGTTTCCGCTCCGATCCAGGGACTGTTCGCCCACCCGGACTCCGCGAGTGCGGGTGAGGATGACGAAGACGTGCGAGACTTCGACGGCGAGATACTCGACCTCGAAGAGCTCGTGAGGGACGCGGTGGTGACGTCACTACCGTTCATCCCGCTGTGCGACCCGGAATGCCCCGGGCTGTGCGACCAATGTGGCGCACGGCTCGCGGACGATCCGGACCATCGCCACGACGTGGTCGACCCGCGATGGGCCGCCCTCGAAAGTTTGACCGAACCGAAGGAGAAGTAGCCGTGGCAGTTCCGAAGCGCAAGATGTCGCGTAGCAACACCCGCGCGCGCCGTTCGCAGTGGAAGACCACCGCAGCGAACCTGACGCCGTGTCCGCAGTGCAAGGCTCCCAAGCTTTCGCACACCGCCTGCCCGGCGTGTGGAGCGTACGACGGCCGTAACTACGCCGAGGCGCTGCGCACCGTTAACGAGCTCTAGCGGTTTCGGAGCGCGCGTGACAAGCCCGGGCGACGCGGCCGCGACGGCCCTCGTCCAGCGGCTCGGGGTCTTCATCGATCCCGAGTTGCTCGTGCTTGCCCTGACGCACCGTTCGTTCGCCTACGAGGCAGGCGGACTCCCGACCAACGAGCGGCTCGAGTTCCTCGGCGACTCCGTCCTCGGCATCGTCGTTACCGACCGCCTCTACCGCTCCCACCCCGACCTCGACGAGGGTGACCTCGCGAAGATGCGTTCCGCGTGCGTCTCGCAGCGGGCGCTCGCGGAGGTGGCCCGCGAGATCGACCTCGGACCGTGCATCCTGCTCGGCAAGGGCGAGATCGCGACGGACGGCCCCGACAAGGATTCGATCCTGTGCGACGCCTTCGAAGCCCTGCTCGGCGCGATCTACCTCAGCAACGGTATCGAGACGTCCTCCGAGGTCGATCCTCCGCCTTCTGGGTCCGAGCCTCGCCCGCGCGGCGGAGTCCGGGGCGAGCCTCGACTGGAAGACCTCGCTCCAGGAAGCGTGCGCCTCGCACGGCCTCGGCAGTCCCGTCTACGAGGTCACGGGAGTCGGGCCCGATCACTCCCGCACCTTCACGGCCACCGTCCTCATCGACGGTCAGCCAGCGGGGACAGGATCCGGCACCGCAAAGAAGCACGCGGAGCAAGACGCGGCTGCCATCGCGTATGCGTCGATCACGGGCGACACGCCGTGATGGTTGCGCCCAAGCGTTTGACACTGCCAGGCAATAGGTAAGACTCGTCCCATGGGATCGCGCCTCGCCACGGTCATGCTCGCGCTCGGCCTCGTCGTCGTGGGCGCCGAGGGCGCGGCCTTGTACCTCTACGGGCCGGAGGCCCTTCCCTCGGCCATGGGGCCGACCTACGAGGTCAACAAGGGAATCCCCTTCACCATCGACCGATCCGACAAGCCCACGTACCCGTTCTCCGGCGTCATCACCAACGGCAAGCTCCCTCTCGCCAACGCGACGGTAAGCGCGGGCGGCGAGACGGTCACGACGGGCCCGGACGGGGCGTTCAGCCTGAACGACGTGCCCATCGGCCCGGTGACCGTGACGCGCCCCGCGTACTCGGCGACGACCTATGACTTTGACGGCGTGACGCTCCAGGCGAGCATCGCCCTCTCCCCGTTCATCGTCAACGCGATCCGCGTCGTGCCAGACAAGGCGGCGAGCGACGCGTCCTACCAGTCGTTGCTTGATCTCGCGGCATCCACCTCCGTCAACACGTTCGTCTTCGACACGAAGGGCGACTACGAGGGCGGCAAGATCTACTACGACTCCAAAGTCCCCGCCGCCGTCAACGCGGGTCTCGTGGCCCCCGTATTCGACGTCACGAAACGCCTGCAGCAAGCCAAGGACGCCGGCCTGTACACCATCACTCGTATCCCGACCTTTCTCGATCCGGCGTACGCCAAGGCGTATCCGGCCGACGTGCTTGCGGGGGACTGGCTCGATCCGGCGAAGCAGTCCGCCTGGGAGTACCCGATCTCGCTGGCGGAGGAGGCCTGCGAATTGGGCTTCGACGAGGTCCAGTTTGACTACGTCCGCTACCCCAGCGGCCAGGCGGCCTCGCAGGCTCGCGCGGCGGGCAAGGTTCCCAACGCGGCGGGCCGGACGGCGAACATCAAGGCCTTCCTGACGGCCGCGGCGGACCGGTTGCACGCGAAGGGCTGCGCCATCTCAGCGGACATATTCGGGATTGTGAACGCGATCGCGGACGACCAGGGCATCGGACAGCTTCTCGAGGAGATCACGCAACCGCTTGACGCGTGTTCGCCGATGATCTACCCCGAGCAATGGGGCGCTGGATGGTTCGGTCTCGACCAACCCGCTAACCATCCTGGCGAGCTCGTGACCGCGGTTCTCAACAAGGCGGCTCCCCGCGTCGCCCCGGGAACGATCATTCGGCCGTGGCTGCAGTCGTACTACTACTCGGGGAAGCAGATCCTTTCGGAGATCAAATCCGCGGAGACGAAGGGCTACGGGTGGATCCTGTGGAACTCGCCCGGCAACTACAGCGCGAGCGGGTTGCCACCCGCATAGCCGAGTCGCGCCGCCCGGCGCGCAGGGAGCGACAGGATACGATCAACCCATGGACGACATCACTGTTCTCGTTCTCGACGACCACGAGGTGGTTCGTCGCGGCATCTGCGACGTTCTCGAACGCGCGGACGGGGTGTCGGTCGTTGCCGAGGCCGGTTCGGTCCAGCAGGCCATTCGCCGCGCCGAGGCGGTCAAGCCCCAGGTGATCCTGTCCGACCTTCGCCTGCCAGACGGCACCGGACTCGACGTGATCGCCTACGTCGCTGAACACCTTCCCGAGACGCGCATCGTCGTCCTGACGTCCTACGACGACGACGATGCCCGCGCGGCGGCCAAGGCGGCGGGAGCGCACGGCTTCGTGCCCAAGACGGCTCGTTCCGCCGACGTTCTTCAGGCGGTTAGGGACGCCGCGGCAGGCAAGGTGTCGGCGACGCGTATCAAGGTCGAGCCCGACTCGGTCGTCGCGCGACTCACGCCGATGGAGCAGCGCGTGCTCGAGCTCGTCGGCCAGTCGAAATCCAACCGCGAGATCGCGGACGAACTCGGCATCGCGGAAAAGACCGTGAAGAACCACGTCACGGCTGTGCTCGCGAAGATGGGCCTTCAGCGGCGCACGCAGGTTGTCGCGTGGGCCACGGCCAAGCGCGCGGGCTCCTTCCGCGGCTAGGCGTCTTTCAGGTCCGCGCCGTCCACTTCACCGTCCAACGCATGATGCTGCCGGGCGGGGTCTGATCCGGATGCGCCTTCTCCAGCGAGAAACTCCCCGCGCGCCGAAGCGCCCTGTTGGCGAGGTTCGACGTCCCCGAGTGGCGGTCGTACTCGTCGGGCGGGCCGATTCCGTCGTCCGTGACGGACACCGTCAGGCGTTCATCGTCGATGATGAGCGCGATCGTCGCGCGCGTCGCTTTCGCGTGCTGAGCGACGTTGGAGAGGCTTTCGCGGACGACGGCAACGAGGTCGTCTCCCAGCGCCGCATCCGCCTCGACCTCCGCGGGGACGGCGGACCAATCGACGCGGACCTCGGGGGCGAAGCCCAGCGAGTCCTGCGAGAGGATGATCTCGCGACGGAGGCGTCCAGAGAGGGGCTCCGCCGTGCGTTCGTTGTCGAGCGTCGACACCACGCCGCGCACCTCGCGCTGCGCCCTCTTGACGTGTTCCAGGCATCCCGCGAGCGCGGCGGTGAACTCCGCGGGCACGCGCTCGCCGAGGCTTTCGAGCTGAATCGACGCGGCGAAGAGTTCCTGCGAGACAAGGTCGTGAAGGTCGTCGCCGATGCGCTGGCGGTCCTCGAGGAGCGCCGTGACGTCCTTGACGTGGCGTAGTTCCGCGATGGACAGGGCGAGCGCGGCCTGGTTAGCGAAGCGTTGGGCCGTTGCGAGGTCGGAGTGGTCGAACGTCGGCTGGCCCTTGTCGCGCCACAGCATCAGCAGGCCGACGGTGCGACCCTCGGTGCGCAGGGGAGCGTAGAGGGCGGGGCCGAAGTCGCGCACGGGCTCGAGGATGACCTCGCCCGGGGGTTCCTGGGCGATCGTGCCCTCGCCTGCGCGGATGGTTTTAAGCGCCTGCCCGCCCTCGGGGAGCGAGAGGCCTAGGAGGTCGGCCGCGCGGTGGCCCGCCGTGAACTCCATGACCCAGCTGTCGTCGAGTCCGGGAAGCACCAGCGTCGCGGACGAGGCGTTCGCGAGGTCCTGCGCGGTCTCGACGATCTTCGCCAGGGCGGCCTCGTCACCGGGGTCGGCGAGGAGCGCGGTCGTGATCTGCTGGGAGGCGGTGAGCCACCGCTCCCGCTCAAGGGCGCTGGCGTACAGCTGCGAGTTGTCGATCGCGACGGACGCCGCCGAGGCGAGCGCCTGGATGATCGGCTCGTCGTCGGAGGTGAAGCCACCCTCCTTGCTCGCGAGGTAGAGATAGCCGAACACGTGGTCGCGCACGCGAAGCGCCGTGCCGAGGAAGGAACCGAGCGGGGGGTGACCGGAGGGGAGGCCTTCGAACGCCGGATGCTCCGTGACTTCGTCGACGACGAGGGTGCCGATGGCGGGGATGCGGCCGAGAACGCCAACGGCCCCTGGGCCACGGCGGATCATGTCCCAGATCGAACGGTCCATGCCCTTGTAGTAGAACTCGACGGATTCGCCCGCCTCGTTGAGCACGTTGATCGCCGCGTACTTCGCGCCCGTGTGCGCGAGCGAGACCTCAAGGAAGCGCTCCAGCACGGTGGGCAGTTCGAGTTCCGCGTTGAGCGCGATGATCGCGCTCGTGAGCGAGTCGGTCATTCGGTCTCCGATCCGGCGTCGAGGTCTATCACGTTGTCTACCACGTCCAGGATGCTCCGATCGTGGGTGACGAGCACGGTGGTCTTTCCGGAGGCCGCGCGACGCCGCACGAGGTCGCGGAGCGCGTCCGCACCGAACGGGTCGAGGTGCTCGGCGCCCTCGTCGATGAGGTGAATGGGCGCGGCGTGGAGTAGGACCCTAGCGAGCAGAATTCGTCGCCGCTCGCCCCCGGAGACGGTGAGCCCGCCGCTACCAAGAATCGTATGAAGGCCGCGGGCTTGCTCGCCGAGCCACCGGTCGAGCCCTACCGCGGCCAGCGCCTCGCGTGCGGCGTCCTCCGTGACGTCGCCCCGCGCGACGCGGAGGTTCTCCAGGATCGACGTGCCGAACACATGGGCGTCCTCCGCCGTCATCGCGACCAGGCCGCCCGTGTCGCCCGCGTCCACGGGCCGCCCGTCGAGCGCGACGCTTCCTGCCACGGGAGGCAGCGCCCCCGCGATCGTCAGGAGAAGCGTCGTCTTGCCGATGCCGGACTCGCCGACGATGCCGACGACGCTCCCGGGCGGCGCGGTCAGGGTGACCGGGGCGGTCGGGCGAGCCCCGGGCCATGCGGCGCTGAGGCCGGTCAGTGTGAGCGTGGGAGCCTCGCCGACGGGCGAGGGGCGGGGGTCGGGCGCCTCGCGCGCCTCGCGATCGAGCAGCGACGTAACCCGCTCGCCCGCCGCGCGGGAACGGAACCACTGGGCGGCCGCCGTCGGTAGGGCTCCGACGGCCTCGAAGGCCGCGAGCGGCGTCAGGGCGACGACGGCGACGGCGGGGCCGCCGAGGTGCCCCGCCCTGGCCGCGGCGAGCCCGATCGCGACGGCTGCCACGAGGCCCGCGCCGGCGAACGCTGCCTGAAGCGCGGCGGCCAGCGCGGACGGTCGAGCCGCGGCGTCCCTCGCGTCCTCGAGTTCGCGGTCCGCGACGGCCAGGGCCGCGCGCGCCGTATCGGTCGTTCCCCAGACCCGGTGCTCTGATGCTGACTCGACGATCGAGAGCGCGGCAACCGAGACGTCCGACGCAGCCTGCGTTCCCCGGTCCTGCGTGATGCGTAGCGACCGCACGGTCAGCGCGGCGGGGAAGAGCCCGGCGCACGCGAGCGCGGCAGCCAGCGCGAGACCGGCGCGCACGTCGAAGTAGCCCACGACGGTCGCCGAGATCGCGGACACGAGAACGGCGACGCCTGCCGGGACGATCGAGCGGGGGATCGCGTCGCCGAGCGCATCGATGTCGGAGCCGGTCCGAGCGACGATGTCGCCGCGATGCAGCGAGAGCGCCCGCGCAGCCCCTTGGCGCTCGAGGCGCTCGTAAACGCGGGCTCGAAGGTTCGCCATTCCGCGAAGGGCGGCGTCGTGGGAGACGAGGCGCTCCGCGTACCGGAAGGCGCCTCTGCCGATGCCCAGCGCCCGTACGAGAACGGCGGCGAGCGCGAGGTCGGCGGGGGACGGCATCTGCGCGGCGCGGGCGATCAGCCACGCGGCCGACGAGCTGAGCAAAACGGCGGAGCCAAGGGCCGCGCTTCCCGTCACCACGGCGAGGAGGATGGTGCGCCACGGGATGCCGAGGTCGCGCCAGCTGATGGGTCGCTCCGTGCTCATCGGGCCACCGCCTTCGCCGCGACGGGCACGATCCGGTCGGCGATCGCGCGGATCGCGTCGTCGTGCGTGGCGACGATCACGACCGCGCCCGCCGAGGCAGCGCGCCGGATGCGCGAGGCGATCTCGACGCGCGCAGCGGGATCGAGGTGTGCGGTCGGTTCGTCCAGAAGTAGCACGGGACGCCCGGAGGTGAAGGCGCGTTCGAGAGCGCGACGCTGCCGCTGCCCGAGGCTGAGCTCCCGGCCCTCCGGGCCGAGGTCCGGTCGCTGGGGGACCCAGGCGACCTGCGACGTCCACCCTGCGGTCTCGACGCCGCCGTCGGGGTCCGCGAGCCGTGTCGCTGGTGCGCCGTCGGCGCGCGCGAGTGAGATCGCGCCAGTGCTGGGTCGGAGCAGTCCCGCCAGCGCGAGAAGCGCGGTGGACTTTCCCTCGCCGTTCGGTCCCGTGAGCGCCACGATCTCGCCCGGGGCGGCGCTCAGAGAGAGCCCAGCCGGCGCGAGGGTCGATCCGTCCGGCGTTTCGACGCCCAGGCCCTTCGCATGGAGCGTGCGTCCCGCGAGGCTCGGCGACGCGTCCCCTCCGCCGGAATCCGGGACGGGCTCGTCGAGGAGGGCGAACACGGCATCGGCCGCTGCCAGGCCGTCGGAGGAGGCGTGAAAGTGCGAACCGACGTTGCGAAGCGGAAGGTAGATCTCCGGCGCGAGGGTGAGAACCGCGAGCGCGGTCTCGATCCCGATCGATCCGCCCGCGAGGCGGAAACCCATCGACACGGCGATGAGTGCAACCGAGAGCGTCGTCACGAGCTCCAGGACGAGACCGGAGAGAAACGCCACGCGAAGGGATCCCATCGTCGCGCGGCGATGCGAGTCGCCGAGCTCCGCCACGCGCGCGGCAGGGCCGTGGGCGCGGCCGAGCCCCCGCAGCGTAGGCAGGCCAGAAATCAAGTCGAGCACCCGCGAGCTGAGGCGCTGCATCGTCGCGAGCGACTGCTCCGAGCGCGCCGCGGTCATCTTGCCGATGAGGATCATGAACAGCGGCACGAGCGGCAGCGTGACCAGTGCGATGAGCGCCGACGTCAGGTCGAGCCCGAGGACCAGCGCGAGCGCGAGGGGCGTGACGGTCGCCGCGGCGAGCAGGGTCGGAAGGTAGCGGACGAAGTACGGCAGGAGACCGTCGAGCCCGCGGGTGGCGACGGTGACGACCTCGACGCCCTTGCCCGAGGCGATCCAGCGAGGCCCCATGCTGGCCGCGTGGGCGACGAGGTCCTCGCGGAGGTAGGAGACGACCCGCGAGCCCGCACGGATCGACATCCGCTCGGACGCCCACGAGACCGCGACGCGAATAGCGATGATGCAGCCGAGCCACGCGAGACCCACCGCGGGGCGTCGCACGGACTCGGGAACGAGCACCCCGACTGCTCCGAGCCCGTCGCCGTCGTACCCCGGCACCAACGCGGGGGCGAGAAGGCGGGCGAGGACGAGCGCCTGAACGAGGACGGTCGCCGCGCCCGCAACAGCGAGCGCAGCGACCGCGACCACGTATCGGCGCGCGGGCCCGATCCGCGCCAGGAGGCGCGGATCAACGGGCCTCACGCGTCAGTCCTTCGCGAACGTCGGTGAGTTGTGCGCGGGGATCGAGTCGACGCCAATGCGGCGCCGGAACACCCAGTAGGTCCACGACTGGTAGGCGAGAACCACGGGGGTAAGGATCACCGCGACCCACGTCATGACGCCCAGCGTGTAGTGGGACGACGAGGCGTTGTGCACCGTCAGCGAGTTCGCGTCGCTCGTGGTCGACGGCATGACGTCCGGGTACAGCGACCCGAAGATCAGCACCACCGCCGCGACGATCGCGACCGCGTTGAAGATGAACGCGTACCCCAGGCGCTCCTTGACCGTGCTCCACCACGTGGCGACGAGCGCGACCGCAGCGACGGCGACCGCAGCCCACGTCCACGCGACCGAGTACGCGAGCTGCGCCCAGACCGCCCACACCCCGGCGGCGACGATCGCCACCAGGCTGAGGCGCTTGGCGAGAGACTCGCTCCGCTCGCGAATCTCTCCCGACGTCTTGAGCGACAGGAAGATTGCGCCGTGGCTGAGGAAGAGCGTCAGCGTGACGACCCCGCCAAGGAGCGCGAACGGGTTGAGCAGCGTGAAGAAGTTGCCCGTGTACTGCGACGCC
Organism: uncultured Actinomycetota bacterium; assembly: GCA_963768475.1. Lineage (GTDB taxonomy): Bacteria > Actinomycetota > Actinomycetes > Actinomycetales > Demequinaceae > JAFGBM01. The sequence goes on from CAVYHY010000011.1 coordinate 68,433, forward strand.
GCGTCGATCGGCACTCCGCGAACGATGTTGGCGAAGGCCACGCCCCACAGGATCGAGGGGATCCACGCGGAGATGATGATCGCGCGGTCCCAGCGGCGACGCCACTCGTCGGTGTCGATCTTTCCTCGGTACTCGATCGAAACCGCGCGAACGATCAGCGCGAGCAGTATCAGGAGCAGCGGAAGGTAAAAGCCGCTGAAGAGCGTCGCGTACCACTCCGGGAAGGCGGCGAAGGTCGCGCCGCCCGCCGTGAGGAGCCATACCTCGTTGCCGTCCCACACCGGTCCGATGGTGTTGATCGCGACGCGTCGACCCTGGTCGTTCTTGGCGACGAAGGGCATGAGCATGCCGACCCCGAAGTCGAATCCCTCGAGGACGAGGTAACCGGTCCACAGGACCGCGATGAGAATGAACCATACAAGCGTGAGTTCCATGGCGCGTCTCCGTTTAGTACGCGAACGACAGCGGACCGTCGTCGTCGCCGTCGTTCTTCTTCGGAGGGTCAACGGGAAGCGCGCCGAGTTTGGCGTAGCGCGCCATGAGGCGGTACCAGAAGACGCGCGAGAATCGCGTAGATGAGCGTGAAGACGATCATCGACGTGAGGACCTCGCCGGCGCTGACGCTCGACGAGTATCCGTGCTGCGTCATGAGGTACACCTGATCGGATCCCGTCGGGTTGGGGGCGACGACCCGAAGGGCTGGCGCCCCATCTCCGTGAAGATCCAGCCAAACGAGGCGGCGATGAACGGCGTCGGGATCGCGAACAGCGCGAGTCGCCTGAACCATTTCCCGCTGGGCCCCGCGCCCTTGCGCGTCAACCAGAACGTCGCGAGCGCTAGCAGCGCCGCGAAGGCGCGCGAGCCCGATCATCAGGCGGAAGCGTCCAGTAGGTCACGGCGAGATTCGGAGAGTAGTCGCCCTCTCCGTCATCTTCTCGACGTACGTTGCCTGGAGATCCTCGACGCCCGTCACCGTCGAGTTCCAGTCGCCCGTGGCGAGGTAGCTCGTGAGGTCGGGGATCGGTGAGGATGTGGTTGACGCCTGCGCAGGAGTTCGTGAGGTCGCCGATGGTGAGCAGGGAGAACTGGGCGCCCGTCTCGGTCTCGCACAGTGCCCTCGGCAGCCGCCATCTTCATCGGCTGCTGCTGGAACATCATCTTCGCCTGCTGGTCGCCCGTGACGATCACGGCGAGGCCGGAGATCAACATGACGAGGGCGCCGAGGCGAAGTCCGGTGCGGTACATCGAGCGATCCGCGTCGCGGGCCGCCTTCACCTTCGCGCTTCCTCCGGACTCCTGGTTCTTCTTCACGAGCCAGTGCGCCTGCGATTCCGGCGACCACCGTGCCTGCGACGAGGAACGCCGTCGAGATGACGTGCGGGAACGCGGTGAGGAGAGTCGGGTTGGTGAGGACGGCGCCGATGTCGTTCATCTCCGCGCGCCCCGTCTCAGTGTTGTACTCCGCTCCGACCGGGTGCTGCATCCACGAGTTCGCGGCGATAATGAAGTACGCGCTGAGGTTGGTGCCGATGGCGAAGAGCCACACGGTCGCGAGGTGGACCTTCTTGGACAGCCGGTCCCAGCCGAAGATCCACAGGCCGAGGAACGTCGACTCCAGGAAGAACGCGGCGAGCGCCTCCATCGCGAGGGGGGCACCGAAGATGTCGCCGACGTACCGCGAGTACTCGGACCAGTTCATCCCGAACTGGAACTCCTGAACGATTCCCGTGGCGACGCCGAGGGCGAAGTTGATCAGCAGCAACTTGCCGTAGAACTTCGTCAGTCGCAGCCAGGCATCTTTGCCCGTGCGCACCAAGCGGTCTGCATGATCGCGACGAGGATCGAGAGCCCGATCGTCAGTGGTACGAAGATGAAGTGATAGACGGTGGTGATCCCGAACTGCCATCGGGCGAGTTCTAGGGCATCCATAAACTCCTCCAATCCGGCCGCACCCGCGCGGCCATCGGGCCTCCCTGAGCCAGACCTTAGCGGAGAATTCCCATTACCCGCGAGGGTATATGCGCGATTGCCCGAAGCGTGTGTCAGAATGGGGACAGGTCCGTACGCGGCCACACCGCGTGCAAACCGTGCGACAGACGCAGCGACCGAGTTGGTTGCCCGTCCCGGCCGGATCTCCGCGGAGCTAGTCCGCGTCGGAGATATCCGGGGACGATGCCCAGCGACGTTGGCGCCGCTGTCCGCCGCGACCGAGAGACTTCCGGGTCCACCCCAGGGTGGACATCGACCGACAATACGCCGGGTGGGGTGTGGCCACACCGGCGCGAGGTACCCGCCGTGAGCGAGGACACCAGCACACCCGTATCAAACGCCATCTTCCAGGCGCCCGAGCCCCCCGCCCCGCGGGCGAGCAGGAGGGCCTCCGCGCCCGCTGGCCCGCCCATCCTTCCGGACGAGGCATCGGACTCCGCGAAGGCGCCGGCCAAGAAGACCGCGCCCAAGAAGGCCGCAACCAAGAAGGCCGCGCCCAAGAAGGCCGCGGCGTCGAACGCCGACGATGCTAACGCGGACGCCGCCGCCGCGAAGGAGCCCGCCAAGAAAGCCGCCTCCAAGAAGTCCCCTGCGAAGAAGGCCGCAACGAAGAAGGACGCCGACGCCGCGGGCGACGGGGCCGCGGCCGCCGCTAACGCAGACTCCGCCACGACCTCGGAGGGCGGCGGAGATTCGTCCGGCGACGGTTCGGGCGACAGCGGCGAAGGGGTCACGCGCCGCCGCCGCCGCAGGGGCGGACGAGGCCGAGGTAGCCGATCGCGTTCGGGATCCGGTTCGTCGGACGGGGGCTCGTCGGACGGCGACTCGTCGGGCGACAACTCGAGCGACGAAGGCTCGAGCGACGCCGCGCGTCGTAGGCGGAGCAGGGGAGGCCGATCGCGCTCCGGCGGCGACGACCTCGCGGGCTCGACCCGCCTTCAGGCCAAGCGTCAGCGCCGCCGTGAGGGGCGCGACACCCGACGCCCCGTGATTTCTGAGGCGGAGTTCCTCGCCAGGCGCGAGAGCGTCGCACGCTCGATGGTCGTGCAGGAGAAGGACGGCCGCGTCCAGATCGCGGTGCTGGAGGACGACATCCTCGTCGAGCACTACGTGAGTCACCAGGCCCAACAGTCGATGGCGGGCAACGTGTACCTGGGTCGCGTGCAGAACGTGCTCCCGGGCATGGAGGCCGCGTTCATCGACGTGGGCCGCGGACGCAACGCCGTCCTGTACGCAGGCGAGGTCAACTGGGACGCCGCAGGCATGGAGGGCAAGCCTCGTCGCATCGAGCTCGCGCTGAAGCCCGGCGACACCGTCATGGTGCAGGTGACCAAGGACCCCATCGGGCACAAGGGCGCGCGCGTCACTTCGCAGATCTCGCTCGCGGGACGCTTCCTGGTCTACGTACCGGGCGGGGGAGTCACCGGTATCTCTCGCCGCCTGCCCGACACCGAGCGGAGTCGCCTCAAGAAGCTTCTGCGCGAGGTCATCCCGTCCGACGCAGGCGTCATCGTCCGCACGGCGGCCGAGGGGGCCTCGGAAGAGGAGCTTCGCGCCGACGTGGAGCGTCTCAAGCGGCAGTGGGAAGGCATCGAGAAGGAGGCCAAGACCGGCAAGGCCCCCGAGCTGCTCCGCGGAGAGCCGGATATGGCCATCCGCGTGGTCCGCGACATCTTCAACGGGGACTTCGAGTCGCTTACCGTCCAGGGTGACGACACGTGGAACTCGCTCAGCGCCTATGTTGGCCAGGTGGCGCCCGACCTGTCGGCGCGGCTCCACAAGTACGTCGGCACGGGGGACGTGTTCCACGACGTGCGCGTGGACGAGCAGCTGCAGAAGGGCATGGCGCGCAAGGTGTGGCTGCCGTCGGGTGGCTCGCTCGTCATCGACCGCACCGAGGCGATGACGGTCATCGACGTCAACACCGGCAAGTTCATCGGCAAGGGCGGCACGCTCGAAGAGACGATGACGCTCAACAACCTCGAGGCAGCCGAGGAGATCGTGCGTCAACTTCGGTTGCGCGACATCGGCGGAATCATCGTCATCGACTTCGTCGACATGCTGCTCGAGGCGAACCGCGATCGTGTGTTGCGCCGCCTGATCGAGTGCCTCGGCCGGGACCGTACCAAGCACCAGGTTGCCGAGGTGACGAGCCTCGGGCTGGTGCAGATGACGCGCAAGCGCGTCGGCCAGGGACTCGTCGAGGCGTTCTCGACGACGTGTGAGGTCTGTAAGGGCCGCGGGTTCCTTGTGCACGGAGAGCCGGTCATCGAGACGGCGGAACGTCCGGCGCAGCCCACACGCCGCAAGGGTGGAGGGCGCGGCAAGGCCGAGCCCGAGGTCCACGCGGAGTCGAACGCGCTTGACGACCGGAGCGAGTCCCGCGAGGCGGTCAAGGCGACCCTCGCGAGCATCGCTGCCGCCGCAGAGAAGGCGCATCAACACGACGAGGAGCATTCCCACGACGAGTCCGAGCCCGTGAACGACGCGGAGGAACCCGAGTAGGAGCCATCCTGTTTGACCCGGGCCCGGCAGCCTTGTATCGTTATCCGTCGGCGCTTCGGCGCCCTGGCACGCGCGCGCCCGTCGGGCGCAGAGCGCGGGCATCCACCGAGATTCGAGGAACGTCATGGTGTACGCGATTGTCAAGGCCGGGGGCCGGCAGGAAAAGGTCTCCGTTGGCGACATCGTCGTCGTGGACCGTCTGGCCGCCAAGGAAGGTGCGACGGTCGAGCTTCCCGCCGTCCTCCTGGTGGACGGCGAGAAAATCACGTCCGACGCCAAGGCGCTCGCGAACGTCAAGGTGACGGCCAAGGTCGTTCGTGACGAGCGCGGCCCCAAGATCCACATCCTGAAGTTCAAGAACAAGACCGGCTATCGGATTCGCCAGGGGCACCGTCAGGACCTCACGCGACTCACCATCACCGGAATCGGCTAAGGGGACACGCCATGGCTCACAAAAAGGGCGCAAGCGCCTCGCGCAACGGTCGCGACTCCAGCCCCCAGTACCTCGGCGTGAAGCGCTTCGGCGGCCAGGTCGTCAAGGCGGGCGAAATCATCGTTCGTCAGCGCGGCACGCACTTTCACCCCGGTCTGAGCGTGGGACGAGGCAAGGACGACACGCTGTTCGCCCTCGCGCCGGGGGCCGTGAAGTTCGGTACCCGCAGGGGCCGCCGCGTCGTCGACATCGTCGGCTCCTAGACGCCGCCCGCCCCCGCCTCGGGGGAACGCCCCGCGGCCGCACCACCGACGCAGGGCAGGAGGACGCGCGCATGGCTAGCTTCATCGATCGCGTCATTCTCCACGCCTCCGGTGGCAAGGGCGGCAATGGCGTCGCCTCCGTGCACCGCGAGAAGTTCAAGCCCCTCGGCGGACCCGACGGCGGCAACGGCGGGAACGGCGGCTCGGTCATTCTCGTGGTCGATCCTCAGATGACCACCCTCCTCGACTACCACCACTCGCCTCACAAGAAGGCGTCAAACGGCGCGCCCGGCGCAGGCGACATGCGTGACGGGGCGAACGGCGCCGACGTGCGCCTCCGCGTGCCCAACGGGACGACGGTGACCACCCCCCAGGGGGAGGTCCTCGCGGACCTGGTGGGGGACGGCGCCGAGTTCGTGGTCGCGGCTGGGGGCGCGGGAGGGCTCGGCAACGCGTCCCTCGCGACCCGAAAGCGCAAGGCGCCCGGCTTCGCCCTCCTGGGCGAGCCAGGGGACGAGGTCGACGTCGTCCTCGAGCTCAAGTCGATCGCCGACGTTGCGCTCGTCGGATACCCGAGTGCAGGAAAGTCGTCGATCATCGCCGCGATGTCCGCCGTCCGTCCCAAGATCGCCGATTACCCGTTTACGACCCTCGTGCCCAACCTCGGCGTCGTCGAGGCCGGCTCGACCCGCTTCACCATCGCGGACGTGCCCGGCCTTATCCCCGGCGCCTCCGAGGGCAAGGGACTGGGACTGGAGTTCCTCCGCCACATCGAACGGTGTTCGGTGATCGCGCACGTCCTCGACGCGGCTGCGCTGGAATCCGACCGCGACCCGCTGCGCGACCTCGACGCGATCTCCGTCGAACTCGCGGCTTATTCTGCGGACCTTGCAGGCGGACGCCTCCCGCTCATGGAACGGCCCCAGGTCGCGATCCTCAACAAGATCGACGTGCCGGACGGGCGCGAACTCTCGGCGATGGTGCGCGCGGATCTTGAGGCACGCGGCCTCACCGTGTTCGAGGTCAGCGCCGCGAGCCACGAGGGTCTCGCCGAGCTCGGTTACGGCCTCGCGGCGATGGTTCTGGAGGCGCGCGCCGCCGCCCCGCCGCTGGAGAAGGCGCGCATCGTGTTGCGCCCCAAGGCCGTCGACGGTGCCGAATACGAGGTCACGCGTCACGCGCGCAGCGAGGGCGAATTCTTCCAGGTGCGCGGAGTCAAGCCGGAGCGGTGGGTGCGTCAGACGGACTTCACGAACGACGAGGCCGTCGGCTACCTCGCGGACCGACTCGCGAGGCTCGGGGTCGAGGACGCGCTATTCGAGGCGGGAGCGAAGCCGGGAGCCGAGGTCGTGATCGGCTCGACCGAGGGCGGCGTCGTCTTCGATTGGGAGCCGACGCTCACCGCGGGTGCGGAGCTCCTGGGCAACCGGGGCGCCGACGCTCGGATCGAAGACCACGAGAGAGCCCCGCGGGAGACCCGCACCGAGAGGCGCGAGCGCCACCTTGAGCGCATGGATGCGCGCGCGGCGGCGCGTGACGAGCTCCGGGAGGAGCGCGAGGCGGGACACTGGGTGTCACCGGACGACGGCGGACCGGGAGAAGGTGAAGGAGAGGGCGAATGAAGGACGTGCGCGCGGTGCTGACGAGGCCCGGCCGCATCGTGGTCAAGGTGGGCTCCTCCTCGCTGACCGGCGAGGACGGCCACCTGGACGAGACGGCCCTTGGGGCCCTCGTCGACGTCCTGGCGGCCATGCGAACGCGGGGGCAGCAGGTCGTCCTCGTCACCTCCGGTTCGATCGCTGCTGGCCTCGTTCCCCTCGGCCTGACCCAACGCCCCGTTGATCTCGCCACGGCTCAGGCGACGGCGTCCGTCGGCCAGGGACTTCTCATCGGCGCGTACGCCCGGGCGTTCGCCCGACACTCGCTCGCGGTCGGGCAGGTCCTTCTCACGGCTGACGACCTCATGCGGCGCTCCCACTACGGCAACGCCCAGCGCGCCCTCGACCGCCTGCTCGAGCTCGGCGTCGTGCCGATCGTCAACGAGAACGACACCGTCGCGACCGACGAGATTCGCTTCGGTGACAACGACCGTCTCGCCGCGCTCGTGGCGTCCGTTGTGCACGCCGACGCGCTGGTGCTCCTCACCGACGTCGACGCCCTCTACACGGCGGCCCCGCACACGGCGGGTGCGGAGCGGATCCCCCACGTGGCCTCGTTCGACGAGCTCGCGAGCGTGGACATCTCGCACCGGGGACATTCCGTCGGAACAGGCGGCATGGTCACCAAGCTCGAGGCCGCGCGCATCGCGACGGGGTCTGGGGTCGTGGTGCTGCTCGCTGGGGCCAAGGACGCCAAGGCGGCCGTCTCTGGCGACGACGTCGGGACCATCTTCGCGCCGACGGGCAAGCGGTCGGCCTCGCGCCTCCAGTGGCTCGCCCATGCGGCCAAGACGCGCGGGCAACTCGTGCTCGACGATGGCGCGGTGAAGGCTGTTCGCGGGGGACGAGCGTCCCTGCTCGCCGCCGGCGTGACGGCCGTTCGCGGCGAGTTCGAGGCGGGAGAGCCCGTCGAGCTCGTCGCGCCTGACGGGACGGCGGTCGCGCGCGGGTTCGCGCGCTTCGCGGCCCACGAGATGCCCGCGATGCTTGGCCTCAGCACGGCTCAACTGCGCGCGGATCTCGGCGAGCACTACGCCAGGGAGCTCGTCCACCTCGACGACCTCGTCGTCATCCCCACGGGCAAGTAGCCTGGTGGCATGACCGAAACCGCCACCGACCCGCGCGTGCGCGAGGCCGTGCTCGACGCATGCGGGCGCGCCAAGGTAGCCTCGCGGGTCCTCGCCACTGCTACGCGCGCCGTCAAGGACGCCGCCCTGCATGCCATGGCCGATCGCCTCGTCGCGGACGCGGCCGTCATCATCGCCGCGAACGCCAAGGACCTCGATCGGGGGAGGGCCTCCGGGATGAAGCCGGGGCTCCTCGACCGTCTCGAGTTGACCGAGGCGCGGGTGGGGACGATCGCCACCGCGCTTCGCGACCTCGCCGCGCTGCCGGACCCCGTGGGGGAGATCCGACGCGGCTCGACGCTGCCCAACGGCCTTCGGCTCATCCAGAAGGCCGTCCCCATGGGCGTGGTCGGGATGATCTACGAGGCTCGACCCAACGTGACCGTTGACGCGGCGGGGCTCGCCCTGAAGTCGGGGAACGCGGCCGTGCTGCGCGGCGGCTCGGCAGCGGCGGAGTCGAACGAGGCGATCGTCGCGACGCTACGCGCGGCGCTCGAGCAGGTGGGGTTGCCGCCGGACGCCGTCCAGAGCATCGACGCCTACGGGCGCGAGGGCGCGAAGGTGCTGATGAACGCGCGCGGCCTCGTGGACGTCCTGGTTCCTCGCGGCGGGCACGATCTCATTCAGACCGTCGTGACCGAGTCCACCGTCCCCGCGATCGAAACGGGCGAGGGTAACTGCCACGTCTACATCGACGCCTCCGCCCCGGTTGATCGGGCGGTCGCCATCACCGTCAACTCCAAGACCCAACGCGTCGGCGTGTGCAACGCTGCGGAGACGCTCCTCGTCCACAAGGACGCCGCGCCAGGCGTCCTTCCCGCTATCCTCGCCGCGCTTGCCGAGGCGGGAGTGACGCTCCACGCCGACGCCGCGTCGGCTGCCCTCGCGCCGTCGGGAGTTTCGACGGTTCCCGCCACGGACGAGGACTGGGCAACGGAGTACCTGTCGCTCGACATGGCGGTGCGCGTGGTGGACGGCCTCGACGAGGCGATCGAGCACATCCAGCGTTACACGACCGGGCATACCGAGGCGATCGTGACGGATGACATCGCTTCAGCTGACGCCTTCGTGGCCCGGCTCGACACGGCGGCGATCATGGTCAACGCCTCCACCCGATTCACAGACGGCGGCGAGTTCGGACTGGGGGCGGAGATCGGAATCTCGACGCAGAAACTCCACGCGCGGGGCCCGATGGGCCTCGCCGAACTCACGACGACGACGTGGGTCGTTCACGGCGACGGGCAGATTCGCACGTGACACGCGCGGCGGACGAGGCGCGTGAGACAATGGTTTTCCGCAACGCGAAGGAGGAATCGTGACACTGATGACCGAGGCCGTCGAGCAGGCAACGACGCTACCCATTCCTGCCGCCGCGTACGGCCTCCTTGCCTTCTCTGCCCTTATGGGGCTGCTCTTCGTCGCCTACGCGTTCCGGAGCGTCGGCACCCGGCACTGACCGTGGACACGAACGCGCCCCGGATCGGGGTCCTTGGCGGTACCTTCGATCCGATCCACATAGGGCACCTCGCGGCCGCTAGCGAAGTCTTCTCAGCGCTGTCGCTTGACCGCGTGCTCGTCGTGCCCGCCGCCGAGCAACCCTTCAAGGCGGGGCGCGAGGTCGCGTCAGGCAAGGATCGGCTCGCAATGGCTCGCCTGGCCGTACGGGACGATCCGCGATTCGAGGTCTCGGCCGTCGACATCGAGCGAGGCGCCCCGACCTACACGATCGACACGCTGCGCGAGCTTGCCGAGGAGAATCCGGGGGCGACGTGGTACTTCGTCACTGGCGCCGACGCGCTCGCGCGCCTCGACGAGTGGCGAGAGTCGGAACATTTGCGCACCCTTGCGACGTTTGTAGGGGTGACGCGACCGGGATATGAGATCCCCCAGGGGCTTCCAGACGTCCCGTTGGTTGAGGTTCCAGCCTTGGGGGTATCCTCGACGGATGTTCGCAGGCGAGTCTCGCTCGGCCTGCCCATCCGCTATTTAGTCCCAGACGTGGTTGCCGATTACATAGGTGAACACGATCTCTACCTCGGAGGAACGCATGGCTGACCCCGCACGCCCATTGTCGCGCCGTGAACGGCGCGAGATGGAAGAGCGTGCGGCGGCCCTAGCTGCGGATCCTCAGCCCCAGCCTCGATCCGCGCGACGAGCGGAAAGCTCGACGGCGGCGGAGCCCGAATCCGCGGAAACGCTGAGCAGGCGCGACCGGCGGCGCCTCGAGCGTCTGGAGCAGCCCATGGAAACGTGGACTGCCGCAGAGGAGATGCACCACACAGGCCAGGTTCCGACGATGACGCCGGAGGTCATCGCCGAGCAGGAGGCGCTGGCGCGCAAGCGGGCGGCCGACGCGCAGGAGGACGCGATTCGCGCGACAGGTGAGATGCACCAGGTCGCGCCGAGCCAGGTGTCGCGCAAGGCGATGCGCGAGGTGACGGGAGACGACGCCCCCACCGACTCCGACGAGATTCGTCGGATCACGCCCCCCGACCCCGATCATGGCTCGGCGGACGATCAGGGCCCCACCATCTCCGAGCACGGTGGGCCACGCACCCCGGGCGACGTGACCCTCGTTGAAACGCCAGGCGTATCAAGGTTCGGTTCTCCGGACGAGGACGCCCCTCCGCCCGCAGCGGCACCGCCCGCTCCAACGAGCAAGGAGTCGGCAAACGACGCGAAGTCGAAACTCGCCGAAGCCGCTGCTGCCGCTGCCGCCGCCGCGTCGCTCCCTGCCGAGCGGACATCGCCGCGCCCCGCGCCCCCTAAGCCCGAGCCTGCCCCCACGCCTCCCCAGGCTCCGCCGTCGGCTCCCGGAGATGGACCTCACCCGCCGTCGTACGACGTGCCCGCCCTTGCGGACCTCACGCCGCCCGCGGGTTTCCAGGCCATGCCGATCGACGCTAAAAATCGGGCGGCGACTCCTCCGCAACAGGCGGCGCCGCAGGGCGCTCCGCCCGCAGGACCGCCTCAGGCGGCTCCGCCGCCCCCTGCCGCGCCGTCGGGCGCCCCCGCGCCTTCCGGCGCCCCAGGGGCCGCTCCGCCGCCTGCCGTGGGGCTTCCGCAGGTGCCCCAGGGGTCTCCGCCTCGGCCGACGATGCCCAACCAGGCTCCTCCCGCGCCGCCCCGCCCGCGCCAGGGAACCGGCCTCCGTCGGCCACCGACAGGTGGCGACGCCGCCGAAGCCGCCGACGACGGTGATCGGACAGGTCGTACCCCCGCCGCCCAACGGGGCACCGCCGCCGGCGTTTGGTCCGCCGTCGGGCGCCATTCCTGCGCAAGGAGGGCCGATACCTCAGTTGCCGGCCGCCATGACGGCGCCGGGAGCCACGGGGATCATCAACGCGATCCCGGGCGGTCCGATGACGGGCTCGATCGGGGTTGTCCCCGGTTCGGGGCCCCTAACGGGGACCATTCCTCGCCCGACCGTCGAGGTTCAGCCGGCGGGCGGGGCGCGCGACTTCGGTTGGCCTCACATCGCGGTCCTCGCGGCGGTCGCCTTCGTCCTCGGCATCGTCGTATGGAAAATCGCGGGTCTCGGAGGGTGAGCGCCTCGGATCGCGCGATAGAGCTTGCCGAGTACGCCGCGCGCGCGGCCCACGCCGTCAAGGCGGAGGATGTCCTCGCTCTCGACGTGGCGACGTTCCTTCCGTTCGCCGACGTGTTCGTCATCGCTTCCGGGTCGAGTGAGCGCCAGGTGGGCGCCATCGCGGAGCGCATCGAGACGGATCTGGCGCGCGAGGGCGTGCGCGTCGCTCGCCGCGAGGGTATGAGTCAGGCCCGTTGGGTACTCCTCGACTTCAACGACGTGATCGTGCACGTGATGCACCAGGAGGACCGCGCCTTCTACGACCTCGAGCGCCTCTGGAAGGACTGCCCCGTGGTTCCGCTTCCCGAGGACGCCCGGGCCGACGGCGTGGCGTAACGGGTTGGAACGTGCGACTCGTTTGCGGGTAGTATGACGGAGCCCTTCGGGGCGCTTTTTGGGGCTGTGGCGCAGCTGGTAGCGCACCTGCATGGCATGCAGGGGGTCAGGGGTTCGAGTCCCCTCAGCTCCACCAAACGAACGAAAGGGCCGCCCATTCGGGCGGCCCTTTCGCGTTCGGTTGAGCGGCTACGGCGTCGGCGTGGCCTCGTCAGTGGCCAGACCGCACTGCGTGACCTCCTGCTCGACCTGGAGCGTCAGGCGATCCTTGCCAGCTGCGATCGCGTCCGCAACCGTACCGGCGTAGATCTGGTTGTCCTGCGACTCGAGGTTGACGGCGGAGACGTCCTCGCACAGGTGGTACACCTCGCCGGACTTCGTCCAGAACACCTCGTTGTCGCCCGTGAGCTCCGTCACGCGCCCGACATCGACGTTGCAGACCTCGACCTCGGCGGCCGGCGTGTCGGCGGGAAGCTCCGTGCACGCCAGGCCTTGGGCCGCCTCCTCCTGGGAGGCGGGGTTGAAGTCGATGCCGAAGTACGCAGCGATGAGGAACACGACAGCGCCGATGGTGCCTGCGATCGTCTTGTCCTTCTTCGACATGTCCTTGTTGAGCAGGATCATGACGATCAGCGGAATGAACGCGATGACCGTAATGATCGCGCCCAGCTGGTTCTGTACGAAGAAGCGGAAAGGCTCCGCCTTCGACGCGGGATCCAGGCGGTTGGCCCGCTTCCACAGCAGCGACCCCGCGATGGCGAGGATGCCGACGACGACGATCGCGATGATCAGGTATGTCATGTTGACCGGGTCCTGCCGTAGCAGCCAGAAGATGGCCGCCGCCTCGCCGCCGATCGCGACGATCCACAGCACCCACGCCCAGACGCGGAGCATGGTCGCCTTCTTCTTCGCTTCAGCGGTCGGCGTGAAGACGCGGCCGGTCCCGCCGCCCTTCGCCGCACCCTTGGTCGCGCGCTCGGTGCGGACGACCTTCTTGCCCTGCTTGCTCTCTGCCACGGTGTTTCTCCTTGAGCTCGATTCCTGGCGATGAGCCTAATGCACGGCGCGCGTCGGCGGGCGGGAATGCTCGGCATTGGGTCCGTGTTCTGAAGACATCCCGTCCGGGCCGTGGAAGCCACCGAGGTCCCGGGCGTTGTACCAAGCCCAAACCGGGTATTCTCATGGCAGGCGATGAAGGTGAGCCTCGCCTCACCGAATCGGGACCCTCGTCCCGATAGGTAAGCCTTCCCTAACACTATGTTCGTAGCGTGACTTAGATACGAGTCCACGCGGTCCGGAAGCCAAGCCGGGTCGAACCTCAAGGAGGAATTACAGATGGCTGCACGACTGAAGAAGCTTGGAGCGGTAGTTGCCGTCCTCGGACTGGCGTTCCTGATCGGCGGAGGGATCGCCGCGTACAAGGTGAAGCAGGGTGCCGACGCACTGAACGCCTACGCCACGCAAGAGGGCGTCATGCTTTCGTATGACGACAACGGCAACTACACGAGCCACGGCGACGCCGAGATGGGCGCCGCGATTCTCAACATGCTCGAGAACGACTGGAAGTACCCGGTCGACAAGTCCGAGCTCGACCCCAAGGACCCGCTGGTCAACACGGGTAGCGAGTACATGCTCCAGATGGCGACGGTTTCGTACCACGTCCTCTACGGCAAGACCAACGTGGTCCTTCCGGCGGACTCTCCGGACGTCACCTACGACGGCAAGACCTATCACGCTGGCGACACCGTGCCGTTCGTCAACGACGGCAAGTACTGGGCCAACTTCGACACGAAGGACCCGGTCCAGGCGGCCGCTCGCAGCCAGCTGTGGTCCGCCACCGCGCACGGCCTGATTGGCGAACTCGGTGTTGGTGCCGTGACCGCCTCCACCCTTCAGCTCGGCTACGGTGTCGCGGCGGTTGTCGCCGGACTCGGTGGCACGCTGATCCTCACGGGCCTCGGCCTGGTGTGGGTTGCGACGGGTGCTGGTGCCGCTTCGACGAGCGCGGCCAAGCCCGCCGAGAAGAAGGCCCCGGCGAAGGCGAAGGCCACGAAGTAGTTCAGAAACGCATCAAGGAAGAGGGGCCCCTCGGGGCCCCTCTTTCGCGTTCCGGGCCCGCGTCAGATTTGGGGGCGCCCGCGTCGCGTGCGACGATGTGACGGTGAAGATGAGACGTGCGTTCGCAGCGACCCTCGCCGTGGCGTTCGTCCTCGCCGGGGCGACGAGCGCGGCCGCGCACACGTCCCTCGTATCGAGCTCGCCGGCGCCGGGCGCCAACGTCGAGTCTCCCGCGACGGTGTCGTTGACGTTCGACGACACCCTCCTCCAACTCGGGGACGACGTCGTCGTCAACGACGCGCAGGGCGTCAACCGCGTTGCTGGCGACCCATACTTCCCCCGCCCCGACACCATCCAGGCGGACATCGACGGGACGCTGGAACCCGGCGACTACGTCGTCGCGTGGCGCATCGTTGCCGAGGACGGGCATCCGATCCAGGGGACCATCCCGTTCACCGTCGTCGGCGACGCCTCCTCCGTTTCCACAGCGGCGCCCGCCCCGACGGCCGCCGCCGCGACGGCCACCTCGGGTGGTGTCCCGTGGATGCTCGTCGTAGGCGTGCTCGGCGCCTTCGCTGTCGTCGGCGTCATCGTCTTCGTCGCCCGCCCTCGTCGATCGCGCGACTAGGCGCGGCGGCTCCTGACGAGGCCACGCGACATGTTCACGTCCGCGCCCGTCAAGGCGCCGCCATGGGTCGTGATGTGTGCGCTCGCGTCCGGGGCGTTTGTCATCGGAGCGTCGCAACCCGGTGCAGGCGCCGTGATCCTCGACCAGGCGCACGACCTGCGTACCAGCGTTGACGCCATCGGCTACACCATGTCCGCGTACGCCGTTGGAGTTGTCGTAACCGCGCCACTGTTGGCGATCATGCTCTCCCGGTGGGATCGGAGGCGCGTTCTTCAGGCGATGATGGCCGTCGCCGTCGTCCTCAACGTCGCGATCGCATTCGCGCCGGACGTTCGCGTTCTCGGCGCCCTTCGGTTCTTCGCCGCGATTCCGCACGGGACCTTCCTTGCGGCCGCGTCGATCGCGGGGACGGCGGTCCTCGGGCCCGCACGACGGGGCCGGGCGATCGCGCTCACGATGACGGGATTCACCGTCGCCGTTATCGTCGCGGTTCCTGTGATGCAGTGGGTGAGCGGGCACATCAGCTGGAGGTGGGACTTCGCGGGAATCGCCGTAGCTGCGGTGGTGGCGCTCGCCCTCGTGACCGCGTTCGTCCCGTCGGTCCCGCCTCCGGCGGCCACCACGTGGCGGCGCGACCTCGGTCACCTGAAGGGAGCGAAGGTCTGGGCTGCCATCGCTTTCGCGGGGATTGGATTCGCGGGGCAGAGCGCCGTCATGACGTATCAGGTGCCGATCCTTCGCGAGGTCGATGGACTCGCGGTGACGCAGGTGGCGATCGTGCTGTCCGCAGGCGGCGTCGTGACGATGGGCGCGATTCTGCTCGCGGGACGCCTCGCCGAACGGGGGCCGATTCTGCCCGCGAGGATCGGTGCGGTCATTCACGCGTGTGCGCTTGTCCTCCTCGGCATCGCAGGCCGCTCGCCAACCGTCGCGATTGCGGCCTTCATCCTGATCGTCGCGGGTGCGTCGATGATGAGCCAGGGGGCGATGGGCCACTCGATGGACGTCGTTCGCGCCTCGCCGATGCTGGGCGCGGCGCTCTCCCACTCCGCGCTCAACGTCGCGAACGCGCTCGGCGCGGCCGTCGGTGGCCTTGCCATTGGGGCGGGTCTCGGGTTGTTGTCCACGCCGTGGATTGGCGTCGCGTTCACGCTCGCTGGGCTCGCGATGCTCCTGTTCGCGCCCGGAATGCGTGGCGCGTCACGCACCGCGTCAGCTGCGCCGACGCCTGTGGCACGCTAGGGACATGAACGTGCGTTTCGGGATGCTCGACAACCCCGTCGCGCGCGCCCGGGCGGGCCGAGTCGTTGACGCGCTGAAGGCGGCGCTCGAGGCCTCCGCGCCAGGAGGAACGGACGATATCACCGTGGTCCCCGTCACGGTCGATCCGTACGCCGACGGGCCGGAGGGCCAGGACGTCGTCGTCGATTCGGACGAACTCATCGCGGCGCTCCGGGTCGCGCTCGTCTCCGGAGAATGCGACGCCGTTATCCACGACGCCGCCACGCTCCCGATGGACGAGTCCGAGGGCCTGCGCGTGGTGGCGTACCTGCCAGGGCGCGAAGCGCGTCTCGCGTTGTGCGCGGAGTCGGGGGGACTCGACGAGCTCGACGCGGACGCCCGGATACTGTGCGCGAACGTTCGGGTGGCGGCGCAGGTCTCGCGTTTGCGCGACGACGTGCGCGTGGAGGCCGTCGCTGCGGACACGACGACGCTGATGGAGCGGCTCGCGGACGACGACGTCGCCGCCGTCGTGGTGCCGGCTGCGGATCTTCTCGCCATCGACGACGAGTTGTCGACGCGCTTCCTCTTCGATACGGCGGACGTCGTGCCAGCTCCGGGCCAGGGCGTGGTCGCGATCGAGGTCCGCGCGGACGCTGCGGACGAGGTGACGGAGCTTCTCGAGGCGCTCGACGACGCCGAGATCCGAAAGGCCGTCACGGCCGAGAGAGCGGCGGGAGCGGGGCTTGGCGCGTCGCCCGGCGATCCCGTGAGTGCCTACGCCGAGCCGCGTGGCGGCGACCTTCATCTGCGCGTGAGGGTCACGAGCAGGTCGGGTGGCCTCGCGATCAACGACGAGTCCACCGGCTCCGCAGACAATCCCGAGTTCCTCGGCTCGAACTCCGCCCGGCTTCTGCTGGGGCGTAGCGCGTCGCGGGTGATGCGGACGGCGTAGCGCCGCGCGTCGCGAACCTACGATCGTCGCGTGACCTGAACGGCGACGTCGAGCGTGCTTTCCACCCCGGAGAACACGCCGGCAAGCGGCATGACGTCGCGGTACTCGCGCGCCCGTGCCACGACGACGTGGTGGTCGCCCGCCTCGCTCGCGTTCGTCGGGTCGAAACCGCGCCACGCGCCCGACCACCACTCGATCCACGCGTGGGACTCGCCCGGCACCGTCTCGCCGATCTCCGCCTCGGGCCGCGGGTGGAGGTAACCCGACACGTAGCGCGCGGGAATGCCGACCGTCCGGAGGGCCCCGACCGCGAGGTGGGCGAAGTCCTGGCAGACCCCCGAGCGGGCTTCCCATGCGTGCACGGCGGGCGTATGCACGCTCGTGACGCCGGGAATGTACTGGATGGAGTCGTGAAGGTGCGCGCATACGGCGCGCGCCGTCTCGTCGGGAGAATTCTTCGCCGCCGTCTCTCGTGCATAATCCGCGAGTTCCTTGGACGGCTCCGTGGTCGCGGAGTTCGCGAGGTACTCGGTCAGCAGATCCTGGAGCTTCGGGCCAAGGATGGTGTCCCACTCCGCGGGCTCGCGTGGCTCCCTCTCCGGGAGTACCTCGACCGTGGAGTTCGATGTCACCGACAGTTCGCGGTGCGGGCGGAGCACCTCGAAGGCGATGACGCGCGTCTCCCAGTAGTCGAAGTACTGGGTTTGCCAGGTGAGCGGCGAGATCTCGACCTCGGTGGACAGCACGCGTTGGCGGGGGAGGAACGCGGGGATGAGTCGCGCCTCGTTGTACGAGGTGGGAATCTCCGTCCCGTAGGCGAAGTGGGTGCGGTGCGAGATCTCCAGGATGCTCATATCGCCTCCTGCGTCCACACGGTGATGGCGGGGAGGAAGAAGCGATCCCGCACCAGGTTGGATGCGCGGGCGCACGCGTTCTGGACCTCTTGCATCTGCGAGGGGAGGTCGTCGAGGATCTCCCGCATGGGCCGGTACTCCAGGTTGGTGCGCGCGCGGCCGAGAGCGAGTTTCGCCTGCTCGGTGGCGGACCCGCGCTGAGGGTCGAGTTCGAGGTCGGACAGGATCTCCTCCGCGCGGTTGAGGTTGAACGAGATCGAGCGCGGGAAGAAGCGGTCCACGATGAGGAATTCGGCGGCCCGCTCCTCGGAGACGAGCGACCGCACCGTGCGCAGGTAGGCCTCGTGCGCGGAGCACGAACGTAGGAGCGTGGTCCAGTTTGGCCCCGTCGTGCCGGCGATGGAGCGCGTCGTCAGAAGCCGCGCGATCATGTCAGCGCGCTCCAGGCATCGGCCGATCTCCATGAAGTGCCACGCGTCGTCGCGCGACGTCGTGGCGGACGAGAGGCCCCAGACGACGGCGGCCCTCTCCCGCACCCACGCGAAGTAGTCGTGGGGGCGCCGCGTCCTCGACCGCGATTCGATCTGCTGCCACGTCGTGTTGAGGCTTTCCCACACCTCGGTCGAGATGACCTCGCGCGCGCGACGGGCATTCTCCCTGGCCGACGTGAGGGTTCCGGCGATGGACGACGTGACGGTTCGGTCGTGGGCGAGGAGGGACAGGACCTCATCTCGCGTCGCGGAGCCGGTCGTCTCGCAGTTCATCACGGCGAGAAGCGACGCGTTCGCCGTGGGCTCGTCTACCCAGGGGTCCTCCAACAGGACGTTGAAGTGAACGTCGAGCAGGCGTGCCGTGTCGTCCGCGCGCTCGACGTAGCGCCCGATCCAGAACAACGATTCCGCGATGCGGCTCAGCATGGCCGCTCCCGACGCGCCTGCTGTTGCTGCGCCTGCTGCTGGCCGTGAATAGCGTCCTCGGGGTGTGCGGACTGGGGGACGGCGTGGACGCCGCTGAGCTCGGCGCGCGCCTCGGCGACGGCTTCCCTGCGGGCGTCGACATCGCCCGCGGGCCGCGACTCCGCTCCGAGCACCCACGTGTCCTTCGACCCGCCTCCCTGCGACGAGTTCACCACGAGCTGCCCGCGGGCGAGCGCGACCCTGGTGAGGCCGCCCGGCAGGACCCAGACGTCGTCGCCGCTGTTGATCGCGAACGGACGCAGATCGACGTGGCGGGGTTCGAGGCCGTCGGGGGTGAGGGTCGGCACCGTCGAGAGCTGCACGACGGGCTGCGCGATCCATCCGCGGGGGGACTCCTTGATGTGCTTCTTGGCCGCGGCGAGCTCCTTGGCCGAAGCCTTGGGGCCGATGAGCACGCCCTTGCCTCCCGAACCGTCGACGGGCTTGACCACGAGCTCGGACAGTCGGTCCAGAACCTCCGTCCGCGCCTCGGGCTCGTCCAGACGCCAGGTGTCCACGTTGGGGAGGATCGGTTCTTCGTTCAGGTAGTACCGCGTCAGGTCGGGGATGTAGGTGTACATGAGCTTGTCGTCGGCGACGCCGTTGCCCACCGCGTTGGCAATGGTGACGTTGCCGAGCCTCGCCGCCGTGATGAGCCCGGGCGAACCGAGCGCGGAGTCGGGACGGAACTGCACCGGATCCAGGTATTCGTCGTCGACGCGGCGGTAGATGACGTCGACGCGACGCCTCCCCGCCGTCGTCCGGATGAACACGCGCCCGCCGACGACCTCGAGGTCACGGCCCTCGACCAGCTCGACGCCCATGGTCCTGGCGAGCAGCGAGTGCTCGTAGTAGGCGGAGTTGTAGACGCCGGGGGTGAGGACGACGATCGTCGGATCGTCGATGCCCTCGGGGGCGGACTTGGCCAGCGCGCTGCGCAGGCGCTGCGGGTACTCGAGGACGGGGTGGATTCCCATGTGGGTGAACAGCTCGGAGAACATCTGCGACATGGCGCGGCGATTCGACAGGACATAGCTCACGCCCGACGGAACGCGCACGTTGTCCTCGAGCACGCGCCAGATGCCGTGCCCGTCTCGCACGACGTCGATCCCGGATACCTGAACGCGCACGCCGTTGGCTGGCTCGACGCCTGCCGCCTCCCAGTGGAAGTCGCTCGACGACGTGATGAGATGGCGGGGGACGATCCCGTCCGTCACGCAGTGCTGGGATCCGTAGATGTCGTCGAGGAGCGCCTCGAGGGTCTTCACGCGCTGGGCGACGCCCGGTCCGATGATCTCCCAATCGTCGGCGCTTACTACGCGCGGGACGATGTCCAGGGGGAAGGGGCGCTCCTCGCCCGCGTGGTCGAAGGTGACGCCCTGCGCAAGGTACGTCGAGGCGAGGGCCTCCGCGCGGGAGTAGAGATCCTCGCGCGACATCGCCTGAATCTCTTGGTAGACCTTGCGATACGGATCGCGGACGTTACCGTCGACATCCATCGCCTCGTCCCATGCCTGACCGGGCGCATACGCACCCCATGGCGTTGACGCGCGGGAGGTGGCCATCCCTTGAGGCTATCCCGGGAGTGTTTCTCACGCGATGCCGGGAGTTTGCGTAACGGTGTCGCGC
Source organism: uncultured Actinomycetota bacterium (assembly GCA_963768475.1). Classification (GTDB taxonomy): domain Bacteria; phylum Actinomycetota; class Actinomycetes; order Actinomycetales; family Demequinaceae; genus JAFGBM01. Next base: position 88,634 of record CAVYHY010000011.1, read on the forward strand.
GAGGAGGAGTCCCGGTCCCGCCCCGGTAGAATCGCGCCGTGACTGACGCGACGGATGAGACCCGATACGACTTTCGAGCGCTCGAGGAGCGCTGGCTGCCCGCGTGGGGCGCATGGCAGCCCTTTCGGAGCGGCGAGGCGGGAGACGCCCGTCCCACCCGGTACGTGCTTGACATGTTCCCCTACCCCTCCGGCGACCTGCACATGGGGCACGCGGAGGCGTACGCGCTCGGCGACGTACTCGCGCGGTACTGGGTTCAGCGCGGATTCAACGTCCTGCACCCCATCGGCTGGGATTCCTTCGGGCTTCCCGCAGAGAACGCGGCGATCAAGAACAACCTCGACCCGGCCAAGTGGACCGAGGCGAACATCGCGCAGCAGCGCTCGTCGATGGAGCGCTACGCGTGCTCGTTCGATTGGGACCGCGTGCTCGCCACGCACCGCCCGGAGTACTACCGCTGGAATCAGTGGATCTTCACGCGCATGTTCGAGCGGGGTCTCGCGTACCGGAAGCCGTCGCTCGTCAACTGGTGCCCCAAGGACCAGACGGTGCTCGCCAACGAGCAGGTGGTCGACGGCCTGTGCGAGCGCTGCGACACCCCCGTCACCAAGAAGAAGCTCACGCAGTGGTACTTCCGGGTGACCGAGTACGCGGACGAGCTTCTCGACGGGCTCGAGACGCTGCGCGGGAACTGGCCGGACAAGGTCATCGCGATGCAGCGCAACTGGATCGGCCGCTCGTCTGGCGCCGACGTCCAGTTCGCTATTGAGGGCCGCGACGAGCCGATCAGCATCTATACCACGCGCCCCGACACCCTCTTCGGGGCGACGTTCATGGTGGTCGCCGCCGATAGCGACCTGGCGGCGGAACTCGCTGCGGGGGCCGACGCCGGGGTGAAGGCGGCCTTCGACGCCTATGTGGAGCAGGTCAAGGCGGCCACGGATATCGAGCGGCTCAGCACGGAGCGCCCCAAGACGGGAGTGTTCCTCGAGCGGTACGCGATCAACCCCGTCAACGGGGAGAGGCTGCCCATCTGGGCCTCGGACTACGTGCTTGCCGACTACGGGCACGGTGCGATCATGGCCGTCCCCGCGCACGACCAGCGCGACCTCGACTTCGCCAGGGCGATGAACCTCCCCGTCCGCGTCGTGCTCGACTGCCGCGACGACGACGGAAACCCCCTGCCCGATCCCGCCGAGTCGGGCCTGGCGACGACGGGCGACGGCGTCGTCGTCAATTCGCCGCCCATCGACGGGCTCGCCAAGACGGAAGCCATCGCGGCGATCACGGAGATCCTCGCGAAGGACGGGGTTGGCGCGTCGGCCAAGAACTACCGCCTGCGCGACTGGCTGATCTCGCGCCAGCGATACTGGGGAACGCCGATCCCGATCGTGCACTGCGAGACGTGCGGGGAGGTCCCCGTCCCGGACGAGCAGCTTCCCGTTGTGCTGCCAGACAGCGCGGGCCTCGACCTCGCGCCGAAGGGGCAGTCGCCCCTCGCCGCGGCGGAGGACTGGGTCAACACGACCTGCCCGACATGCGGGGGTGCGGCCCTGCGCGACACGGACACGATGGATACGTTCGTCGACTCGTCCTGGTACTACCTGCGGTACCTGTCGCCAGGAAAGACGGACGGCCCCTTCGACGGCGACGAGGCGAGGCGCTGGGCGCCCGTCGACCAGTACGTCGGCGGCGTGACGCACGCGATTCTTCACCTGCTCTACGCGCGCTTCTTCTCCAAGGCGCTGCGCGACATGGGGCTCGTGAACTACGACGAGCCGTTCACCCGCCTGCTCAACCAGGGCATGGTCGGCATGGACGGATCCGCGATGTCGAAGTCGCGCGGCAACCTGGTACGGCTGAGCGAGCAGCTTGACGAGTTCGGCGTGGATGCCGTGCGCCTCACCATGGTGTTCGCCGGTCCGCCCGAGGACGACATCGACTGGGCCGACGTCTCGCCGGGAGGCTCGATGAGGTTCCTCGCCCGCGCGTGGCGCCTCGCGCGTGACGTGACGAGCGAGGTGGGCGCCGATCCCGTGACGGGCGACGCGACCCTGCGCGCGGTGACCCACAAGACGCTCCACGAATGCGAGGGCCTCCTCGAGGCATTCCGATTCAACGTGGCGGTCGCGCGCGCCATGGAGCTCGTCAACGTGACGCGCAAGGCGATCGACTCCGGTCCCGGACCTGCCGATCCTGCCGTCCGGGAGGCGGCAGAGGCGGTCGCCATTCTCCTCAGCCTCGTCGCGCCGTATTGCGCGGAGGACATGTGGTCGATGCTCGGGCACGAGAACGTCGCGCGCGCCGGATGGCCGGCGGTCGACGAGGGTCTCCTCGTGGAAGAGACGGTGACGTGCGTCGTTCAGGTCATGGGGAAGGTGCGGGACCGCATCGAGGTGCCCCCGTCGATCGGGGAGGCGGAACTCCGCGAACTCGCCGTCGCCACGGAGGGCGCCAAGCGAGCGATCGGCGACGGAGCGATCAGAACCGTCATCGTCAAGCCGCCCCGACTCGTGAACATCGTCGTCGGGTAGTTTCTCGACGAAGCTTCGCGACCGATGGGTAGTCTGGGGCGGTGACCCATCGCGTAGTAGTGGTGACGGACTCAGCTGCGTCCCTTCCGGAGCCCTTGGCGCGCCGCTGGAACGTCATCATCGTGCCGCTCGAGGTGACGATCGACGGCGTCGCATCTCATTCGACGGGCCTCGACGACCTAGAGCGCGTCCTCGACGCGCTCGACGCGGGAAAGCCGGTCTCCACCTCGCAGCCGAGCGTCGGAGCATTCGACGAGGCGTACCGAGCTGCGGCGGCGGCAGGGGCGACCGACATCGTGTCGGTACACATCACGCAGACGATCTCCGGGACCGTGAACGGGGCCAGGCTCGCGGCGGAGAAATCGGCGATTCCCGTGACCGTCGTCGACTCCGGGACGGTCGGCATGGGGACGGGATGGGCCGCGCTCGCCGCCGCGGCGAAGGCGAAGGCGGGCCAGAGCGCTGCCGAGGTCGCAGCGGAGGCTCAGCGGGTTGCCGACTCGGCGACGATGCTGTTCACCGTGGACAGCCTCGAGTACCTCAGGCGCGGCGGTCGCGTCCCATCTACGGTGGCGCTCGTGGGCGACGCGCTCAACATTCGACCTGTGCTCACGGTCGCGGGCGGCGAACTCGTCGTTCTCCAGCGCGTGCGTTCGACTCCGAAGGCTCGCGCTCTCGTGGTCGAACTCGCCGAGAAGGCAATCAAGGAATTCGTTCACCCCGCGCTCGCCATCATGGGGCTCCGGGCGCAGGTGTACGCCGACGACATCGCGGCGATCCTTGAGGTGCGCCACCCGAAGCTCGCGATGTTGGTGCGGACCCCTGTGACGTCCGTCCTAGCGGTTCACGGCGGACCGGGGTCGTTCGCGGCCATCGTCGCCGACATTCCTCCCGAGCTTCGTTAGGTCCCTCTCCGGACCGAGGGATGTCCCCAGGTCCGTATCGAATAGGGCCGCCGCCGGGGCGGAGTGCGGGCGGATGGTCGGGCTCGACGGTCGCGCTTAGCGTCGCGGCGTGGACGGAGACTCGGAAGACGTCGGGCGACGCGTTCGGGATAGCCTCGCCCGCATCGCGAGAGACGCATACGAGGCCGCCCACGGCAGCATCGGCTCGAACGAGGCGCGGGGCACGCGGTGGCGCGTCGAACCCCGCGTGGTCACGAGTATCGTCGCCGTCCTCGCCCTGACCCTCGCGTTCGTGTGGTGGGCGTCGCGTCCGACGGGAGCCGGAGCGCTGATGGCGCCAGCGTTTACCGTCAGCGCGTCTTCTCCGGCGATCGTCGTCGACGTCGCAGGCGCGGTCGTCAGCCCCGGCGTGTTCGATCTCCCTGCCGGTGCACGGGTAAGGGACGCGGTCGCGTCAGCTGGCGGGCTCGCAGAGGGCGCCGACGCATCCTCGGTGAACCTCGCCCGAAGACTCAGCGATGGCGAACAGGTGTATATCCCGGACGAGGGAGAGGCGGCCTCCGGGGTGGTCAACATCAACCGCGCGGGTTCCGCGGATCTCGAGCAACTCCCCGGCATCGGGCCCGTGTTCGCCGCGCGCATCGTCGCCGACCGCATGGACAACGGCCCGTTCGCCTCGCTCGCCGATCTCGCCCGCGTCCCGGGAATCGGCGCGTCGGTCGTTGAGCGCCTGGAGGGGCTCGCGACGGTGTGAGGCCGCGCTACGACGCGAGACTCGTCCCCTCAGCCGTCATCGCGTACGCGTGCGCGCTATCGATAGGGGCAGGGGCGATCGGTCCAACGTGGTGGCTCGCGGCTGCGGCGGCGGCAGCGGTGCTCCTTGGCATCACGAGGACGAGGGGCGCCGGGAGCGCGTGCCTCGCGTGCGCTGCGGCGGCCGCGGTTGCCGTCGCCTGCCTCGCGGCCGAGGCCGCGCGGTGGGGCGGGGGGATAGCGGAGGCGATCGCCTCGGGCGACGAAATCACGTTCGAGGGCACGGTCGCGACCGAAGCCGAGCCCCTTGCGCCGTCCCGATACGGCGCCGAGGAGGACCGCTGGCGCGTCGTGCTCAGCGTCACGAAATGGACGACCTACGACCAAAGGTCGCGAACCGCGCGTGCCGAGATCGTCATCGTAGGAGACGAGGAATGGGCGTCGGTTCGCCATGGAGAGACGATCCGCGCGACCGGCGTGTTGGCGCCCGCCGGCCCGGGTCGGCCCGTGGCCGTGTGTTGGCGCCCTCGCATGGACGAGCGCATCGCGCCCCGCGGGATCGCGGCGGTCGTCGCTGACCTTCGCTCGAGGTTTCGCGACGCCACGGGCGGTCTTCCCGACGAGGTGCGCGGCCTGACGATCGGCATCGTCATCGGCGATACCTCGGCGATGGACGAGCGCCAGGTCGACGACATGCGCGTGACGGGTCTCGCCCACCTCACCGCGGTGTCAGGAGCGCACTTTGCCATCGTCGCGCTCGTCCTCGGCGCGGCCTCGCGAGCCGCGCGCCTGCCCCGACGCGTCCGGGCCGTCGTCCTCGTCGTCGTCGCGGCGGGGTTCGTCGCTCTCGTCTTCCCCGGCGCGAGCGTCGTCAGGGCGGCGTGGATGTGCGCCGTCGTCGCGGCGGCGCTGTGGTGGGGGAGACCGTCGCAGGCCTTGCCCTCGCTGGCGAGCGCGGTGATCGGACTCCTCCTGATCGATCCGTACCTCGCCCTCTCGTACGGGTTCGCGCTCTCGGTGCTCGCGACGGGGGCGATCGCACTGTGGTCACCGATCCTCGCCGTCTCCCTGTCGCGCTTCGTCGCCCCGAGGCTCGCCAGGGTGATCGCCGTACCGCTAGCGGCACAGGTCGCCTGCGCCCCCGTCATCGTGCTCATGAATCCCGGGATGGGCGTCTATGCCGTACCCGCGAACCTGATCGCCGTGCCCTTCGTCGTGGTGACCACGGTCCTCGGCCTCGCGTCCGTGGTCGTGGGGCCCATCCTGCCTGCGGCTGCGCACGGGCTCGCGGCGCTCGCGGGTGGCGGAGCGTGGCCCATCGCCCTCGCGGCAAGGGCTTTCGCTCACGCGCCGCTGGCGTGGCTGCCGTGGCCGTCTGGGGTGACGGGTGCGCTCCTCGCCGCCGCCGCGTCGACGGCGGTCGTGGTCTCGACGAGCGCGCGACGCGTGGTCGGGTGGGCGCGCATCGGGGCGTCGATCGCCATCCTCGCCATGCTGGCGGCCACCCCTCAGGTGCGAAGCGCCGTGGCCGAGGCGCGCCGAGACGCGCCCGCCGATTGGGCGATAGCCGCGTGCGACGTCGGGCAAGGCGACGCGATGCTCCTGAGAGCCGGCCCCCACTCAGCTGTGGTCGTCGACGTCGGGCCCCCGGACGGCGGCATCGTTCCGTGTCTCACGGCACACGGTGTTCGCGACGTACCGCTGCTGGTGCTCACGCACCCCCACGCGGACCACGACGGCGCTGTGCGCGATCTCCTCGACGCCGTTCCCGTTGGGCAGGCGTGGGTGTCCCCCGCGGCCGGGCCCGGGCGCCACGATCGGGCAACGTCCGCGCTCGACGCCGCTGGCGTGCCGTGGAGCGTCCCCGCGCCGGGCACGGTGGCCACGGTCGGTCAGGTGCGTCTCGCGGCGTGGCATGCGGGCTCCTCGGACGCCCGTTCGGACTCCGAGGTGAATGACGCCTCGCTCGCGACCTGGGGGCAGGCGGGCGGCGTCACGGTGCTTGGCCTCGGGGATCTCGAGACGGGAGGACAGGCGAGGTTGCTGGCGTCGGGGGGCGTCCCCGTCGCCGTCGACGTGCTCAAGGTGGCGCACCACGGTTCGGCCCGGCAGGACCCGGGACTCGAGGCTGCCGTCCGCCCGCGCGTCGCCATCGTGAGTGTCGGGGAAAACTCCTACGGTCACCCGGATTCCGGGGTCGTCGAGGCGTACCGGCGGGCGGGGGCCGCCGTGTTCCGGACGGATCATTGCGGCTCCGTCGACGTTGAGAACGGCGCGCCCCTCGTCGTGGCGTCGCGGTGTCCGCTTGGCGTGGCAGGCTGGGACCATGGCGGAACGCAGCTCGACACGCACGGCTTCGAGGGGCTGGGACCGCGCGACGCCAGCGCCCCTCGTTCTGCTCGTCGGGCCGGAGACCATCCTCGCCGAACGCGCCGTCGGCGCAATCGTTACCCACGTTCGAGATTCGGCAGGGACCGTCGCGGTCACGCGCCTCAGCGCCGCGACGTACGCGAAAGGGGCCCTCCGCGCGGCGACGAGTCCCTCCCTGTTTGCCGAGCCGGGCGTCGTCGTGATCGACGAGGGTGAAGCGATGAGCGACGACTTCGCAGCCGACGCGATCGTGTACGCAGCCAACCCCGACCCTGAGGTCGTCGTCGTTCTGACGCACTCCGGGATCGTGCGCGGCAAGAAGGTGCTGGACGCGTTTCGGGCCGGCGGCGCCAGCGAGTTCTCGTGCCCCGCGATCAAGAAGGACGCCGAGGCCCTCGCGTTCGTCGAGGGGGAATTCTCGCGGGCGGGCCGCACGGCGCGCCCGCAGGCGATTCGCGCCCTGGTCGACGCGATCGGGGTCGACGCGGCCGAGCTCGCATCGTCGTGCCATCAGCTGATCAGCGACGTGACCGGCGTTATCGGGGCGGACGACGTCACGCGGTACTACGGGAGTCGCGTCAACGCGACGGGCTTCGCGGTCGCCGACGCCGCGGTCGCAGGCAAGGTCGGGGATGCTCTCGCGTTGGTGCGCCACGCGCTCGACACCGGTACGGACCCCGTGCCCCTCGTCGCGGCGCTCGGCGCGAAACTGCGCACGCTCGCCAAGGTTGGAGCCTCGCGGGGCAGGGGTCTCGACCCGACGCGCGACCTTGGTCTCGCGCCGTGGCAGGTGGAAAGGGCGCGGCGCGACCTTCGGCACTGGACGGCAGACACGATCGCCGAGGCGATCGAGGCCGTCGCGGAGGCCGACGCTCAGGTGAAGGGCGCCGGCCGCGATCCGCGGTTCGCCGTCGAGCGAGCGATTCGCACGGTGGCCACGCTCGCGTCCTAAGCCGGGGGAGACTCGACCGGGGGTGAAGCGACGGGGGTCGACGTGACAGACAGCCCCGCGCATTCGAGGACGACGGCCGCCTCGAAGAAATGCCCCTGGAACTGCTCGAATCCGAGACGGTGACACTCCTCGAACTCCGCCGGCGTCTCGATCCGTTCCGCAATAAGCCGGGCGTTGCTCTCGCGGGCGGCGTCCACCAGGCGTTCCCCGCGTGCGGCGAGGTCGCGGTAGTCGATCTTCACGAAGTCGGCGAGTTCGAGAAGGCGTCTTTGGCTGCTCGTTCCGAGGAAATCATCGATCGCGATCCGGTAGCCGCGGGCCTTGAGGGCCGCGAGGCGGTCGAAGAGGGACGCGTCGGCATGGGCGGACTCGACAACCTCGATAACGATTTCGTTCGGGGCGCGAAGATAACTGGCGGGGTCGACGAGGTACGACCGCGTGAAGTTCACGAAGAGGGGTAGGCCCTCGGAAACGTCGACGCCACCGAAGAACGCGGCTGCGAGGACGTGCTCGGTCGCGCGGTCCTGTTGGCGGGCATTCCATAGGTCGATACGCAGGCCTTGCCTGCCTGGCGCACGGAAGAGAAGCTCGAATCCGAGGAGTTGATGCTCGGCGGAGAAAATCCCCTGCCTGCCCAGAAGCACACGGCGCGTCGATGAGGACGTGTGTCGTCCGGAAAGGGGGAGGTGCCACACCCGGGGGAGAGTGTCGGGTGCGTCGTTCACACGGTCGACCCTAGCGACGGCGTGCCGCTACGTCGGGTAGATCGGGCTTCCGCGCGTCGCGCGGTTACAGGGACGCGACCTGCTTCGCGAGCGCGGACTTGCGGTTCGCGGCCTGGTTCTCGTGGATGACGCCCTTGCTCGCGGCCTTGTCGAGCTTCACGGACGCGGTCTTGAACGCTGCCTCAGCCGTCGCCTTGTCGCCAGCGGCGATTGCCTCGCGAACGCGGCGTACGTGGGTACGCAGCTCAGACCTCACGGCGATGTTACGAAGGCGAGCCTTCTCGTTGGTGCCGATCCGCTTGATGTTGGACTTGATGTTTGCCACGAATGTTCCTCGCGATGTGGGGGGGAAATCTGATGGCGCACGACGAAGGAGCCGCACGCGCGACCACCCATGCTACCAGTGGTTGATTGACCGCAGAGCCGTCTCGACCTCGGAGAATCGGGCCCGGTCAAGGACGGCCCCCTCGCGTCGAACGCCGTCGGGATCGACCCGCAGAACGCGATCGAGCCGGACTTCGCTCGGCCGTTTCTTCCGATCCCAATCCCCGGTTCCGATATCCATCCAATGGCGGCCCCACCTGGCCTCGTCGGCGGCGTCCCTGTCGTGGTCCTTGCTCGTTAGCATGAGGCCCAGCAGCCAGCCGTCGTCGCGTCCGACGAGTAACACGGGGCGGTCCTTGCCCTGGCTCGCGTCCTCCTCGTACGGCACCCACGTCCACACGATTTCTCCCGGATCAGGTTCGCCATCGAGGTGCGGCGCGTAGGCGACCTCGAATCGACCGGTGAAGTCCCCGGGGTAGGTCGACGAGGAGCTTCCAGCCGGCGACTTCTTCGAGGTGCGGGACTTCTTCGACGCCTTCGGTTTAGTCGGCGTCCCCGTTTTCTTCTTCGCGGAGGGGCCGAAGGTTGCGACAGCGGCGTCGATCGCCGCGCGTAGGAAGCGGCGGGTGAGGTCGTTCATCTGGTCTAGGTCGCTTTCGGGTTCGGGGCGGTGCTCCGCACTCGACCGGCGTCCTCGAAGGATACGTCCGCTTCGGGAAGCGGATGGCCGTAGAGGAAGCCCTGCCCGTATAGCCAACCATGGTGCTTGGCCTGCCGGTGCTGGGCCTCGGTCTCGATGCCCTCCGCGATGCCGTACATTCCCAGGTTCGCGGCGAGGGACGCGACCGCCGAACTGATGCGGTCGCCCGAACCGTTGTCGCCGAGGCGTTGGGTGAACTCGTGCGACAGCTTGAGGCCTGCGACCGGGTTCTGGATGATCGACGCGAGCGCGGAGTACCCGGTCCCGAAGTCGTCGAGCACGAGGTCGACGCCCATCTCGGTGATGTTCTCGAGATCCGCTCGCGCGACCTTGGTCGTCATCAGGATCCCGGATTCGGTGATCTCGAGGGAGATGCGGCGTGCGTCGACGCCGCTTTCGTCGAGCGCGGCCCGTACCACACGGGTGAGGTCGGCCGGTCCTATCTGTCGCGTCGAGACGTTCACGAACATCCGACCGGTGAACTCGGGGTGACGCGCTAGGAATCCGCACGCCTCGCGAAGAACGAACGATCCAAGGGGGACGACGAGGTTGGCCTCCTCGGAGATCTCGATGAAGTCGGCGGGCATCAGGAGGCCTCGCGTCGGATGCTCCCATCGCACCAGCGCCTCGTAGGCGATGACGGCCCGCGTTTCGAGATCGACGACGGGCTGGTAGTACACGGCCAATTCGCCGTCGCGTACGGCAGCGCGCAGCTCACCTTCGATGGAGAGCTTGTTGAGGGCGCTTTCGCGCAGATCGGAGGAGAACACCTCGATTCGGGCGCGACCCCGTTGCTTGGCCGCGTACATCGCCGTATCGGCGTCGCGGACGAGCGTCTCCGCCGTCACGCCTCGTTCGGCGATGGCGAGCCCGACGCTGATCGTCGGGAGAACCTCATGCCCAGCGACCGTGATGGGCGATTGAACGGCGGCTGTGATGAGTTCGGCGACGCGCTCCGCGGCGCCCTGGGTGGCGATGTTCTCGAGCACGACGACGAACTCGTCGCCGCCGAGTCGCGCGACCGTGTCGCCCGCACGCACCGCGCCCTGGACGCGCTGGCCGATCACGGCGAGGAGCGCGTCGCCCGCCTCGTGACCAAGCGAATCGTTGACGAGGTTGAAGTGATCGACGTCGAAGAACAAGACGGCGACGGTGGTCTCTCGGCGAAGGTGGCCGGCGAGAGCATGGGAGAGACGATCGAGAAGCAAGCTGCGATTGGCGAGCCCGGTCAACGAGTCGTAGAGGGCCTTGCGTTCGAGGAGGTCCGTCGCGCGCCGAAACTCGGTGATGTCCTCGATTTGGGCCACGAAGCGCGCGTTCTTGGGCGCGGGGTTGGCGGGAACCTCGGATACGGTGACCCGGCACCACACCGTGTCGCCTGCTGCGTCGATGTACCGCTTCTGGATTTGATAGAACGGCAGGTCGCCCGCCGCGAGCTGGTCGAGCAGGTCGCTATCGCGCGCGAGATCGTCCGGATGGGTGAACTCCGCGAACTCGCGCCCGATGACGGAAGCCGCCCCGAGGCCCAAGATCCGCTCGAAGCCGGCGTTGAGGTCGAGATACCGACCTTCGCTATCGAGAATCGCCATACCGATAGGGGAGGCGCGGAACGTCGATTGAAACAGATCGTCGCCGTAACCCATAGCCCTCTCCTCCCGATTCGACGCGTGGCGACATTCAACGCCCGGAGAATGTATCGGCAGAAAGGGGGAGGGGTTAAACCCACGCGTTCTACGGCAGCGGGAGCTCCGCCTCGGGTACGGCGTGCCCAAATAGGTAGCCCTGTCCCAGCGTCCAGCCGTGAGAAAGCGCCAGGCGGACTTGCTTGTCGGACTCGACGCCCTTGATCGCCCCGATCAATCCGAGGTCCATCGCCAGCGTGGCGAGGCTTCGGCTCATGAGATCGCCATCGCCGCCGTCGCCGATTCGCTGCGTGAATTTCGCCGCCAGTTTGATCCCGGCGATGGGCTTCTCGAGGACGGCGGAGAACGAGCCGTTTCCCGCTCCGAAGTCGTCGAGGATGAGGGGAAACCCCATCCGGGTGATGGCGTCGAGGTCGCCATCCGCCGTCTTGCTCGCGCGGAGCATTCCGAAGTCACCGATCTCGATATACACCCGCCCTGGCGCGATGCCCTGACCCTTGACGGCGGCGTTGAGGGTGCGGGCCAGGTTCGCCGTCCCCATCTGCTTCGGTGAGGCGTTGATGAACATCATCCCGGTGAACCCCGGGTGTCGGGCCAGGAACCCGCAGGACTCGTGCACGACGAGCGAGCCGATCGGAACGACGAGGTTCGCCTGCTCGGCGACGGCGATGAATTCCTCGGGGAGGAGTTCGCCGCGTCGCGGGTGGCTCCATCGCACGAGCGCCTCGTAGCCCACCGTTTCCCGTGTCGCGAGGTCGACCACGGGTTGGTACGCCACCCGAAGCTCGCCTTCGCGAAGCGCCTTACGCAGGTCCTCCTCGACCTCGAGCTTCGTGATGGCCGTCTCTCGGAGTTTGGCGTCGTAGACCTTGAGCCCCACGGTGCTCGACTTCTTCGCCGAGTACATCGCGGTGTCGGAGTCCCGGAGGAGGCCTTCAGGAGTCGAGTAGAAGTCAGCGATCGCGAGCCCCGCGCTGAGGCTCGGCACCACCTCGTGCCCGGAAACGGAGGTCGGAGCTTGCGCGGCGCGAATGATGACGGTGGCGAGAGCCTGGGCATCGTGAACGTCGTGAACGTCCTCGAGAAGGACCACGAACTCGTCGCCGCCGAGCCGCGCCACGGTGTCGCCGCGCCGAACCGCCCCCTGAATACGTTCCGCGACCGTGGCGAGGAGTTGGTCCCCTGCGTCGTGCCCCAGCGAGTCGTTCACCATCTTGAAGTCGTCGATGTCGAAGAAGATCAGCGCGACGGTCGCGTCTCGCTTCGCGTAGCTCGCGAGAGCCGCCTCGAGACGTTCCATCAGCAGTGCCCGGTTCGCAAGACCCGTCAGGGCGTCGTACATCGCCTGTTGTTCGAGTAGCTCGCGCGCGTTCCGCACCTCGGTCACGTCCTCGATCTGGGCGATGATGTGGTGCGCCGGCGTCCGCACGGCGTCGTCGATCCGCGTCACCGTGATGCGCACCCAGGCGACCTCGCCCGTGCTCGTGAGGTAACGCTTTTGCGACTGGTAGAACGGGAATTCCTTGCGCTCAAGTCGACTGAGCAGCTCGATGTCGCGGGGAAGGTCGTCCGGGTGGGTGAACTCGGCGAAGTTCCGGGACACGACGTCCTTGGGCTCAAGTCCGAGGATGTCGGCGAACGCTCGGTTGACCTCTCGGTAGTGCCCGACCTCGTCGAGGATGGCTATTCCGATGGGTGAGTCGTGGAACGTGGCGCGGAAGAGCCCGGCATCCTCGTCCATGAGGCGCACCTCCTCGTTCCCAAGAGTGCCACGGGACGCTGGCGAATCACCGGATATCCGTAGATTGTGTGAGCGGGGTCACGCGGCCCCGGGAGGAGGCGATTCCGTGGGACGATAGGGCTCGTCCGCCCGCGTCCCAAGGAGTCCCCGCTTCCGTGCCGTCCGATCCTCGCATCGAGCCCGCCTCGACGTCCCCGTCGGCGATACGCAACTTCTGCATCATCGCCCATATTGACCACGGGAAATCCACCCTCGCGGACCGCATGCTCCAGTTGACGGGAGTGGTAGGGGAACGCGAGATGAAGGCGCAATACCTCGATCGCATGGACATCGAGCGGGAGCGCGGCATCACCATCAAGTCGCAGGCCGTCCGCATGCCGTGGGTCGTGGACGGCGAGCCCTACGCGCTCAACATGATCGACACCCCGGGTCACGTGGACTTCACGTACGAGGTTTCGCGATCGCTCGCGGCGGGCGAGGGCGCCGTGCTCCTGGTGGACTCCGCCCAAGGCATCGAGGCGCAGACCCTTGCCAATCTCTACCTCGCCATCGAGAACGACCTCACGATCATCCCCGTGCTGAACAAGATCGATCTTCCCGCCGCGGACCCTGACCGGTACGCCAAGGAGCTCGCGGGCCTGGTCGGCTGCGATCCAGACGACGTCATGCGCGTGAGCGGCAAGACGGGCGACGGGGTCACCGAACTACTCAACCGCATCGTCCGCGACGTTCCCGCACCCGTCGGCGACGCGAACGCGCCCACGCGCGCCATCATCTTCGACTCCGTCTACGACACGTACAGGGGCGTCGTGACCTACGTCCGCGTCGTCGACGGGAAGCTCACCCCGCGCGAAAAGATCGTGATGATGTCCACGCGCGCGACCCACGAGCTCCTCGAGATCGGTGTGATCTCGCCCGAGCCCGTCGCGACCAAGGGCCTCGGGGTCGGCGAGGTCGGGTACCTCATCACGGGGGTGAAGGACGTCAGGCAGTCGCGCGTTGGAGACACCGTGACGGACGCGGCGCGGCAGGCGAAGGAGTCGATCGGAAAATACCGCGACCCCCGCCCGATGGTCTTCTCCGGCCTGTTCCCGCTCGACGGGAGCGATTTCCCTGACTTGCGCGACGCCCTCGACCGGTTGAAGCTCAACGACGCCGCGCTCGTCTTCGAGCCGGAGAATTCGGTCGCGCTCGGGTTCGGGTTCCGTTGCGGGTACCTCGGCCTACTCCACCTCGAGATCGTCCGCGAACGCCTGGAGCGGGAGTTCGACCTCGACCTCATCTCGACAGCGCCCAACGTCGTCTATCGCGTGACGATGGAGGACGGCAAGGAGATCGTCGTCACCAACCCGAGCGAATTCCCCGGCGGCAAGATCGCCGAGGTGCGCGAGCCGGTGGTGAAGGCGACCATCCTCGCGCCGAGCGAATTCATCGGCACCATCATGGAGCTGTGCCAGATGCGTCGCGGCACCATGGGCACCATGAACTACCTGAGCGCCGACCGCGTCGAGATGCACTACACGATGCCGCTCGCCGAGATCGTCTTCGACTTCTTCGACCAGTTGAAGTCGCGCACGCGCGGGTACGCGTCGCTCGATTACGAACCGGACGGCGAGGCGCCTGCCGAGCTCGTCAAGGTCGACATCCTGCTCCAGGGCGAGCCCGTCGACGCTTTCAGCGCCGTGGTCCACAAGGACGCGGCCTACGCCTACGGCGTGAGGATGACGGCCAAGCTCCGCGAGCTCATCCCTCGCCAGCAGTTTGAGGTCCCCATCCAGGCCGCGATCGGCGCGCGCGTCATCGCCCGCGAGACCATCCGCGCCATGCGCAAGGACGTGCTCGCCAAGTGTTACGGCGGCGACATCTCGCGCAAGCGCAAGCTCCTCGAGAAGCAGAAGGAGGGCAAGAAGCGGATGAAGACCATCGGTAGGGTCGACGTCCCGCAGGAGGCCTTCATCGCCGCGCTCAGCACGAGCGACGAGGGCTCGGACAAGGGCGAGAAGAAGAAGTAGTGGCGCTCGACGGGACCGCGCGCGCCTTCGGCGTGTACGTCCACGTGCCGTTCTGCTCCGTTCGCTGCGGATACTGCGACTTCAACACCTATGCCCCGGGAGAGCTCGCGGGCGCGTCGCGCGAGGGATACGTCGAGGCGGCGCTCGGCGAGATGGAGATGGCTCGCGCGGTCATGGGGTCAGACCCGCGTCCCGCGTCGACCGTCTTCTTTGGAGGGGGCACGCCGACGATGCTTGACCCCGCCGCGCTTGCCCGCCTTCTCGACGGGGTGAGGGAGACATGGGGCCTCGCGCCTGGCGCCGAGGTCACCACCGAGGCGAACCCCGACTCGGTCTCGGCCGCGTCGCTGGCCGCGCTCGCGGGCGCGGGCTTCACGCGCGTGAGCCTGGGAATGCAGTCCGCCGTTCCCCACGTGCTGCGAACCCTGGACCGCACGCACGATCCCGAGAACGTCGCCCGCGCAATCGAGGGCGCCCGCGACGCGGACCTCGCGACGTCGCTCGACCTCATCTACGGCACGCCGGGGGAGAGCGTCGAGGAGTGGCGCACGTCCGTCGACGCGGCGATCGCCCTCGGCCCCGATCACGTGAGCGCGTACGCGCTAGTCATCGAGCCGGGCACGCGCATGGGGCGGGACCTGAAGGCGGGCCGCATCGCCGCCGTCGACCCCGACGTGCAGGCCCAGATGTACGAGGCAGCGGACGACGCGCTCGCGGCGGCGGGCTACGCCTGGTACGAGGTAAGTAACTGGGCGCGGACGCCCGAGAACGCGTGCCGCCACAACGTCGGCTATTGGCGGGGCGACGACTGGTGGGGCGTCGGACCCGGGGCTCACTCCTACCTGGAGCGCCAGGGGGGCGAGGCTCGGCGGTGGTGGAACGTCAAGCACCCCCGGGCCTACGCGGAGCGGATCTCGGCGGGAGAGAGTCCCGAGGACGACGGCGAGACGCTCACGGACGAGCAGCGATACGTCGAGAAGGTGATGCTCGGGGTGCGGCTCGCCTCGGGGTTATCCCTGAGTGTCCTGACGGGCGCAGGGGCGGCCCGCCTGCCTGGCCTGGTGGCCGACGGCCTGGTGGGGGTGGCAGGGGAGGTCCCGCGGGTCGTTCTCACGCGCCGCGGGCGCCTCCTCGCGGACGCCGTGGTCCGCGACCTGGCGTGGGCCGAGGATGGCCCTAGTGGATCAGGCGCCAGTTGATCGGGTAACGGTAGTACGCGCCCCGGCTCGCGGCCATCGCCGCCTGGACCTCGATGACGATCACCGCGATCAATACCGCGCCGAACGCGAGAAGCGCGAGACCCAGCGTCAGGATGGTGATGATGACCATGGGCAACGCGAAGATCAGGCTCCAGATAATCAAGGAGAGGTGGAAGTTGACCGCTTCCTTGCCCTGATCGTCCACGAGGGCGCTGCGATCCTTGCCGATGAGCCAGAACACCAGAGCGGCGATGACTCCGGGGATGCCGATGAGCGGCGAGAGGGCTCCGGACAGGTGTGTCCACATCGCGAGGGTGCGTGCCGTCGATTCCAGCATGGGCTCAGGTCCGGGGGCGACGGTGGGGGACTTCTTGATCGTTTCGTTCATATCTCGATCGTGACAGAACGACTCAGGGCCCCACATCGGTCCGAAGAACGATATGGGGCCCTGAGATTGGTCAGGGGCTAGGCCGTTACTTGATGAGGCGCAGCGGGCAGATCGGGAAGCGGTACTTCACGCCCTGTTCCGCCTGGGCGCCCGCCTGGAATCCCATGATGATCGAGTAGATCCACAGTGCGAACGAAAGGAGGTACAGGAGGCCGCCGATCCCGAGGGTCGCGATGGCGATGATCGTCACGACGATGTACAGCGCGACGTTGGCGATCACGATGTTGATCCCGAAGTTGACCGCCTCTTTGCCCTGGTCGTCGACGAACGCGCTGCGGTCCTTGCCGATCAGCCAGAAGATCAGACCTCCGAGAAGCGGGAAGAAGCCGTTGATGATGTACATCGTCTTGGCCTGATTGCGCTCTTCTGCCTCGCTCATGGCGGCGGCCGTCGAGTTCGTGCTCATGTTTTCACCACTTTGATGTCGATGGGATAGGACGCTGACACTCCCCGGCGAACCGCGCTGTACGCCTGCAGACACAACACCACGGATGACGCGACGACTGCCAACTGTCCTACTGTACCGAGAAAGCCCACGAAGGGAACTAGGGCGCGGACGACGGTCGCGGCGGCGAACGCGACGAGAACGAGCGTCCCGAAATTGGTCGCCGACGCGGCCTCGCGAGCCGCCAAGGGGTTCCGGTCGCGCTGCAGGCGCCACACGACGAAGGGGATCACGGGGCCGATGATCGCGCCGAGTTGCGCGATCTCTGCCGCCTGAGTGTCCGGCGCAGCGTACGGATCCTGGCTCATCGTTCCTCCGCGCCAACCGTACCGGTTCGACGTCCCGTCCGGGGGGCGCGATACGATTAGCACTCAGGGTCAGCGAGTGCCAACGGGAGGTGACGCGTGCTCGAGGAACGACGACGCGCCGTTCTCCACGCCATCGTCGAGGGGTACGTCGCGACGAGCGAGCCCGTCGGATCCCGCGTGCTCGCCGACGACAAGCACCTCGGCGTCTCTCCCGCGACCATCCGCAACGATATGGCGGCGCTCGAGGAGGAGGGGCTGATTACGCAGCCCCACACGTCGGCCGGGCGAATTCCGACGGACAAGGGCTACCGATCGTTCGTCGACCATCTCGCCGCGACCGCCCTTCCCGAGCCCCAGCGTCGGGCGATCTCGACCTTCCTGAGCGACGCCGTGGACCTCAGCGACACGGTTGAGCGGTCCGTTCGACTTCTGAGTCAACTCACGCGGCAGGTGGCCGTGGTTCAGTACCCGTCGCTTCGCGAGGCGAAGGTTCGCCGGGTCGAGCTGGTTCGCATGGGCCAGGAGCGGGCTCTCGTCGTCGTCGTTTCGGCCGACGCTCGAGTGGAGCAGAGCGCGGTCGCGCTCGGCGAGGAGCCAGCGGACGACGCCTTCGAGCGCGTCGCGCGCGAGGTGAACGAGGCGACGCAGGGGCTGGGGCCGGCCGACGCGGAGCGGGCGCTCGCGACGTGGGTCGCGCGACCGGGCCAGGTGCCGTGGGCTGGCGTCGTCGCCGACGCGATCGTCGCGGCGGCGCGCGGCGGGACCGTCGAGCGGGTGGTGTTCGCAGGAACGTCGAACCTTGCGCGCGTGGACGGCGGCCTCGAACAGGACGCGATCGGCTCGGTTCTGGAGGCGATTGAGGAACAAGTGGTGTTGCTCCGGCTGTTGCACGAGATGGCCCTTGACGCGACGGACGTCGCGGTACGCATCGGAGGAGAAATGCACAGCCAGGCGCTATCGAAGACGTCGATCGTGGCTGCGGGGTATGGTTCCCCCGGCGGCGAGACGGCGCTTCTCGCCGCGCTTGGGCCGACCCGCATGGACTATCCGGGCACCATGGCAGCCGTACGCGCCGTGGCGCGCTACCTCACACGAGTGGTGGAGACGTGAGCGACTACTACGAGGTTCTCGGGGTGCCGCGCGGCGCGTCGCAGGACGAGATCAAGAAGGCCTACCGCAAGCTCGCGCGCGAGCTGCACCCCGACACGGGCGGCGGCGACGAGGAACGCTTCAAGGAGGTTTCCCAGGCCTACGAGGTGCTGTCCACGCCGGACAAGCGCGCCCGGTACGACTCGGGTGCGAGCGCGAACGGCCGCGGCGGTCCCGCGGGATTTGGCTTCGAGGACATCTTCCAGACGTTCTTCGGCGGAGGCGGAACCCGTCGCGGACCCGCATCGCGGACGCAGCGCGGGGGCGACACGCTCGTTCACGCCGAGGTGACGCTCGAGGAGGCGACGTTCGGAGTAGCGCGCGACGTCACCGTCAACCTCGCCGATCCGTGCGCGACGTGCGAAGGCTCGTGTTGCGCGCCGGGCACATCCCCCGTGACGTGCGGCTCGTGCGGCGGCACCGGGGTCGTGCAGCGCGTCGCCCGGTCCCTGCTGGGTCAGGTCATGTCCAGCGCGCCGTGCCCCACATGCGGCGGCTACGGATCCACCATCGCGAACCCGTGCCCCGACTGTTCCGGGCAGGGACGCACGAGCACGCGACACACCATCACCGTCGACATCCCGGCGGGCGTCGAGACGGGAACGCGCATCCGACTCGCTGGCCACGGCGACGCCGGACCGGCAGGTGGCGGACGCGGCGACCTCTACGTCGAGATCCGCGAGAAGCAGCACAACGCCTTCGAGCGTCGCGGCAACGACTTGCACTGCACCGTGGAAATCCCGATGACGGCGGCAGCGCTCGGCACGGTGCTGGACGTCGAGACGTTCGACGGAGCCCGCGAGGTTACCGTCCGACCGGGGACCCACTCCGGCGAGACCGTCAAACTCAAGGGTCTCGGCGTGGGTCACCTCCAGCGCACGGGACGCGGCGACCTCTACGTGCATCTCGACGTGCAGACTCCCTCGGGGTTGACCACCGAGCAGGAGGAGCTGGTGCGGAAGCTGGCCGAGCTGCGCGGGGAGGAGCGCCCCGAGGCGCGACTCGCGCCGGTCAACGCCGGACTGTTCTCTCGGTTGCGCGGGGCCTTCACCGGACGCGATCGGTGAGCGCGCCAGTTTTCCTCAGCGAATCCGCGGGTTCCGCCGCGGTCGGGGACACCCTGGTTCTCGGCGGCCAGGAGGCCCGTCACGCCGCCGTTCAACGACGCGGGGTGGGCGATCGCGTCGACATCGTCGACGGGCTCGGGCGCCGAGCCTCGGGCGTGCTGACGGAGGCCGAGCCGGACCGCGTCGCCGTGCTCGTGGACGCGGTATCACTCGACGTCGACCCCGAGGTCGTTCTGGTCCAGGCGCTCGCCAAGGGCGGGCGCGACGAGGAGGCCATCGAGGCGGCAACCCAGCTCGGGGTGACGCGGGTGATCCCGTGGGCAGCCGAGCGCGCGATCGTCCAGTGGCGCGGCCCCAAGGCAGACAAGGCCCGCGCCTCGTGGGCGGACCGCGTCGCAGCCGCGGCCAAACAGTCGCGCAGGGCGCGCGTGCCTGAGGTCGACGCGCTCACGGATACGGACGCCCTCGCGGGACTGATCGATCGCGCCGTACGAGGCGGGGCGCTGGTGTTCGTCCTCCACGAGTCGGCGGCGGCGCCTCTCGCACTCCCCGTGCGGCCGGGGGAACCCTACGACCCGATCTGGTTCGTCGTCGGCCCCGAGGGAGGCATTTCCGACGCCGAACTCGTGACTCTGACAGCAGCCGGGGGCGTCGCAACCCGGCTCGGCCCCTACGTGCTGCGCGCCTCCGAGGCCGGCCCCGCCGCCATCGCAGCAGCCGCGGCCCTCCGCGGGGCTTGGGCGACCCCGCCGTCGGCGCTCTAGGCTCTTCAGATGAACGGCTCCGCACATGAACGGCCGTGCACATGAAAGGCTTGGCCCATGAGTGATAACGACTGCCTGTTCTGCCGGATCATCGCGGGCGAGCTGCCCTCGACCACCGTGATGGAGACGGAACGGATCGTCGCGTTCCGCGACATCGCGCCCGAGGCGCCCACGCACGTCCTCGTCGTGCCTCGCACGCATCACGCGGACGTCACCGACGTCGCCGCGGCGGCGCCCGACGTGCTGGCCGAGATGATCGACGTCGCTCAGCGCATCGCCGACGACGAGTGCGGCGGGCAATTCCGACTCGTAATTAACGTCGGCCCCAAGGCCGGCCAGACCGTCTTCCACGCGCACGCACACGTGCTCGGAGGGACCGAGATGGGGCGCGTCCTCCCGTGAGCGAACCCACCGTGGTCGTCGTCGAGGATGCGTCGTCGATGGCGGAACTGCTCGGGGAACGCGACGCCGTGATCCGCGAGATCGAAGCGGCCTTCCCCGACGTCGCCATCCACGTGCGCGGCAACGCGATCTCGCTGACCGGCGACGACGGCCCGGTGGCGAGCGCCGCTTCGGCGATCAACGAGCTCCGGGCCCTCCTCGACGAGGGCGTCGAGATCACGCCCGACCTCGCCCGACGCACCGTGCGCATGGTCAGCGGCACCACCGCTCCGCGCGAACGCCCCGCAGCCGTCTTGGCGCGATCGATCCTGTCCCACCGAGGCAAGACGATCCGCCCGAAGACCGCGGGTCAGGCTGCGTACGTCGCGGCGATCGACACGCACACGATCACGTTCGGCATTGGCCCAGCCGGGACGGGCAAGACGTACCTCGCGATGGCCCAGGCCGTCGCGGCGCTGCAGGCCAAGCGCGTCACGCGCATCCTTCTCACCCGCCCCGCCGTCGAGGCGGGCGAGCGGCTCGGGTACCTGCCGGGGACGCTCTCCGAGAAGATCGACCCGTACCTGCGCCCCCTGTACGACGCGCTCCACGACATGGTGGACTCCGAGTCCATTCCGCGCCTGATCGAGTCCGGCACCATCGAGGTCGCGCCGCTCGCGTACATGCGCGGGCGCACCCTCAACGACGCGTTCGTCATCCTCGACGAGGCGCAGAACACGACGCGCGAGCAGATGAAGATGTTCCTCACGCGGCTCGGGTTCGGCTCGACGATGGTGGTCACGGGCGACGTGACGCAGACGGACATCCCGGCGGGTATGGACTCCGGCCTGCATCGTGGCGCGGGACCTGCTCGGGGGGATCGACGACATCGCGGTATGCACGTTCGGCGCGGAGGACGTGGTGCGGCACCGCCTCGTCGGCGAGATCGTCACCGCCTACGCGAACGACGACGCTCGGCGCACCAAGCCGCGCAAGGGCTCGTCATGATCGAGGTCAATAACGAGTCGGACGCGGCGGTCGACGAGGTCGAGTTCGCGGAGCTTGGCGCGTTCGTGCTGAGGCAGATGAGTATCGCCGACGGCGCGGAGCTGGCGATCCTGTTCGTGGGGACGCGGGCGATGGAGGACCTCCACGTCCGTTGGATGGACGAGCCGGGACCGACGGACGTGCTCTCGTTCCCCATGGACGAGCTCCGGCCGGGGACGCCAGACGAGCCGACCCCTGCGGGCCTTCTGGGGGACGTCGTGATCTGTCCCGCCGTCGCGGAGGAGCAGGCTCGCGTCGCAGGGCACTCGGCGGAGGAGGAGATGCTCCTGCTCGCCACCCACGGGATTCTGCACCTTCTGGGCTACGACCACGCCGAGCCGGACGAGGAGCGGGAGATGTTCGAGCTTCAGCGTCGGTTGCTGCTCACGTTTCTGGCGCAGCGGTGACGGCGACCCTCGTCGCCGCCCGGCTACCCTCATAGATCATGGCGAACTCGGCGATCGGATGGCTCGTGGGAGTGTGGGCGTCCGGCGTCCTCGCGTCCGCGTGCCTCCACGCGCTCATCGCCGCGTTCGAGCAGCTCCCGTACTGCCGAGGAGCGCGTCCTGGCGGCAGCGCGTCGGCCCGACGGGCGACGCACCATCGTCGCGTGGCTGTCGACCGATCCTGAGGCGACCGCGAACTCCGCGTCCGTCGCGTACGCGATGACCGAACCCGTAGCGCTCGTCGCCCTCGCGTTCCTCACGTGGGACATCGCGGACCGCCTCGAGCTGAGGTGGTGGACGGGCGCCATCGCTGCCGCCCTCATCGGAGGGTTCGTCGCGCTCGTCATCGTGCGGGCGATGCCCCGCCAGCTCGCGCGCGCCCACCCGCTCGGAACGGTGCGGCTCCTCGGGCCGCTCAGCGCCCCACTCATCGTCGCCTCGGCGCCCGTCCGTGCCGTCGTCCCCGCGCTGCGGCGTCCCCGCGCTCGCCGAGGCGAGCGACCTCGTGGAGCAGGCGCAGGACGCCCTCGAGGACGAGGAGGTGGAGCTCTGTGCGGTCGTCGTCGAACCTCGGCGACCGATGGCTCGCGAGGTCATGGTGCCGCGCACGGACATGATCACGCTCGCGACGGGGAGACCGCGAGCAAGGCGATGCGTGATGTTCATCCGTTCGGGCTTCTCGCGCGTGCCCGTGATCGGCGACGGGCGTTGACGACATGGTGGGCGTCGCTGTACCTCAAGGACGTCTCAAGGCGACATGGGACGACGTAGCGTCGCTCGCACGAGCCCGTCGACGAGTTCATGCGTCGGGCCGTGTACGTGCCCGAGTCGGTGCCCGTGGACGACCTGCTCCGGCGGATGCAGAGCGAGGCGTCCACATCGCAATCGTCGTCGACGAATACGGCGGCGTCGCCGGCCTCGTCACCATCGAGGACGCGCTCGAGGAGATCGTCGGCGAGATGCAGGACGAGCACGACCTCACGGCGCCCGAGCCGAGTCGCGCTTCCCGACGGCGGATATCGGGTGCCCGCGCGGATGCGCTCGAGGAATTGGGCGAGCTGTTCGACGTCGAGATCGACGACGAGGACGTCGAGACCGTGGCCGGCCTGCTCGCGAAGGCGCTGGGGCAAGGTGCCGATCGCGGGGTCATGCGCGTCCGCCCACGGACTGGTGCTGGTCGCGAACGGCCGAGGGCACGCGGGCGTCGGCTGACGTGCGATCACGTGCGGCCTGAGGTCAGCGCGTGCATCGCGGCGAAACGCCGCAAGGCGAACACGGACGAGGGAGCAAGCGATGACCCGAGGGATACCGGTGCGGGTTCGCCTGCTTCGTGGGGCGCCCCAACGCGGGCAAGTCGACGCTGATGAACGCGCTCGTCGGAGAGAAGGTCGCGATCATGTCGTCGCGACCGCAGACCACCCGCCGCGCGATCCGGGGCATCGTGCATCGCGACGACGCCCAACTCGTCATCGTCGACACGCCCGGCCTGCATCGTCCCCGGACGCTGCTCGGGCGAGCGCCTCAACGACCTGGTACGTGAGACGTTCGCGGAGGTGGACGTCATCGGCTTCTGCCTGCCCGCGGACGAGAAGGTCGGGCCCGGGCGACAAGTGGATCGCGCGCGAGCTGGCCCAGCCCGGGCCCCGGTGGTCGCGATCGTCACGAAGGTGGACAAGGTCTCGCGCGAGCGCGTCGCCGAGCAGCTGATGGCGGTGATCCGAGCTGGGCGACATCGTCGGACATCGTCCCCGTGTCGGCGTGAAGGGCGTGCAGGTGGACGTCCTCCTGGACGTGATCGTCAAGCGCCTGCCCGAGGGGCCGCCGCTGTATCCCAGCGGCGACCTGACGGACGAGCCGCGAGGACGATCATGATCGCCGAGCTCATCCGCGAGGCCGCGCTGGAGGGCGTGCGCGACGAGCTGCCGCATTCGCTCGCGGTGATGGTGGAGGAGATCACCCAACGCGAGTCGGTGAACGGCCGCGCCGCCCGTCGTCGACGATCTCGGCGACCATCTTCGTGGAGCGCGATAGCCAGAAGGGCATCGTCATCGGGCACAGGGGGTTCGCGGCTCAAGGACGTGGGCACGCGCGCCCGCGCATGGCATCGAGGCCCTGATGGGCAGCGCGTCTACCTCGACATGCGGGTGAAGGTCGCGAAGGACTGGCAGCGCGACCCCAAGCAGCTGGGGCGCCTGGGGTTCTAGCCCGCTACCCCGCCCGGATCTGAAACTGCGACCCACGTCTGGCTGCCGACCTCATCCTCGGCCCGTACGGTCACGCCGTCGATGAGCTGCGCCGGAGTGATGTCCGCCGTCGCGACGACGCTCGTCACGTTCCCGCCTAGGTACCCGGGTCCCGACGTGACGTCGCACGTCCACCCTCCGCTCGCGTCCCGCTGGTTGGTGCGGTACGTAGCGTGGCCCTCGACACGGATCGGCTTGCCGTGCGACACCTCGATGGTGCCCGTGTAGGGCTTGGCGTAGGTCGTCGCGCTCAGGCCCGATCCACACGCGCTGTACCCATCGTCGGTCATGGTCCACCCCCCACTCGATAGCCGATCGAGCCAGGCCGCATCCACGTTCGGATCAAGCCCTGTCGGGTACGCGCCGGGTGTGTAGGGCGACCGGACCCAAAGGTTCGAGTACGCGGTGAAGGAGTAGTCGTATCCCTGGTTCTGCATGCCCGTGATTGTGCCGTGCACGGGTACGGATACTGTGTCGGTCGAGAAGTCGTGACCGTCGGTGGTGTCCCAGCCCGTTGTTCCGAATACCGGGACGATGCCGCCCGAGTCGTCTCTCACCTCGACGCGGTAGGACGCGCCAGCGCATAGTCCGTGGAACGTCGTGGTCGAGGCGGGACCGGCGGGTTCGAGCGAGATCGCTCGCGGCGTCGGCCCCGCGCCAACGCGGCACAGCGGCTCGCGCGGGTCGCTCGAGACGAACGAGACGTGAAGGCTCGTCGCGGCGTCGGCGTGATGGAGCCGGACGCTCACGCTGACGTCGACGCCGTTGCGTAGGGCGAGCGCCCATGCCATGTCCGGTTGCGACGTCGTGATGTCGACGTACGGGTAGTCCGGGGTCTGCGGGCCGGTCGTGCCGTACCGGGAGTCGCCGACCGCGAAGGATGTACGCCCGTTTCCTGGCGTCGCATCGAAGCTGACGCGGACGGCGAGGTCGCCCGCGCTGTGTCCGTCGACGTCGGGCAGCGGCACCATCGCCATCTCGGGGTCGCGCGGCGTGCAGGCGCCGTGGCACCGGGGGTCGACGCGAACGATGCTGCGGAGCGTGTCGCCGCCGCCGGACGGCGAGGCGAGGGTGATGTCGATGGGGATGCCGGTGCGGACGATCCCGGTGATGCCGGTCATGTCCGTGCAGAGGTTGCGCCCGGTATCCGGCCAAGTGGCGCCCCCGGACCCGAAACCGACGTCGAGTCCGCGCGAGCACTCCGTCTCGCTTCCCGGGAGGTAGCCGCCAGGGCGGATGGCCCGGACGTGCGCGCCGCCGATCGTGTTTCCGTCGAGCACCCCCGCAGAGTCGACGAAGTCGACGGCGTCGAGGCTGACGTGGTACGCCTCGGGAATCCCGATGGGAATGGCCTCGATCGCGACCGGGCGCGGGTGCCCAGGATCGCCCCTGTTGTCCATCCAGAACAGGCACACCGTGTAGTCCGTGCCCGTCTGGAGCGTGACGTCGCTCGTGAGGGAGAGATTCTGGCTCGGCAGGTACGGGTAGTCCGGGGCGCCCACCACCGAGTCGGGGAGGGTTTGCTGCGTCAGGGGCACGCCGACGATGTCGCCCGAGGGGAGAGCGTGCGAGGGATCCACGAGCGAGGCGTCGCACGTCCCTCCCGTCCCGGGGGCGTCGCCTTGCGCGGGCTCGGCGACCATCGCGATGTACTGATCGCTCGGCGCGAGGGCGTTGACGATGATGTGGTCGACACCGTCGGGCAGGACAATCGTGGGCCGGCGCGTATGGCCGGGAACCGCGCCGGAGGAATCCCCGACGCGGGCCGTGAGGGGGACGTCGGCGGGGTAGGTGAAGCTCTGCGCGGAGTCGGAGGCGTCCGTGAACGTCGCCTGGATCCGGTACTCGCCGGGGGCGAGGCCGTGGATCACGTGGCAGACGTCGATCCACTGCTCGGGGTCCGTTGGTGATGCGGAGCTGCTCGCGGCCCACGCGTTCCACGCGTCCTCGGCCGGGCCCGTCGTCGTCAGGGTCGCGGAGTCGGTGACCCACGCGCCTCCGTCCTCGTGGGACCACGAGAGTTCGATGCTCGCGGGCCGGTTCACGGTCAGGCCGATCGAGAGATCCCCGGGAGCGAGATCGACGGCAGGGCACTCCGGGAAGTACGGGAACGGGGCCGTGCCCGGGGCCGCGGGGGCCAGGGCGACCATCCCGTCCATCGGGGGCAGGGAGTCGAGCGTGAGTTGGACGATGCCTCCGACGCCGGTGGGGCAGGAGGCCGGCGGCGAGTCTCCCGCGCACGCGTCGACGACTCCTCCTGGCGCGCTCGTACCGCCCGAGGGCGCGGCGGGGATACGATCGGCCCCGCCCTCGACGGGGCCTGTGCCCGCGGAGGGAGACGGCGAGGCGGCCACGGCGGGAAGGTCCGGGGCGTAGGCCACGTATGGCGACTCACCGTTCGCCTGGTTCTCCGCTGCCCAGCGCTTCGCGGCCGACGCCGCATCTCCCGTGTAGGGGAAGGGGACGACGACGCCGACGGTGGCGGAGCTTGTTCCCTTCGGCGGGGTTGGGGTGGGGCGCGCGATGCTGGTTAGGCCGTACGCGGCGCCGGCGGTGATGGCGAAGACCGCCACCGGGACAAGGAATCGTGAGGCGCGCATCAGTACAGGCACCCTCCTCCGTCGCTCGTGACCGTGACGTGGACGGTCGTGGTGGCGCTGTTCCCCGCGGCGTCTTTCGCCGTGATCGTGACCGCGACGGAGGCCGTCTCGTGGCCACCGAGCGTGTTCGCGGCGATCGGCCCGAAGGTCGCGGTGTACGTACCTCCGCCGCCGGGGGACATGGTTTTCGTCGTCGGCGTGCCCTTGAGCGACCACGAGGCGGTGACGGACGCGACGCCCGTGTTGTCGGTGACGTGGGCGGTGATCGACGCCTGGTTCGGCGGGGTGCAGTATCCCGGGTCGTAGATCGTCGTGGGCGAGGCCGCGGCGGAGGAGATCACGGGCTTGGTCGTGTCCCCTGCGGGCTTCGGCTGGGGCTTCGGGCCCCCTGGCGTCATCGTGTGCGTCGGGCTCGCCGCGGGGCTGGGCGTCGCGGACGGGCTCGGCGAAGCCACCGAGACGCTTCCCGTCGTCTCGCATCCCATCTGGGGGAGATGGGACACGTCGGCGTCGGGCGAGACGTCGCGGGCTGCGACGTACACCGTGGTCCCGTCGCCCCGGACATTGCGGATCGCGTAGGCGCCTGACGCGCGCCCGACGATGTACACGCGGTCGCCCTCGTGAAGCACACCCGTCTGCCCCGTACCAGGGCACGCGTAGACGGGAACCTGCGCGAGCGTCGTCCCCTGCGTCGGGCCCCCATGAGCGAAAGCGCCGCCGACGCCCGCGAGCACTCCCGCGACGCCAGCGATGATCGCGGGTAACGCGAAGCGGAGCCCCGAAGGGCCCGCTCCGCCCGAGGGGCCCGAGGGGCGCGATCCTCCAGGCCCAGAATCGTGCGGTCCGCTATCCGGTCCGGATTCCGTACGCCAGCGATCCATGACGTGGGCCATAACCGCCGGGGCGTCCACGGGGATTGGCGGGATCTCGCGTGCGAGCGCGGCCCGGATCTGTTCGTCGATCATCACGACGCACCTCCGATGTGATCGGCGAGCGCGGCTCGGCCGCGATGGAGCTGGGTCTTGACGGTCCCCGGGCTCACGTCGAGCGCGGCGGCGATGTCGGCGACCGACGCGTCGAGGTAGTAGTGCAGGAGCACAATCTGGCGCTGTCGCTCGGGAAGGTGGTCGATCGCGCCAAGCAGGGCGCTGCGCTCGGCGACGCCGGTTGTCGGATCGGACGCCGCTGGGGCGTCGAGACGGTCAACGGCGCGGCGTTCGGCTGTGGCTCGACGCTGGAGATCGCGTCTGCGGTTGATGGCGACGACCGTGACCCACGCCCGAAGATTCTCGGGCAGCGGGTCCGTCGCCAGCGCCTTGACGATGGCGTCCTGGACCGCGTCCTCGGCGCCGTCGTTCGAGCGTGTCGCGGCCGCGACGGTCGCGACCACGCGCCCGTAGTCCGACGTCACGAAGGCGCGAACAATCTCCTCTACTTCGGATTCACTACGCATCTCTCGCGATGATAAGTACGTCTCGCGTTTGGTTTCCACTCCCATGTAGGTATAACGAGTAGGAAACCCCGTGCGGTTGACACGCTTTCGAGATGAGGGTCGTGGGGGGGCGACCCCCGTCGGATGGTGGGGTTTAGCGCCCGCCGCTGCGCCTGCCCGCGCTGGAACTCCGGGAGAAGTCCGCGGCGCTGCGCCGGGGCGCACCGCCTTGACCGGTGCCCGTTCCCGACGCCGAGCGGGGCGTGGAGGTCGAGTACGCCTTCGCGGGCGAAGCCGATCCACGACGGCCTCCCGACTTTGGGGCCCGGTTCTGCCCGCGGCCCGCCGTGTTGCTCGGCGACCGGCGCGCGTTCCCGCCCGTCGATCGGCCCTCCGCCTTGGCGACGTACGGCACGTGAGCCGCGCGATCGCCAATCAGGGCGCCGACCTCGGGAGATCCGGCGTGGACCCGAAGCGGGGTCGCGGTGATGGACGCCTTCCTGAGAAGCGCGTTCGTGTCGCGGCGCTGCTCGGGCAGGACGAGGGTGACGACGTCGCCTGCGTTGCCAGCGCGAGCCGTACGGCCGGAGCGGTGAAGGTACGCCTTGTGCTCCGTCGGCGGGTCGACGTGGACCACCAGCTGGACGTCGTCCACGTGGACGCCGCGCGCCGCGACGTCCGTCGCGACGAGCACCCGGACGGTGCCCGCGCCGAAGGCGGCGAGGTTGCGGTCACGCGCGCCCTGGGCGAGGTTTCCGTGAAGGTCGACGGCGGGGATGCCGCTCTGGTTGAGCTGCTTCGCGAGCTTCTTGGCGTGGTGCTTGGTGCGCATGAAGAGGATGCGTCGGCCCTGGCCGGAGGCGAGGGCGTTGATCATGTCGCGTTTGGCGTCCGCGCCGTCCAGGTGGAAGACGTGGTGCGTCATCTGGGCGACGTGCGAGTTTTCCTCGTCGACGGAGTGCGTGAGCGGGTCCAGCAGGAAACGCTTGACGATGGCGTGGACGCCGTTGTCGAGCGTCGCACTGAAGAGCATGCGCTGCGTGCGGGCGGGGGTAGCGTTCAGGATGCGCGTCACGCCGGGAAGGAAGCCGAGGTCGGCCATGTGGTCGGCCTCGTCGATCACGGTGACCTCGATGTTGTCGAGGTGCACGTGGCCCTGCTTCATGAGGTCCTCAAGGCGGCCGGGGCACGCGACGATGATCTCGGCGCCGCCGCGAAGGGCGGACACCTGCCGGCTCTGCGGGACGCCGCCGAAGATCGTGGTGCTCGTGATCCCGTACGCCCTGGCGAGCGGCTTGATGACCGCGTCGATCTGGGTGGCGAGCTCGCGCGTCGGTGCAAGGACGAGGCCGCGGGGGTGGCCCGCCTTGCCGCGTCCGGCCCCGCGAGCGGCGAGGCGCGCGACCATGGGAATGGCGAACGCGAGGGTCTTGCCCGATCCCGTCTTGCCGCGTCCGAGGATGTCTCGGCCAGCGAGGGAGTCGGGAAGGGTCGCTTCCTGGATGGGGAAGGACGTGGTCTTGCCGTCCGTCTCGAGGACGGTCAGCAGGGGCTTGGGCACGCCGAGCGCGCCAAAGGTCATGTCAGTCAAGTGGGTGGTGCCTTTCAGGGCATCGTGTCGGGGCGGGCGCGCGAGCGCCCGCTGTCACACCGACAATGGTGGCGAAGGCGGCAGGTTGCCGCATCCGTTCGCCGAAGAAGAGGTCTACGAGCCTGGCGGCTGCGAGGGCGGCCTAGGCGAGAAGTAAAGCGATCTGCGACGCGGTGGTCCCCGAGGGGCTCACCAAGGGTCAACCGTAGCACGGGGTCGCCCGCACGGCCGAGATCCGTCGTCCGCTAGCCTGCGGAAAACCCGGAGAACATCCAGGTAACGAGCCAGTAGGCGAGGATCGCGAGCGCGAGAGAGATGGCGGCCCAGGGGTTCCTTAGCTTGGGTGCTGGCGGCTCGAAGCGTGGTGGCCAGGAGTAGTTGCTCACGGACACACCCTTTGTTCGCAGCATGGCACGCGACTGGCCTTCGCGCGCGGCGAGCGTGGCAGCGCTCGATGTGCCTGGCTCACCAGCTGAACCCGCCCCAAAACGGTCCGAGGAAGAGCGACCAGAGCAAGGTCAGGAGGGCCGCCGATCCGAAGCACGCGGAAGGCACGGTGATCGCGGCGACGGCCCAGTCGTGCCCAGCCTCGTCCTTGGCGCGGATTCGCCGGAGGGCGACGATTCCTAGGACGATGCCGACGAGTGACAGCGCGAATCCCGTACGAAACTTCAGTGACTCCAACAGATGTGCTTCAGGCGTTGCACTCGACGGCGCGCCCAAGGCCGCCAAGATCGTCCCGACCACCGAACTCGTGAAGGCAGCGAGCGCTACCGTTCTCGCCCACCCCTGCGGACGGTCCGGCGCCTCGGCCGAATTCTTCCTGAAGTGGAACGCCGGAAACCAACGAGATTTCGTCGGGCTCCCGCCCGCTTGTGTGTTGGCACCGGAGTACCTTCTGTACACCACGAAACTCGCGATCGCGCCGAGGAGTCCGGCGGCGATCGCGTTTTCGCCGACGAGTGCGACAGAGCAGACGACGAAGCCGATAACCGTGATCTCCAACCCCGGAGCGTTGTCGCGGCGTACCAGGGCGAGCGAACGCGCCCCACCCGCGACAGCGAATGCGATCAGGAGAAGCACCAGAGCTGCCCACGACGAGGTAAACAAACGACCCTGGAGCAAGCTCGAACCACCCGGAACGGGAGCAATCGTGGGGTGCCCCGCGCCGTTGTGGGCGACGCGAACCATGTGGGTTTCGGCGATCTGTACCAGGCTCCCGTAGGCGAGCGCGACGAGCGCTATTCCAAGGGACAACGGAGCCCATCGGTTGGTCACCTTGGATGCCGGGGGCTCGTAGCGCGGGGGCCACGGATAGTTCGCGGTGATGGCGTCCTCCTCGATCTGAGGGCGTCGCGGCGCATCGCTACGGACCCCCTCTGGCCACTGTGGCACGTAAGGCCCGGATGCGCGCGGCGAGCGTGGCAGGCCCCGGGGGTTTCGGCTACCCTTGTCCCATGCGTGCACTCTCGCTGCTTCTTCTCTGCCGCGACGAGGCCTAACAGGCCGAATCCTCGTCGCGGAGGTTGGTGCGCCCGGCCGCTAGGCCCCACCACTTTGAGACGAAGGATTCGAGATGAAGCACGACGAACAAGTCCGCGAGGCGCAGAGCCCCTCCGGCATGCCGATCCACAAGTATCGCCCGTTCACCCCCATCGACCTGCCCGACCGCACGTGGCCGAGCAAGAAGATCGAGAAGGCCCCCCGCTGGCTGAGCACTGACCTGCGCGACGGGAACCAGGCCCTCATCGAGCCGATGAACCCCGCGCGCAAGCGCCGGATGTTCGACCTGCTGGTGAAGATGGGCTACAAGGAGATCGAGGTGGGCTTCCCCGCCGCCTCGCAGACGGACTTCGACTTTGTCCGCGCCATCATCGACGAGGGCGCCATCCCTCCCGACGTGACGATCTCCGTGCTGACCCAAGCGCGAACGGACCTGATCGAACGCACGGTCCAGAGCGTCGTCGGCGCCCCGCGGGCAACCATCCACATGTACAACGCGACGTCGCCCCTGTTCCGGGACGTCGTGTTCCGCAACGACAAGGCCGCCACGAAGGAGCTCGCGACGGCCGGGACGCTCGACGTCATGGCGTTCACCGAGAAGATCCTTCCTGACGACACGATCGTCGGGTACGAGTATTCGCCCGAGATCTTCATCGACACGGAACTGGAGTTCACGCTCGAGGTGTGCGAGGCCGTTGGCGGGCTTTGGCAGCCCGAGGCGGGGCGCGAGATCATCTACAACCTGCCCGCGACCATCGAGCGCGCGACTCCGAACGTCTACGCCGACCAGATCGAGTGGATGAGCCGGCACGTTTCCAACCGCGAGCACGTGGCGATCTCGCTTCACCCGCACAACGACCGCGGCTGCGCCGTGGCCGCCGCAGAGCTGGGCGTCATGGCCGGCGCGGACCGCGTCGAGGGGTGCCTGTTCGGCCAGGGTGAGCGGACCGGCAACGTTGACCTGGTGACCCTGGGCCTCAACCTGTTCAGCCAGGGCATCGATCCCATGATCGACTTCAGCGACATCGACGAGGTGCGTCGAACCGTCGAGTACTGCACCCACATGGACGTGCACCCGCGCCACCCGTACGGCGGCGACCTGGTCTATACGTCCTTCTCCGGCTCGCACCAGGACGCGATCAAGAAGGGTTTCGAGGCCCAGGAGAAGAAGGCCGCGGCGGCGGGGCTCACGGTGGACGACATCGTCTGGGAGATGCCGTACCTGCCCGTCGATCCCAAGGACGTAGGCCGCAGTTACGAGGCCGTCATTCGCGTCAACTCGCAGTCCGGCAAGGGCGGCATCGCCTACCTGCTGAAGACGGACCGGCACCTGGACCTGCCGCGACGGCTTCAGATCGAGTTCGCGCGCGTCGTGCAGAAGGCGACCGACGCCATGGGAACCGAGGTCACGTCCGACCAGCTGTGGGAGATTTTCGCCGACGAGTACTTGCCTGCGACGGACGACGCCAAGCGCTGGGGTCGCTTCCGCCTCGCAGGGACGCGTACGTCGTCGACGGACGACGGGCCCGATTCGTTGGAGGCGGACCTTGTCGACGCGGGCCAGGAGGTCACGGTCAAGGGCGTCGGTAGCGGTCCGGTCGACGCGTTTGTGCACGCGCTGAAGTCGCGCGGGGTGGAGCTCGAGGTCCTGGACTACGCCGAGCACGCGCTGAGCGAGGGCGGAGATGCCCAGGCCGCCGCGTACGTCGAGTGTCAGATCGGTGACGACATCCTGTGGGGCGTCGGCATCGATCCGTCGATCACGACCGCCACGCTTCGCGCCGTCGTCTCGGCGGTGAACCGGGCGGGACGGTAACGCGGTGACGGGCGCGGTCGTTCGGCCTTACCGATCGGGCGACCGCGACGCCGTCATCGGATTGTGGCGCGAGGCGTTCCCGAACGATCCTCCGCGCAACGAGCCAGTGCTCTTCCTCACCCGCAAGCTCGCGCAGGACGACGGGCTCGTGTTCGTCGCCGACGATGGGCGCGCGGTGGTGGGCGCTGTGGTCGCTGGATACGACGGCGTACGCGGGTGGATTTACCACCTCGCGTCCGCCGAGTCGCACCGTCACCAGGGCGTTGGCACCGCGCTGATGCGCGCGGCGGAGGCGGAACTCGCGGCGCGCGGTTGCCCCAAGATCAACCTTCAGGTGCGCGACACGAGCGCCGCCGTCGTCTCCTTCTACGAGTCCATCGGGTACGGGGTCGACCCCAGCACGAGCATGGGCAGGGTGCTCGGCGGGTAGCGAAGCCATCGGGCATGCTGATGTACGCGCGATATAAGGTGCGGAATGGGGCGCCGTGAACGCGGCGGATAGGGGAGAGTCATGGCTCGGAATCGCGGAGTGAGGACCTGGGCATGGGTCGCCCTCATCGCGGTCGCGGGGTGCGCCTCTCCGCAGCCCTCGTTTTCCGGGCCGCTGGACCAGGAGTCGCCCTTCGCGGAGCGGGCGCAGCGGGCCGTCGACGAAGCACGGGCAGCGGGCGCGAGCGACGCTCAACTCGCGATCCTCCAGGCCGCGGTCGACACCGGGGAGATCACCTTCGCGGATGCCAAGGGGGCGGTGCTCGCCTTTGTCGACTGCGTCAACGGCGCGGGAGGCTCGGCGCAGTACGTGCTGGACGATCATGGGGCCTTCTTGTTGCCGACCTACTCGGTCTACGTCGGGGACGACGGCGACCCCGACTTGGGGGTGCCGGGCGAATGCGAAAGGCGCGAGGACTTTTGGGTCAACCTTCTGTACCAGACCCAGCCCTCAGCGGTTGAAGCCGGAAACGCCGACTTTGACAAGAAATCGCCCGCGCTGATCGCGTGCCTCCGTGACAACGGGGTGGCGATCGAAGACGACGCCTCCCGCGACGAGTTGCAGCGGGCAGGCATCGATCTCCTCGTCTCGAGCAGCGACTCCGGCGACGTCGTCGACTGCTTCGCCAAAGCGGGGATCGGCAGCTTCTAGCGTCCCCGTAC
This sequence comes from uncultured Actinomycetota bacterium, assembly GCA_963768475.1. GTDB lineage: Bacteria > Actinomycetota > Actinomycetes > Actinomycetales > Demequinaceae > JAFGBM01. The sequence continues at coordinate 122,884 of CAVYHY010000011.1, forward strand.
CGCGAGGGGGGCACACGGGACGCGAAGTGGCGCGCTCGACGGATCCGCGTGAACATGCGAACGTGAGAGTCGCCCTTGGTCGGACAGTCGAGGCAAGATTGGAAATTCTCATGGTTCATTCGGTCGCGAAATACGTGATGAGTGCGATGAGTGTCCTGGCGTTGGGGGCGTGCTCGTCGCAGACCCCCAACGACACCGCCACCTTGGATCCGCAGGCCGCGTTCATGCAGGCGGCGAAGCAAGAGTTGGCGGACGCTGAGTCGGGAACGATGAGCGACGCGCAGGCGGCGATCCTTCGAAGGATTATCGCGAACGGTGAGGTGTCGTTCGACGACGCGGCTGAGGCGGCGCATAACGCCGTGGCGTGCATGGAGGCTGCGGGCCTCACGGCTGGTTATACGGTCGATGACCTAGGTGCGGGTATCGAGTTTCCGACGTACCAGGCCGGGGGCTCCGAGGAGGTGGCCGACGCGTGTGACCAACAAGAGAGCAGCGCGGTCAGCTATCTCTATCAGACTCAGCCATCAACAACCGAAGCGTTCGACCGTGACTTCGAGTTGAAGAGGCCGGCCCTCGTCGCGTGCTTGAAGGATCACGGCGTTGCCGTCGATTCGGATGCCACCACCAACGAGTTGTACCGGGCGAGCAACGAATTGGCCATCGCGACGGAGAACAGCGCGGACGGCTTCGTGGACTGCCTGACGGAGGCCGGGTTCTTGTAGCCGTCCTCGACCGCCGCCGCTGATCGCCAGCTGCCTGAGGGTGGCGCGCCACGGAGCACGAACACGGGTGTCGTCGCGATCTACGAGTCGCTCAAAATGCGCCGTCGACCCCACCACGAGCCCGGGCGGGGTGCTCGGAAATACTCGATCGAATTCGCTCTAGCGCGCGGCGTCAGGTAGGCGTACATTCGCCTCGAATCCGCGGTGTCACGGACTCGCTCCCCATCAGGAAAGGAACGTCCGTGAACTTCAGGTTCTCTCCGGGCAACGTGGTATCTGGAATCGGTGTACTCGTGGTTGGCGTCGCCGGAAATGTGCTCTATCGCCATTACGCGGAGCATTCCCTCGAGTCCGCCATCGACTCGCTTCCGGGCTCGCGCTCGGACGTTCAGCAGTTCGTGTACGACATCCCGGTCTGGATTCCGGTCGTCGTCGCGGTCGTGGGTCTCATCATCATTCTCATCGGCAGGCGGATTCAGAACGCGGCGTCGGTACGCGTCTTTGCCGAGCTCGCCGAGTACGCCGAGGGGCACGGGTGGATGCTCCTCGCGCCGCCGCGCTGGGTGGGGGAGTCGAGGACCTTTCCCATGGATAGCGAGTCTGGTTTCGATGCGACGGCCGCATGGGCGGGCGACTATCGGGGGCACTGGGGCACGTCTCTCCTGGTGACGACGGAGTCGGGCCTGAAGGGCAACGAAGCCCCCACGACCTTCCAAGTGATCGGATTTCCGTTCAACGACGACATGCCGCGACTCCAGGTCATCCCTCGCGACGCCGTCCAGAAGGCGCGAGACATGCGCGGGTCGAAGCCGATCGCCTTCGAGGCGGCGGAGTTCAACGCGCGTTGGAGCGTCCGAGGCGAGGACGCCAAGCGAGTCCACGACATACTTCACCCGCGAACGCTCGAGCGTCTGCTCAAGTCGGACGTGGACGCCCCCGTCGTGATCGACGCAGGCGCGATCTGGTCCTGGCGGGCGACGCCGGTCACTGGCGCCGATTTCGAGCGCGCCATGGACGTTCTGGTTGATGTCGCCGAGGGAATCCCCGCATTCCTCTACGCGGACCTCAACGTCCAGTTCCTACGCAAGGAGAGCGACGACCTCCACGCCGACTGGGTCAACTCGCGCCGATCCGCCAGCATCGAACAGAAGGACGAGTTCGACACCATCGGATAGCGCGGACACGGGGGACAATGGGCTGTGCCCACCTACCGCGACGAGGCGATCGTCCTCCGTACCCACAAGCTGGGTGAGGCGGACCGCATCATCACGATGCTCACGCGCGAGCACGGCAAGGTACGGGCGGTCGCGAAGGGCGTGCGGCGCACGTCGAGTCGCATCGGGTCGCGCCTCGAGCCGTTCATGGTCGCGGATGTCCAGCTCTACGAGGGGCGAAACCTCGACGTCGTGAACCAGGTGGAGACCATCCAGCCGTTCGCGCGGGCTATCGCGGCCGACTATCGCCTCTACACGGCCGCGACGGCGATGGTGGAGACGGCGGACAAACTCGTCGATCACGAGAAGGAGCCTGCGCTTCAGCAGTACCGGCTCCTGCGCGGCGGGCTCAACTCGCTCGCGGGGCACGAGCATGCGCCCGGGCTCATCCTCGATGCCTACCTGCTGCGCTCGCTCGCGGTCGCGGGGTGGGCGCCGAGCTTTGGTGACTGCGCGAGCTGCGGCAAGCCCGGACCGCATCGGGCCTTTAACGCCGCAGGTGGGGGAGCGGTGTGCGAGGACTGCCGTCCGTCCGGCGCCGCCGCGCCCGCCCCCGAAACCTTCTCGCTCCTCGCCGCCCTGGTCGAGGGCGACTGGGAGGTGCCCGACGCTGCTGACGCCCGGCATCGGCGCGAGGCTGCGGGACTCGTCGCGGCGTATGCGCAGTTCCATCTGGAACGGAAGGTCAGGAGCCTCGGTATGGTGGACCGGACCGACGACGCGCCACGCGACGAGAGCCCAGCGGGCCCTCGGGCGTGACGCGCCGCGGTTCGGGTTCTATGCGGCCTCGGGCGTGGGCGCCTCGACGGCGGCGACGGAGCGGGGCGCGCGCAGCACCAGCCAGCCTGCGAACCACATCTCGCCGATCATCGACGGCAATGCCACCACGACGAGCATGACGTCGGCGATGGCCGCGTAGTTGGTCGGGACGACGCGCGCGAACGTGTCCACGATGTACGCCGCGCCCGCGAAGGCGAGGACCGCGCCGAGCGCGCGGGGTGCGACGCGCGCGGGGACAAGGATCGACGCGATCATGATCAGGTGCAGCCCGAACACCATCAGGGCGACGTGCCAGACGATGTCGAAACCATCCATCGAGAGCCCCGCGAGAGCCTCACGCTGGCCCGCGTCGAGTCCCGCGAACTTCTCGGGGTTCGTGGCGAGAACGAGCGCGAGGTACATGAACCCGACGGCGACCGCGAAGATCGCGCCGTAGGCGAGGCGGAGCCACGCGGCGAGGAGCGATCGGTTCGGGGACAGGTCGCGCAGGAGCACGTGAAGCGCCCACGCGATCAGGATGTCGAGCACCGCGATGACGGCGAAGGCTGCCATCCCGAGCCGGAAAGCTGACTCGTGCTTCACGATGTTCGCGACGGTTGCCGAGGGGTCGTCGGCCACGACGATCTGGCCGAGGGCGCCGAAGTTGGCGCCGATGGCGAGGACGAACATCACGGCGTAGGCGACGCCCGCGATGAGGGCTGCCCGGCGACGCGCGCCGGACGACGAGGACGCGACTCGTTCGCGAATGATCGTGGCGGTCATCGGTTCGCTCCGATCGTGACAACGGCCTTGCCCGAGATTCGGCCGGCGACGAGGTCGGCGACCGCGTCCGCGGTCCGGTCGAGCGGGTACGTGGCCGTGACAGCGGGACGGATCTCTCCGCGCGCGATGCGCGCGGCCAGTTCCTCGAGCGCGGGCGCTTTGGTGACCGACATGAAGAACATCAGCTTCTGTCGCGTGAAGAGCGACGCGATGCTTGCTCCGAGCTGGCGGCCGATGCCGCCCGCGACGGTGCCGCCGCCCTCGCCGCCGACGATGACGAGCCTGCCCGTGGGGGCGAGGATTCGACGGAGTCGGCGGAGGGGAGTGAGGCCTCCGGTGTCGATGATGAGGTCGAACGTCTCGTCGAGGGACGTGACGTCCGTCGCGGCGTAGTCGATGGTTCGAGCCGCGCCGAGCGTGGCGACGAACGCCTCCTTAGCGCCGGAACACACTCCCGTGACGTGGGCACCCGCGTGAGCGGCGAGCTGCACCGCGTACGAGCCGACGCCTCCCGACGCGCCGAGCACGAGCACGCGCTGGCCGGCTTCGACCGCGCCGAGACGCATGACCGCCGTTTGCGCGGTGATCCCGGAGACGGCGACGGCGGCCGCGACCGTGAAGTCCAGCCCCTCGGGAACGCGCGCGAGCGCGCTCTCCTTGGCCACGGCCTGCTCCGCGAAGGAGCCAGTGGCCGATCCCATGACGGCGTCGCCGACCTTGAACCGGGTGACGCTGGAGCCGACCTCGACGACGACGCCTGCGACGTCGGTGCCTTGGATCGGCTGGCTGGGACGGCGAAGACCGAACCCCATGCCGCGCATGATGAACGGTCGGCCGGTGGCGAGGTGCCACACGCCGCGGTCCACTCCGGCGGCGCGGACGTCCAGCAGGACCTCGTTCGCGGCGGGGGTGGGGCGGTTGACGCTCTCGATCGCGATGTGATCGACGGTCGTGTAGGCGCGCTGAACGGCGGCGCGCATGGTGCGGGTCGTGGACGCGGTAGGCGTCGAAGCGGATGCGGTGGTCATCGGATTCCCTCCCAGGAATTGGATTCGTACTAAGTACCTCTTGTGACAGGTAGGCTATTCGTACTTAGTACGCGTGTCAAGAGGTGCCCACATGCGTCGGCCGAAATCGAGGGGTTGACAAGCGTACTAAGTACGATTACCGTGGCGACGTCCAACGTACGCCGTACGGGACATGGCACACGAAACGCCACACATGGGAGAACTGACATGCCGAACAACCAGACCAAGACCAACCCGGTCAAAGATCAGCCGTTCTGGGCTGTGCCCACCGTCCTCGCGATCATCCTGGTGAGTTCCGGGGTCTTTATGTTGCTACTGGCGAAGTCGATCGAGATCTTCTCCTCGCTTAACTACTAGGAGCATTCGTGCGCGGTACCGCTACCCGGGGGCAGATGCTTCCCGGGTAGCGCGCGTATCGGGCGCCGGGTGCGGCGCGGGTGTACTTTCGCGACAACGACGAGGAGTGACCGGATGACCACGACGCCTCAGCCGCGGGAGCGTCTTTCGCGCGCCCGCGTGATCCGGGCGGCGATGGACATCGCCGATCGCGGCGGCATCGAGGCGCTCACGATCCGGGCGCTGGCGAGCGAACTAGACACGAAACCGATGTCGCTCTACCACCACGTCGACGGGAAGGACGCGGTCCTTGCCGCGATGGTTGAGGACGTCTTCGGGCAGATGGCGCTACCGGACGAGGGCACCGAGTGGAAGCAGGCGATCCGCGGCCGGTGCGTCTCCGCGCGCGACGTGCTGAACCGTCACCCGTGGGCTATTCCGCTGCTGGAGTCGGGCACGTCGCCCGGCCCGAACTCGCTGGGACATCATGAGGCCGTGCTCGCCGCCCTCGCGCGCGGCGGGCTTCCGCTTCAACTCATGGCGCACGCCTACGCGGTTCTCGATGCGTTCATCTACGGATTCGTCGTGCAGGAGGCGAGCTTGCCCGTGCAGGGCGGGGAGGGGACGGCGGAACTCGCGGCCCAGATCTCTCAGGCCTTCGACCCCGGTCAGTATCCGGAGCTCGTTCGCCTGACGGTCGACCACATCATGAAGCCCGGCTACTCCTTCGGGGACTCCTTCGAGTACGGGCTCGACCTCCTACTCGACGGCCTCGAAGCGGCCATCCCGGAGAGCTGACCCCGCCAAACACGCGCGGCGCTAGGCGTCGGCGTTAGTCTTGCGGCATGCCCATCGCCCCGCCGCCCCACCCGTCGGGCGCGACACCCCCGAGCGTCCCCGAGGACCTCGTCCCGAAGCACGTCGCCGTCATCATGGACGGCAACGGGCGCTGGGCAAAGGAGCGCGGGCTGCCGCGCACCGAGGGTCACACGCGCGGCGAGGCAGCGCTGCTCGACGTGGTCGCCGGCGCCATAGAGATCGGCGTCACCCACGTCAGCGCCTACGCGTTCAGCACCGAGAACTGGAAGCGCAGCCCCGACGAGGTCCGCTTCCTCATGGGCTTCAACCGCGACGTGATCCGGCGTCGGCGGGACGACATGCACGCGTGGGGCGTCCGCGTCCGCTGGGCCGGGCGTCGGCCAAGGCTTTGGAAGTCCGTCATAGACGAGCTCGAGACGGCCGAGCGGCTCACGGCGAAGAACAGGGTCCTGACGCTGACGATGTGCGTCAACTACGGAGGGCGGGCGGAGATCGCCGACGCCGCGCGCGCCATCGCCGTTGCTGCGGCGGAGGGGCGCCTCGACCCGACGAAGGTCACGGAGAAGACGCTCGCGGCGCACCTGGACGAGCCGGACATGCCCGACGTCGACATGCTCTGGCGGAGTTCGGGGGAGATGCGGACGAGCAACTTCCTGCCGTGGCAGGCCGCGTACGCGGAGCTCGTGTTCAACGACGTGTTGTGGCCCGACGTGGACCGGCGCGACCTGTGGCGGGCTATCGAGGAGTACGCGCGGAGGAATCGCCGCTTCGGCGGGGCATAGTCGATACCGTCGGATACGACGGACCAATCCGAAGGAGCGCGATGGGCATGACAGATCGGGACGAGATCGAGCGGGCGGTGCTCAACTACGTCGAGGGCTGGTACGCCTCCGACGCGGAGCGCATGGGGAAGGCCCTTCATCCGAGCCTGGCCAAGCGCCGCGTCACCCCGGAAAACGACGTGTGGGACGTCACTCGCGATTGGATGATCGAGGCGACGGCGAACGGGCAGGGCGCGATCGAGAATCCCGACGACGGGATGAAGACCATCCGCATCCTGGACCTGACCGAGACGATGGCGAGCGTCAGACTCGTCTCGGAGGAATTCGACGACTTCCTCCACCTGGCGAAGTCCCAGGGGGAGTGGAGGATCGTCAACGCGCTCTGGGACTACAAGCAGGGTTAGTCGCGGCGTCGGCGACGCCTCATCGCGATGACGACGCCGACGGCGATGGCGACGACCAACGCGCCGACGAACCACCACGTGAACGCGCGGAACAGCGTCGTCGCGGCGGCCCCGAGGCCGGTATAGAGCGCCGCCCAGGCGAGGCACCCGGGAATCATCGCCAGCGTGTAGAGGCCGTAGCGCATGCGCGTCACGCCTGCTGCGGCGTTGACCGCCGTCTGGAATCCCACGGTCAGGAACGAAGCGGGAACGCCGAACGGCCCGAATCGCTCCAGGAACGCGTGCGCCCGCTGCATGGTCGGGCCCTCGAAACGCCTCCGCCACCGGGTGCGTAGGGCGCCGGAGACGACGCCCCTACCCAGCCAATACGTCGCCTGGGCGCGCAGGAATACGACGACAACCAGGAAGGCAAAGACGGCCCACCATCCCCAGGAGGAGATGGCGTCGGGGACTCCTGTCACGCGGTCTCCTTCGCGGCGCAATCGCCGCAGATTCCGGTCAGCTCGACGGTGTGCTCGATGGAAGAGTACCCGTGCTTGGCGGCGATGTCCGCTGCCCAGGCCTCGACGCCCGCCCCCGAGATCTCCTTCGCCGCGCCGCAGATGCGGCATCGGAGGTGATGGTGGTGCGCGTCGGGGCTTTCGCATCGGCGGTAGAGCGTCTCGCCGTCGTCGGCGCGGACCGAGTCCACCTCGCCGGACTCGTCGAGGGCCTGGAGCGTGCGGTACACGGTCGCCAGGCCGATGCTCGAGCCGTTATGCACCAGGAGGTCGTGCCAGGCCTGCGCCGAGCGGAAGTCGCCTGCGCCGAGGGCGTCGAGCACCGCGCTGCGTTGCTTGGTCATGCGCATCTCGCTCATGCGCGCGCCTCCGTACGCCGGCGTCGCTGGGCGAGCGTCGTCGCGGTGGTCACGACGGTGTAGACCGCGACGCCGATCACCACGATGAGGGCGCCGGGCTGGAGGTCGTGGAAGAGCGTGATCCCGATGCCGGTGAGCGTCAGGACCGCGCCGATGCCCATGGCGAGCGTCATCGTGCGGTTGAACGAGTGGGTGATCTGCTGCGAGATCGCGACGGGGACGATCATGAGCGCGCTCACCAGGAGGACGCCGACGACGCGCATCGCGACCGTGATGGTGACCGCCGCGAGCACGGCGACCAGCATGTTCAGCGCGCGCACGGGAAGTCCCGTCGACATCGCGAACTCCTGATCGTGCGTGACGGCGAAAAGGGCGCGCCGAAGGCCCAGGCCGACGAGCAGGATCAGCGCGGCGAGCGCGGCGGAGATCCATACCTCGAGCCACGAGACGGTGGAGATCGAGCCGAAGAGGTATCCCAGAAGGTAGGCGTTGGTGCCTCCGGCCCACGCGATGAGCAGGACGCCGAGCGCGATGCCCCCGTAGAAAAGGATCGCCATGACGACGTCGGCCGCGGCGACCCCGCGGGCGCGCATCGACTCGATGGTGACGGCGGCGAAGATCGCGAAGACGACGGCGCCGGGGACGGCCAGCGCGTCGCGTTGGGCGAGGTGGAACACGCTCCCGCCGAGCCAGCCCGCCGCGACGCCCGCGAGGGCGACGTGGCCGATGCCGTCGCCGAGGAGCGCCATGCGGCGCTGGACGAGGTAGGTGCCCACGACGGGAGCGGCGAGCCCCACGAGCAGGCCGACGATCACCATGCGCTGGACCAGGGGTTCGGCGAGGAGGCTCATGCCCGAACCTCCATGGTGATCGGTCCAGCGTCGGGTTCGATGTCCGCGTGGGGATGGACGTGGTCGTGCCCCGGCAGCGCGTGCACGCCGAGCGCCGCGGGTGGCACGCCCTCGTAGACGACGCAGCCGTGGTCGAGCACGATCGCACGGTCGATGAGGGGCTTGAGCGCCCCGATCTCGTGCAGGACGATGATGACGCCGACGCCGTCGGCTTTCCGTAGGCGCAGAGCCTCGGCAAGCGCCTCCTGACTGGGCAGGTCGACGCCGGCCATGGGCTCGTCGAGTATCAAGAGGTCGGGGTCGCGTACGAGCGCGCGAGCGATGAGGACGCGTTGCTGCTGGCCGCCGGACAGGGTCGCGACGTTTCGTCGCGCGAGGTCTCCTATTCCCAGCTGATCCAGGGTGGCGAGGGCCCTCTCGGCGGCGTCCCGCGGGGGACGCAAGCGGTGAAGAAGCGAAAGTCCGGCGTTTTCGCCGTCGTGTCCCCGGCGCGTGCCGAGCAGGCCGGAGATCACGACCTCGAGGCCGGTGGCGGCGACGCCCGCAGTCGCGCTGACGCGTTGCGGCACGTATCCGACGCGCGCGAACGTGTGGGGGTGGGGCGGCGCGCCGAACATCTCGATGGCGCCGGACGATGCCGGGATCGCCCCGATGAGGGTGCGGACGAGCGTGGACTTCCCCGAGCCGTTCCCTCCCATAAGGGCGACGACCTCTCCCCGGGCGACCTCGATGCCCACCCCGTGAAGGATCTCCGTGGTTCCGAGGGTGACCTTGAGGCCGCGTCCGGTCAGGAGCGCGGACGGGAGAGCGCCGTTCGTGGGGGATCTACGCACAGACAAGGGCCTTCCGCAGGGCATCGAGGTTGCGGTGCATGAGGCTAATGTAATCGTCGCCCACGACCACGGCGCCTCCGGTGTCGAGCACCGCGACGGTGGCGCCGGAGTCCCTTGCGATGGAATCGGCGACGGAGGACGTGACGGCGGACTCCGAGAAGATGGTCGTCACCCCGGTTTCCTGGATGAGTTTCTTGATCTCGAGGAGGCGGGCCGCCGAGGGTTCGCTCTGCGGATCGAAGTCGGACAGCCCGACCTGGGTGATGCCGAGGTTGGCGGTCATGTACCCGTAGGCGAGGTGCGTGACGACGATCGTGTGGAACTCGCACTGCGCCAGGCCCGAGGCGTATTCGTCCTCGAGTCCGGACATCTTCGCGGTGAACGCAGCCGCGTTCGCCGCGTACACGTCCGCGCCGGCGGGATCGATTCTCGATAGTTCGTGGGCCACGGCTTCGCCGTATTGGGCGAGCAGCGTCGGATCCTGCCAGAAGTGCGGGTCGATGTCTCCGTGGTCGATGTCTCCGTGGTCAGCCTCGTCGCCGCTCTCCGTACGCGCCCGTAGCTGAACGACGTCGGCGACGTCGAGCGCCGTCACCCCCGATTCCGCGACCGCGTCGTCGACGGCGGTCTGGAAACTCGACAGGTACAGAACAAGGTCGGCCCGACCGAGCTTCAGCACCGTGTCGGGGGAGAGCTCGAGGTCGTGCGGGGAGACCCCTCGCGGCGTGAGTTCGTAGATGTCGGCGCGGTCGCCCGCGATCGATTCGGCGACGTACTCGACGCCGTAGAAAGCCGCGGCGATGGTGACGTGCGCGTCGGAGGTCGACGAGCCGGCGTCGGCGCAACCGCTAAGGAGGAGGAGGCCGACCGCGCCAGCGGCGGCCGCAGAGAGAGGTGATCGCATAACGCGACGCTAACGCGATTGATAATCATTGTCAACTAGACGAGGCGAACGCGGGTCCTCGACGCCGCGCCACCACTAGAGTACGAGTGCGCGACGATCGCCCGGACGGACCCGGCGTCGTCGAGAATCGCCGGAACGAGGACGGGAGTCAGCGTGACATCATCCACCGTCGATCGGCCCTCGCGACAACGATCGTTCGCCCTCGATATTCTCCGGATTTTCGCCGCCTTCTGGGTTGTCGCGTTTCACTGGCGCGGAGGCATCGCGGACGCGGGGCCGATGCCGCCGTTCGCCCACCTCGGCTACCTTGGCGTCGACCTGTTCTTCATGTTGAGCGGTGCGGTCATCATCCATACTGCGCTCGGCCGGTCGTGGTCGGACTTCGCGCAGCGCCGATTCCTGCGACTCTTCCCGGTCTATTTCCTCGCGACGACGGCGATGCTCGCGTGGATTCTGCTCAAGGGCCAGCGCGCCTTCGATCCCATGCTCCTCATCGAACCGTCGGGACTCAATCTTTGGACCGGGTCCACGCCGATCGTCACCGTTGCATGGACGCTGCGCTACGAGGCGAACTTCTACATCCTCGTCGCCATCCTGATCCTCGTTCGGAAGCGTCTCGACGAGCGCGCGGCCATGCGAGCCGTGCAGGGCTTCCTATTGGTCTCCCTCATCGCCATATGGATCGACAACCCGTTGCTGCACGCGCTGACGCTCGGCAGATTCGGCCCGCTCTTCGCCCTCGGCGCGGCGTTCGGCCTCGCGGCGAACGCCCGCGAGCTACGCGCCGCACTGCCCACCGTCATCGTCGCGGCGGTCCTCTCGTATCGAACCCTCGTCGACCGGGTTGCCGAGGTCGAGCACGGGCACGTTAACCAAGCCGCGTGGGCAGCAGGCGTCCTTGTCTTCGCCGCGGTTTTCCTCGCCTGGGACCGCATCATCGTCCGGCGCTCGGAGACGGCGCCGCGCGTTCGAGCCGTCGTCACGACGCTATCGCTCATGACGTACCCGATTTACCTGCTGCATCTCGAGTTCGGGCTCCGTCTCCTCAACTATTTCGCGACCCGCGGCGTACCACCCCTCGCGTCCTACGCGGTTGCTGGCGCGGTACTACTCGCCGTGAGTTGGCTGCTCGTGCGTTTCGTCGAACCGGCGGCGCGACGCGGGATCCGACGCGTGTTCGGGTGGAACGGCGAAGACGCCCGCAAGGGACCGGTGCCCGCGTCACGCCGTTAGACTTACCGCCAGCAACCAACCAAGGAGTCCTCGTGGCCGCAGCCAGCCGTCTCGACAACGTCATCTCGCTCGCCAAGCGCCGTGGCTTCGTCTTCCCCTCGGGAGAGATCTACGGGGGCACGCGCTCCGCGTGGGACTACGGACCCCTCGGAGTGGAGCTTAAGGAGAACATCAAGCGCCAATGGTGGCGCGCGATGGTCACGAGCCGCGACGACATCGTGGGGCTCGACTCGAGCATCATCCTCCCGCCCGAGGTGTGGAACGCGTCGGGCCACCTCAAGGCGTTCGTCGACCCGCTCGTCGAATGCAAGAAGTGCCACAAGCGCTACCGCGAGGACACGCTGATCGACGAGTTCACGGAGAAGAAGGGCCGCGCCCCCGAGGGCGGGCTCGCCGGAATCGTCTGCGAGGCGTGCGGCACGCGCGGCGAGTTCACCGAACCGCGCATGTTCAACGGGCTCCTCAAGACCTACCTTGGCCCCGTCGAGGACGAGTCGGGCCTCCACTACCTGCGCCCCGAGACCGCGCAGGGCATCTTCGTCAACTTTGCCAACGTCATGTCGGCCGCGCGCAAGAAGCCCCCCTTCGGCATCGGCCAGATCGGCAAGAGCTTCCGCAACGAGATCACGCCGGGAAACTTCATCTTCCGCACGCGGGAGTTCGAGCAGATGGAGATGGAGTTCTTCGTCGTCCCGGGAACGGACGAGGAATGGCACCAGTACTGGATCGACACGCGTACGGAGTGGTACACCGACCTGGGGCTCAGTCGCGACAACCTGCGCCACTTCGAGCACCCCAAGGAGAAGCTCAGCCACTACTCGAAGCGCACGGTCGATATCGAGTACCGGTTCGAGTTCGCGGGAAGCGAGTGGGGCGAGCTGGAGGGCATCGCCAACCGCACCGACTTCGACCTCAAGACGCACTCCGAGCATTCGGGCAAGGACCTCAGCTACTTCGACCAGGACAAGAACGAGCGCTGGGTGCCGTACGTCATCGAGCCCGCCGCAGGCCTGACGCGCTCGCTCATGGCGTTCCTCATCGAGTCCTACGTGGAGGACGAGGCGCCGAACACCAAGGGCGGCGTCGACAAGCGCACGGTCCTGCGCCTGGATCACCGGCTCGCACCCGTCAAGGCCGCGGTGCTCCCGCTGTCCCGTTCGGAGGAACTGAGCCCCAAGGCCCGCGACCTCGCAGCCGAACTGCGCACGTACTGGAACGTGGACTTCGACGACGCCGGGGCGATCGGGCGTCGCTACCGCCGCCAAGACGAGATCGGCACGCCGTTCTGCATCACCGTCGACTTCGACTCGCTCGAGGACCAGGCCGTGACGATTCGCAACCGCGACACCATGTCGCAGGACCGCATCGCGCTCGACAAGGTCAAGGGATTCCTGGCCGAGCGGTTGCTGGGGTCGTAGCGGGAGTCAGCCCTCCGCGGTGACGACCTCGAGGTAACCCGGATCAACCACGTCCCCGTGGGCGTCGACCAGGCCGAAGTCCATCTGTTTGTACGACCAGATGGACCGGCCGACGCCATTGTCGCGGAGGATCGCCATGAAGTCGGCGAGCCAGGCGCGTCGGCTCGCGGGGTCGATCCAGTCCGCCACGCCGAACTCGCCGCAATACAGGTCGCGACCCGTGCGTCGGGCGAAGTCGAGCGCCGGCTGGACGATCTCCTCGAGGAGCGACCGATCCATCGGGCGCCCGATGCAGAGCGCGTGCTCCGCGGCGCGGGCGGGGTGGTCGCGTAGATGCTCGGCGAGGCCCTCGAGCTCGCCCGGATACGAGTGCACCGCCTCCCACTCGCGCATCGTGGAGTCCCACGGAGCGTTCTGGTGGGTGAAGAACAGCGGGTCGTAGAAGTGGAACGTGTAGACGACGTTCGGGTCGTCAAACACGACGAGGTCGGTGAGGCCGCCCACGGAGTTGTTGTGCGTTCCGCCGATCATGATGGTGCAGTCGGGCGCGATCGCGCGCAGCGCCGGCACGGTGCGACTCAGGAGGGCGTTCCACATGTCGTTCGTGGCGAGCGTGACCTCGTTGAGGAGTTCGAAGATCAGCGGAACGCTGGCGTCCTTGTAGCGTCGGACGATCGTCTCCCACAGCGCAATGAACCGGTCCTGCTGCGCGGCATCGTCGAACAGGTTGTTGCGATCCTTCGTGTCGTCCTCGAGGTCGTTCGTGAAGGTGAAGCCCGGGGCCTCGTGGATGTCGAGAATGACGCCCAACCCGTGCTTCTCGCACCAGGCGAGGCACGAGTCGACGTACGCGTAGCCCGTCTCGAGCGGAACCCCAATCTCGTCGTCGGACTCGAGGACGGGGTAATCGATGGGCAGGCGCACGTGGTCGAGGCCCCACGAGGCGATGCGCGCGATGTCATCCTCCGTGATGAACGACCGGAAGTGCTCGTGGTCGTAGGCCGCGTACTGCGAAAGCCAGCCGCCGAGGTTGACCCCGTTGATGAAACCCTTCATGCTCATGCTCCCTCGCGTCGTCACGGCCTCGCTGCGCGACCGTCGGCCCCAGCCTTCCAGAACAACGCGTCGCGCACGAGCCGCACCTGCCGCGCGGCGCGTCGGCGACAATGGACGGATGACCACCACGCCGTCGGCCGCCGCGCGCCTGCTTCCGCCGCTTCACATCGGCCGGATGACGGTGGAGACGCCCGTGATCCTCGCGCCGATGGCGGGCATCACCAACGCGGCGTTCCGGAGGCTCTGCCGGGAGCACGGGGGTGGGCTGTACGTCGCCGAGATGGTCACGAGCCGCGCGCTCGTGGAGCGTAGCCCCGAGAGCCTACGCATCATCCACCACGACCCGGACGAGACTCCGCGCTCCGTACAGGTCTACGGCGTGGACCCCGCGACCGTCGCCGCGGCCGTTCGCCTCCTCGTGGAGGAGGACCGCGCCGATCACATCGACATGAACTTCGGCTGCCCCGTGCCCAAGGTGACCAAGAAGGGCGGCGGCGCGGTGCTGCCCTGGAAGAGCGAGCTGTTCCGCGACATCGTGCGCGCGGCCGTGCGCGAGGCGTCGGCGGGTGGCGTGCCGCTCACGGTGAAGATGCGCAAGGGCGTGGACGACGATCACCTCACCTACCTGGACGCTGGCCGTATGGCCCAGGACGAGGGGGTCGCCGCCGTCGCGCTCCACGCGCGCACTGCGGCCGACTACTACTCCGGTCACGCGGACTGGGCCGCGATCTCCGCGCTCAAGGAGGCCGTGACCTCGATACCCGTGCTCGGGAACGGCGACATCTGGGCGGCCGAGGACGCGGTCGCGATGGTCGCCGAGACCGGGTGCGATGGGGTGGTCGTGGGCCGCGGGTGCATGGGGCGGCCGTGGCTGTTCGCGGACCTGCAGGCCGCGTTCGAGGGGCGCGAGGACCGGGTGCGGCCCGGTATGCGGGTGGTGGCGGACACGGTGTACCGGCACGGCGAACTCATGGTCGCCCACTTCGGCGACGACGAGACGAAGGCCATGCGCGAGATTCGCAAGCATATGTCCTGGTATTTCAAGGGATACGAGGTTGGCGGCGAGACGCGGCGGCGGCTCGGGCTGGTCTCCTCGCTCGCGGAACTGCGCGAGATTCTCGACGGGCTTGACCTCGACGCCCCCTTCCCCGGGCCCGACGCCGAGGGGCCTCGCGGGCGCCAGGGGACACCCAAGCGCCCGGCCGTCCCGGACGGGTGGCTCGACTCCCGCGAGCTCACCGACGAGTGGCGGGTGCGCCTGAACGAGGCCGAGCTGAGCGTCTCCGGGGGCTAGCAGCCCGCGTCGGCCGTCGCTCGCAGCCCTCCCCGCTCCTGTCGGTACATGAGTGCCCGGATCGGCCCCATGCGGGCACTCATGTACCGACAGGGCGCTTGGCGAGCCCGAACTGCGCCCGTCGAGCGCAGATGGTGCGCCGAATACGGTCGCGGCACCACCCCGGACGGCTCGCGACGTCCTCGTACGTGAAGCGCAGCGTCACAATACCGACCGACGCGAGTGCGCTGTCGCGGTCGAGGTCCCTCCGACGGGCATCGTCGCTTGAGTGATACCGGCGTCCATCAAACTCGATCGCCGTCCGCGTTGCTGGGTCATAAGCGTCGAGTCTCCGGCGTCTGCCGAGCGCGACCACACTAACTTGCCTCTCCAGATCGCGGAGGTCGGCAGTGTGAAGCACAGTGCGGGAGGCAAGGAGCTCGAGGTACGAGTCAATCCCGCCATGGAGTTCATCGAGAAGACGCAGTAGGGGCGTTCGCCGGCGCACACGGGGGTAGGCCAGGAGCGTCGTGGCGATGTTCGCGGCCGTGAGCGGGCCATTCCGAATAGCGTCCACAATTAGCCCCGATCCCGCGTCCGCTCCCACCTCTTCCCAGCCCTGGATCACGGCGTCAGCTGCCGAGACGACGCGAATCCCGACCCGGCGTCGGACCGTTACGGTGGCTTCGCTCCTGCGAAGCCACATCCACTCCGGTGCGCGCGGATGCGTGTCGGATCGGGTCGCCACTCGGATACACCGGGGCACCGTGTCCGTAATGCGGTGGACAACGCACGCGGCAATCCCCCCGATGGCGGCGTCTAGTGGGAGCCAGGCGTCTGCGGCCGCGATCCGCGTTGCGAAGTGACGCGCGTGGGCGGTGTGGGCGTAGTAGCCGGGGAGAATGCGAGTGACTCGCGTCGACCGGAGGGCGGCGTCGAGGGTCCGACGGCCGAATTTCCCGACGAGCTCGTCGCGGGACGCGAACGTGCCCGGCGCATCGAGGGCCGTGACGAGGTCGGCGGTTCTGAGGAGGCGGGGCACGGTACGACGCTCGCTGGTTCGCTCGCCGACGGGGGAGTCCGGTCCTTGGGGCAGGGCGATTCCCCGTCTCCCGTACGCCTCGGTACATCAGTGCCCGCGTGGGTCCGATGCGTGCACTCATGTACCGATACGGGTGCGGGGCGGAGGCGGGGCGGAGGAGGAGGGGGAGGAGGGGCGGAGGAGGGGCGGGTGCGGGGCGGAGGAGGGGCGGAGGAGCAGGAGGTGCGGCGGGCGATCACAGCGGACCACGCGGCGCCGCTACCATCGGACGGTGAGCATCCCCCCGCCCGGCTACGCCGCGACCGACGTCGAGCGCTGGGTGAAGGAACCCCCCAAGAGCGCGTCGCGCACGCCCTTCGAGCGCGATCGGGCCCGGATCGTTCACAGCAGCGCGCTCCGCCGGCTCGGCGCGAAGACCCAGGTGCTCGTCTCCGGCACGGGCGACTTCGTGCGCACGCGCCTCACCCACACGCTCGAGGTCGCGCAGATCGGGCGCGAGCTCGGCAAGTCCCTGGGCTGCGACCCCGACGTCGTGGACACCGCGTGCCTCGCCCACGACCTCGGTCACCCGCCCTTCGGTCACAACGGCGAACGGGCGCTCGACGAGGTCGCCCGGCACATCGGCGGCTTCGAGGGCAACGCGCAAACCCTCCGCGTCCTGACGCGACTCGAACCCAAGTCCGCCGATCCCGTGACCGGCGCGAGCGTCGGGCTCAACCTCACGCGCGCGAGCCTCGACGCCGCGAGCAAGTACCCATGGCGACGCGCCGACGCCCCGGCCCGCCTCTCGACGAGGCCCACCGCGAAGTTCGGCGTCTACGACGACGACCTTCCGGTGTTCGAGTGGCTTCGCGCGGGGGCGCCGGAGGGGAGCGTGTCATTCGAGGCGCAGGTGATGGACCTGTCCGACGACATCAGCTACTCGGTGCACGACGTCGAGGATTCCGTGGTCTACAACCACGTCTCGCTGGGCGTGCTCCGCGACCCCGGCGTGCTGCGCGCCGTCGTCAATCACGCGCGCGAGTGGTACGGGCGCGGCGAGGAGGACGAGCTCCTTGCAGCCTTCGAGCGCCTCACCGCGCTCGCCGTATGGGATCCGGAGTTCGACGGCTCCCACCGCGCACTCGCGAACCTCAAGGACCTGACGAGCGCACTCATCGGTCGCTTCTGCGGCGCGGTCATCGACGCCACGCGTGCGGACTATGGCGACGGCCCGCTCACCCGGCACGGCGCGAACCTGGTCGTCCCGCCCGACACCGCGTCGGAGATCCTGGTGCTGAAGGGGATCGCGGTCCACTTCCTCATGGCCCCGCGCGACAACTCGAAGTCCCACATCGCCCAGCGGCAGCGTCTGGGGGAACTGGTCCTCGCGATCGCTGATCGGGGGAGAGCGTCCTCGAACCCCACTTCGCGACCTCGTGGCGCGACGCGGCCGACGACGACGCGAGGTTCAGGGTCGCGGTGGATCAGGTGGCGTCGCTCACCGACAAGTCGGCGTACAACCTCCACCACAAGCTCGTCGCGTCGAAGGGCTAGGGGGCCGACGCTACGACGCGCGAATCACGCGTCGCGCGCGCCCTTCTTGCGATCTCTCTCCAACTTGACCTCGGCGTCGATGACCTCGGCCTCCCCCTCGGCCACCATGAACTCGTCGCGGGTGGCGTTACCCACCACCTCCCGCGTGTAGCCGGCGACCTCCTCGGCGACGGCCTTGATCGTGTCCGTCGGGCTCGCGGCACCGGTGTCCGCCGCGCGCCGCGCCGTGATGAGCGCCCACAACGCGAGCGGCGGAAGGATCAGCGGAACCCATCCGTAACCAGACCCGTATCCGGACCACACGGTCTCGTCGGGCCAGACACCCGCCTCGACGATGCCCCAAGTCCCAACGGTGAGGACTCCGGCCAGTTCCACGACGGTGCCGACGAGAGCGACGGAGCGCCATCGGGCGGACCCTCGCCACAGCGCGAACGCGATCACGCCGTACACGACGGCCGCGACGGCCGAGAGCGCGTAGGGCACCGGAGCTTCGGAGGCCTTGGTGGCGAGCTGAACGCTGGAGCGTCCCGCAGCGGCGAGGAACAGCACGGCGTAGGTGACGAGGAGGGCTACGCGGGCGATCGGGTTCATAGGGGAACTCCTTCAATGAGGATCGCGTGGAGGCGCCACGCGACGACGGCCAAAGCGACGGCGACGATCATCGCCGCCACGGCATCCACCTGGATGGACTGGCGCGGGCTGAGAACGGGACGGTCGGCCTCGTGCGGCTGACCGGGCTCCGGGGGAGCGCCGAGGCGGCTGATGCCGAACAGCCCCAGCAGAACGAGCGCGGACAGCAGGTAGCCCACCAACGTAAAGAGCGACGGATGAGTGGATCCCGTGATCACCAGGATGGCGATGACGAGTACCTCGACGACGGTCGCGACGCGGGCGACCCAGGCAACGCCGGGTAGCGCGCCGCCGAGGCGCGGCGAGACGAGCGCGGCGCCTCCCGCGACGAGCACGATCGCCATCACGGCGAGCACGCCGGGGTAGGCAACCGACGAATACGTGTCCATCGCGCTTTAGGCTCGCTGCTCCTGAACGCGCATGGGCAGGCGCGAGGCTTCTTCGCCGTCCACGCTCAGCACCCAGGTGAACATGCCAGGGTTCTCGAATCGCATCCCGTCGATGGTGAACGCGAAGCACGCGATCTGATCGTCGCCGTCCACCAACTGCGGCGGGCGTCCGAGCGTGAACTCTCCGCCCATCGCCGTGGCCGGAACCGGATTGCCCTCCTGGTCGGGGCGGATGCCAATGGGGTGTTCGGCCCCGTCCTCGGTGATGAGGCGCACCTCGAACTTGTGGGGAACGTTCGTGTCCGTGAACGGCACGTAGAGCGTGGCCGCGACGTTGAGGCGCCGGTGAACCACGGGGAACGAGCGCGCGTAGATGGTGTTCCACCCAGCGCCGAGCGCGTAGAGCTTGTTGTTGATGACCTCGGCGGAGTCCGCCAGGAAAGCATCGACCCTCACAGGGCCCCCTTTCGTTGTCCCCTAGCCTAATGGCGCGGCATAGGGTGTGACTGGGCTTTCGGAAAGACGGGGCTCGAGGAGAGACATGGCGGGAACGATCAACCGGGACGACATCGCGGCGGTGCGCGAGCGCGCGCCCCTGGAGGACATCGTCCGCGAGCGCGTCGCGCTCAAGCAGGCCGGCGTCGGCGCCCTCAAGGGTCTCTGCCCGTTCCACGACGAGAAATCCCCGTCCTTCCAGGTGCGTCCCGTCCAGGGGCACTGGCATTGCTTCGGGTGCGGCGAGGGCGGCGACGTCATCGCGTTCATCATGAAGGCCGACGGACTGCCGTTCGCGGAGGCCGTCGAGTACCTCGCGGGCAGGGCAGGGGTGACGCTGCGGTACGAGTCTGGGGGCACGCGCGGCCCGTCCGATGGGGGGAGCGGCCGCCGACGCCTGCTTGAGGCCCATCGCGTCGCCGCCGAGTTCTTCGTCGCCCAGTTGGTCACGCCCGAGGCGAAGACGGGGCGCGACTTCCTTACCGGGCGCGGATTCGGCAAGGAGGCGGCCGAGCAGTTTGGCGTGGGTTACGCGCCCAAGGGGTGGTCGGCGCTTCTGGAGCACCTGCGGGGCAAGGGGTTCACGGAGCCGGAGATCGAGGCGTCCGGGCTCGCGTCGCGCGGCCAACGCGGCCTGTACGACCGTTTCCGCGGACGCCTCGTGTGGCCCATCCGGGCGGTCACGGGCGAGGTCGTCGGGTTCGGGGCGCGCAAGCTCTACGAGGACGACGACGGCCCCAAGTACCTCAATACCCCGGAGACGTCGCTGTACAAGAAGTCGCAGGTTCTCTACGGCCTCGACCTCGCGAAGAAGACCATCGCCGCGACCCGTCGTGTGGTCGTGGTCGAGGGCTACACGGATGTCATGGCGTGCCACCTCGCCGGCGTGACGACGGCGGTGGCGACGTGCGGCACGGCGTTCGGCGAGGAGCACGCGAAGGTTCTCAGGCGCCTGCTCGGGGGTGACGCGGGCGCGCCGACGAAGGTGGGCGGCTCTCGCGGCGAGGTGGTCTTCACGTTTGACGCGGATGACGCGGGTCAGAACGCGGCGCTCAAGGCGTTCCAGTTGGATTCGACGTTCCTGTCGCAGACGTTCGTAGCGATCGGGCCGGACGGGCTCGACCCGTGCGACCTGCGCCTGCGCGACGGCGACGCCGCCGTCGCGGCGCTCGTCGATTCGCGCGTGCCGCTGTACGAGTTCGTCATCAAGGCCGCGCTCGCTGGCAACGACCTCGAGACGCCCGAGGGTCGCGTCGCCGCTCTTCGAACCGCGGCGCCCGTGGTGGCGGGCATCCGTGATGCGGCGATCGGCCCCGAGTACGCGCGGCTGCTGTCCGGGTGGCTCGGCATGGAGCCGGACGAGGTGATGCGGGCCGTCAACGTCGCCGCGCGGACCCGCCGGTCTGCGCCCTCTCGCGACGCCGTGCCGCCGCCGGGGCCCGACCCCTACGACAACGAACCCGCCGCCCAACCGGCCGTCGGCCCGGACCCCCGCGACCCCGTCGTCCGGGCGGAACGTCTCGCGCTCGAGGTGATGCTGCAGATGCCCGAGCACGTGGACCCCGCGTGGGCGGCGCCGCTCGGGCCGGAGGCGTTCACGGTGCCGCAGTACCGGGCCGTGCTGGACGGCATCGCAGCCGCGGGCGGGATCGCGTCTGCGGGCAAGGATTGGGCGAACCGCGTCGCGGACGAGGTGGGCGAGACGCTCGCGCCCGTGGTGTCCGAGCTCATCGTTTCGACCATTCCCCAGGACCGGCCGTCGGAGATGGCGCGATACGCGAAGAGCATCCTCGGGCGCGTGCACGACCTGAGCCTGACCCGGCGCATCGGCGAGGTGCGCGGAAGGATGCAGCGCATCGGCGAGGGGAACGAGGGCTACCAGGAGGCGTTCGCCGAGCTCGTGGCGCTGGAGGGCGAGCGGCGGGCCCTCCGGGACGAGTAGCCGTGGGCGTCGGGGGAGGTACGGTTCCGGCTCGAATGCCACCGACTGTTGAATTGACGTACCCGTTCGTGGGTCTCTGGCGAACCCGGAATAGCCCGGCGAACGCCGTCCCCAGTCACGGCACGACGCTGCTGGCGACGTCGTACGCCATCGACTTTGTCCCTGTCGACGAGGCCGGGCGGACGGCGCCGTTCACGTTCGAGTCGCTAATTCGTGCCGAACCGGCCGAGCGATTTCCGGGCTTCGGTCGCCCCATCCTGGCGCCGGTAAGCGGAGTGGTTGTCGCGACGCACGACGCCGAACCTGACCACCGATCGTTCCGTGGCCTACCGTCCGTCGGCTACGCCCTCACTCAGCGCCGCCGCGCACGGTCGGGTTGGGTGGGGTTGGCAGGCAACCACGTCATGATCGAGACGATCGGGGGAGAAACAGTCGCCGTCTGCCACCTGCAGCTGGGGAGCGTCAGCGTTCGGCTTGGTCACAGCGTTCGTGTAGGCGAGCCGCTGGGGCGCTGCGGAAACTCAGGAAACAGCACCGAACCGCACGTGCATCTCCAGGCGATGGATCGCTCCGATGTCCGTCGCGCCTCTTCCCTGCCTATCTCGTTCGGGGGTCGCGTCCCGCGCAACGGCGAGATCGTCGACCTGACGTAACCTGCCTGCGGGGGGCGCCGCACGCCCGGCGTGACTCAGCACGGTACGCGCTACGGTGCAACGTTTTCCCGGGCGAGACGTTGGACATGTGGGAGGCGTGAGGGGGGAGCGGCCGATGACCGAGACGGACGAGGCGTACAAGCCTCCGCGGTTCGATCGCCGATTCTGGGTTCGGCTCCTCGCGACGACGCTCATCGGCGTTTCGGCAGTGGTGGCCGCCCTGTTCGTCGCTATGTCGGTATTCACGTGGATGCTGGGGGACTTGTCCTGGGGCGACGAGGCGAAGCGTCCGCTGAAGTACCCCCGCGACGCCGAGAAGATGGCGGAGATCGTCGATTGGGTGCAGGCCAACGGCAATTGCCGAGACATGTACGTCGAGCTTCCTCGCGAGTACGAGGCGTTTACGGCTGGCGGCCTGACGTCGTGCTGGGGGGAGACGGTGTTCCTTGCGCAGTGGTCGGGTATCCCGGACGACGCGGGCGGCTACTGGTACAGCCCCCGCGAGTCTCCCGAGGGCTGGGACATGTGGGGAATGATCTGCCGCGACCCCGTCGATCTTGGCGACGGTTGGTGGCGCTGCGGCATGGGCGATTGAGGCGGATCACCGCGTGGGTTGAGTAGCGTGGTTGTGGCGACGAGGAGGTGACGATGGTGGAGCCGGAAATGGGTCCCGCCGAACGGCAGGTGCGCGAGTCCAGGATCAGGACGATGGACTTCAACCACCTCGGCCAGTATTCGATACTGCTCGGCATCGCCCTTGCCTTCGTGTGGGTCGTCATTGCCGGGGTGGGAGGCTTTTTCCCGAACCTCTCTATGTTCACCTACGGTGGTCTCTATTTCTTCGCCGGTCTCGGGTTCTCCTACGGCGTCCGCGGATACAACGCCGCCGCCCGGGGCCTCGCGACGAATCGGATCACGTCCGTCGTCGGGATTGTGCTCACCTCCGGGGCTCTCGTTGCTGAGACCGTCTCCCTGGCGGCCGTGTTCATCCGATAGGAAGGCGTGCCGGAGCGAGCCCGCAGAGTAGACTGTCGGCGCCGACCCGGCACGGTCGGCAATCCCCGTCAACGAAGCGAGTTCCCTATGCCCACGCGCTCTGATCTGCGCAACGTCGCCATCGTGGCGCACGTCGACCACGGCAAGACCACCCTCGTGGACGCCATGCTCTGGCAGGGCGGCGCGTTCGGCGAGCACGCCCACGTGAACGAGCGCGCGATGGATTCCGGCGACCTCGAGCGCGAGAAGGGGATCACGATCCTCGCGAAGAACACCGCGATTCGCTACACCGGCGCGGCCGCGGGCAAGCGACCCCATCACGATCAACGTGATCGACACCCCTGGCCACGCGGACTTCGGCGGCGAGGTGGAGCGCGGGCTCAGCATGGTCGATGGCGTCGTCCTCCTCGTGGACGCGTCGGAAGGCCCGCTCCCGCAGACCCGGTTCGTGCTACGCAAGGCGCTCGCCGCCTACCTGCCCGTCATCATCGTCGTCAACAAGGTGGACCGGCCGGACGCGCGCATAGCCGCCGTCGTCGAGGAGACGCACGACCTCCTGCTCGGTCTCGCGTCGGACCTCCACGACGAGGTCCCGGACCTCGACATCGACTCCCTGCTCGCCGTGCCCGTCGTCTACGCCTCTGCCAAGGCCGGCCGCGCGTCCATGAACCAGCCCGCCGACGGCGAGATGCCGGATCACCCGAACCTCGAGCCGCTGTTCAAGGTCATCCTGGAGCGCGTCCCCGCGCCGAGCTACGAGGAGGGTGCGCCCCTGCAGGCGCACGTCACGAACCTCGATGCCTCGCCGTTCCTCGGCCGCCTCGCCCTGCTGCGCGTGTTCAACGGCGAGATCCGCAAGGGCCAGACGGTCGCGTGGGCCCGCAAGGACGGAAGCATCAAGACGGTCAAGGTCACCGAGCTCCTGGAGACCAAGGGCCTGGAGCGCGTCCCGACGGATAGCGCTGGCCCGGGCGACATCGTCGCCGTGGCGGGGATCGAGGACATCACGATCGGCGAGACGCTCACCGACGTGGACGACCCGCGCCCGTTGCCGCTCATCCTGGTGGACGACCCCGCGATCTCCATGACGATCGGCATCAACACGTCCCCGCTCGCTGGGCGCACCAAGGGCGGCAAGCTCACCGCGCGCCAGGTCAAGGATCGCCTTGAGCGCGAGCTCGTGGGCAACGTCTCGATCCGCGTACTCCCCACCGACCGTCCCGACGCCTGGGAGGTTCAGGGCCGCGGCGAGCTCGCGCTCGCGATCCTCGTGGAGCAGATGCGCCGCGAGGGCTTCGAGCTGACCGTCGGCAAGCCGCAGGTGGTCACCAAGACCGTCAATGGGCACCTGCACGAGCCCATGGAGCACCTCACGATCGACGTGCCGGAGGAGTACCTCGGCGTCGTCACGCAGCTTCTCGCGAGCCGCAAGGGCCGCATGACCACCATGTCGAACCACGGCACGGGGTGGGTGCGCATGGAGTTCCGCGTTCCCGCGCGCGGGCTGATCGGCTTCCGCTCGACGTTCCTCACGGACACGCGCGGCACGGGCATCGCGTCGTCCATCGCCGATGGCTACGAGGCCTGGGCGGGCCCGATCGAGTACCGCAGTTCGGGCTCGCTCGTCGCGGACCGTACCGGCCCCGTCACGCCGAACGCGCTCCTCGCGCTCGAGGATCGCGGCACGTTCTTCGTTCAGCCCACGCAGGAGGTCTATGAGGGCATGATCGTCGGCGAGAACGCGCGCGGCGAGGACATGGACGTGAACATCACCAAGGAGAAGCAGCTGACGAACATCCGCTCCTCCACGGCGGACACGTTCGTGAGCCTCACCCCGCCCCGCCGCCTGACGCTCGAGGAGTGCCTGGACTTCGCCCGCGAGGACGAGTGCGTCGAGGTGACGCCGGAGTTCGTGCGACTCCGCAAGGTGATCCTCGACAAGACGGTGCGCGGTCGCGCGGCGTCGCGCGCCAAGAAGGCCGGAGCGTAGGCCCCGCCGTACGATGGCGGCGTGACGCTAGGAACGAGTTTCGGGGCAGCGGCCGACGCCTACGAGGCCGGCCGCCCGGAGTACCCAGCCGAGGCCGTCGCGTGGATGCTCGAGGGCACAGACGGCACGGTGCTCGACGTCGGGGCAGGGACCGGGAAACTCACCCGCGGCGTCCTGGCGCTCGGGCGCGACGCGATAGCCGTCGACCCCGACGCGGGCATGCTGACGCGGCTCACGAGCGAGCTGCCCGGCGTGCGCGCGGAGGTTGGAACCGCCGAGGACATCCCCCTGCCCGACGCGAGCGTCGGCGCCGTGGTCCTTGGCCAGGCGTGGCACTGGGTGGACGTCGCTCTCGCGTCGCGCGAGGTGGCGCGGGTGCTCACTCCCGGAGGGGTGCTCGGCCTGATCTGGAACCTCCGCGACGAGCGTGAGCCCTGGGTCGCGGGTATCGGCGCGGCGATGCACGCCGCGCCTGGCGAGGAACTCGTGCACGGTGGCGGGCCGACGGTGGCCGACCCATTCGGTCCCCTGGAGGAGTACCGCGTCGAGTGGTCGCGCCCGATGACGCGCGACGCGATCGAGGCGATGGTGCGCTCGCGCAGCTACTACATCACGGCCGACGCGTCGGGTCGCGAGACGATCGACGCGCGGGTGAGGGGCGTACTCGACGGGGTCGAGGGCTTGGCTGGCGCGGGCACGGTCCCGTTGCCGTACGTCACGGCGGCGTACCGCGCCCGCCTGGCCTAGAGAAGCTCCCCCGACTGGACTCGAACCAGTAACCTGCCGATTAACAGTCGGCTGCTCTGCCAATTGAGCTACGGAGGATCGCGAGGCACCACTTTACCGGATCGAACCGCGCTCAACGATCACGGTTGCGACCCAGTTCCGCCCGCGAGAAGGGCACGGAGTTAACGCCCTTGAAACATAGTGGAAACGTCACATCTATAACCTCGGGGCACCGCGTATCCACGTAGGCCGGGCAGTGCCGTCCGGGCGTGATGCGCGAGGAAGGAAGCGCACCGTGGCCATGGATCCCGTCGTCTTCGACACTGGCAATACCGCCTGGCTCATTACGTCGACCGCCCTCGTTCTGCTGATGCTCCCCGGTCTCGCGATCTTCTACGCGGGCATGGTCCGCGCGAAGAACGCTCTCTCGATGCTCATGTACAACTTCGGGGCGCTCGCCGTCATCTCGGTGACGTGGACGCTGGCCGGCTTCTCGCTCGCCTTCGGCCCGGATGCTGGAAACGGGCTCATCGGCAAGCTGGACTTCCTCGGACTCGCGAACATCAACGACGCCTCCGTCCTCCAGTACTCCTTCCCTGCCGCCGCGTTCGTGATGTTCCAGATGATGTTCGCGGTCGTCACCGGCGCGCTCATCACCGGCGCCGCCGCGGACCGCACCCGCTTCGGCGCCCTCCTCGTGTTCCTTGGTCTCTGGTCGATCGCGGTCTATCCCGTCATCGCGCACTGGGCGTGGGGAGACGGCGGATGGATGGCGAAGTGGGGCGTGCTCGACTTCGCGGGCGGCACGGTGGTGGAGATCTGCTCCGGCGCCTCGGCGCTCGCCCTGGCGATCGTCGTTGGACGACGCCGCGGCTGGCCTGGCGAGCTCATGATGCCGCACAACCTTCCGCTCACCATCCTTGGCGCCGGGCTCCTGTGGTTCGGCTGGATTGGCTTCAACGCGGGCTCGGCGCTCACGGCGGGAGCGGACGCCGCGTCGGCCGCGCTCGGAACGCACCTGTCCGGCGTCGGCGGCATGATCGGCTGGCTCCTGCTGGAACGGAAACTCGTCGGCAAGCCGACGGCGCTCGGCTCCGCGTCCGGCGCGGTCGCGGGCCTCGTCGCGATTACCCCGGCCGCCGGCTTCCTTGATCCGTTGCCCGCCCTGCTGCTCGGCTTCATCGCGGGCATGGTCTGCCTTATGGCGGTCCGTCTCAAGTTCCGCTTCAAGTACGACGACTCGCTCGACGTCCTCGCCGTCCACTACGTCGGCGGCATCGTCGGGATGCTGTTCCTCGGCCTCTTCGCTCGCGCGCTGATCGCCGACGGCGGCGCCGGGCTCGGCGTCTTCGCAGGGGGAGGGTTCGCGCAGCTGGGCAAGCAGGCGGTCGCGGCCCTCGCGGCGAGCGCGTTCGCGTTCATTGCGAGCCTGGTGATCGCGTACGTCGTGCGAGCGGTTATCGGGCTGAGGGTGAGGCCGGAGGAGGAGACCGCGGGTCTCGACTACAGCCGCCACGGCGAGAGCGCATACGAGATACACAACTAGCCGACGGCGTCGTCGGCCAATCTCCTCGGGCCGACGGGTACGCTGGGCCCGTCGCATCGGGCCAGTAGCTCAGCCGGTTAGAGCAGCGGACTCATAATCCGTCGGTCGCGGGTTCGAGCCCCGCCTGGCCCACTCCACGTTGCGGACGCCGCGCGCACGACCGCCCGGCGGGACGTCTCACCGCGGTGATAGCGTCGGCGCGTGGCCGAGCAGCTGAGTTTCTCCGCGACCGTGTTCCTGACGCAGGGCCGGGGCGCGTGGCACATGGTGACGCTTCCCGAGGATCTCTCCGACGAGATCGAGGCCAGGTACGCGGGGCCGAAGCGTGGGTTCGGCGCCGTGCGGGTCACGGCCCGGATCGGCGGGACGAGCTGGGGCACCTCGATCTTCCCCAGCTGGTCGCAGAAGGTCTACGTCATGGGGATCAAGGGCGCCGTGCGCGCGGCGGAGGACATCGAGGAGGGGACGCGCGTCGAGGTCTCCCTCGAGATCCCCGATCTCCGGTAGGGCGTTGACCTTCCGTCGCTACTCTGCGGGAACGAAGCCCCGTTCGAGGGTGTCGAGGACCTCGGGAAGCAGCGACGCGAGCGGCTCGGCGAATCCGCTCTCATACCAGTGGTGGATCGCGCCGGTGATCGCGCCAACGAACGCGTGCGAGAGAATCTGGATCTCGAGGTCTCCGTGCTCGCGACCGAGCGCCTCGCTCAACGTGTTTCCGATCAGTTCGGCCGCCTCGTAGAGCGCCAGGGCGGAGGACGCCTCGATCGCGGGCTCGCTCATGATGAGCCGCGTGCGTCGCCTCACGTACTCCTCGTCGGTCGTCATGGGGCCGATGATGAGGACCTCCGTTGCGCGCCTCAAGGCCATCAGAGGCGGCTGCGTCTTGATTTCGTCGATCAAGGGAGCGATCCACACCGGGTCGTACTCGTCCCAGAGGACGATCTGCTCCTTGGTGCCGAAGTACCGGTAGACGGAGCTGGGGGAGACCTCGGCCGCGGCGGCGATGCGCTCGATCGTCACGGCGTCGAAGCCCTCCGCGTCGAAAAGGTCGAGCGCGACGTTCTGAATGCGGCGCATCGACGCGAGGCGTTTGCGTTCGCGGAGATCGCCGGTATGGGTGCCCTCACTCATGCCCTCAGGCTAGCACTCGTGATAGGAACTGGCACTTGACAGTCACTATCAATCATGGCTACCGTCGGAGATAGTTACTTTCACGTGACAGCGACTATCACTGGAAACTCGGCGGAAGGATGCGGCGATGAGCGAGGCGATCATCACGAACGGTCTGGTCAAGAACTACGGAACGACGCGCGCGCTCGACGGGCTCGACCTCGCGGTCAACGAGGGCGAGATTCACGGCTTCCTCGGCCCCAACGGCGCGGGAAAGTCGACGACGGTTCGCGTCCTCTTGGGGTTGCTCCGGGGCGACGCGGGGGCGTGCGAGGTCCTCGGGCGTGACCCGTGGAACGAGGCGGTCGAGCTCCACCGGCGCCTGGCCTACGTTCCCGGGGACGTCAATCTGTGGCCGAGCCTCACCGGGGGCGAGGCGATCGACCTGCTCGCCAGCCTTCGCGGTGGAATCGAACGTTCGCGCCGGGACGAGATGGTCGAACGCTTCCAGCTCGATCCCCGCAAGCGCTGCTCCAGCTATTCCAAGGGCAACCGTCAGAAGGTCGCGATCATCGCAGCCTTCGCCTCGGACGTCGAGCTCTACCTGCTCGACGAGCCAACCTCCGGACTCGATCCGCTGATGGAGTCCGTGTTCCAAGAGGTCGTCAAGGAGCGGGCCGCCGACGGGCGCACGGTGCTCCTGTCGAGCCACATCCTCGCGGAGGCAGAGGCGCTATGCGACCGCGTGAGCATCATTCGCCAGGGACGGATCGTGGAGACGGGAACCCTGGACGAGATGCGACACCTGACGCGCACCTCCGTGCACGTCCACACGGCTCGACCCATCACGGGGCTCGATAACCGGAGCGGGGTGTACGACCTCGAGATGGACGACGAGGGCGCCGCGTTTGAGGTCGATGGGGACATCCTCGGTGACGTCGTCACGCATCTCGCGACGTTCGGAATAAGCATGTTGACCTGCACGCCGCCGACACTCGAAGACCTGTTCCTGCGCCATTACGGCGACGAACTCGCATTGCTGACGGGGAATGGCGGCGCGTCGTGACCGCGTGGGAGGGAACGTGGCGACTCGTTCGTCACGCACTGAGAAGGGATCGCATTCTCCTGCCCGTGTGGATCGGGAGTGTGACGGCCCTCAGCGCTGCGGTCGTCGCGATGGAGGTTGCGATGTACGCAACCGAGGCCGAACGAGCCAACGGCGCCGCCTTCGGTGCGGCCAACGTTCTCACGCGGATCATGGATGGACCCGCGTCGGGGACGAGTCTGGGATCGGTCTCGATGGTTGAGGCTCTTCAGAAGCTGGCGATCTTCGTCGCGCTCATGAGCGCCCAGGCCGTCGTGCGCCATACGCGCCAGGACGAGGAAACCGGACGAGCCGAACTCATCGGATCGTGCGTCGTCGGAAGGCAGGCGAGGCTGACGGCCGCCCTCGCCGTGGCAGTGGCCGCGAGCGTCGCCGTTGGGATCGCGGTTACCGCGCTACTGCTAGGTAACGGTCTTCCCCTCGCCGGTTCGGTCGCGACGGGAATGGCGCTCGCGGGGACGGGGGCGTGCTTCGCTGGCGTCGCCGGGGTGGCCGCGCAGGTGTCCACGACGCAACGCGGCGCTAACGGCCTCGCGGGGGCGGCCCTCGGGGTCGCATTCCTTCTCCGGGCGGTCGGCGATGCCTTCGGCACGGTCAGCCCGAGCCGTGTCGATCTCGTCAGCGCCTGGCCGTCGTGGCTGTCCCCGCTGGGATGGGGGCAGCAGATGCGAGTCTTCCAGCAGAACAACTGGGAGATCCTCTGGCTTTACGGCGGACTGTTCGTCACGCTCGTCGGGCTCGCGTACGTCCTCGCGAGTCGCCGCGACCTCGGAGCAGGACTCGTCGCAAGCCGGTCGGGCCCCGCGTCGGCGTCCCGTCGTCTCGTAACCCCGGGCGGCCTCGCCCTCCGGCTCCAGAGGTGGCCCCTCGTCGCGTGGGGCTTCGCCCTGGTGGTGACGGGTGTCTCGTTTGGCTCCGTCGGAGAGAGCATGCAGCAATTCGCCGACGAGAACCCTCAGTTCGCGGACTTCCTCCTGCGGATCGCCCCCGGTGCAAGCGTCGGGGAGCTCTACTTCGCCCTCATCTTCGGGTTCATCGCCGTCGGCGCCTCCGGCTACACCGTTCAGGCTCTTCTCCGCATGCGCGCGGAGGAGTCGAGTGGTCGGCTTGAGCCGATCCTGTCAACGTCCGTTGGTCGCGGCGCGTGGCTTGCGAGTCACGGTGCCATCGCGGCGAGTGGCACCGTCGCGATCCTTCTGGTCAGTGGCGTCGCGGCGGCCATCAGCAACGGCATTGCGGGCGGCGACTTCGGCGCCAGCTGGGGAGTGATATCGGCCGCGATGGTCCAGGCTCCTGCGGTACTCGCCCTCGGCGGTTTCGTTTTCGCGATGTTCGCTCTGGCGCCCCGCTGGGCGGGGGCGATCTCGTGGGCTGCCCTCGCGGCGAGTTTCGTTGTCGGGCAGTTCGGTGATCTGCTGAAGCTGCCTCAGGCGGTGCTCAACCTCTCGCCTTTCACGCACATTCCCGCCGTTCCCGCGGAGGGTCTCGCCATCGCGCCGATCGCGATCCTCCTCGCCGTAACCGTCGCTTTGGTTGGCCTGGGGACGACGGCGTTCCGGCGACGCGATCTCGCTATCCCGGCCTAACACAAGCCCCGGCGTCGATTAGCATGGCGGGACTCGACGAGCGGGGGAGTGACGTGGTCGACGACGGCGTTGCCGAGGTAGCGATCGTTACCCGGCTGCGCGCCGCGGGATGCGTGTTCGCGGAGGACGAGGCGCGGATATTCGCCGACGAGGCCACGACCGCCGCCCAACTCGACGATTGGGTGGAGCGGCGCGTCGCGGGAGAACCGCTGGAACACATCGTCGGCTGGGCGGAGTTCTGCGGGCTCCGTATCGCGGTCGAACCCGGGGTGTTCGTCCCGCGCCAGCCGGACGGAAATCCTCGTTCGCGAGGCCGTCGCGCGCGCGGGCGTTCGGCCCGTCGTCGTCGACATGTGCTGCGGATCGGGCGCCATCGCCGCCGCCATCGCGGCGGCCCTGCCCGGAGCCGAGATCCACGCGGCGGACTCCGACCCCACGGCCGTCGCCTGCGCACGACGGAACCTCGCGGGCCAGGGCGACGTCACCGTCGGCGACCTGTTCGAGGCCCTGCCCGGATCCCTGCGCGGGCGCGTCACGCTCCTGGTCGCGAACGCCCCATACGTGCCGACGAGCGCGCTCGCCTCCATGCCCCGAGAGGCGCGGGAGCGCGAGCCGCGCACCGCGCTCGACGGGGGCGCGGACGGGACGGCCCTTCATCGCCGAATCGCCTCGGAGGCGCCGCGGTGGCTCGCGCCGGGCGGATACCTGCTCATCGAGGCCGCTCGAGCCCAGGCGCCTGTCACGGCGCGACACATGGAGGAATTCGGCCTCGACGCGGACGTCGTGACGGACGACGAGTACGGCGCGACCGTCGTCGTCGGGCGGCGTCTCGCGGACGCCTAGGGCGCCGTAACCCGCGGCTATATGGCCGATGCGATGGCGCCGCCTATTGAGGCAGCGGTCTGCTCGAGCGCGTCGGCGACGTCCAGCGCCGCGATGGGACCGCCGCCGGACGCGATCCACGCCGCGCGGCCGTGGATCACCGAGGCCATCGCGCCCGCCTCGTCGGCGGCGAGCCCGGCGGCGAGCAGCGCTCCCGCGATCCCGGCGAGAACGTCTCCCGCTCCGGCCGTCGCGAGCCACGCGGGGGCGTCGGCCTCGCTCCACGGGGCCTCGTCCGGGGCGACGACGAGGGTCACCGCGCCCTTGAGGAGGATCGTCGCGCGTATCGTCCCCGCCAGAAGCGCAGCGTGCGACGCGGGGTCGCGGGCGATGTCCTCGGCGGACGCGTCGTGGCCCGCCGCCGCGAGGGCGCGGCGGAGCTCGCCCGCATGCGGGGTAAGCAGGATCGTTGAGGCATCGGCGTCGGGGGAGACGCCTACGCGCTCGCGGGCGCACGTCTCGATCGCGCCCGCGTCGACGACGCACGGAACGCCAGAGGCCAGCGCCGCGCGAATCGCTGCGTCCTGATCGGGATCGTCGGCAACCCCCGGCCCCAGCACCCACGCGTCCACGCGGGGAAGGGGCTCGCCCGGCCCGCTGGCGACGATCTCGGGGCGGGCACCGAGTACGAGGTCCTGCACGCGGCGTGGACCGACGTAGCGAACGAAGCCAGCACCGGCGCGGATTGCGGCCGTGCACGCAAGGATCGCCGCCCCGGGGTATGCGTCCGAGCCCGCGATCACGCCAACCGTGCCGCGCGAGTACTTGTGGTCGCCCGCGCCCGGCACGGGCCATCGCTGTGCGACGCCCGTCGTCGTCATGCGACGCGCGGCGCCGGTAGCGGGGGAGGGCGCGGGGATGCCGACGCTGGCGACCGTGAGCCGCCCGGCGGACCGGGCGGCGGGGGGAAGAAGGACGCACGCCGTCGGCGTGGTGAACGATACCGTCGCGGTCGCGACGACGTGGGGAGCGTCGTCCGACCAGCCGTCCGCGTCGAGGCCGCTGGGAAGGTCAACCGCGAGCACGGGTGTTCGGTCGGGTATGGCCGCGACGAGAGGCACGGCCGCGCCGCGAAGGCCGGGGGAGGCGCCGAGCCCGACGACGCCGTCGACGACCAGATCCGCGCCCGCGACGACGTCGACGCGACCCGCGGCCTCCGCCTCGGAGACGATCACGCCACCAGCTGCGAGAAGAAGGTCGCTTCCCCGCTGATGGGCCGCGGGGCCGACAAGCAGGGCGGTGACGGTCGCGCCTTCCGTGGCGAGCAAGGAGCCGGCGATCAGCGCGTCGCCGCCGTTGTTGCCCCGCCCGACGAGGATCGCGACGGCGGCGTCGCTCACCGCCACCCTTCGCTCCTCGAGCAGGGCGCGCGCCTGGTTCGCGACCGCGGCCGCCGCGCGGTCCATGAGAGCGGCCTCGCCCTCGCGCCGGAGCGGCTCCTGTTCGGCGTCACGTATGGCGGCGGCCGTAGCCGCAACGAGGACCTTGGGTTCGCGCATGCCTCTAGGCTGGCACATCCGTGGGGTCACGCAATTCCGCCTCGTACACGAGCGAGTCGAACCCACTGCCCGCGAACCTCGCGGTCGCGGGGGATGGTCTCGACGTATCGCATCCCGAGCTTCTCCATCACGCGCGCGGACGCGACGTTCTCCGGCCGGCACCGCGCGAAGATCGCGACGACGTCGTCCCGCGCGGCGAGGTGATCGAAGACCGCGCCCGCCGCCTCGGGAATGATGCCTTGCCCCCACAGGTCGCGCCGAAGCACCCAGCCCATCTCCCACCGGCCAGGGACGACCGGATGCGCGTGAACCGCCCCCACCACCTCGTCGGCCTCTCGAAGCGTGACGCCCAACTCGATCGTCGGCGGCGTCGGGCGCGTGGCGGTCTGGAGGTATCCCAGGGTCTCGTCCCAGGTGTTCGGGCCGAACTCCGTGAACTGCGTGACGATCGGGTCCGAGCCGTACGCGTGGACGGCCGGGGCGTCGGAGACGCGGAACGGCCGGAGCACGAGGCGCTGGGTCTGAAGGACCACGGGTCAATGCTAGGGGCGTGGAAGAATACGCGCATGGCGATGAGAGAGATACGGGTGACCGGCGATCCCGTCCTGCGCACGCCGTGCGAACCGATTACGGAGGTTGACGACGCCGTTCGGTCGCTCGTGGCGGACCTGCTGGAGACGGTCGACGCCGAGGGGAGGGCTGGCCTCGCGGCGAACCAGATAGGCGTGAGTCTTCGCGCCTTCTCGTGGAACATCGAGGGCGAGGTCGGGTACATGCTTAACCCAGTCGTCACGGAGACCAGCGAGGAGAGCCAGGAGCTGGCTGAGGAGGGTTGCCTGAGCGTCCCCGGGCTCTGGTTCGAGTGCGACCGTCCCGCCTTCTCCCGCTGCGAGGGAATGGACCTCGACGGCAACCCCGTCGTGATCGAGGGCGAGGGCATCTGGGCCCGGCTCATCCACCACGAGACGGACCACCTCATCGGCAAGCTCTACATCGATCGCCTCGCGAAGGACGTTCGCAAGCGGGCGCTCAAGCAGATCCGCCAGGAGATCGAGCACGCCGTCTAGGCGCGCCGAAGCGTATGACACTGGCGTAATTCGCCTCGCTGGGGCACCATAGAGGGGTAGTCACCGCATGACGGCGTAGCCGTTCCTGCATAGGTCGTTGGGGAAGACGCACCTAGACAGGAAGGAAGGGCCATGGCCGCCATTACTCGCGGTGTTCTTTTCGTGCACTCGGCCACCCGTGCCATGTGCCCGCATATCGAGTGGGCGACGCGAAACGTCGTCGGTCCACGCGCATCCTTCGATTGGACCGAGCAGCCCGCAGGCAACGGCCTTGTGCGCGCCGAGGTCTCCTGGCAGGGCACACAGGGCACGGGCGCGCGCCTGGCGTCCGCGCTGCGCGGCTGGGAGCACGTGCGCTACGAAGTCACGGAGGAGCCCTCGTACGGGTGCGACGGCGGCCGATGGAGCCACACGCCGAGCCTCGGTATATTCCACGCCGTGACGGACGTCGCAGGCAACATCGTCGTCCCCGAGGATCGCATCCGCGCCGCGATCGAGGCCGACGGCAACGCCGCCGACCTCAGGCGCGCGATGGATCTTGCCCTCGGTCCGCATGGGACGAGGAGCTCGAACCCTTCCGATACGCGGGCCACGGCGCCCCCGTCCGCTGGCTTCATAGGGTCGGCTAGGCCGTGCTCACCGAGATTAACCCGGGCTCGCGACGCCGCGCGAGGGCATCCGCTGGCTGACCGAGGTGGAATGGGACGAGCCGTACACGGGCCCCATCCCGACTCTGGTCGAGACGGCCCCCGTTCCCGTGGTCGAGGCCAAGGAAGATGCGGACGAGCTCGCGTTGGCGGACGAACCCCGGCAGCCGGTGGGATCGATCTGGGACGCTCTCGACGAGACGCAGGGGCTACCGATCCTCAGCCGCGCCGCGCTCTGGCGCCGGGACGCTGTGGAGCGCCGCACGTCGCGTCGCGACGACGAGCGCGCGGTCTCCGCCTAGGACGTTGCCCCGGCACTTTTCTGGGAGTCGGAGTAACCCGGGGGATCCCTGAGGGCATTCGCGAAATACTCGGGGCGATCCCCGATGGAAGGCCCGGGCGGGACGAGCATACGCTCGCGGAATGGCAAGCCAATAACGCTCGGTCGTCCGTCCTCTTCCTCGCCTCAACGGCCGTCCTGGCGCTGACGGCATGCTCGTCGTCCCCAAGCGATCCCTCCCCGTGGCTCACCCAGGGCGCCACGCCCCAAGAACAGGCGAGCGCCCTCATGTCCACGGTCCTAGAGCCCGATCTCCCCGGGTGCTCGGCCGCAGCTGCGCGCCGCGGCGTCACCGTCTGGACGGGAGCGGTCGGCTCAGCGCAATTGTCGTCGGGCACGGCGCTCACGCCGGAGAGCGCGTTCGACTGGGCATCCGATTCCAAGCACGTGACGGGAATGGCGGTCCTTTCCCTCGTTGCCGACGGGTCGGTCTCCCTCGACGCGCCTGTCGCGACCTATCTCCCGGACGCCGGTCCGTGGGCCCTCAACACGACGGTCGAGCAGCTCCTCCATCACACGTCGGGGCTCCCGGACTACATCGCCCTGCTTATGGACAAGGGGGTGGGTATCGCTGATCCCGTGACCCAGGACCAGGCGCTTGCCACGCTCGTCGACGTGCAAGCGTCTCAGCCCCTCCCGCAGCCGTGGGCGTACTCAAACTCGAACTACATCGCGCTCGCAAGCATCGTCGAAGCCGTCTCGGGGCAGCCATTCGCCGACTTCGTCGAGCAGCGCCTCTTCGCGCCCATGGGATCGAGCCTCGCGGTGGATCCTCTCGCGGCCTACCCCACGATTGTCGAGCGTTACCACGCGCAGACCACGACCTCGCCCGCGCTCTCCGTCGGTTGGGATGTCGTGGGAGATGGCGCAGTGATGGGCACGCCGAAGGCGATGGCCGAGTGGTTCGACGTCATGCGGACGGGTCTTCCTGGCGACCCCGGCATCGCGCACGCGATGGTTGCGGGGGCCGTGGACCTCAAGGACAACCCAGGCATCTCGTACGGCGCCGGGGTATTTATCTCGCCGGATGGCTTCGTCTGGCATACGGGTGAGTGGCAAGGTGACGTCTCCTACGTGACGATCAGCGCCGATCGATCGACGACGCTCGCGATTGCCTGCAACTTCGACGTGCAGGGCACGGTGGTGCCGACGGTCTTCCAAGGGCTCGCGGAGATATGGTTCGGGTCGGTTAAGTGATGCGCAGATCGGGCGTCGGGGCTACGCGTTGGTGAAGGCCAACGCGACGTTGTGGCCGCCGAAGCCGAACGAGTTGTTGATCGCGACCACGTCGCCCGACGGCATGGCCCGCGGGGATATCGCACACGAGGTCGACCTGAAGCTCCGGGTCGGGCTGCGTCACGTTGATGGTCGGCGGGGCCTTCCTGTCGTGAACGGCCTTGATCGTGAAGATCGACTCCACGGCGCCCGCCCCGCCCAGAAGGTGACCCGTCATGGACTTCGTGGCGCTGAGCAGCGTCTGATCGGCGTGCGAGCCGAGCAGGGTGCGGATGCCGCGCGCCTCGATCATGTCGCCAACGAGGCGTCGACGTTGCGTGCGCATTGACGTGCGCGACGTCCGTCGTCGCCGCGCCAGCAGACTCGATGCGCGAGCCGCATCGCGCGCGACTGGCCGTCGCCGTTCGGGCTCGGGAGCCGCGATGTGGTGGGCGTCGGAGGTCAGGCCGACGCCGGCAAGGTACGCGTAGATGCGCGCCCCGCGGGACTTGGCGTGCTCCTCGGACTCGAGCACGAGGATCCCCGAGCCTTCGCCCATGACGAAGCCGTCGCGCGTCACGTCGTACGGTCGCGACGCGCCAGCCGGGTCGTCGTTGCGCCGCGAGAGCGCCTGCATCGCGTCGAACGACGCGAGCGTCACCGGGTGGGTGGCGGCTTCGGTGCCGCCGACGACAACGACGTCGGCGCGCCCGTTCATGATCATCTGGTATGCGATGGCGATGGCCTCGGCGCCCGAGGCGCACGCGGACACGGGAGCGTGTGCGCCCGCCTTGGCGCCGACCTCGAGCTCCACGTAGGCGGCAGGGCGAGTTCGGCATGAGCATGGGAACGGTGAGGGGAAGGACGCGCGCTGCGCCCTTCTCCTTCACCGTGTCCCACGCGTTGAGAAGCGTCCACACGCCGCCAATGCCAGACGAGACGGCCGCGCCGAGGCGGAGCGGGATCCACCTCAGGTGAGCCTGCGTCGGCCCACGCCTCTCGAGTGGCAACGATCGCCATTTGCGCGGAGGGGTCCATGCGCTTCGTTTCGGGACGCGTCAGGACCTCCTCCGGGCGAACGGCGACCTGACCGGAGAAGCCAACCGGCAAGGCCGTACCGCGCGACCCAGTCGTTGTCGAGCGTGCGGACCCCCGAACGGCCCGCGAGCGCGGCCTCCCAGGTGGACGGGACGTCCCCGCCGAGCGGCGTGGTCATCCCCAATCCGGTGACAACGACCTTCGTCATGGCTCCTCCGAGCGGTGGTGGTGGTCGGACGCCGTCGGGCGCCCGAGGCGAACTAGGACTGCGCGCCGGTGATGTACTGGACGGCGTCGTTCACGGTGACGAGGTTCTTGACGTCCTCGTCGGGGATGCGGACGTCGAACTTCTCCTCCGCGAGGGTCACGATCGTCATCATCGACAGCGAGTCGATGTCGAGGTCGTCGGTGAAGGACTTGTCGACCTGAACGTCTGCGGCGTCGAGACCGGTCTCTTCGGCGACGATTTCTGCGAGGCCAGCGAGGACCTCGGTGTCGGACAGTGCCATAGTGTTATCTCCTTGGGTTGGGTGATGCGTGGGCATCAGCAGTTCGCGAGCGAACATGCGTCATAGGTTACGGAAGGACGACCACCTGGGCGGCGAAGACGAGGCCGGCGCCGAAGCCAATCTGTAGCGCGAGATCGCCCGACTTCGCCTGGCCCTCGCGCATCAGACGCTCGGTGGCGAGCGGGATGGACGCAGCGGACGTGTTGCCGGAGTCGACGATGTCTCGTCCGACGACGACGTCGTCCTTCAGCCCGATCGTCTTGATCATCTGGTCGATGATGCGGAGGTTCGCCTGGTGGGGGATGAACACGTCAATGTCGCTCGGCTGAAGCCCGCGGCCTCGATCGCCTGCTTCGCGACCTTCGGCATCTCGAAGGAGGCCCACTTAAACACGGGCTGTCCCTCCTGGCGAAGCGTCGGGAACGCCGCGCCCCGTGTCGCGAACGTCAATCCACGACGCCGTCATGCCGATGAAGGGGGCGCCGTCGCCCTTGGCTCCCCACACCGTCGGGCCGATGCCGGGCGTCGCGACGGCGCCGATGACGATGGCGCCTGCGGCGTCGCCGAGCAGGAACGAGATCGAGCGGTCCGTCGGGTCGATGAAGTCGCTCATCTTCTCCGCGCCGATGACGAGCACGTTGCGTGCTCTGTCCCGCGCGGACCAGGGCGTCGGCCTGGCCGATGCCGTAGCAGTAGCCCGCGCACGCCGCGGAGATGTCGTAGGCGGCCGCGGTGCCGCAGCCGAGGCGATCGGCAAGGACGGGGGCTCCGGCAGGCGTGACGTGCGGGTAGGTGAAGGTCGACAGGATGACGGTGTCGATCTGGGCGGCGTCGATGCCCGCCGCAGCGATCGCGTCCCGCGACGCGCTCTCGGCAAGGTCGAGCATCGACGTGTCGGCTCCGGCGCGGACGCGCGTAGCGATGCCGGTGACGCTGCGGATCCACTCGTCGGAGGAGTCAATGGGGCCGATGATGTCCTCGTTCGGCACGAGCGTTCTCGCCGCGCGAAGACGCCGAGTCCCATGATGCGCGAGAACTCGGACCCGCGCTTGATCGTCATCTGTGTCACGAGTGTGTCTCCATCAGCTCACGTGCGGTCGTCAAGGTCCGCAGGGGTCTTGAGGGCAACGGACGGGATGCCCGGCATAGCTCCGCTTGGCAAGGCCCGTGAGGACTCCGCCCGGCGCAGCTTCAATCATGGCAGTAACTCCCGCGTCCACCATCGCCTCCTGGCATAGGTCCCATCGAACGGGATTGTGCGACCTGTGCGACCATGCGCGCGAGCGCCTCGGCGCCCGAGTTGACGCTCGCGCCGTCGGCGTTGGACAGAAGTACCGCGGTGGGGTCGGCGATCGCGACGCCAGCGGTCGCGGCGCTCAGCACGTCGATGGCCGGTAGCATGTAGGACGTGTGGAAGGCGCCCGCGACCTGAAGTTCGATGACGCGCGCCCGCGTCGGCGGGTTCGCGACGAGCGCGTCGATCGCGGACTTGGCGCCTGCCGCGACGATCTGGCCGCCGCCGTTGATGTTGGCAGGAGTGAGGCCGAGCGTCGACAGCAGAGCGAGGACCTCGTCGGCGTCGCCGCCGAGAACGGCTGCCATGGACGTCGGCTCGGACACTGCGGCGGCCGCGGCCATCGCGGTCGCTCGTGCGGACACTAGGCGCATGGCGTCGTCGTCGGAGATGACGCCGGCGAGCGCGGCTGCGCCAAATTCGCCGACGGAGTGGCCGGCAACCAAGCCGGGTACCGATGCGCCGAGGAGTTCGCGCGCGGTGGCGAGCGCCGTCGCGACGAGAAGCGGTTGGGCGATCGGATGTGTCGCGGATCGTGTCCGCGTCCGCCGTCGTGCCGTGCGCCACGAGGTCGAGATTCGCTGGCCTCGGAGTACTCGGCGAGGCGTTCGGCGACGGAGGGGATCTCAAGCCACGGGGTGAGCATCCCCGGGGTTTGGGCGCCCTGTCCAGGACACACAATGGCTAGCATGTATACAGGGTGCCCGATGTGAGGCGACTCGCGCCCACCTGGGGCCTACCGACTTGGGCCGCGCGATTTGTAGCAAACCTACAAACGACGCTGGCCGGCATCCCGCAGCCGCCCGAGGGCAAACGCCGTGTCGAGCACGTGGGCGTACGCGTGTTGAGGGCACGTCCCAGCCCGTCAGGTCCGTCACCTTCTTGAGGCGATACCTCACCGTGTTGGCGTGGACGAACATGGTGCGAGACGCGAGTTCGAGCGACCGCCCGCAGGCAAGGAAGGTCGACACCGTCTCTGCGAGGGCACCTCCAGCTCGGACGATCGGGTCGTAGGCGATCGAGATGAGGCGCTCGCGCGCCGCGACGTCGCCTATCAGGACTCGCTCGGGCAAGAGGTCGTCAGCCGCGACGGGTCGCGGGGTCAGCGTCCATGCGGGGGCCGCAACGACGCCCGCGAAGGCCGCGCGCGTCGATTTCGCCACCTCGATCAGGCTGACTGCCGGGGGGCCAAGCACCACGGGTCCTGGCCCGAAGTTCGGCAGGAGGGTCGAGCCCAACACGTGGGGCTCTTCGTCCGAGCGGGCGATGACGATGAGATCCTCGCCGTGGATTCCGACGAGCGCCCCGCGCGCTGAACGCCGGATGACGCGGCGCAGTTCCGCGCTCTCGACCTCGCCCAGGGGCCCGTCCGTGAGGCCGACCATGACGAGTGTCGGCCCGGGCTTCCAGCCCAGCGCGGCGGCGCGGGACGGGAGTTCATCGTCCATTTGGCCTCGGACGAGCGCGTCGACGACGAGCGCCTCGAGTCGCGCATCCCACGCGCCGCGAGACTCGGCGGCTCGCGCGTACACCTCGGCGGCGCTGAACGCGATCTCTCGCGAGTACCGAAGAATGGCCTCGCGGAGCTCCGCCTCCGTGCCGGGGGACGCGAACTCGTCGCAGTGATCCTCGACGACCTTCACGACTGTGCGAACGATGCTGAGCGTGTGCTGCAGCGAGATCGAGCGGGTGAGTTCGGGTGGCGCGGCTGCGAAGACCTCCGCCGCTCCGCGGCCGACCATATCCGGGTGCGCGTACCAGGCGACGAACGCGCTGATGCCCGCTTGCGCGACCGTTCCGACCCACGAGCGTTCGCGCGCGGGAAGCTCGCGGAACCAGGGGTACTCTGCATCCAGGCTGGTGATTGCCGCCGTCGAAAGAACGCCGGTACCCGCTCGGAGCCTGCGGAGCGTCTCTGCGCGCGTATCTCGAGCGACCATAACCGCCAGCATAGGGCTCGATTGTGGGAACTCCACAAACGACGGTACATATTGGATGTACAGGGTGAGCATCGATAGGTTGGGGCGGAACGAGGGGATGAACATGTCGAGGCCCGCAGGAAAGCCGCTGCTCGGCGCAGCGCTCGGCGTCGCGTTAGCGTTCTTCGTCCTGCTCCTGCTTCAGCAAGCGGGGATCGTTCCTCCGACGCGCCTCATCGTGTTCAGCGTCATCGGCGTGTGCGTGAGCGCGGGATCGTTGGCGTTGACGGTGACGTTGCTCCGGCCCGCCGCCATCACCGTGCAGGCCATCAGCCTTCTCCTCGTCGCGTTCTCCCTGACCGGCATACCCGCCATGGGCGATCACGGACGTCTCGACGGCGGATGCGACGCTTTCGCCACCTCCACGACACCCGACGAGGCGCGACCCGCGGATACGTCGGTCGGCGACCCCTTCGATATCGACCCGGGAGGCACGCTGAACTATCGCGTCACGACGCCCGAGCCGTTCCCCGATTGGACGTATTCGGCCTCGATGGATATCGGCGGATTCCCCGTGGGCATCTGGGGCGGCCAATTCCCCATGGAGACGTTCGGCCCCGTATTCGAGGGCACGGAAGACACGGCGCACGACACTCGCATTCTCGAGGACATCACGGGCGTGAAGATCACGGGCGTGTACCACCTCTCGGGATGGATCGCCGGAAACGAGCGGCGGTGCGACATCGACCTCTACGTACGGATCAAGCCCGCGAACCCCTTCTCGGGGCCCATCCTCGCGGGCGCATGGACGGGCGCGGCGTTCGTGATCCTGATCGGCGCGGTCTACGGCGCCCAAATGGCGCACCTTCGACGCGAGAAGCGCTAAGCGCGAGGCGCGATCAGGCCTCGCCCCCCGCGTTGCCTGACGTCCCCGCGCGCGGGTCTAGCAGCTGGTACTTGTTGATCGCGGTCGCCACCGAACCCTCGGGAACCTCGCCCCGGCGCTCCAACTGCTGGAGTACGCGGGTGGCCGTCGACGGTCCGTCGATGTGGAAGTAGCGCCGCGCAGCTGGACGCGTGTCGGAGAATCCGAACCCGTCCGCGCCGAGCGTCGCGTATTCGCCGGGGACCCAAGCCCGAATCTGGTCGACCACGAGGTGGTCGTAGTCGCTGGTCG
This sequence comes from uncultured Actinomycetota bacterium, assembly GCA_963768475.1. Classification (GTDB taxonomy): domain Bacteria; phylum Actinomycetota; class Actinomycetes; order Actinomycetales; family Demequinaceae; genus JAFGBM01. The sequence continues at coordinate 165,491 of CAVYHY010000011.1, forward strand.
CGACGAACGGGCCCTCCGCGTGCTGAAGCGCCCGAGTCAGGTAGGGAACGCGCGGGGTGGCTCCGGGGGACAGGAACGCGTCCTCCTCGCACTCGAGCGCCTCGCGACGGAGCTCGGACCACGAGGTCACGGACCAGACGTCCGCGCGTACGCCCCAGTCCTCGGCGAGCAGGTGCTGTGCCTCGAGCGCCCACTGGACCCCCACGCCAGACGCGAGAATCTGAGCCCGCGGACCCTCGCCCTCGGCCTTGCTGATGCGGTGAATGCCCTTGAGGATGCCCTCGACGTCGACGTCGGCCGGCTCGTCCGGCTGGGTGATGGGTTCGTTGTAGACGGTGATGTAGTAGAAGACGTTGGGGTCGCGGCCATCGGGGTCGCCGTACATCCTCTCGATCCCGTCGCGGACGATGTGCCGGATCTCGTAGGCGTAGGACGGGTCGTATATGACCACCGCGCGGTTCGTCCCCGCGATGAGTGGGGAGTGGCCGTCGGCGTGCTGCAGGCCCTCGCCCGTCAGCGTCGTCCGTCCGGCCGTCGCGCCAAGAAGGAACCCGCGCGTCAACTGATCACCCGCGGCCCAGAACTGGTCGCCCGTGCGCTGGAATCCGAACATCGAGTAGAAGATGTAGAACGGCACGAGCGGAACGCCGTGGGTCGCGTACGAGGTCCCGACGGCCTGGAAAGCAGCCGCCGATCCGGCCTCGTTGATGCCGGTGTGCATGATCTGCCCCGACTCGGACTCCTTGTAGGAGAGCATGAGTTCGCGGTCGACCGGCAGGTAGTTCTGCCCGCGGGTGTTGAAGATCTTCGCGCTCGGGAAGATCGCGTCGAGGCCGAAGGTACGGGCCTCGTCCGGGATGATCGGGACGACGCGGTGGCCGAAGTCCTTGTCCTTGATCAGATCCTTGATTAGCCGGACGATCGCCATCGTCGTCGCCACGTGCTGCTTCCCGGAGCCCTGCTTGAACTGCTCGTAGATCGCGGGGTCGGGCATCGCGATCGCGGTGTGCGGGTCGCGCCGCTCGGGAACGAACCCGCCGAGCGCCCTGCGCCGAGCGAGCATGTACTGAACCTCGGTCCGGTCCATTCCGGGGTGGTAGTACGGCGGGTTGTACGGGTCCGCCTCGAGCTGCTCGTCCGTGAACGGGATGTCGAAAGTGTCGCGCAGGACCTTGAGGTCGTTCGTCGCGAGCTTCTTCATCTGGTGCGTCGCGTTGCGCGCCGCGAAGTTCGTCCCGAGCCCGTAGCCCTTGATCGTCTTCGCGAGGATGACGGTGGGCTTGCCGTTGCGCTCGTTGGCCGCCTGGTTGTACGCGGCGTAGAGCTTCCGGTAGTCGTGTCCGCCGCGCTTGAGCGCCCAGATCTGATCGTCCGTCATGTCGCGGACGAGTTCCTTCGCGCGCGGGTCGCCGCCGAAGAAGTTGTCGCGGATGAACGCGCCAGACTCCGCCCTGTAGGTCTGGAAGTCCCCGTCAGGAACGGTGTTCATCAGGTTGAGCAGCGCGCCGTCCTTGTCCGCGGCGAGCAGGGGGTCCCAGTTGCGACCCCAGATCACCTTGATGACGTTCCAGCCCGCGCCGCGGAAGTACGCCTCGAGCTCCTGGATGATCTTGCCGTTTCCGCGTACCGGACCGTCGAGGCGCTGGAGGTTGCAGTTGATGACGAACGTCAGGTTGTCGAGGCGCTGGTTTGCGGCGAGCTGAAGCATCCCGCGGCTCTCCGGCTCGTCCATCTCGCCGTCGCCGAGGAACGCCCACGTGTGCTGCTCCGAGGTGTCCTTGAGGCCGCGCAGGTGGAGGTAGCGATCCGTCCACGCCTGGTAGATGGCGGACGCGGGGCCGAGGCCCATCGAAACCGTAGGGAATTCCCACAGCTCGGGCATGAGCCGGGGATGCGGGTAGGACGACAGCCCGCGGCCGGGGCCGGACTTCTCCTGGCGGAACGAGTCGAGGTCGTCCTCGGTGAACCGGCCCTCGACGTACCCGCGTGCGTACACGCCTGGCGCCGCGTGGCCTTGGAAGTACACGTGGTCTCCGCCGCCGGGGTGATCCTTGCCGCGGAAGAAGTGGTTGAGACCGACCTCGTAGAGGGTCGCGACGGAGGCGTAGGAGGAGATGTGGCCGCCGACGCCCTTGCCGCCCGCCTGCGCGCGGGTCACCATGACAGCTGCGTTCCAGCGAATCCATCCGCGGTAGCGACGTTCGACCTCTTCGTCTCCGGGGAAATCGGGTTCGTCGTCGTAGGAGATCGTGTTGACGTAGGGAGTGTTGAGGCTCAACGGAAGGCTGAGTTGCTCGTTCGCGGCGTGCTCCACCATCTGGCGAAGGATGTATTCGGCGCGTGTGGGGCCGTCCGCGTGGATCATCCCATTGAGGGATTCGATCCACTCCGCGGTCTCTTCCGGGTCCTTGTCGGTCTCGTCTTGCGTCGTCACGAGTGCTGTCCTCCCGGGACGCGCGGGGGTGGGCGTCCACGATCGTGGGCGGGGGTGTCCCGCCGACCGCCCCTATTGTCGTCAGTTCCCGCGCGAATGTCACGTTGACGACTTGGGACCCGGATCGTTGCGGGTCCCGTCGGCGTGCCCGTAGGGTGGTCTCGAACGGGCGACGTACGCCCGCGACCAACGTTTGGAAGGGGACTGTTCCGCCGTGGCGCGAGAGTCGGCAGCGAAGGCCGTGGACCCCGCGATTGTTGCGCGGTTCGGATTGACGAAGGGAATGGTCGTCCAGGAGTTCTTCCGGGACGACGACGCCGACGAGAGCCTCCGGGCGGCGCTTGTTGCCGTCACGGGTCAGGATCTGGTCGACGAGGACTACGGCGACGTGACGGACGCCGCCCTCGTATGGTTCCGGGAGGGCGACGACGACCTCGCCGACCTCCTCATGGACGTTCAGACGCTCCTCGATGACAAGGGAGTGGTCTGGCTCCTCACGCCGAAGGCTGGCATGCCTCGGCACGTCGAGCCTCGGGACGTCGAGGAGGGTGCCTCGCTAGCTGGCCTGCACGCGACCTCGACCTTCGTCGCGGCCCCATCGTGGACCGCGACGCAACTGGTCGAGAAGGGCCGTCACCGGTGAGCGCGCTCGTCGGGGAGCAGGCTCCGGACTTCACGCTGGTCAACCAGCACGGGACGCCCGTCACGCTCTCCGAATTGAGGGAGACCCCCGTCCTCGTCGTGTTCATCCCGTTCGCGTTCTCGGAGCTGTGCACGAGCGAGATCATCGATCTACGGGACTCGGGAGAGCTCGGCGAGGACGAGACCGTTCGCGTCCTCACCATCTCGTGTGACTCGGTGTTCACGAACCGCGCGTGGACGGATTCGACAGGGTACGAGCGCGACGTGCTCTCGGACTTCTGGCCGCACGGCGAGGTGTGCCGTGCGTACGGAGTCTTCGAGGAGCCGAAGGGGCGCGCCGTGCGGGCGAGCTTCTTGGTCGACACCGACGGCATCGTGCGGTGGTCGGTCGTCAACGATGCTGAGCACGTGCGCGACGTGCGCGACTACGTCGGCGCTATCGCGTCGCTGTAGCGCAGCCCCTCCCCGCGGCCGCTAGTCGCCGCGTAGCGCCGCGAGGGCGGCCGCGCCGTCCATTCCCGGGGTGAGCTCCGGTTCGTAGAGCATCCGGATGAGCGCCTTGTCGATCGAGGCGAACGTTTGGGTCGTCGTCCAGTCCTGGTAGAACATGCTTGTCGGGTACTCGTACGTATCGTTCATCAGGCCGAGCATCTGGGTCACTTCTTCGCGGAGCAGGTGGCTGCGCTCCGTCTGGGACGTGTACTTCGTATCGATAAGAACGCGGGCGTAGTTGATATCTCCCGGGGTGTCCCACCATGTCGTGAAGTAGCCCCAGTTCTCGGGAACGTACTCGGGCTCGACGGACGAGAACTCGGGCTCGGGCAGAAAGTACAGGTCGACGTTCTGCCCAGAGGTCACAACGTCGATGTCGATGGTATCGATGAGCGCGTTGAGATCCGCGATGACCGTGTTCAGCGCCGCCCTGTCAGCGCTGGTCGGACTGCCGTGTATGGCGATATGGACGTCGCGCGTCCACTTGCGCACGTACGAGCCGTTGTCGCCGTACTCCGCGCCCAGCGCGATATCGGAGAAGTAGGCGAGCTCCGCGTCCGTGTAGGTCCCGCGCGGGATGCTGGCTGCGGCTGGCTGCTCCGGCGTCTCGTGCGCGACGACGGGCGGCGGGGCCTCCGTGACCGTCACGACAACCGGCGGCGGGGCGTCGGTGATGGTCAGAGTGGGAAACGCGCACCCGGCGAGAACGGCGCATGCCGCCATCGCGGCTGAGACGCGCGCGAAGCTACGAAGAGTCATGGCGTCATTATGGGGGGCATTCGCCAGGAGCGCGCGGGGAAGACCTACCCACCGCTGATGGGGAACAATAGGGGCGGGCCCGTAGCTCAGTTGGTTAGAGCACTGCGTTTACACCGCAGGTGTCATCGGTTCGAGTCCGGTCGGGCCCACGATCGGGAGGTTCGCCTATGGATGTGCGGCAATTAGCGAGCGGCGAGAAGTACGACGCCTACGCCAAGCGATTCGACGGCCTCATGCTCCTCCTCGCCGGACTCTTCCTCATCATCTGGTCGCTGACGTCGATTGACGTCGGTATGCCCCTGGTGCTCGGTCGAACCCTCTTCTGGACGAACGCGGTGATATGGGTCGTGTTCGCCATCGATCTCGGCATACGGATCGTGATCGCGAAGAGTTCGTGGCGCTTCGTGCTTAAGCATCCGCTCGACGTCTTTGCCGTCATCTTCCCGATGCTGCGCCCGCTCAAGATCCTGACGATCTTTACGCAGGGCACGCGGCTCGTCACCTCGCGTGGCGTGCTTCAGACAAGCCAGGCCGTCCTCGCGTCGGCCGCCCTACTCGTGTGGGTGGGGGCCGTCTCGGTCTTCAACGTCGAGGCGGATGCCGTCGGCGCGAAGATCGTGTCCTTCGGCGACGCGCTGTGGTGGGCGGTCGTGACGGTGACGACGGTCGGGTACGGCGACATCACTCCGGTCACCGTCGCGGGGAGGATCATCGCGACGGGCCTCATGATCGTCGGCATCGCGCTTCTCGGTGTCGTCACGGCGTCGGTAGCTGCGTGGTTCGTCCGGCTCACCGGCACCAAGAAGGACGAGGCGACGTCCGACGACGCGACGCAGCACGGGGAGTCGGGCGAACCCGCGCTCCACGAGCGCATCGCGAGCCTCGAGGACAAGATCGACCGGCTACTGGAACGCGAGCGGGGCACGCAACGGTAGGTTGGACGCCATGACCACCGTGGGAGAAATCGTCGCGATCCTCGACGGGTATTTCCCGCCCAGGCTCGCCGAAGAGTGGGATGCCCCTGGACTGTCCGTTGGCGATCCCACCGCACCCGTCGAACGTGTGATGTTCGCCGTCGATCCGGTGATGGCCGTCGTGAACGAGGCCGTCGACTGGTCCGCCACCATGCTGGTCACCCACCACCCGCTGATGCTCCGCGGCGTGACGACCGTGGCCGCGGACACGGCGAAGGGCGCCGTTGTCCACCGCCTCATCCTCGCCGGATGCGCGCTGTACTCCGCGCACACCAACGCGGACGCCGCGCGGCCCGGGGTGGCCGACGCCCTCGCCGAGGCGATCGGCATCACTCAGCTTCGTCCGCTCGTTCCGGACGCGGAGGATCCCGCGCTTGGCACGGGGCGCGTCGGCGTTCTCGGCAAGCCGGCGACGCTCCGGGAGTTCGCGACGGCGGTCGCCGACGCCCTACCGGCCACCGCGCCCGGAGTGCGTGTGGCGGGAGACCTCGACGCGCTCGTTCGCTCGGTCGCGGTGCTGGGGGGCTCAGGGGGATCGTTCCTCGACACGGCGCGCGCCGCCGACGTCGACGCGTACGTCACAGCGGATCTTCGCCACCACCCCGCATCCGAGGCTCGCGAACTCGCGCTTCTCACGGACGGACGCCCCGCGCTCGTGGACGTCAGCCACTTCGCGTCCGAGTGGCTCTGGCTGGCCGCGGCCGCCAAGCGGCTGAAGAAGGACGCGGACGTCGACACGATGGTCAGCACCCTGAACACCGACCCATGGACGGGACGCTTCGGCGTCTTTGGCCCTGGCGCCTAGGAGGATCCGTGCCCACCGCTCCCGCCGCCGATCAGGTTCGGCTTCTCACCGTTCAGGATCTCGACACTCGCATGCAGCAGTCCCTGCACCGTCGCGACGCTCACCCCTCGCTCGCGCTGATCGCCCAGCTTGAGGCGGAGCGCGAGCAGCTCCGCGCGCGCATCACCGAGCTGTCGACCGAGGTGTCCGACGTTCGACGCGACGTCACGAAGGCCGAGGACGACGTGCAATCGGTTCGCGCACGGGCGGATCGCGACCAGGCGCGCCTGGACTCCGGCCAGGGTAGCGCGAAGGACCTTCAGGCGCTCCAGAGCGAGGTCGCGACGCTCGCCAAACGTCAGGCGGACCTCGAGGACGTCGAACTTGAGGCGATGGAAAGGCTGGAAACCGCGGAGGCGGCGCTCGCGGAGGCTAAGGCGCGCGCGGACAAGGTCGACGCCGATCTCGCCGCGGCGTCGGCCGATCGCGACGCAGCGTTTGCCACGCACGACGAGGAGATTGGGGCCCTGAAGGCCGAACGAGCAGCCGCCGTCGAGGGCATCGATGCCTCGCTGATCGCGGTCTACGAGAAGCTACGCGAGTCGCACGGCGGCGTCGGGGCCGCGGCCCTCACGGGCTCGCAATGCCAGGGCTGCCACATGAACGTGAACGCGGGGGATCTCGCTGCCATGCACGCCGCCTCGGCGGACGAGGTGTTCCGGTGCGAGGAGTGCGGACGGATCCTGGTGCGGGGCGCCTGACGATGCGGACGCTGATTGTCGAGGCCGACGGCGGGTCGCGTGGAAACCCCGGTCCCGCCGGTTACGGCGCGCTCGTTCGCGACGGAGACACGGGCGAGATCCTCGCCGAGCGCGCGGGCTTCCTCGGCCTGGCCACGAACAACGTCGCCGAGTATCGCGGGCTGATCGCTGGCCTTCGCGCGGCGCGAGGGATCGATGCGACGGCCGCCCTCGACGTGCGGCTCGATTCGAAGCTGATCGTCGAGCAGATGTCCGGTCGCTGGAAGATCAAGCACCCCGACATGCGTACGCTCGCCGCGATCGCGCGGTCCGTGACGGGCGGCACCCGCGTCTCGTACACGTGGCAGCCGCGCCGCGACAACGCGGACGCCGACTCGCTCGCGAACGAGGCGATGGACTCGGAGTCCCTGTCGATTCGGCGCGGTCATGACGCCGACGGCCACGACGAGGAGGACGATCTTGGCCTCTTCTGAGTCCGCGTCCGTCGGCGAACCCGACACGACGGACCTCGGGGGAGACGACACCCCCCGGGAGACCGCGGCGTCGCGCGGCGCGCCACTTTTCGCGATCAGGGGCGCGAACCTCGTCAGCCCCCTGACGCTGGTCTTCGTGCGCCACGGCGTGACGGACATGACGGTCACGCACGTGCTGTCCGGCTCGTCGAAGCCCGGACCTCCACTCAATGCCCAGGGGAAAATCCAGGCGGCAAAGGCGGCGGACAAGGTGTACCGGATGGGCCGCGAGACGTGGGAACGCGTCCCGCGCATCAGCCGCATTCTCGCGTCGCCCATGACGCGAACCCAGGACACGGGAGCGGCGCTCGGGCGCAGGCTCGGCCTTCCGGTCGAGACGGACGCGCGTCTCAAGGAGATCGATTTCGGGTCGTGGGAGGGGCTGACGGGGCACGACATCGCCGAGCAGTTCGGCGACGCGATCCACCGGTGGCGCTTCGGCGAGATCGCGGCGCCGGAGGGGGAGTCGCTGCCCGACGTCGGCGCGCGTCTCGACGCCCTCATACGGGAGCTCGCAGCCGAGCATGCCGCGCGCTGCGCTGCGGGGGACGACGAGCCCCGGGCGTACGCCCTGGCGTCGCACGCGGTGGCGATCAAGTCGGCGATCGGCATCTCCATGAAGATGGATCCGACGGCGTGGGGCTCGATCTGGCCGCAGCCCGCGTCGATCAGCATCCTTGAGCTGCGGATTACGACCGAGGGCGTCGTCGCCGAGCGGCACCTGTTGTGCCTCGGCGATCCGGTGGGCTAGGTTCCGAGCGAAGGAGGGCACATGTCGACGGTGTGGCGAGGTGACGAGGTTCTGTGGCGCGAGCCGTGGAGGTCGGTCGCGACTCGGGTGGTGCGGCGCGCAAGCATCGGCGTCCTCGCACTCGTCCTCTCCGGGGTGCCGGGCACTCCGTGGATCGGGATTCATTCCAATGGCTTCCCGTGCGCGTCGTCGTCGCCGCCATCGGCATGCTTGCGCTCCTGCTGTGGGTGCTCGCGTTCGCGAACGTCGCGCGCAACAAGCGCGTGTTGCTCGTGCTGCGGGGCACAGGGGCGCTGGAGCGTCCGAAGTCGATTCAGGAGAGTTGGCTCCGTCGTCCCCAGGAGTACGCGGTCGGGCGCTCCATCGCCGTCAAGGAGCACCTGTCCGTCGGCTCGCCCACGGCGAGCGAGCCTCGGATCACCCTCGTCGGAGAGGGCAGCATCCCGCGTATTCCGCTCTTCGGCACCAAGGCCGTCGATTTCGTCGAGCAGATGAACGCACGCTCAAGAGTCGGGGGATCGAGCTCGCGCTTCCTACGCGCGATGCGGGCGGCACGACGTCCTGAACATCCCTCCGCCGCAACGTCAACGCGAGTAGCGTGGTCGGTGGCGAGAGAGGGGGGCGTCATGCCCCGTGATGGGTCTTGCGTCGAAGGCCTTCGTCGTACTTCTTCTGAGCGGATGCGCTCCCGGCGCGGACGCATCGACGTCCCCTGACGCCACCGCCACCACCGCCACCACCGCCGCACCGGCGCCCACGCCGTCGGCTTCGCCGTCGCCGTCGTCCCCGTTCATGGACGTATTCGCCCTGGACTCGGCCGCGCTGCTCCTGCCGACCCCGCGCCCGGCCGTCCTCATCAAGACCGGGCCGTCGTGGCTCTACCTCGTGAACGTCGACACCATGTCCGCGCAACGAGTGGACGAATCCGTGCTGGGCGTCCAGGGATACAACGTCGCGATGGACGGCGACGTGGCCTGGGACGGACGTCTCGGTCGTCTTCGATTCGGGCGCGACGGATATCGTCGCGGGGGACACGAACGGATTCCTTGACGTGTTCCTGTCCCAGGTGAGCGCGGGTTCGGTGCTCCGCGTGAGCGAGGGAGCGAGCCAGGGCAACGAGAGTTCCTTCGAGCCACGCATATCGGCGGACGGCACCACCATCGTGTTCACCTCGTTCGCGACGAACCTCGTCCCGGGCGTGGTGAGCGTTCCTCAGGTCTATCGCTACGACGTGCCGACGGGCCAGTTGTCGCTCGTGGCCGCGAGCGCGGCGGCGGGGTCGCCATATACGTCGAATCCCGCGGTGTCCGCAGGCGGCCGATACATCGCCTACGCGTCGAGCACGCAGGGCGAGTACGGCGACGACAACTTCTACGGCGACGTCTTCGTCATCGACACCACCACGGGCGTGAGCGAGCAGATCAGCGTCGCGACGGACGGGACGCCCGGCGACTTCTTCTCCGGCAATCCGTCGATCTCGCTTTCCGGGCAACTGGTTGCGTTCGAGTCCGAGGCGTCCAACCTCGCGCCCGACGACGCCAACACGGTGTTCGACGTGTTCGTCAGGGACCGCGCGTCGGGCGAGACGCGGCTCATCAGCAGGAATCCCGCCGGGCTCCCCGGGAACGGCGACTCCATGACGCCGCTCATCGCGATGGGCGGGACGGGGGTGGTCTTCGGCTCTCAGGCGAGCGACCTCGTCGCCGGGGACACGAACGACGCCTACGACGTGTTCTACGCGGATCTCGCCACCGGCGCGATAACCCGTCTGAGCGTCGGCCCCGGCGGCGTGCAGGGCAACGGCGATTCGTACCCCGACGCGGTCTACGGAGGCCGCTACCTCGTGTTCTATACCTACGCCACCAACCTCGGCGGCGACGGGGACGACGGGCCGATGCGTCAGTACATTTACGACCTCGAGACGGGGGCGTTGACGCGGTTCCTGTAGGGCGCATTCGCGTTCCTATGGATCGTGGCGCCGCGGGCGCGTACCCTGGCATGCGGATGAGTCGGCCAGGCGGCCGCGTCGTCGGGTAACCGGCGCCGAGGAACGTCCGGGCTCCGCAGGGCAGGGTGGTGGCTAACGACCACCTGGGGCGACCCACGGGACAGTGCCACAGAAAATAACCGCCTCCAAACGTTCTTCGGAACGCAGGGAGGTAAGGGTGAAAAGGTGAGGTAAGAGCTCACCGCGTCGGTGGTGACATCGGCGGTCACGGTAAACCCCACCCGGAGCAAGGTCAGACAGGATGCGTTTGAGGGCTGCCCGCCCGAGCATCCGGGTAGGCCGCTAGAGGCGTACGGCAACGTGCGTCGTAGATGGATGGCCGCCCCTCACTTCGGTGAGGACAGAACCCGGCGTATCGGCCGACTCATCCGCCCGGCCGCGCGAGGGAACCAACACGCGCGCGGCACGTTGAATACGTCGGGCGACGGTGCCCCTCGATCCGAGGAGAACGAGTGTCCACTCATCGAGCGAAGCTGATCGTCGCTGTAACGGCGCTTGCCCTAGCGGCAGGCAGCAGGGTGTGACTCGACCACGGAGCCTCCGGTCTGGAGTCCATTCCAGCCAGGCGGCTGTCGACGCCGCGTATGGCGACTCTGCGCAAGAGCTCGTCACGTCGATGGCGCAAGCGAAGGCCGGCCTCCAGCCCGGCTCTCAGACGCCGAGGTGCTCTCCATCACCGCGCAACGCGAGGTGGCAACGGGGCGGATTGTGGTGACGATCTACTCAGGGTCACGGCGTGTACGAAGACGGCACAGAGACGAGCGTCGACCTCACGTACGCGGTGATCGACGAGGAGACTGGCCTGGTTGTCGATTCGCACCGTGTGACGGACGAGGATGTCCGAAGATGCCGGAACGTTCGTGGTCGACGGCCTCACGGTGCCCGTTCGCTACAACCCGCCACGGTAGAGCGCGGCTTCGCGGCCACGACTAAGAGCCGCCGGCCACATGTCGTGAGGGTTAACGTGAAAACGTAGAACGCGAGCAAAGCGACAGGGAGGACGGCCGTCCCGATCACCAAGAATCCGGCCCCGCCCGCGAACGTGAGGACGATTCCCCATACACGCCGCTCGGTTGGCTGCTCAACGGCAAGCGAACGTTCCGTGCGGACAGGCGGGCGCTGCGCAAGAGCGCGGTCGCTCAGCCCGCCGCGATGGCCCCGGTCTAGGTCGCCGCGCGGTTCAGGCTCCGGCGCCGACCATCACGACCAGCAGTACCACCAGGACGACGACGGCAAGGGCGGCGAACCCGACCCCCACCCAGCCCAGAATCACCCCGAAGACGGCTGGTAGTCGGTGCGACGCTTCGCCGCTGGTGTTCGCGCGGAGTCCGCGGCGCCCCAAGAGAACGGCGCCGAGCGACAGGAGAACGACGAACACGGGGGCCAGCCAGATTATCCCGAGGCGGTCGAAATCAATCGCAAACAACGGGATGTTGGCGAGCGCCAACACGAGCGAGGTGATTCCAGCCAATTCTTCGATGCTGGGACGGTGTCGGGAACGACGTCGTCGGCGGGTGCGCGCACGCGATCGCCCTCTCCAGAGGTGAGGTGCCACGAGACTACCGTGCCCGCGATTGGTGGTGACGCGGCGATCGACTCTCGCTCCCTCGCGGCACGCCAGCCCGGGCGCCGTAATGCGGGGCTATCCTCGCGAGGTGAGTAGTAGCTGACGGGCGTGATCGGGGCGACGAGAACGAGCGTCGGCGCGCCATGCCTCCCTCAATCCCGCCCGGCTCGTCCCCGAGGAACCGGAGCGTCCCCACCGCCGGGACGGGCGTAAGCCGTCCGCGCGCCGAACGTCCAACGTCCGCCAGGCAGCCGACCCCCGCGCGCCGTCGTCCGCGCGCCCTGCCCCCGCGCGCCCGTCGGCCACCCGCACGGCTCCTCCGCGCAAGCCCGCGGCAAGCAAACGGCCGCCGCGTCGCAAGCGGCACCGCATCCGCAACACGCTGCCTCGTCCTGTGCGCGGCGCTTCTCATCTTCGTCGGCGCCAGCTGGCATTGGGCCGACTCCCACATCACCCGCGTCGACGCGCTGAGCGGGGCAACGAACACCCCGGGCGAGACCTACCTCATCGTCGGCTCGGACTCGCGCGAGGGCTGGATCGACGACGGCACGAAGGGGGCGCGCACGGACACCATCATGATTCTCCATCAGCCCGTGACCGGGCCTCCCGCGCTCATCAGCATTCCCCGCGACTCCTACGTGGATATCCCGGGGCACGGCAAGAACAAGATCAACGCGGCGTTCGCGTTCGGTGGCCCGCAGCTCCTTGTACAGACGGTCGAAGCCCTCACCGGCCTTACGGTCGATCACTACCTTGAGGTGGGCTTCGCGGGGGTGCGGGACGTGGTGAACGCCCTCGGAGGGGTAGAGCTGTGCTACGACAGGGACGTCAACGACGCGCGCAGCCAGCTCGTGTGGACGGCCGGCTGCCACACGGCGTCGGGCGCGACCGCGCTCGCCTTCTCGCGCATGCGCTACAGCGACCCGCTCGGTGACATCGGGCGCACGGAGCGTCAGCAGCAGGTCGTCTCCGCCGTGGTGGAGAAGGCGCTGAGTCGGTCGACGCTGGCCAATCCTCGGCGCCTGTTCGGCGTCGCGGGGGCCGGCCTTGACTCCATCCGCGTCGACACCGGGACCGGGGTGCTTGACCTCGCTCGCGCAGCCCAGGTCTTCAACCACGCCCGCGGCGCCGAGGCCGTCACGGGTACGCCCCCGATCTCTAGCATCGATCACCGTGTCGACGGGGTCGGCTCCACCGTCCTGCTCGACCCGGACGCGAGCGACGCATTCTGGTCGGCCGTCGCTCACGGCACCTACGCGCCGGGGACTCGGGTGGGCGGGATCGGCTAGTCGCGTCCTTCCACAAACGCGTGCGGCTGAGGGGCGAACCTGCTTCACTTGAGCGGGAGATTTTCGCAAGGGGGATGGGCATGAACGTTCACGAAGCCCGCCGTGACGGCGGACTAACAAGTATTCAGATCGCGTTCATCGCCGTAGCGGTAGCACTGCTTCTGGTGATCGGATACGCCGTCTACGCCGCGACGAGCGGCGGGGGAGACCCGACGGCATCCTCGTCGCCGACGGCGTCCTCAACGAGTTCGGCCGAGCCATCGTCGGGACCGAGCGCATCCGAGACGGCGGGCGTCCCGGCAACATGGGCCGACGTCGATCCGGCGGATCTGCCGGCGATGGTCGCGGATCCCCAGCCGGGCGAGCCCCCAGCGCGCGCGTGGGCGGGGTGGATAGCGTCCTACGTCGACGCCACCTGGGACTTCGAGACGTGGGGGAAAGACAACCCCTCCTATACGGATTACGGATCGGGAGATCCGTTCCTCTACCAGGCCCTGTACGTCGTGGCTCCGACGGGCGAGCGATTCCGCGTGCACGTTCTGCCGAACGACGTCAACGCGCAAATTGCGGTGACGGCGCCCGACGAGGGGGTTGCCTGGGTCATCTACTACGGCTACGAGGAGTTCCAGACCGTTCAGTACACCCTCGCAACGGACACCATCGACACGACCTGGGCGCACGACGGGTTCACCAACGTCTCCGCGACGGATAACCAGAACGGATGGTTCGTCGACTACCTCGCGACGCTCTCGGACGGGCGCATGATGTGGGAAGGCGGGGGATTCGGCGGGCCCATCAACGGGGTCTTCTTCCGCGCCCCCGGCGGCGCGATTACGGCCAGCGCGATTAACCCGAACCTCGGAGGAGGGTACGAATACGCTCCCTACTGCGTCGGCGTCGCTACGAACGTCAACCTGGCGATCTACGAGGGCTACACGTTCGCCGAGGGTCAGCCCGTCGCCAACTGGCCCGCGCGATTGCTGATACACGATCTCGCGACTGACACGTGGCAGGTACGCACCCGCCTCGGGCCGTACGGGTCGCCGTGTCATGACGACTTCAGCGCCACGGCGACGTACTACATCGGCTACGCGAATCGCGTCGATCAGATGGGGCTCTTCCGCTATTACTTCGACGGGAGCCCGGACCAGCCGGCCTAGGGGGTGGCGACGCGCGAGTCGTCCGCATCGTCGGTCGCTGGCGCGGCCGTAGGCTCGTCGTCCTTCTTCTCGATGGCTGCCTTGAACCGCGCGAGTTCGGCGCGCGTCTTCGCGAGCGCTCCCGCGCCGCCGTCGGAGTACTTGATGGCGCGGGGCCGCTCGGTGACGCGGACGAGGGTGTGCCCCTCCGGCGTGGCGGTGAACTCCCAGGTCTCCTCGGACCACGAGTCGCCGAACGTGACGTTCTTGCCCTCCGCGATGGCGTCGATCGTCGCCATCACGTTCTTCTCGAAGTTCAGCCGTCCGCCGACCTTCCAGTGCGCCGTCAGTAGATCGGACTTCGCCCACGCGCTCCAGTTGAGGGGGCGCGTGAAGTACGCCCAGACGAAGTACGGCGGGCTTTGTACGACGATCTCGCTGGTCAGCACCTCGGGCCCCTCTCGGCGGCTGCTCCCCACAACGATGCTAGAGGGACGGGTATCGTTTTCGCTAACGTTTTCGACGCGTTTCGGCGCAACGCGGTCGCTATTCGCGCGATGCGGCGTGCTGCTTGGCGATTCGTGCCGCCTCGGCGGCCTGCGCGGCGGCGCCGACGATCCCGGCTTCGTTGCGGAGCGCGGCGGGCACCACGGGCGCACGGAGGTCGAGCAACGGCATGAACTCCTCGTGGTCCTTCGACACCCCGCCACCGATGATGATGAGGTCCGGCCACAGGAGGCGTTCCATCTCCTGGAGGTACCGATTCACGTGCGCGGCCCACGCCGCCCAATCAAGGTCGTGGCGCTCGCGCGCCGACTCGGCGGCGAATTCCTCGGCGTCGTGCCCATCGATGGTGACGTGTCCGAGCTCCGTGTTCGGGACGAGCCTGCCGTCGGCGATCAGCGCCGTGCCGATCCCCGTGCCGAGCGTCACCAGCAGAACGAGCCCGTCCTTGCCCTCCGCTGCGCCGTACCGATACTCGGCGTATCCCGCAGCGTCGGCGTCGTTCATCACCCGCACGTCGTGCCGGGCACGCGCGTGGATCTCGTCGCCGAGGTTGACTCCGATCCACGTGGGGTCGAGATTCGCGGCGGTGCGCACCACGCCCTGCTGGACGACGCCGGGAAACGTCACGCCGATGGGGGTGTGGGGCTTGACCTTGAAATGGGAGATGACCTCGGCGACGGTATCGCCGACGGCGGCCGGCGTGGCGGGCTGGGGCGTCTCGATGCGGAAGCGGTCGTGCGTCAACTCCCCCGTGCGGAGGTCGACGGGTGCCCCCTTGATCCCGGACCCTCCGATGTCCACTCCGAAGGCGTGATGACTCATGGAACCGTCAGCACCTCCGCGCCGTCGTCCGTCACTACGAGCGTGCTCTCAAACTGGGCGCACCACGATCCGTCGTCCGTCGCGACCGTCCATCCGTCGTCCCACTCGTAGTTCAACTCGCTGCCGGCGACGAGCATCGGTTCGATGGTGAACACCATGCCGGGCCGGATCACGTCGGAGTGCATGGGCGCGGAATCGTAGTGGGGGATGATGAGCCCCGAGTGGAAGGCGGGACCCACGCCGTGGCCCGTGTAATTGCGGACCGATTCGTATCCGTGTCGCGTCGCGTACGCCTCGATGACGCGGCCGATGACGTTGACCTCGCGCCCCGGCTTGACGGCCTTGATCCCGCGATCGCGTGCCTCGCGCGTCGCGTCGACCAGGGCGCGGGCCTCGGGGGAGCCCTCGCCCGCGATCGCGCTCGCGCAGTTGTCGCCGTGCACGCCGTCCTTGAACGCCGTGATGTCCACCTTGACGATGTCGCCCTCCTGGACGACGGTCGAGTCGGGGATCCCGTGACAGATGACCTCGTTGAGCGAGGTGCAAAGCGACTTGGGAAACGCGGGGCGACCGGCGGAGCCCGGATATCCCAGCGTCGACGGGTACGCCCCGTGATCCAGCATGAATTCGTGGCCGATCCGATCCAGCTCGTCGGTCGTCACGCCGGGCACGACGGCGGCGCATACCTCGGCGAGGGCCTGTGCCGCGATGCGTCCAGCTACCCGGATCTTCTCGATGGTCTCCGGACTGTGAACGTCACCGCCCCTCCACTGCGCCGCGCGACGCTTGCCCACGTAGTCGGGGCGGGGGATGCTTGGAGGGACGGCACGGATCGGCGAGACGTCTCCCTTGGATATCGACGCTCGAACCGGACTCATACAGGCAGTCTAGGAGTGGAGGCGGTACGGATGGGAACCAAAACGGAACCTGGCGGCGACTACTACTTCAATATTCGTACCCGGATGGTCGAGCGCGGGCGTCAGAGCGCGTGGGAACACCTCATGGGCCCGTACGAGACGCTCGACGAGGCGGAGAAGGCGCTGGAGATCGCCGAGGCCAGGACCGCCGACTGGGACGACGACGACCTCGAATGGGATAGCGAGGACGAGCACCCGGACGCCGTCTAGCAAGACATCCGTCGCCGGTGCGGTAAAGATAGAACCATGGCGATGTATTCCTCGATGGTGCCCCTCGGGACCCCGGCCCCCGACTTCACCCTGCCCCGCGCGGACGGATCCGGCGACGTCTCGCTGGCGAACTTCGCGGGTTCTCCCGCGCTCCTCGTCGCCTTCCTGTGCGTGCACTGCCCGTACGTGAAGAACATGGAACGGGAGTTTGCCGTGTTTGCGCGCGAGTACGAGGCGAAGGGGCTGGCGGTGGTGGGCATCTCCTGCAACGACGTCGACGCGTATCCCGACGACGCCCCGGAGTTCATGGTCGAGCAGGTTCGCAGGGTGGGATTCCCGTTCTCGTACTTGTACGACGAGTCACAGGATGTTGCGCGTGCCTTCAAGGCTGCGTGCACCCCCGACTTCTTTCTCTACGACAAGGAACGCAAGCTCGCGTATCGCGGCCAGTTCGACGACTCTCGCCCGGCGAACGGACTCGAGCCGACGGGCGAGGATCTGCGCATGGCCGCGGACCTCGTTCTTGCCGGCAAGCGCGTACCGGAGCCCCACGCGGCGAGCGCGGGATGCAGCCTCAAGTGGAAGCCGGGCAACGAGCCGCTGCCGTTCCGCTTCGGGCACTAGTCGCGCGGCGTGAGCATGAAGGGGAGGATGATCACCCACGCGCTACACAGCGTGATGTAGTAGTGCTGAGAGAGGTAACCGGGGCCGGGGACGAAGAAGAAGAGCAAAGAGAAAACGCCGAACAGCGTCCAGCCGGCCATGAGCACGCTCATGATCGCGGCGCCCCTCTGGCGGCGCTTCTGCCACCAGACCACCACCGCGCTGACGAACAGCCCTATGGATGCGCCGATGCTCGCGATGCCGTGCACGATGAGCAACGGCTGGTGACTTAGGCTCGGGCAGGTCGTGAGCGAGGGCACGCAACTCATCGGCACGAGAGCGTCGACCGCCGTCAGCAGGCCGAATAGCGCGAAGTTCGCCAGGACGATCGCGCGCCAGCGCCCGTCGGCCCTGCGCCATAGGAGCCCCGCTACCGCGATGACGAGCGTGCCGGCCAGCACATCGAGCGTGATGAACAGCCAGTTGTACGGCTGGTGCAGCGCCTCGAGTTCGCTCGCGAGTCCGCGACGGCTGACGGCCGGATTGAGCAGATAGCCCAGCGGCCACGAGCAATACGCCACGCCTGCCGCGACGGCAAGCACCGCGATGGTGCGGAAACGGCGTCCGCGACGCAGGGTGCCGTGGGCGGGCGTCCGGTCGGCGCGATCCGTGTGCGTTGCGTTCACGTCGTGAAGGAGTGTCCCTCGTCGGGGAAGGTGGAGGCCTTCACGTCCGCGACGTACGCTGCCGCCGCATCCTTGAGCGCCGCGCCGATCTCCGCGTAGCGCTTCGCGAACGACGGGCTCCAGTCGCCCATGCCTGCGATGTCGAGCCACACCAGGACCTGCCCGTCCGTGTGTGGGCCAGCGCCGATGCCGATCGTCGGGACGGAGAGCGCCTTCGTCAGCTTGGTCGCGACGGGCTCCACGACCATCTCCAGCACGATGAGACACGCGCCGGCGTCCTGGAGGGCTTTCGCATCCGCGAGGAGTGCGTCGTACGCCCCGTCGCCTCGGCCCTGGACGCGCCGCCCGCCGATGAGGTTTTCCGACTGCGGCGTGAACCCCAGGTGCCCGACGAACGGGATGCCGGCGTCGACGACGGCCTTCGCCTGTGCCGCGACGCGGAGCCCACCCTCGAACTTCACGGCGTGCGCACCCGTCTCCTTGATCATGCGCACGGCGGAAGCTACGGCCTGCTCGGGGCCCTGCTCGTACGCCCCGAAGGGAAGGTCGGCGACGACGAACGCGCGCGTCGTCCCGCGCGCAACCGCGCGGACGAGCGGGATCATCTCGTCCATCGTGACGGCGGACGTGTTCGGGTGGCCCAGGATGTTATCCCCGACGGAATCGCCCACGAGCAGCACGTCCACGCCAGCGGAGTCGAGGATCTTCGCCGTCGCGAAGTCGTATGCGGTGAGCATGGTGATCTTCTCGCCCGCAGCCTTCATCTCTTTGAAGTGGTGGATGCGGATCTTCTTGCGTTCCGTCATGGCTCCACTTTCTCACGCCACCTGCTGGTGATGGGAAGACGCCGGTCGCGACCGAACGCGAGCGCCGTCACCTTGGGGCCTAGTGGGTACTGGCGGCGCTTCCATTCGGCGCGGTCCACGAGGCCGAGCACCGTGTCGACAACATCCGCGTCGAAGCCGCGGGCGAGCAGTTCCGCGCGGCCCTCGGCGTGCTCGACGTAGGCGTCGAGGACCTCGTCCAGGAGGTCGTACGGCGGGAGCGAGTCCTGGTCCGTCTGGCCGGGGCGGAGCTCGGCGCTCGGCGGTTTCTCGATGGAGTTGACGGGGATCGGCGGCGTCTCGCCCCGCGCGGCCGCCTCGGCGTTGCGCCATCGCGCCAGGTCCCACACCCGTGTCTTGTCGAGGTCCTTGAGCGGCGCGAAGCCGCCGATGCTCCCCGCGTCGTAGATGGTCGCGTAGCCCGTGGCGAGCTCGGACTTGTTGCCCGGGGCGATCACCATGTGCCCCTCGCGGTTGGAGATGGCCATGAGGATGACGCCGCGGACGCGGGCCTGAAGGTTCTCTTCCGCAACACCCTCGAGTGCCAGTTGCGACTGGAACGCCTCCACGATCGACGCGATGGGTTGCACGCGATAGTCCGCGCCGAGGTTCTTCGCCAGGTCCTCGGCGTCCGAGAGCGAGTGTTCCGAAGAGTAGGTCGAGGGCATGGACACGCCCACGACGTTTTCGGCCCCGAGCGCGTCGGCCGCGATCGTGGCAGCGAGTGCGGAGTCGATCCCGCCGGATACGCCGAGCACCACGGAGTGGAATCCGTTCTTGCGCACGTAGTCGCGAAGCCCGGTAACGCAGGCGCCGTAGACCTCAGCGTCTCCGCTGAGCGGCGGGAAGATGGCCGACGACGGGGGAGTCTGGAAGCCGTCGGGAACGTCCCAGACGAGCAGCGCGTCGGCGTAGGCGGGCGCGGAGGCCAGCAGGGTCCCGCCGGCGCCGACGATGAAGGACTGCCCGTCGAACACGAGGTCGTCCTGCCCACCCCACAGGTTGACGTACGCGAGGGGAGCCTCGACCTCGGTGGCGCGTTTCGCAGCGAGCTCGTACCGCACGTGCCCCTTGCCCTCCTCGAACGGCGAACCGTTGAGGACGACCAGCACCTCGATCTCGGCCTCGTCCATCCTCGACACCGGCCCGCCGTCCTGCCAGATGTCCTCGCAGATGACGATGCCGATCCTGCGTCCGCGGGCTTCGACGACGCACGGCCGGTCCCCTGCAGCGAAGATGCGCCGCTCGTCGAAGACGCCGTAATTGGGCAGGTGATGCTTGGTATAGCGCGCGACGATCTCGCCACGCTCGATGACGACGGCCTGGTTGACGGGACGGCCCTCGTCGTTCGTGCCGAGCGTGCCCAGGATGACGCTCATCTCGCCGAGTCCGTCGGCCGCGAGGTTCGCGGCGATCTCGTCGACGGTGCGCGCGGCGGCGCGCTGGAAGGATTCGCGCAGGGCGAGGTCCTCGATGGGATACCCCGTGACGACCATCTCCGGGAAGACGACGACGTCGGCACCCTCCCCGTGGGCGGCGCGGCAGTGCTCGAGGATGATGCGCGCGTTCCCGGCGAGGTCCCCGACGCAGGGGTTCACCTGGGCGAGAGCAAGGCGCAGATTCGGCATAGGACGAGCCTATTCGTCGAAAGCGAGCGTGACGCCCGTCTCTCGCTCGGAGAATGCCCACAGTTTCGAGATTGCGCCGGAGATGAAGGGACGGCTCAGGATCGCGCGTCGCACGGCGGCGCCGGACGCGACGAAACGCGGAGCGTAGAGCTGGCCGCCCTTCGCGTTCGGATCCGTCGCGGCTCGGATCTGGGGAAGGGCCCCGCGTTCGGGGGGCATGCCGCGCTCGGCCCGCTTGCGCCAGAAGCTTCCGCTCGAGCCCGCCCCGCCCAGCTCGTCCGTGACCACCTGGAGGTTCGTGTGGGATAGGCCGGGGTGGGCGGCCAGGCTCGTTGCGGCGACGCCGCGACGAGCACACTCCCCCTGAAGCCCGAGGGCGAAGTGGTAGTTCGCGAGCTTCGCGTCGCCGTAGGCCCGCCACGGGTCGTAGTGGTCCGCGTGGTACGCGTCCTCGAGGTTGATGGGACGTCCCTGGAAGCGTGCGAACGACGTCACCGTGACGACGCGAGCGGCCTTGGCCGCCAGAAGCGAGGGGAGAAGGAGCGCCGTCAGCGTCCAGTGGCCGAGGTGGTCGACGCCTACCTGCGTCTCGTAGCCGTCCTCCGTGCGCCCCTCGGGCAGGGCCATCACGCCAGCGTTGTTGACGAGGATGTCGAGGGCCTCGTGCTTCGTGGCCACCGCGTGCGCGGCCGCCTTGACCGACGCTTGCGATGCGAGATCCATTTCCAGGGTCTCGAGCGAGGCTTCCGGGTAAACGGAGCGGATCTCGGCTACTGTCGCGGTCGCCTTCTTCGCGCTCCGCGCCGAGACGATCACGTGCGCCCCGGCGCCGGCGAGCGCGCGGGCGGTCTCGAGGCCGAGGCCACTGTTGGCTCCGGTGACGAGGGTGATTCGATCCGTGAGGCGGGGAATGTCGCGGGTGGTCCAGGCCATGGTGGCTCCTTCGGTGCGCGGTACATCCCAGTCTGCCGGATGGCGGGCACGTGCGTGGGCGCCCTCCATCACATCCGCACCGCGCCATGTCACCCAACCGCAACATTGGTGGGGCAGGATAGGAGCATGGACAAGCAGCAGGAGTATGTGCTCCGTAGTGTCGAGGAGCGTGACGTCCGGTTCATCCGGCTCTGGTTTACGGACGTCCTTGGCGTCCTCAAGTCCGTCGCCATTGCGCCGGCCGAGCTCGAGAACGCGTTCGAGGAGGGCATCGGCTTCGACGGCTCCGCCGTCGAGGGGCTTACGCGCGTGTACGAGGCGGACATGATCGCGAAGCCGGATCCTGGCACGTTCCAGATCCTGCCGTGGCGCGGTGACCGCCAGGGAGCCGCGCGGATGTTCTGCGACATCCAGACGCCGGACGGCGAGGCGGCGATGGCGGATCCCCGCCGCGTCCTCAAGCGCGCCCTCGACAAGGCGAGCGACCAGGGTTTCACGTTCTACACGCACCCCGAGATCGAGTTCTACTTGTTCGACCCGCTCAAGGATGGCGAGGTGCCTCACCCTGTCGACCAGGCCGGTTACTTCGACAACGTCCCCCGGGGAACGGCTCACAACTTCCGCCGTCAGGCGATCACGACGCTTGAGTCCATGGGCATCTCCGTCGAGTTCTCCCACCACGAGGCCGGACCCGGTCAGAACGAGATCGACCTGAGGTACGCGGACGCGCTCACGACGGCCGACAACATCATGACGTTCCGCGCCGCGGTGAAGGAGATCGCGCTCGAGCAGGGCGTGTTCGCCTCGTTCATGCCCAAGCCCCTCGTGAATGCCCCTGGTTCGGGCATGCACACCCACCTCAGCCTCTTCGAGGGCGACCGCAACGCGTTCTACGACGCGGACGGGCCGCTCCAGCTGAGCGA
Organism: uncultured Actinomycetota bacterium; assembly: GCA_963768475.1. Lineage (GTDB taxonomy): Bacteria > Actinomycetota > Actinomycetes > Actinomycetales > Demequinaceae > JAFGBM01. The sequence continues at coordinate 187,656 of CAVYHY010000011.1, forward strand.
CGTCGCGCGGAAGTTCATCGCTGGTCTGCTCCGGCACGCGCCGGAGATCACGGCGATCACCAACCAGTACGTCAACTCGTACAAGCGGCTGTGGGGCGGAGCGGAGGCGCCGTCGTACGTGTGCTGGGGCTCGAACAACCGCTCCGCGCTCGTTCGCGTCCCCGTCCACAAGCCGGGCAAGGGGCAGTCGGCCCGTATCGAGTACAGGGCCGTCGACTCCGCCGCGAACCCGTACCTCGCGTACGCGGTTCTTCTCGCGGCCGGCCTCAAGGGCGTGGAGGAGGGCTACGAGCTTCCCGATGGCGCCGAGGATGACGTCTGGGAGCTCAGCGCGTCCGAGCGTCGCGCAATGGGCTACGAGCCGCTTCCCGCGTCGCTCAGCGACGCCGTGACCGTCATGGAGAAGAGCGAACTCGTGGCCGAGACGCTCGGCGAGCAGGTCTTCGACTTCGTCACGCGCAACAAGCGTGCGGAGTGGGAGGCGTACCGCGCCCAAGTGACCCCGTTCGAGCTGGAGCGCTTCCTGCCGGTGCTCTAGCGCCCAGGAGGCGCCCGCATGGCAACCCGCGATGTCTCCACAGCGTCGCTGCTGCGAAAGGCTGGCGTTGCCGACCCCGCGCGCGTCTCGGATCAACTCGCGCAGATCACTCAGATCTCCGGCCTCGCCCCCGAGGACGTGTGGGCCCAGCTGCCGACGCTCGCGGACCCCGACCTTGCCGTCCATCAACTGTTGCGCCTGCTCGAAGCGGGGCGCGAGACCAAGCGGATCAAGGACATTCTCGCGATGGTCGCGGGCGAGGACTCGCGGCTCATGGCGCTCCTTGGCGCGTCATCTGGCCTCGGGGATGTTCTGGTGCGTCATCCCGAGCTCGTCACCTCCGTCGCCGGGACCACGCCTGCCCTCCCGCTCGATCCCGCCTATGCCCGTTCGGAACTCCTCGCGGCCGTCGGCGCCGATCCCGCGGCGGACGTCCCCGTCGCGACCGTCACGGGAGCCGACGGCGTCGACGCCATGCGCCTGGCGTATCGTCGGCTGCTTCTTGCGGTGGCGGCGGAGGACCTCTCGTCGCCCGCGCCGACGACGCTTCTGCCTGCGGTAGCGGAGGCGCTCGCCGATCTCGCGGGAGCGGCGCTCGAGGCGGGGTTAGCGCTCGCGCGCGCGGCCGAGCCCGATCACGCCCTCACCCGGCTCGCGATCATCGCGATGGGCAAGTGCGGGGCCCGCGAGCTGAACTACGTGTCGGACGTCGACGTCATCTACGTGGCCGAGCCAGCCGAGGGCGCGGACGACGCGCGATCCATCGCGACGGCGACACGCCTCGCGACGGCGGCGGCGCGGGCGTGCGACAAGGCGTCGGGCGAACCGGCCCTCTGGCAGGTCGACGCCAACCTTCGGCCGGAGGGCAAGGACGGCGTGCTGGTGCGCAACGTCGCGTCCCACCGGGCGTACTACGACCGCTGGGCGCACACGTGGGAGTTTCAGGCGCTTCTCAAGGCGCGACCCGTCGCGGGGGATCTCGCGATCGGCAAGGCGTACATCGAGGCCGTGAGCCCGCTCGTGTGGGAGGCGTCGCAGCGCGAGAACTTCGTGGAAGACGCCCAGTCGATGCGGCGTCGCGTCGAGGAACACGTCCCGCCGTCCGAGGCCGACCGGCAGATCAAGTTGGGCCCAGGCGGCCTACGCGACGTCGAGTTCACCATCCAACTGCTTCAGCTCGTCCATGGTCGCGCGGACGAGTCCCTTCGGATCGCCCCGACGCTCCAGGCCCTCGCTGCGCTTCGCAAGGGTGGGTATGTGGGCCGCGAGGAGGCGGACCGGATGGACGTCGCGTACCGCCAGCTTCGCGTCTGGGAGCACCGCGTTCAGGTGTCGAGGATGCGCCGCACCCACCTCCTGCCCGAGGCGGACGACGAGTTGCGGACCCTCGCCCGCGCCACCGGCTTCGGCACGGCGGCGGAGCTTCTCAAGGCTTGGCAAGCGATCCGCCGCGACGTGCGCTCGATGCATCTCGACATGTTCTACCGGCCTATGCTCCCCGTCGTGGCCCGACTTTCCGCGGGGGAGGCTTCGCTCGATACGGACGCCGCGCGCGAACGGCTCGCCGCGATCGGGTTCCGCGACGCGGAGGCGGCGCAGCGTCACCTCGCCGCGCTGACAGAGGGAGTGTCCCGGCGTGCGTCGATTCAGCGCCAACTTCTTCCCGCGATGATCGGCTGGCTCGCCGAGGGTCCCGATCCCGACGCCGGCCTTCTCGCGTTCCGCACGCTGTCCGAGCAACTGAAGGACGCGTCGTGGTACCTCAAGCTATTGCGCGACTCCGGCACGGCGGCCGAGCGCCTCGCCCGGCTGCTCTCCACGTCGGCCTACGTCACCCAGGCGCTCCTCGCGTCGGCGGAAGACATCACGTGGCTCGACCAGGACGAGGAGTTGCGTCCGCGCGAACCGGAGAGACTCGTCCACGAGGCCGACGCGATTCTCACCCGCTCGAACGACGCTGAGCAGTGCGTTACGGCCCTCCGGGGGCTCCGACGCCGGGAGCTCGCCCGTACGGCCGCCACGGACGTCCTGGGGCTGCTGGATACGGTCGAGGCCGCGACGACCATCACCGTGGTCGCGGACGTCGTGCTGGAGGGTGCGCTGCGCATCGCCACGGGAGTCGCGGCCGCAGACGGCGCCCCGGTGCCGTTCGACATGGCGATCATCGCGATGGGTCGCTACGGCGGCATGGAGATGAGCTACCCGTCCGACGCCGACGTCATGTTCGTCTTCGAGCCGCATGAGGGGGCGGACCCCGCCGAGGCCGACCGCGTCGCTCAGCACGTCGCCACGGAGGTTCGGCGCCTGCTGCAGGGCCCCAACCCTCAGCCCCCACTCGAGGTGGACGCCGACCTCAGGCCCGAGGGCAAGAACGGTCCGCTCGCGCGCTCCCTCGCCTCGACGGCCGAGTACTACGAACGCTGGTCCGAGCCGTGGGAGGCGCAGGCGCTGCTTCGGGCGCGCCCCGCAGCAGGCGACGCTGGCGTACGCGAACGGTTCGTGGCCGCCATCGATCCCATCCGCTTCCCCACGGAGCTCACCCCGGACGCGCTGAAGCAGATGCGCACGCTCAAGGCGCGGATGGAGTCCGAGCGTCTTCCGCGCGGCGTCGAGCCGCGCCGTCACGTCAAGCTGGGTCCCGGCGGCCTCGCGGACGTCGAGTGGACCATTCAATTGCTCCAGTTACGCCACGCCCACGAGTATCCGGACCTCAGAACCCCGCTGACCCTTCCCGCGCTCGACGCGGCGGTCGCCGCGGGCGTCCTCGACGCGGCCGACGCTACGGTGCTGGGGGAGGCGTGGCGCATCGCCACGCGGGTACGCGGCGCGATGGCGCTACGCGGCTACGCGCGGGCGAAGACGAACGTTCTGCCTGGCGACGCGCGGGAGCTTCGCGTGCTCGCGGGGATCCTGGGCGAGGGCTGGAGCGGCGCCGAACTCGACGACCGATACGCCCGTGCTGCGCGTCGCGCGCGTGCGGTAACGGAGCGGGTCTTCTACGGTTGGACCAAGGAGGAACAATGACGATACTCCGCAGGCTACTGGCGTCCGTCTTCTTCGTGCTGGGAGCGGTAGCTCTCGCCCTGTGGGCGGTGGCGGCCCTGACGGTCAAGACCGTCGAGGACGGCTCCGTCGTCACGGGCATCGCCCAGAAGGTGATCGATACCCCAGCCGCGCAGGCGCTCATCACCGACAAGAGCCAGGCGCTCGTGACCGCGACGCTCACGGCGAACGGCGTCGACATGGAGAAACTTGGCCTCCAGGGGACTCTGGACGACGTCGTCGCCAAGGCCGTGTCCTCCACCCAGTTCCAAGACGCCCTTGCGAACGCGATCGACGCGGCTCGGGCCAATTTCGCCGACCAGCTGACGTCGCCAGCGTCGGAGGGAAAGCCTCTCACTCTGAAGGTTGACATCAGCGCCGCGATCAACTCGACCATCGAATCGGCGCCGGGTCTCTCAGGCGTCGTTCCCGCGGTCTCGTTGTCACCCCTGACCTACGACATCACGGACGCGAACTCCTTCGGGAAGATTCGCGGCCTGTACGGGTGGATCCACCGCATCGCGGCGTGGGCCGGATGGATCGGGCTCGCCCTCATCGCCATCGGCATTGTGCTCGTGCCGCGCAAGCGCTGGCTCATCCCACTTGGCCTGCTGTGGGTGGGTCTCGCGGCAGGAGCGGTGTGGGCCGCGCTGCAGTGGCTCACGGTGGAGCGCATCGCGGATCGCTTGCCTGGCGGCGCGGATGGGGAGGTCGGGAACGCGCTGACCCGGTCGGCGAACCAGGCCACGCTCGACGGCATCGCGAATAAGGCGTTGGTGATCGCTGTCGTGTGCCTCATCGGCGCCGTCGCGGCCTACATCGTCGTCAAGATCGTCTTCGGATCCTCGAAGAACAAGGGCGACGATCGCCCGCGCGGTCACCGGGATGCCCACTCCCCGGAGCACGCCCGGTAGCAAAGCAAACGGCGGGGCCCCCGTAGGGACCCCGCCGCCAGAACTCGCTTCGGTTTAGATGTCGAAGTAGAGCTCGAACTCGTGCGGGTGGGGACGGAAGCGGATGGGGTCGATCTCCTTGGTCCGCTTGTAGTCGATCCACTCGTCGATGAGGTCGGCCGTGAAGACGCCGCCCTCGGTGAGGAACCCGTGGTCGCGCTCGAGGTTGTCGAGCACCTCGCCGAGCGAGCCGGGGACCTGAGCGATCTTCGCGTGCTCCTCGGGGGGAAGCTCGTAGAGGTCCTTGTCCACGGGGGCCGGCGGCTCCGTCTTGTTCTTGATGCCGTCGAGGCCAGCCATGAGCATGGCAGCGAACGCGAGGTACGGGTTGCTCGAGGGGTCGGGCGCGCGGAACTCGATGCGCTTCGCCTTCGGGTTGGAGCCCGTGATCGGGACGCGGATGGACGCGGAACGGTTCCTGGCCGAGTAGACCAGGTTGACCGGAGCCTCGTAGCCAGGGACCAGGCGGTGGTAGGAGTTCACCGTCGGGTTCGTGAACGCGAGGAGCGAAGGCGCGTGCTTCAAGAGGCCGCCGATGTACCAGCGCGCCAGGTCGGAGAGGCCGCCGTAGCCCTTCTCGTCGAAGAAGAGGGGCTTGCCTTCCTTCCAGATCGACTGGTGGCAGTGCATGCCCGAGCCGTTGTCCCCGAAGAGGGGTTTCGGCATGAAGGTCACGACCTTGCCGTTCTTCCACGCGGTGTTCTTGATGACGTACTTGAACTTCATCAGGTCGTCAGCGGCGTGGAGCAGCGAGTTGAACTTGTAGTTGATCTCCTGCTGGCCCGCGGTGCCGACCTCGTGGTGGGCGCGCTCGACGGCAAGGCCGACCTCGCCGAGGGTGGAGACCATTTCGTCGCGGAGGTCCGCCATCTGGTCGCCGGGGGACACGGGGAAGTAGCCACCCTTGATGCGCGTCTTGTAGCCGCGGTTGGGGCCTTCCTCGCCGTACTCCTGGCCGCTGTTCCACCAGCCCTCGTTGGACTCGATGTGGTAGTAGCCCTCGTGGATGTTGGTCGCGAAGCGAACCGAGTCGAAGATGAAGAACTCCGCCTCGGCGCCGAAGAACGCGGTGTCGCCGATGCCGGTGGACTTGAGGTACTCCTGCGCCTTGGCCGCGATGTTGCGGGGGTCGCGCGAGTACGGCTCTGCTGTGAACGGGTCGACGATCGAGAAGTTGACCACGAGGGTCTTCTGGTCGCGGAACGGGTCAACGAACGCGGTCGCGACGTCCGGGATCAGCTTCATGTCGGACTCGTTGATGGCCTGGAAGCCACGGATCGACGATCCGTCGAACATGAGGCCCTCGGAGAAGACCTCGTCGTCGAAGTTGGCGGCGGGAATGTTGAAGTGGTGCATCAAGCCGGGGAGGTCGCAGAAGCGTACGTCGATGAACTTGACGTCCTCCTTCTTGACAAAGGCGATCGCCTCGGCGGCGTCCTTGAACATGCTTGGCTCCTAAAGGTTGCGGTTGCCAGGTGTCGGCGCTACCTACCATAGGGGTTGGCCGTTTCCCATGCGTGTAAGGAATGTTACGAGCGTGTTAACTGGCGCGATTCCGCGAAGGTCCTACCGACCGCGAAGAGCCTTGCGGTTGGGGCGCGCACGGGAGGGGTCGATGCCCTTCGGGATCGGAATGCGTGCCCCGCCAAGGGCGCGAAGCCGCGCCTCGACGGCCTGGCGTTCACTCTTGCTCAGCACCTTCTTGAGGCGCTTGATCTTGCGCGGAACCTGCCGAATCGGAGTCTGACCTTGGCCGCGGCCAACGTAGAACTCGTGGATCGCGACGTTGCCGCCGACGATGCGTTGCACGCGGCGGCGCGCGGCGACCATCAGCTTGCGGACGGTGGCGTCCCCCTCGCCGACGAGCGCGATTCCGCCCTTGCCGACGCCCTCGAAGACGACGGCGCGACCCTTGGAGTCGATCTCGACGGGGTCGTCCTCGAACGTCCACCCTCGCCGGATGGTCTGGACGGCGGCGAGAGAGCCGCCGAAGACGTTTTCAAAGCGGTTGAAGGCGGCCTTGTCTGCCCTGACGGTCAGCAGGATCATCCCCGCGAGGGCGGCGACCATCACCGCCGTCACGTTCGAGTAGATGTGCCCCAGCACGCCACCGGAGAGGAACCCAATGGTGACGCCCGCGCCAAGGATGACCACCATGAGGGCGAGGAACACGGGGAAGAACATGCGGTCGTTCGCCTTGATGAAGACGAACGCATCCCACAGGGTGCGGTACCAGCGGGGCTTTTTCGGAGCGTCGGTTGCCATGTTGCGACAGTCTAGCGATCCGTCGGCGTTGTGCCGCGACCGACGAGGGAGGACGCTTCCTGGCGGGCGGTCATCGGCTCGCCCAGGTGCCGGAGCGCCTCGGGAATCGCCCGGCCCTTCGCCGCCATCGCGCGGCCCCACAGGCGGCCGGCGCGGTAACTCGATCGCACGAGGGGGCCCGACATCACGCCGAGGAACCCCATCTCCTCCGCGGCGTCGGACAGCTCGACGAACTCCTCGGGCTTCACCCAACGGTCGACGGGGTGGTGCCGGGGGCTCGGGCGCAGGTATTGGGTGATGGTCAGGAGGTCGCAGCCAGCGTCGTGAAGGTCGCGGAGCGCCTGGAGCGCCTCCTCGAGGGTCTCGCCCATGCCGAGGATGAGGTTCGACTTGGTGACCATACCCTCGGCCTGCGCGGCGGTAAGCACGCCAAGCGACCGCTCGTACCGGAAGGCCGGGCGGATCGTCTTGAAGATGCGCGGCACCGTCTCGAGGTTATGCGCCAGCACCTCGGGGCGCGAGGAGAAGACCTCGGCGAGCTGCTCGGGTTTGCCGTTGAAGTCGGGAATCAGCACCTCGACGCCGGTCGCGGGATTGAGGTCGTGGATCAGCCGGACGGTCTCCGCGTAGAGCCACGCCCCGCCGTCGGGAAGGTCGTCGCGGGCGACCCCCGTCACCGTCGAATACTTGAGGCCCATGTCGCGCACGGACTCGGCGACGCGGCGCGGCTCGTCGCGGTCGAAGGTGGCGGGCTTGCCCGTATCGATCTGGCAGAAGTCGCAGCGGCGCGTGCACTGGTCGCCGCCGATGAGGAACGTCGCCTCGCGGTCCTCCCAGCACTCGAAGATGTTGGGGCAACCCGCTTCTTCGCACACCGTGTGAAGCGAGCCGCCCTTCACCAGGCTCTTGAGCTCGCGGTACTCCGGACCCATGGTCGCGGTGGTACGGATCCATTCGGGCTTGCGCTCGATGGGGGTTTCTGCGTTGCGGGCTTCGACGCGGAGCATGCGGCGGCCTTCGGGCGCGATCGTCACGCGGACTCCTTCACTTCGGGGGCACTCCAGCGTACGTCGGCGAGCGCGTCCTCGACGCACCGCACCGCCTCGTCCCGTACCTCGGCGATCGACACGTCTCGGCCTAGCTCGATGGACAACGACGTCGCGTCGGCGTCGTCGAGTCCGCAGGGGATGATCCGATCGAATTCGGAGAGATTCGGGTTGCAGTTGAGCGCGAAGCCATGCATCGCGATGCCGTACGAGACGCGGACGCCGATCGCGCACACCTTGCGCTCGCGTTTGGTATCCGTCGCGGGGAACCACACACCCGTGCGGCCGTCGACGCGATTCGCCGCGAGCCCCATGCCGCCGCAGAGGTCGAGAAACGCCTGCTCCAGCGCGCGGACGTACGCGATGACGTCGATCGGCTCGCGGAGCCGGACGATCGGATAGCCGACGAGCTGGCCCGGCCCGTGCCATGTGATTCGGCCACCGCGGTCGACGTCGACGACGGGGGTGCCGTCCATTGGACGTTCGCGCGGGGCGGTGCGCTTACCCGCGGTATAGACGCTCGGGTGCTCCACGAGGATGAGGGTGTCGGGCCTGGTCCCCGCCCGGACCTCGGCGTGCACGGAGCGCTGAAGGTCCCACGCCTCGTGGTAGTCCACCAGGCGTTCGCCGAGTCCGAGATCCAGAATGTCCACGTTGTCTAGGCTAACCTCGCGGGAGTCGCGAAACGTCCCAACGTAAGGAAAGATTGGCGCATGCTTACCTCGCGATGGTTTCGCCCCGCCCTCGTCGTCATCGTCCTTGCCGCATGGTTGGCCCTGTCGGGCGTCGGCGGAGCCTACTTTGGGAAGCTGTCCGGCGAACAGTCATACGACTCGTCGAGCTTCCTGCCCACGAACGCGGAGTCCACGCGCGAATCGGCCGAGCGGAAGGCGTTCGCGCCCGTCGACGCCGTGCCCGCGATCCTGCTGCTCGACCACGTCAAGCAGCCCTCCCAGGTGGCCGAACTCCGCTCCTTCGCCACGTCGGTGCTAGCGAAGCCCGTCGGTACCACGGGGAAGACCATCGGCGACTACGTCGCGAGCCCGCCCGTCATTCTGCCCTCGACAGACGGCGAGGCCGTGATCGCGATCGTGAGCGTTCCGCTCGACGCTGCCTTCGCGCAGGACGGGGACGGCTTCGTCGGCGCTGAGATCGTCGACGCCATTCGGACGGCGTGGGCGGACACGGGCAACGGCGGCGACTTCTACGTCACGGGTTCGCTCGGCTACTTCGCCGACAGTTTCGCCGTCTTCGGCGGGATAGACGGCATCCTGCTGGTGGTCGCGCTCGCGGTGGTGCTCGTCATCCTCCTGGTCGTCTACCGCAGCCCCGCCCTTCCCTTCGTCGTCCTCGCGACGGCCGGGACCGCCCTGTCGGGGGCCGGTCTGTTTGTATACATGCTCGCGCGCTCGGGACAACTAACGTTCAACGGTCAGAGCCAAGGAATCATGTCGATCCTGGTGGTCGGCGCCACCACGGACTACTCGCTGCTCCTTGTCGCGCGGTACCGGGAAGAACTCCGCCGGTTCGCGAGCCCGTACGACGCGATGAAGCGGGCATGGATCCGGTCGCTCGCGCCGATCGCGGCGTCCGGGATCACCGTCATCCTGTGCCTTCTGACGCTGCTGGTCTCCGACCTTGCCTCGAACAGGAGCCTCGGGCCGGTGTCCGCGATCGGCATCGCCTTCGCGCTCATCGCTGCGCTCACGATGCTGCCCGCCCTTCTCCTGCTGGGCGGATCGCGGGCCCGATGGGTGTTCTGGCCTCGCCGTCCCTCATTCCACCCCGAGGAGGTCGACCACGTTGACACCCTCGCGGCGGTCGAGAAGCACGCAGGAATCTGGGGACGCGTGTCGAAGGGGGTCGCGACGCACCCGCGTCGCACGTGGATGGTCGCGGGAGGGGGGCTCCTCGTCCTCGCCCTGTTCCTTCCGACGTTCCGCGCCGACGGCGTGGGCGAACGGGACGCGTTCCTCAAGAAGACCGAGGCAATCACGGGGCTCGACGTCTACTCGGCCCACTTCGCCGCTGGGCAGACGAACCCGGTGGAAATCACCGCGGCGGAGGGCGCATGGCAAGACGTGGTGACCGCGCTCGATGGAGTCGACGGCGTCGTGTCCGTCGCGCCCCTCACGCGATCGTCCGTCATGGGCGGGACTCCGGCGCCGGGGGAGGCGCCCCTCGTGATCGACGGACGCGTCGCCATCAACGCGATCACCGACGTGAGTTCGTCGAGTCAGGCGGGGACCGACCTGGTCGCCGCGGTACGTGACGCGGTTCACGCCGCGGATCCCACCGCGCTCGTCGGAGGATCGGCGGCGACGAACTACGACATCCAGCAGACGACGAACCGTGACCTCATGGTCATCATCCCGTCCGTGCTTGCCGTCATCTTCGTCATCCTGCTGCTCCTACTGCGCTCGGTGGTGGCCCCGCTCGTGATCCTCGCCGCGAACGTCCTCTCCTTCGCCGCGACCATCGGATTGTCCGCGATCGCGTTCAACCACATCTTCCGGTTCGTGGGCTCGCAGAGCGCCGTTCCGCTGTTCGGATTCGTGTTCCTTGTGGCGCTGGGCGTGGACTATTCGATCTTCCTCATGTCGAGAGCGAGGGAGGAGGCTCTCGCGCGAGGGACGCGCGAGGGAATTCGGCGCTCGCTCGCCGTGACGGGCGGCGTGATTACGTCGGCAGGCGTCGTCCTCGCCGCGACCTTCGGAGCGCTCAGCGTCCTCCCGATCCTGGTTCTCGTCCAGCTAGCGTTCGTCGTGGCGGTCGGCGTCCTCATCGACACCCTCGTGGTTCGTACGCTCCTGCTCCCCGGCGTCGTCTACGACCTCGGCAACCTCACGTGGTGGCCGTGGAGGGGCAAGATCCGCTCCTAGCCTGTGGATAGCCGCCCGGGGAAGCCTCGGGCTGGTTTCCTTGGCGCATGGCCGTCAACCTTCCGTCTGTAGATTCGGTCGCGCGCGTCGTGGCCCAGGGACCTGCGGGGTTCGCCGCGGCCCGGCACCGACTGGACGCTCTGCGCTCGGCGGCGAACGACGCGGTCGCCATCCCGTCCGCTCTCGAGCTCACGGCCGACGGCGAGGTCGTCGCGCACACGCCTCGGGTACGGGGCGTCGATCTCGCGACACTGATGCGCATGCGCGAGGGACTCACGGCGGGGGAGTGCGTCGCCGTGGGGACGGTGATCGCGCGGGGGCTCGCGGCGTTGCACGAGCGCGGAATCGTCCACGGCGACGTTGCCCCCGCGAACATCGTTGTCTCGGGGCGCGGCGCGGTATTGATCGACGCGATGGCGGGCGCGGGAGTAGGGGAACGGGGGACGCCAGGCTACGCCGCCCCGGAGCGCGCGCTCGCGGCCACCGCCGCCGGGGACGTCTACGCCCTGGGGCGTGTCCTGGAGCACGTCGCTGACGCGGCCGCGCTCGTTCGCGTCGAGGCGTGGACGGCGCACCTCACGCGACCGACTCCGAGCGAACGCCCCTCTGCCGTCGAATGCTCGCGGGCCCTCGCCCGGTGCGCGCCCGCTGAGCCCGTGCGCGTCCCTGCGCTCGGAGTAGCGGCGTCCGTTCGCGCGTCGGCCCGCGAGGCGCTCGCGGCCACCGTGAAGGAGCCGTCGGGGAGGGCGTGGCGCGTTCGGATGGCGCTGACTCCGTGGCGCCGTCTTGCGCGCGTGTGGAGGTGGAGACGCGCAGCTAGCGCGACCGTCGCGAGGCCATGACCCACTCGGCCGCGGCGTCGATGTCCGGGTGATTCCACGAGAACCCGAGGCGCGTGAGCACCTGCGGGAAACCCTTCTGCGAGCCGAGCAGGTCGATAGCGGCCGGTCCGACGGCGAGCTTCAGGGCCGCCCCGGGAACAGGGAAGAGGTGCGGGCGATGAGCGGCCCTGGCGAGCGCCGCTATGACATCGGCGTTTCGAGCGGGCTGAGGCGCGACGAGGTTCACGGGGCCCGCGTAGTCGGTCGACGCGAGAAACGAGACGGCCCGAACGACGTCGAGAAGGCTGATCCACGACATCCACTGCTTCCCTGAGCCGAGCGACCGCAGCAGGCCGAGGCGGATCAGCGGTAGCAGGCGCTGGGCGAGGCCCCCGGTCGGCGCGATGACGAGCCCCGTGCGCAGCCACTGGACCTGGACGCCGGCGAGGACGGCGGGATTCGCGGCGCGTTCCCACGCGGCGGTGATCTCGGACAGGATTCCCGACCCTGGGTGAGAGCGTTCGCGTAGCTCCGTCTCGCCCCGCGCTCCGAAGTACCCCATCGCGGACGCCTGGATGAGGTGGCCCGAGCCCCTCTCCGCCAGTGTCGTCGCGAGCAGGCTCGTGGTGACGAGGCGCGACTCCAGGACCACCTTGGCGTACGACTTCGTGAGGCGCTTGGCCCCGATCGACGCCCCTGCGAGGTTGATCACCAGGTCCGCGCCCGTGATCAGGCCGCGGTCGAGCGTCCCAGCCTCAGGGTCCCAGGAGGACTCCCTGTCGCCGCGCGCTTCGCGCCTCACCAGGCGAACGACGTCGTACCCGTCAACCTCGAGCGCAGGGATAAGGGCCGTCCCGATCAGGCCGCTCGCACCCGCGACGACGGCGCGCATTGTTATGCTCCGACCTCCGCCTCGAACGCCCCGGCCTCGATACGGGCCTTGACGGTCTGAAGGAAGCGCGACGCATCGGCGCCGTCGACAATCCGGTGGTCGTACGAGAGGGCGAGGTAGCACATCGGACGAATGGCGATCATCTCGCCGCCGTCGGGTCCCGTGACGACGACGGGGCGCTTGGTGATGACGCCCGTGCCGAGGATCGCGACCTGAGGCGCGGGGACGATCGGGGTGTCGAACACGGCGCCGATCGATCCGGTGTTAGTCACGGTGAACGTGGCGCCGGACAGATCGTCCGGGGTGAGCTTGTTCGTGCGCCCGCGTTCGCCGAGGTCGGCGATCTCCCGCGCGTGCTCGGCGAGGCTCTTGGAATCGGCGTCCTTGAGGGCGGGGACGATCAGCCCCTTCTCGGTGTCGACCGCGATGCCCATATTCACGCTGCCGTGATAGACGATGCTGTCGCCGTCGATCGACGCGTTGAGCCCTGCGTGCTCGCGCAGCGCCTCGGCTGCCGCGTAGGTGAAGAACGGCAAGAACGTCAGCTTGGCGCCCTCGCGGGCCTGGAAGGCGTCCTTGGCGCGGGCGCGCAGCGCCCAGACGCGGGACATGTCGACCTCGATCACCGTGGTGAGCTGGGCCATGCCGTGGAGCGATTCCATCATCCGCTCGGCGATGATGCCGCGCAGGCGCGACATCTTGACGGTCGTGCCGCGCAGCGCAGAAGGCTCGCCGACGGGCGCGGGGGCTGCAGCGGGGCCGCCAGGAGCGGCGGCAGGGGCGGGCGCGGGGGTCGCGGCGAGGACGTCCTCCTTGCGGATGCGGCCTCCGACGCCGGTGCCCGCGATGGCGTCGAGGTTGACGCCGCGCTCGGCCGCGAGCTTGCGCACCAGGGGCGTGACGTACGCGCTACCCGACGCTCCGGGTACAGCGGCGGGGGCGGGCGCGGCTGCCGGTGCGGGCGCGGAAACCGTCGGAATGGCGGCGGTGACCGGCGCTGGCACGATGGGCGGAACGGCCGAGACCGCTGCGAGCTCAGGCGCTGGGGCCTCTGCCGGGGTAGGTGCGGGTGCGGCCGGTTCCGGGGCAGGAGGCGCGGCGGCGGGCGCTTGCGCGGCGACGGGTGCGGGCGCGGCGGCGGGCGCCTGCGCGGCACCCGAGGACGTCGCGATGCGCGCGAGAACGGCTCCGACCGCGACGGTCTCGTCCTCGCCGACCACGATCTCCGACAGCGTGCCGGCTGCGGGGGACGGGATCTCGGTGTCCACCTTGTCGGTGGAGATCTCGAGCAGGGGCTCGTCAACGGCGATGGCGTCGCCGACGGCCTTGAGCCAGCGGGTGACGGTTCCCTCGGTGACGGACTCGCCGAGCGCGGGGAGGGTCACTTCCTGGACGTCCCCGGTGGCCGCAGGAGCTGCGGGCGCGGGAGTCTCCGGGGCGGGAGCGGGCGCAGCCGTCGGCTTAGGCTCAGGGTCGGGGGTCGGAGCAGGCTCGGGGGGCGGAGCAGGCTCGGGCTCAGGGGCCGCTGGGGGCTCAGCGATCGCGGCCTCGGGGTTCACCTCTCCCGCGGCGACGGGAGCTGGTTCGGCCGTCTCGCCCGCCTCGCCGATGCGCGCGAGGACGGCCCCGACCGCGACGGTCTCGTCCTCGGCGACGACGATCTCGGTGAGCGTGCCGGCCACGGGGGACGGGATCTCGGTGTCCACCTTGTCGGTGGAGATCTCGAGCAGGGGCTCGTCGACGGCGACGGTGTCGCCGACGGCCTTGAGCCAGCGCGTGACGGTTCCCTCGGTGACGGATTCCCCGAGGGCGGGAAGGGTGACGTCGTGTGCCATGTCTAGCATTCTCCCTTGAGAATCAGTCGTGCGCGTGGAGCGGCTTGCCCGCGAGCGCCATATGAGCCTCGCCGAGCGCCTCATTCTGGGTGGGGTGAGCGTGGATGAGAGCCGCGACGTCTTCGGGATAGGCGTCCCAACTGACGATGAGCTGCGCCTCCCCGATCTGCTCGCCCATGCGGGCGCCGAGCATGTGGACGCCGACGACGGGGCCGTCCTTGACGCGGACGAGCTTGATGAACCCTGCGGTCTGCAGGATCTGACTCTTGCCGTTGCCGCCGAGGTTGTACTCGACCGTTTCCACGGCATCGGCGCCGTGCTTCTCCTTGGCCTGGGCCTCGGTGATTCCGACGGAGGCGACCTCGGGGTCGCAGTAGGTGACGCGGGGAATGTGGGCCTCGACGATGGGGGCGGGGTTCAGCCCGGCGATGTGCTCGGCGAGGAACACTCCCTGCGCGAAGCCGCGGTGCGCGAGCTGAAGGCCGGGGACGATGTCCCCGACCGCGAAGATATTCGCGATGCCCGTGTGGAGGTGCTCGTCCGTGAGGACGAACCCGCGGTCCATCTTCACGCCCTGCGCCTCGTAGCCCAGGTCGGCCGTGCGGGGTCCGCGCCCGACGGCCACGAGCAGTAGCTCTGCCTCGATGACCGTGCCGTCCTCGAGCGAGACCTTGACGCCGTTCTCGTCCTGCGTGACGCCCTGGAACCGCACGCCCACCTTGAAGTCGATCCCGCGCTTGCGGAACGCCCGCTCCAGGCCCTTCGAGAGCGCCTCGTCCTCGTTCGGGACGAGGTGGGGGAGCGCCTCGACGATGGTCACCTTCGCGCCGAACGACGTCCACACGGACGCGAATTCGACGCCGATGACGCCGCCGCCGAGCACGACGACCGACGCGGGAACGTGGTCGAGGTTGAGCGCCTGGTCGGAGGTCATCACGCGGCCCTCGATAGCGAGCCCCGGGAGGGAGCGCGCGTAGGAGCCGGAGGCCAGGACGATGTTCTTGCCGGTGTAGCGCGTGCCGTCGACGTCGATCGAGTCGGGGCCGCTCAGGACGCCGTGTCCCGGGATCGTCGTGACGCCGCGCGACTTGGCGAGGCCCTGGAGGCCCTTATACAGGCGGTCGACGACCCCCTGCTTGTACGCGTTGACGGCGGCCATGTCGATGCCGTTCAGCGAGGTCTGCACGCCGATCGACGAGCCCTCGCGGGCGGTGTCGGCTACCTCGGCCGCGTGGAGGAGCGCCTTGGTGGGGATGCAGCCGTTATGGAGGCAGGTGCCGCCGAACTTGTCCTCCTCGACCACGGCGACGTTCATGCCGAGTTGCGAGGCGCGCAGTGCGGTGGCGTAGCCGCCGCTGCCGCCTCCGAGGACGAGGATGTCGAAGGCTGTCGAGGATGCTTCGGACACGGTGGATTCTCCTTGTGAGGACGTGTGTCTACACATCTTGTCACCTTGACGGGTGAGACACACAACCGCGTCGCCCCGTACCCTTGCCCTATGGGTCTCTTCTCACGCAAACCACGTCCCGGCGCTTCCTCGAAGCCGAGCGGGGGTCGTGAGGCGAAGAAGGAAACGGTCGAGCATCTCCGCACCTTCGTCGCCGAGCATCCGGGGTGCGAGGCCTATATCGAGCCGCCGACGCGGGTCACGCAGACGACGGTCATCGTGGTCGCGGACACGGGCGAGTTCACGCGGCGCAGGGTCCCCGACGCGGACACGGCGCGCAAGTTGGCGAAGGATCTGGGGATCCCCGCGTTCGACGTGAACCTGAGTGGGTACCCGTCGCGGATGCGTGCGTGGGTGGAGAAGCAGCGCAAGGAGCGCCCCTAGCGTCCCGCCGCTGGCGCGGCGCCGCTACGGGATGGTGGGTTGCCCCAGGTCCTTCAAGAGTTCGTTGAGGAGCTTCCGGCCCCTGCGCCGGGGAACGTACTGAATCGGGTCGTGCCCCGTCACGTCCATCTCGCCGCCCGTAAACCACACGATGATCCAGCTCTCGATCCGCAGAGCGTTGGTGCCCGCGGAGATCAGAACGTACGACCGGGCCTGGAAGAATCCGTCGCCGCGTTGGCAGCGCCGCCCCCACGAGCCGTGTTCGGACACGGTGTGTCCCGTCCGCGTGGCCCATGCGTCGATGATCGGCCACGGGTCGCCCGTGTACGGAAATTCGACTGCGGTGCGCTTCGCCATGGTTACGCGGCTTGGTTCTCGAGGAACTGGACCAGCGTCCGAACGGCCACGCCCGTTCCGCCCGAGGTCGTGTATCCGTACGGGGAACCCTCGTTGAACGAGGGGCGCGCGATGTCGAGGTGCGCCCACGGCGTCGTTCCGACGAACTCGCGAAGGAACATGCCCGCGCTCAGCATCCCGCCCTGCCTGTCGCCGATGTTGCGCAGGTCCGCCACCTTGGACTCGATCGATTCGTGCAGGTGTTCGGGCAGCGGCATGGGCCACATCGCCTCGGAGACGGAGTCCGCCGCGGCGACGACCGCCGCCCGAACGTCCGCGGTCCCCATCACGCCACAGGTGCGTACGCCGAGCGCGAGACCCTGCGCGCCGGTGAGCGTCGCGACGTCGAGCATCACGTCCGGCTCCTCCTCGCGGGCGCGAACCAGGCCGTCGGCGAGGACAAGCCTGCCCTCCGCGTCGGTGTTGAGAACCTCGACGGACGTTCCGCCGTAGATGCGGATGACGTCGGAGGGCCGCTGGGCCGTCGCGGACGGCATGTTTTCCGCGAGGCAGAGCCATCCCGTCACGGCGACGGGCAGCTCGAGGCGGGCGGCCGCGATGACGGTGTGGAGAACGGCGGCGGCGCCCGCCATGTCGGACTTCATGGTCTGCATGCCGTCGTTGGGCTTGAGCGAGATGCCACCCGTGTCAAAGGTGATGCCCTTGCCGACGAGCGCGACCTTCCGCTTCGCGCCGTCGGGGGCGTACGCGACGCGCACGAGTCGGGGCAGGCGGGACGAGCCCATGCCGACGGACAGGATCCCGCCGAAGCCCTCGTCGGCGAGGCGTTGCGGGTCCCACACGGAAACGTTCACGCCGGCGCGGGTTCCGAAGTCTTCCGCCGCCTCGGCGAACGACGCGGGGTACAGGTCGAGCGGGGCGGTGTTGACGAGGTCGCGGGTTCCGGCGACGGCGCCGCGATCACCTTGGCGCGCGCGATGGCCGCGTCCTCGGCCCCCGCGACGATCCATTCGGCGCCGTCGTAGGCGTCCTCGTGGTCCTCGCTCGGAAGGTAGCTGGTGAATCGATACGCGCCCAGCGTCGCGCCCTCCGCAACGGCCTGCTGCGCCGTGGGCGTGAGCGCGGGAAGCGCAATCACGACGCGGGCAGGTTTCTTGCCGCACTCCCGGGCCGCGGCTCCCGCGGCCTCGCGAAGGTCGCCATCGTTGCCGTCCCCGAGCCCGACGAGCACGACCCTGCGAGCGGTGACGGACGGGTGGACGAGCACCGTGACGGCGCCGACCTTCGAGCTGGGCTCGAGGGGAGCGGCGGTGGAGGTGATGGCCTCGCGAACCTTGTCGGGAAGCTGTGCGTGCGCCGTCACCTCGCCCCCGCCAATCACGCCGAGCACGAGTGCGTCAGCTTCGATTGTCGATACGTCGTCAAGGGTTGCAGCGAGAGCGGTCATACCGGCATCGTATCCGGCGCTAGTTTGGGACCGTGTACCGGCTCTTCTTCCGACTCTGCATCCGTCCGCTTCCCGCGGAGTTCGCGCATCACGCGGGCCTGGCGGGGATTCGCTGGGGAGGGTGGGCCGCGCGACTGCTGCGCTGGACCCCGTTCTTCCCGCGCCCCCGGGCGGCCGGAGCCGTCTCCGCGCTCGGACTCACGTTCCCCGGGCCCCTCGGTCTCGCGGCGGGCATGGACAAGGACGCGACGAGCGTCTACGGCATCCTGAGCGTCGGATTCGCCTACGTCGAGGTCGGGACCATCACGCCGCTCGCGCAGCCGGGCAACCCCAAGCCGCGCTCGTGGCGCGAACTGGACGTGCGCGGGCTACGCAACCAGATGGGCTTCAACAACGAGGGCGCGGATGCTGCGGCTCGGCGCCTGGCCCGCCTTCGGCGGACGTCGTGGGGGTCGAAGGCGATCGTCGGCGTCAACATCGGCAAGAACAAGGTGACCCCGCCGGAGAAGGCAGCCGACGACTACGCCGCCTGCGCGACGACCCTCGCCCCCTACGCGTCGTACATCGCCGTCAACGTCTCCTCGCCGAATACGCCAGGGCTGCGCGACCTGCAGGCCGTCGAGAGCCTTCGCCCGATCCTCGTCGCCACGCGCGACGCCGCCGACGAGGCGGCGGGGCGCCACGTTCCCGTGCTCGTGAAGATCGCCCCCGATCTGTCCGACGCGGACGTGGACGCTGTGGCCGCGCTCGTGCTCGACATCGGCCTCGACGGCGTCATCGCGACGAACACGACGATTGCCCACGACCGCGGCCCCGGAGGCCTGTCGGGTCCGCCGCTTCTCCCGCGCGCCCTGGAGGTCGTCGCCCGGCTTCGGGCTGCCCTTGGCCCCGATCCCGTGATCATGGGTGGGGGCGGCATCTCGTCCGAGGAGGATGCCCGGGCGATGCTCGCGGCGGGCGCGACGCTGCTCCAGGCGTACACGGCGTTCGTCTTCCAGGGGCCGTCGTGGCCCGCCAGGATGAACGCCGTTCTCACGCGCTCAGCGAAATAGCGAGGCTGCGGGAACCAGGACGCGTGGTCGAGCGTTCCCTTCTCGTACGCTCCTGCCAGACGTACACGGCATTGTTTTCTCCTTTGATGCAGAAAGTCCCCGGGGACGCAGCCCCGGGGACTTTCTGACGTTACGGGCGGACTAGTGATCGAGGTTCTTCGGGCTGTTCGGCGCCGTGAGCGCGGGGTCGCGCTCGACGACGTCGCCCAGTACCTCGTCGATCTCGGTCATCACCTCGGCGGGAAGCGTGACGCCCGAGGCCTTCGCGTTGTCGAGGACCTGCTCGGGGCGTGACGCTCCGATGATCGCGGCGGACACGTTGTCGTTCTGCAGAACCCACGCGATCGCGAGCTGGGCCATGGTCAGCCCGATCTTGTCGGCGATGGGCGCGAGGCCCTGAACGCGCGTCAGCACGTCGTCGTCCTTCAGGAAGCGATCGATGAACGTCGCTCCGCCCTTGTCGTCGGTCGCCCGCGAGCCCTTGGGGGCGGGTTTCCCGGGGAGGTACTTGCCGGTGAGCACGCCCTGGGCGACGGGGGACCAGACGATCTGGCCGATCCCGAGTTCGCGAGAGGCGGGTACGACCTCGGACTCGATGACGCGGTACAGCGCCGAGTATTGCGGCTGGTTGGACACGAGCGGCACGCCCATCTCCTTCGCGAGCGCGGCGCCGCGACGTATCTCGTCCGCCGTCCACTCGCTCACGCCGATGTAGAGCGCCTTGCCCTGGCGCACGATGTCGGAGAACCCGAGCATCGTCTCCTCGAGGGGGGTCGCGTGGTCGAACCGGTGCGCCTGGTAGAGGTCGACGTAGTCGGTCTGGAGGCGCTTCAGTGATCCCTCGATGCCGCGCAGGATGTGCTTGCGCGACAGGCCCTTGTCGTTGGCGCCGCGCGGTCCGATGGGCCAGAACAGCTTGGTGAAGATCTCCAGGCCGTCGCGCCGCTCGCCCTTGAGTGCCTCGCCGAGGACGGTTTCTGCGGCCGTGTTGGCGTACACGTCGGCGGTGTCAAACGAGGTGATGCCGACGTCGAGCGCGGCGCGGACGCACGCCGTCGCCTGGTCGTTCTCGATCTGCGAGCCGTGGGTGATCCAGTTCCCGTAGACGATTTCGGTGATGCGGAGGCCCGAGCCTCCCAGGTGTCGGTAATTGATCATGGGCCCAGTCTAGGTCGAATCGAGTCGAATCGATTCGAGTCGCCGCCGACCGCTACAGGGAATCCGGCGCGGATGAGGACTATTCGGGGTATTCGCCGCGCTTGACCTGCGGCTTGGGAAGGCGAAGGCGACGGAACTGCATCAGGCGAGACAGACCGTAGAACCAGTACCGGGGCGGGATCGCGGACTCCCCGAAACGTTCGACGGCCTGCCTGCGCATCTTCCGCATCAGCAGCGCCGACTCAACGACCCACGCGACCATGAACAGCATGAGAGCCGGTGGCGACGCCGTTCGCGACGGCCGGGTACGGGGTCAGGAACGTCATGACGAGAAACGCGAGGATCGCTGCGAAAAGGATGAACTCGCTAATGGTGGTGCGAGCATCGATGAAGTCCCGTGCGAAACGGCGCGGGCCGCCAGCGTGTGCCCGCGGCATGTAGCGCTCCTCGCCCGTCTGAAGGGCGTGCTGCTCTTTCGCTAGTTGCGCTTGTCGCTCCGCGCGCCGACGCTTCGAGGCTTCCTTGCCCGAGGCGACGAGGGGACGACGCTGGGCAGCCTCCCGGTCCTTGCGCTTCGGGGTAGGGCGTCCCTTGCCCGTGGGGACCAAGCCGGGAGTGTCGTCGTCGAACTCGTTCTTGCTTTTCGCCATGTCCCACACCCTAACGGGAGGCTCGGGCTAGTCGCGCGCCGCCGACGCCGCGGGAAGCGCGAGCATGCGGTCCAGGGCAACCTTCGCCCATGTCGTCGTCTCCTCGTCCACGACGATGCGGTTGACCACCTCGCCAGCGACGAGGGACTCGAGCGCCCACACGAGGTGAGGCAGGTCGATGCGGTTCATCGTCGAGCAGAAGCACACGGTGTCCTCGAGGAACACGATCTGCTTGTCCGGGTGCTCGGTCGCGAGGCGGCGGACCAGGTTGAGTTCCGTGCCGACGGCCCACGCGGTGCCGGGCTCCGCCGCGCCGATCACCTGGATGATCTTCTCGGTCGATCCCACGTAGTCGGCCGCGTTCACGACGTCGTGGGAGCACTCGGGGTGGACGATCACGTTGACGCCGGGTACCTCCGCGCGGACGCGATCGACGTTCTCCTTGCGGAAGCGTCCGTGGACGCTGCAGTGACCCTTCCAGAGGATCATGCGGGCCGCCGCAAGCTGCTCGACTGTGTTGCCTCCCAGCGGCTTGCGCGGGTCGTAGACGACGCAGTCGTCCAGGCTGAAGCCGAGCTCGAGCACGGCGGTGTTGCGGCCCAGGTGCTGGTCGGGAAGGAAGAGGACCTTGCCGTCGCCGTCCAGGCCGCCCACCTGGTCGAACGCCCAGCGGAGCGCGCTCTCGGCGTTCGAGGACGTGCACACCGCGCCCTCGCGCTTGCCGCAGAACGCCTTGATCGCCGCCGTGGAGTTCATGTACGTGACGGGGATGGTCTTCTGGGCGACACCCGCCTCCGTGAGCTCCTCCCACGCGCGCTCCACCTGGGCGATGTCCGCCATGTCCGCCATCGAGCAGCCTGCCGCCATGTCGGGAAGGATCACCTGTTGCTCGTTCGAGGTGAGGATGTCCGCGCTCTCCGCCATGAAGTGCACGCCGCAGAACACGATGAACTCCGCCTCGGGGCGAGCCGCCGCCTCGCGGGCGAGCTTGAACGAGTCGCCCGTCGTGTCCGCGAACTGGATGACCTCGTCGCGCTGGTAGTGGTGTCCGAGGACGAATACGCGGTCGCCGAGGGCCTCCTTGGCCGCGCGGGCGCGCTCCACGAGGTCGGGGTCGGAGGGAGCGGGCAAGCCGCCGGGGCAATCGACGCCGCGCTCCGACTCGGGGTCCGTTCCCCGGCCGAGGAGCATGAGGGCCGAGGGCTTCGGTTCCACGAAGGTTTCGCTCATTCGTTCATTGTTTCACGGCGCCGAAGACGGGGGTCGAACTTCGCGCTCGGCGGACACGACCGGCATAGAGTGGGAATGTGAATACTCCCGCGGACCCGCAGGTGCGCCGAGGCCGCTCCTCGGGACGCCTCGGCGCGATCGCGGCCTACGCGGGACCCGTCGCGCTCGTCGTCGCGGCCATCGCCGCGTATCTGGTACCTCGCCCGGTGACGCGATGGCTCGGTATGCACGCCGAACCGCCCGTCGTGCCCGACGACCTCGACAACATCGTTCGGATTCTCGCGGTCATGATCGCGATGTTCGGCGTCTTCCTCGCGGCGATAGTCGTGCTCGTGCGATGGAATCGCCGACGCCGCGCGATGACGGACGCGGCGCGACACCTGTAGCGACGCCCGGGAGTCTACGGCCTCCTCTTCGCACGACGGGATACGCGCCTCGGTGTTACGTTCGGTTCGTGTTCGAACGACTGCCCGCAGTCACGGTGCGGCAACCGCGCAACGTCGGAGCGCTGAGTTACGCCTTCGTCTCGTTGATGGCGCTTGGCGGTATCGCTCTCGGCCTCATGACGCTGTGGACGAGGTCGTCTACCGCACGCCGACCGGCCTCGTCCTCGATCCTCGAGGTCTCGCCATGGCGGGACTAAGCCACCTTTCGCCGCTCGGACAGGGACTCGTGCTCGTTGCCGTCGGTGGGTTCATGCTGTGGTCGTCGTGGAGCGAGTACCTCGTCTTGTCCGAACGCCGATCAACAATCGAGTACAGGGAAGTCCCCGAGGGATTCATCGTGTACACCAGCGAGTCGGTCCGCTGTTCCCTTCCCGGAAGTACGTCGTTCCGCGAAGGGCGACGCTTGTCCTGCGGGTCAAGCGGCTAAGACGCCGGGGCTACGGAACGACACGTGTGTGGGAATTCCTGGTGATCCACGAGGGAGCGGGCGTCACGTCGATTCGCGTGAATGGCCTCAATGCGTCCGCCCTCGAACGCGTTTCGTTCGCCCCTCTCGCGCAACTCGTGCGCCGCCAGGGAGGATACGTGATCGCCGAAGACGAGTGGGCCGCTGCCGCCGTGGCTCGCCCGCCGACGGGGTGGCGCGGAGCGGCGGCGGTCGCCCCACGTTCACCGGTCGGACGCTCGGCGGAAAGTCGGGACCAAGCGGTCGGCCGGTTTGTAGGCGTGTATTCCCTTCCGATCATCCTCGTCGCACTCGCAAGTTGGGCCTACGCATCGCCGAGGTTCTTCGTCGAGGCCTTCGGGCTCGTCGCGACGGCTCCCGCGACGGTTTCCGACCTTGACGATGTCGTTCGTTCAGTGGCGTTAACCGTGGCGAGCATTGGCCTCGTGGTCGCCTGGGCGATTTCGGGGCTACGGAGGCGACGCGCGCTGCGCGAGAGTTTCATCGGCACCCCGACCGCGTGATCGGTCCGCGACGCCCGGGACCTCCGGTTCGGGGAATACGCGGAACGCGACGTACGCTTATGTAGTCAAGACGAAAGGAGGCGCCATGGCTGACACTGCCACCGAGACCCAGGCGCACGGCGTGACGATTACGGACGCCGCGGCCGAGAAGGTGAAGAGTCTGCTCAAGCAGGAGGGTCGTGACGACCTCAGCCTGAGGCTGTCCGTACAGCCGGGCGGCTGCTCGGGCCTGATCTACCAGTTGTACTTCGACGAGCGCACGCTGGACGGAGACGCGGTTCGCGACTTCGGCGGCGTGAAGGTCGTCGTAGACAAGATGTCCGTTCCCTACCTCGACGGGGCGACCATCGACTTCTCGGACACCATCGAGAAGCAGGGCTTCACCATCGACAACCCGGCCGCGACGAGTACGTGCGCGTGCGGGGACTCGTTTAGCTAGGCAGGTTTTCACCACAAGGTTCCCAAACCTTACGCAGACGGGCGGCCCTCAGGGGCCGCCCGTCTGGCATTCCCCCATAACTGCGACGCGCCTAGGCCGCCGCCACGGCTTCCGCGAGCGCGGCAACGAAACGCGACACGTCGTCGTCCGTCACGTCGGGGTGCAGGCCAACGCGCACGACGCCCCTGCTGTCGACGCCGAGCGCCGTCCACACGTGGCTCTCCGGCGATGGTTCGACCGTGCAGGCTGACCCCGAGCCGACGGCGAACCCTCGGCGGTCGAGCTCCGACGCCAGCGCCTCGCCGTCCACCCGCGCGCACGCGAAGGTGACGAGGTGGGGGAGTGCGGGGCCGGAGGGAGTGAACACGGTCGTGTCGGGAAGGGCGGCGGCGGCGTCGCGTATACGGTCCGCGAAAGCCGAAACGCGCTTCGCCGTCTCCTCGCGCGTCTGCTCCCGCTCCTCGAGGGCGACGGCTGCTGCGAGGGCGGCGGCGACGTTGACGCGGCCGGTGACCATGGGGGGAAGGGGAGCGAGGCGCGTCGAGGCCCTGCTCGCGACCACCGCGACGCCCCGGGGTGCTCCCCAGTCGGCGGGATCGGCGATGAGCGCATCCCAGTCCTGGGGTGCCGCGACGTGGCCGATGCTCGCCGTCGCGTCGACGACGAGGGGGACGCCCGTTGCCTGCGCGGCGGCGTGGGCCTTGGGGAGCGGCTGGATGACGCCGGTCTCCTGATTCGCGTGCTGGACGAGGGCGAGCGAGACCGCGTCATCGAGGTCGTCCGCGAAATCCTCCAGGTGCACGAGGCCCGCAGCGTCGACGGGAATCCGGATGAGCGCCTCGGAGAAGCGGGACGCGACGCGGAGGACCGGCTTGCGTTCGACGGCCGTCGCGACGATCAGCCCTCGGCCCCCGCGGGCCTTCGCGACGCCCCCGATCGCGCGGTCGAACGCCAGCCCGAACGTGGGGACGAAGACGGTGTGCTCGGCGGGAGCGCCCAGCACGGCGGCGATCGCCTGGGCCGCGCCGTCGAGCAAGGAGCGCGCGCGGCGGGACTCGGAATGGAGGCGGTCCGGATCGGCCCAGCCCTCGTCGAGCGCGGCGAGAAACGCCTCGCGCGTTCGGGGGGTCATCGGAGCCGATCCACCCGCATCCAGGAACACACGACGCTCGGTAAGGTCACCCATACCAATCAACCTAGTGCGCGATACACTCTGGGGGTGTCCCACCGACTAACCCCTCGTACATCCCGCCGCGCCCTCGCCCTTGTCGGGGCCCTCGGCGCCAGCGTGATCCTCGCCGGATGCGACGCCAACCTTGCCAACGGCGCGCTCCCGTCCGACCCGCAGGTGACCAATCAGACCGGCCGCATCATCAACCTGTGGAATGGCTCGTGGATTGCTGCCCTCGTCGTCGGCGTCATTACCTGGGGCCTGATCCTTTGGGCCGTTGCCGTGTACCGCAAGCGCAAGAACGACGACAAGCTGCCCGTCCAGACGCGCGTGAACCTGCCGCTGGAGCTGATGTACACCATCGTGCCGCTCATCATGATCGGCGTGTTGTTTTCGTACACGGCGCGCGACATCGCCGCGATCACCGACACGAGCGCGCCCGCCGACGTCCACATTCAGGTGATCGGCAAGCAGTGGAGTTGGGACTTCAACTACCTGGACGAGAACGTCCACATCGCAGGGGTGCAGGCGAACCTCACGGGCAAGGAGGGGGTGCGCGACGAGCTGCCGACGCTCTACCTGCCGGTGAACAAGCGCGTTGAGTTCACGGTCAACTCGCGCGACGTGATCCACTCCTTCTGGATTCCCGCGTTCCTGTACAAGATCGACGCGATCCCCGGGCGAACGAACACGTTCCAGGTGATCCCGCAGAAGATCGGCCACTACGACGGCAAGTGCGCGGAGCTGTGCGGCGAGTATCACGCGGCGATGCTCTTCAACGTCGCGGTGGTGAGCCAGGAGGATTACGACGCCTACATTCAGAAGCTGCGCGACACGGGGCAGACGGGGCTGATCGGGCTCGAATACAACCGCCAGCAGGCTGGGACGACTTCGGAGGTTACGCCATGACGACGACCCTCACGCGCCCCTCGGCGGGCGCGGGCCGCCGCGGAAGCACCATCGTGCGCTGGGTGACGTCCACCGACCACAAGACCATCGGGTACATGTACCTGGGGACGTCGTTCTTCTTCTTCCTGCTCGCCGGCCTCATGGCGCTCGTCATGCGCGCCGAGCTATTCGAACCGGGACGCCAGATCGTCTCGAGCGCCGAGCAGTACAACCAGCTGTTCACCATGCACGGCACGATCATGCTGCTGCTGTTCGCGACGCCGCTGTTTGCCGGGTTCGCCAACGTGATCATGCCGCTGCAGATTGGCGCCCCCGACGTTGCGTTCCCTCGACTCAACATGCTCGCGTACTGGTTCTACCTGTTCGGCGGGTTGATCGCGGTCGCGGGTTTCTTTACGCCGCAGGGCGCGGCCTCCTTCGGCTGGTTCGCCTACGCGCCGCTCAGCAACGCGGTCTTCTCTCCGGGCGTCGGCGCGAACCTGTGGGTCTTTGGACTGGCGCTCGGTGGTTTCGGCACCATCCTTGGCGCGGTCAACTTCATCACGACCATCGTCACCATGCGCGCCCCCGGAATGACAATGTTCCGCATGCCGATCTTCACCTGGAACACCCTGGTGACGTCGATGCTGATTCTGATCGCGTTCCCCCCGCTCGCCTCGGCGCTGATGGGGCTCGGGTCGGACCGCATCCTGGGCTCGCAGGTGTTCAACCCCGACTACGGAGGCGCGATCCTCTGGCAGCACCTGTTCTGGTTCTTCGGCCACCCCGAGGTGTACATCATCGCGTTGCCGTTCTTCGGCATCGTCACCGAGATCCTTCCCGTGTTCTCGAAGAAGCCGGTGTTCGGGTATCACGGCCTCGTGTTCGCCACCATCTCGATCGCCGCGCTGTCCGTCACGGTGTGGGCGCACCACATGTACGTCACGGGGGCTGTGCTGCTGCCGTTCTTCTCGTTCATGACGATGCTTATCGCGGTGCCGACGGGCGTGAAGTTCTTCAACTGGATCGGGACCATGTGGCGGGGCAAGATCACCATGGCCACGCCGATGCTGTGGTCCGTTGGCTTCCTCGTCACCTTCCTGTTTGGCGGGCTGACCGGGGTGATCCTCTCGTCGGCGCCGCTGGACTTCCCCGTCTCCGACACATACTTCGTCGTGGCGCACTTCCACTACGTGGTGTTCGGGACCGTGGTGTTCGCGATGTTCGGCGGCTTCTACTTCTGGTGGCCCAAGATGACAGGGAAGATGCTCAACGAGGGCCTGGGCAAGCTCCACTTCTGGATGCTGTTCTTCGGGTTCCACGGGACGTTCCTCGTCCAGCACTGGCTCGGCGCGAACGGCATGGCCCGCCGCTACTTCGACTACCTGCCGGAGGACGGCTTCACGTGGGCCAACCAGCTGTCGACCATATCGTCGTTCGTGCTCGCCCTGTCGACGCTGCCGTTCCTATGGAACGTGTACGTCACGGCGCGTAAGGGCAAGCGGGTCGAGATGGACGACCCGTGGGGCTTCGGCGCTTCGCTCGAGTGGGCGACGTCCTGCCCGCCGCCGCGACACAACTTCACGTCGATTCCGCGTATCCGGTCCGAGCGCCCGGCGTTCGACCTTCACCATCCGGAGGTCGCGGCCGTCGACCGAGAGTCACGGAAGCACTAGGGGGTTCGCGTGAATATCGAAGCGAGAATCTTCGCCTTTCCTGCGGTCTTCTTCTTCACGGCCGCGACGGCCTACGGACTGCTGTCCCACTGGGAGGTCGTCGGGACCGTGTGCATCGCCCTGACGGGCGCCCTTGCCACGATGATCGGCGCGTACTTCCGGGTGCTCGCCCGCCGGTTCGGCGAGCGGCCGGAGGACTCCAACGAGGGCGAGATCGACGCCGAGGCCGGCGATCAGGGCGTGTACGCGCCGTGGTCGTGGTGGCCGCTCGTTCTCGCCTCCTCCGCGGCGATGGGCTTCACGGCGCTCGCCGTCGGGTGGTGGCTGATGGTTCCCGCGGCAATCCTGGTGACGATCGGGTTGGTCGGCTGGGTGTTCGAGTTCTCCCGCGGCCAGCACGCCCACTAGGACAATCCGGTGTGACGGATGTCACACGGTGTAACCGTTGTGGGGCCCCGCGCGATGTCTCCTGTGTAGGCCGAGTTCTAGCCAAGGAGACTCACATGAACCACGCACCGCGCGCCACCATCTTCGCCGGCACCATCGTCGGAGCCTCGCTTCTCGCACTCATCGGACCCGTCGCGGTCGCCGATGACGCGCCAGCGCCCGACCCCAGCTCGTCGAGCGACCCGTGCATCACCGGTCCGCTCGCTCCCGCTCCTGCCGTCAGTGCGGTCGCGTCCGTGCAGCGCGTCTCGAACGCCAAGCCCGACAACCCCGGCAAGAGCGGCGAGGACCATGGGAACGCCGACAAGACGAAGAACAACGGGAACGAGAACGGCGACACGGACCGGACGCAGCTGAAGACGCAGGACTGCATCCAGGACGCCAAGACGGAACGGGCCGCGCTGCGCGACCAGATCCGCCTGAACGGTGGATCCTGGGGCGCGTACCAGCGCCAGTCGACGCTGGTTGGAGTTGCCGCGAAGCTCGCGGAGCGTCACGGCGCAACCGCCGACGCCCCGAACTCGGCCTCCCTCGGCAGAATCCTGACGCTCGTCAACTCGTCGCTTCCCGCGGAGTTGCAGATTGACGTCGAGACCTTCCTCGCGGAGTACGAGCTGACGCTCGCCGACGTGACGTGGCCCGCCGCCGACACCGACACGGCCGCCGACACAACCGAATAACGTAGCGCCTCGCTAAGCACGCTCCCCGGCATCGTGCTCAGCGAGCGTCGGACCTCCTAGGTTCCGACACCGCGCGATCACAAAGGGCCCGGTCCTCATCAGGATCGGGTCCTTTGTTGCGCCCGGGACCGCTCGCGTGTGGCAAGGTGAGGCTTCATGGATATTGGTGTGCTGACCGTCGTCGCCACGGCCATTGCTGCCTGGGCGTTGGTAGCCGTGTACAAGGTGATTACCCGGCTGGACGATCGCGACGGGCGTGCGTATCGCGCGGCGGTCGCGGGGGTGCTGGCGATCACGGCCATTGCCGCCTGGTCCGTCGAGATCGCGCACCATCAACGCCAACAGCTCGCCACGGAGGCGCTCGAGGTTCTGTCCGACGTCGACGGGCTGAGCGCCAACTGCGAGCGCCTTTCCGAGGAGATCTTCAACGTCAGGCAGTACCAGGGATACGTCTACTACGACGGGTCCAACGTCGCCCACCTGAGGCGGGATCTGTGCCATAACCTGTGGGACTACGCCCACGGCGGTCAGGCGAACCCGAGCGAGGACCAGATGCTCGCGGTGCACGTCGTCGCGCACGAGGCCCAACACATCAACGGCGTCCGGAGCGAATCGGTAGCGGAGTGCTCGGCCGTGCAGCTCAATTACCTTGTCGCGGAGAAGCTGGGGGCGACGCCGGAGCAGGCTCGCGCGCTCCAGAAGCGCTACTTCGAGGACTACTACCCGCACCTTCACAGCAACTACGTCTCGGGAGAGTGCCGCGAGGGCGGGAAGCTCGACATCTTCCCCGACAGGACGGAGTTCCCGTAGCGGGGGAGCGAGGCGGGTTAACTCGACGACGGGTAGACGGAGGGCGGTTGCCTCGCCTGCGGTCGTGACCCAGGTACGTCGCCGATAGTCTTTCGTCATTCGGTACCACGCGGGGGAGCATCATGCGACGTATGCGATTTGCCCTTATTTGCGCGCTTATCTGCGCTACGTCCGGGGTAGAGGCCGTACCTGCTTCCGCCGACACGGTGCCCTGGTCGGGCACGGCGACTCTGACGACGTCTGGCAGCACGGAGTATTCGACGAATCAGTCGTCGCCGACGTATGAGGCGTCGGTGTCTCCGAATTTGTCGGGCGGGTATTACCTGTCGGTCTACGACGACCTTGGGCACCGTGTGTGCTTCGTCAGTTCGGGCGGGTGCTCGGGGTATCTGGGTGTCGCCATGAATACCTCGCGCACCTACACCGCGTATGTGTCGTACGGTTACCCGGCGAACTCCGGACCACCGACGAATGACGTGCGGGCAACGTCTGGTGCCGTGACCGTGACGAACCTTGGCTACGTCAACAGTTCGATCACGTTGACGACGTCTGGCAGCACGGAGTATTCGACGAATCAGTCGTCGCCGACGTATGAGGCGTCGGTGTCTCCGAATTTGTCGGGCGGGTACTACCTGTCGGTCTATGACGACCTTGGGCACCGTGTGTGTTTCGTCAGTTCGGGCGGGTGCTCGGGGTATCTGGGTGTCGCCATGAATACCTCGCGCACCTACACCGCGTATGTGTCGTACGG
The DNA here is from genome assembly GCA_963768475.1 of uncultured Actinomycetota bacterium. Lineage (GTDB taxonomy): Bacteria > Actinomycetota > Actinomycetes > Actinomycetales > Demequinaceae > JAFGBM01. The sequence continues at coordinate 217,932 of CAVYHY010000011.1, forward strand.
TTACCCGGCGAACTCCGGACCACCGACGAATGACGTGCGGGCAACGTCTGGTGCCGTGACCGTGACGAACCTTGGCTACGTCAACAGTTCGATCACGTTGACGACGTCTGGCAGCACGGAGTATTCGACGAATCAGTCGTCGCCGACGTATGAGGCGTCGGTGTCTCCGAATTTGTCGGGCGGGTACTACCTGTCGGTCTACGACGATCTGGGGCACCGTGTGTGTTTCGTTAGTTCGGGCGGGTGCTCGGGTTCTACCGGTGCCCCCTTGAACGGAACGCGCACCTACACCGCGTATGTGTCCTACGGTTACCCGCCGAGTTCCGGACCTCCGACGAACGACGTACGGGCTACATCCGAATCCGTGTCAGTCACCAACGTGGGGTGGGCGGGTCACTTCACCTCGGGTGAGACAACGGTCGGGGACCAGGCTTTCTCCGGGGCAACATCAGTGACGTTCGGATGGGATCAGCCGCTAGTGTTCGTGCGGGTCGACATCGTCGATAGCCAGGGCGGGGTCATCAGTTCCTGCAGTACGGCCGGCTCGCTCGAGTGTACCGCAGCCCTTGCGTTGGGGCCGGACGAGTCGGCGACTCTTCACGCGGAGGCCCGCGCGAACACACCCGGCGCGGGATACGTGACGGTGGCGACCTCTGCGGCGATCGACATCGCGGGAATGAGCGCGGACGGGTACGCCGAGTTCCTCCTCGTTGCCCCCGAGGGTGAGCTGGCTCTCGTGCTGGGAGCCGAGCGTGCGGAACAGGCGCTAGCGTTGCGAACCGCCGTGGGCTCGGAGACATTCTGCTTCGCGCTGGGACGGAGCTATCCCAGCAACGCGGCCTTCCGTTCGACGGTCCCCGATGTGACTCTCGAATGCACCGCGAACCCTCGTGCCGCACTTCGCTACCTCATCGTTGCGGTAGGAGTCACCACCACGTTCGCGATCGTTGCCGAAGCCATTGACAACGACGACGACCTCGGCGCACCGAGTCTTGACCCCGAAGTGGGCGGAGGATTCGACGATCCGGATTGTTCCCACTACGACTTCGACGGAAACTGTCTCGACATTCCTGCGGCGAATTTGGGAACATCGTCTCGCGTCCTTTACGAGCCAATCTCGAATTACAACTACTGGGGAAGCGGAAACGTGATTTGTGTAGCCGTTCACGTTGACCCCGACACGGGCGTGGAGACGGTTTATGAGTTGCGGGGAGATCGACTGAAGCACATCGTGGAGGAACACGTCGCTCAACCTACGGCCGATGATAGCGTCTGGGATCGCGTACGATTCGAGCTTCCTACGGACCCGGACATACTCCAGGATTTCGAGACGGAGACCCTGCCGGAGGATTACCTCGCGCTGATTCAGTACCTGTGCGGGAGCGCCGCGACCGGATTTAAGGTCGCTTCGGGTCCTTCGCTCTGGACACAGAACACGGTGAACATCTACCAGGACGCCGGGGCATCAGTCGGAACGGACCGCAATTACAATCACGAACCAACGGGTGATTTCACCATTATCACCACGCCCCAGAACGAGATATGGTCCGCGTTTCCTGGTACGGAGGATTTCGCCTCGTGATTGGATGGGGCCGTGCCTAAGCGCGTCGCCGTGTTCGGCCTAGAGCCCAGGTCCGTCGAGTCGTACCCCACAGATCGGCGGGCCGCGTGTGTGATCAAGCCGTTGCCGTTCTATTGGCTTGGTGAGGTGTCGAGGGAGTATCCCGAGGCCGATCCCGACGGCGATACGGGGTCGCGGATGGGTGTCCATCGTCCCTCGGAGCGGGGTCTTGAGATGCACGCGATGCTTGAGATGGTGCAGAACACGTATCCGCTGTTGTCCAAGGTGGACGTACACGGTTGGCAGGTATTCGAGGGGGAGGATCGCGCGTTGCTCGCGTACGAGATGCTTGACGTAACCGAGCGCGAGGACGTGCCTGAGCGGGGTCGTATCGCGATGGCCGCTCGGTTAATCGAGCGGGCGTCGCGGGTGCCCGGCCGCGTAACGTTTTACGGGAGGTAGGGGGCGCCGTGTTCCGGGTGAAGATGCTTGGGGTGGGTGACGACCAGGATCTCGCGTACGTCAAGTACATGGCGTTGCCGTGGGCGGGGGAGTCCGCCGGGGTCGACGCGGCACCGCAGTTCCGATGGCACCTGGGCGCGGAGGCGCCGCGCGAGTGGGTGTATCCGCGCAAGGCCGGGTTGCGACCGGATCCGGGCGGTGGCGGCGTCGTAGGGCTAGAGTCGCGCGTCAGTCTGGAGTGGTTCCCGCTGCAGGCGGACGGCACCTGCCTCGACTACCCGCTTCTGAGTTCGATCACGTCCCTCGCGGTGACCTCGTTCGGCCAGGATCTCCTGCCCGGGCTCATCAAGGAGCTTGACGACATCATGCTGCACCTGACCGACGGCGACGCCGCGTTCTTCGCGACGGTCGCCTTCATGGCCGAGGAGGCGTTGCGCGTAGGCCAAGGAGCGGTCGTCTTCACCCCGCTCTAGCCCAGGCGCGAAAGAAGGGGCGCGTCCCGAGGGATCAAGCCTGATCGCCGCCGGGACGCGCCCCTTCTCTCGCGCTACGAGGCGACGATGAGGCCCGTGGTGGCCGAGGCGGTGGCGAAGCGCTCCTGGACGTTGGCCCAGTCCACGACGTTCCACCACGCCTTGACGTAGTCGGCCTTGACGTTCTTGTACTGCAGGTAGAACGCGTGCTCCCACATGTCGAGCATCAGGAGCGGGATGAGTCCCATGGGGACGTTGCCCTGCTGGTCGTACAACTGCACGATGATGAGCTTCTTCTCGATGGTGTCGTACGCGAGGATCGACCAGCCGGAGCCCATGATGGTCATCGCGTTGTGCGTGAAGTGCGCCTGGAACTTGTCGAAGGAACCGAAGTGCTCGTCGATCGCGGTGGCGAGGTCGCCCGTCGGCTTGTCGCCGCCGTCGGGCGACATGTTGGTCCAGAAGATCGAGTGGTTGGTGTGTCCACCGAGGTTGAACGCGAGGGCCTTCTCGAGGCCGGCGATCGCGGCGAAGTTGTCTGGTGTCGCGCGCGTCGGCCATCTTCTCGAGCGCGGTGTTGGCGCCTGCCACGTAGGCGGCGTGGTGCTTGGAGTGGTGCAGCTCCATGATCTCGCCCGCGATGTGCGGCGCGAGCGCCGCGTAGTCGTAGGCGAGGTCCGGCAGAGTGTAGTCGGCCATTCTTCCTCCAGTGTGGCCCCGGACAAGCCGAGGCTCCGTAGTGGCGCGTACCAGGAGGTACGCGTCGGTCCTACAGTGTCAACGTGTCCGCCTAGCGATCATTCCATTGTGCCGGAATCCAGCGACGCGTCGCGTGGACGGACTAGCGTGGGACGAGGCCGTCGAAGGCTCGGCGTTCTTCTTGGCCTCGATCTCAGCGGCGTGGTGCGCGTGCGCCTCGCGAGTTCCGCGGGCGTGACGGGCTCGACGCGGTCCTCGAAGTAGAAGCGCGACAGGCCGCCTTGAAGCGATCCCAGCGGTAGCCCTTGCGGCGCACGCCGCGCTCGTTGGGCTCGGGGCCATCTCGGGGCTTGAGGTCGCGTACGAGACGCGCACCCAGCGTTCTGCTCCGTGAGCGGCTCGTGGACCTCGATGTACTCGCCGGATTCGAAGCGGACGATGCGCCCGGTCTCGTGGCCGTGGAGCACCAGTTCGCGGTCCTTGCGTTGCAGGCCCAAAGCGATCGCGTTTGGTGATGCAGAACGCCGCGACGGGCAACACGAACACCAGAATGCGGAACATGATGGTGAGGTCGTTGATCGACAGGCTGAACAGGTTCGCGACGATGTCGTTCGAGCCCTCGAGCACCAGCACCACGTAGAACGTGATGAGCGCGACGCCGATGCCGGTGCGGACCGGGGCGTTGCGCGGGCGGTCGAGCACGTGCTTCTCGCCGCGGTCGCCCGTGGCCCACGCCTCGATCCACGGGTAGAGCGCCAGGAATCCGAAGAAGAGCCCCGGCATGATGCACGGCCGGGAATGAGGATGTTGAGCGACAGCGTGAAGCCGCCGATCGACGACCTCGAACATGGCCGGGCATGATGCGCAGGCCGCCGTCGATGAAGAGCATGTACCAGTCGGGCTGGGTGCCCGCGGAGACGGGGGAGGGGTCGTACGGCCCGTAGTTCCACACCGGGTTGATCTGGAAGCACGCGCCGAGCAGCGCGATCACGCCGAACACCACGAAGAAGAAGCCGCCGGCCTTGGCCGTGTACACGGGGAACAGGGGCAGGCCGACGACGTTCTTGTCGGTGCGCCCGCCGCCCGGGTACTGCGTGTGCTTGTGCAGGAACACCAAGAACAGGTGCAGCGCGACCAGCCCCAGGATGAGCCCAGGGATCAGCAGAATATGGCGCGGTGAACATCCGCGGAATGAGCGCTTCGCCAGGGAACTCGCCGCCGAAGAGTCCAGTACGAGATGTACGAGCCGAGAATGGGGATCGACAGGATCACGCCGTCGATGATGCGCAGGCCGTTGCCCGACAGCACGTCGTCGGGGAGCGAGTAGCCGGTGAAGCCTGCCGCGAGCGACAGTGATCATGAGCGTGAAGCCCACGAGCCAGTTGATCTCGCGCGGCTTGCGGAACGCGCCCGTGAAGAAGATGCGCGCCATGTGGGTCACGATCGACGCCGTGAAGATCAGCGCGGCCCAGTGGTGGATCTGCCGCATGAGCAGGCCGCCGCGGCACGTCGAACGACATGTGAATGCGTCGACTCGAAGGCCTTGGACATCTCCGATGCCCTGCAACTGGTGCGAACGATGCCGTCGTAGTGCACCTGGTTCATCGACGGCACGAAGAACGCCGTCAGGATGACGCCGGAAAGCAGCAGCACGATGAACGAGTACAGCGCGATCTCGCCCAGCATGAACGACCAGTGGTCGGGAAAGAGCTTGCGCGCGATGAACTTGGTGAACGCGCCGATGGACGTGCGCTCGTCGACGTAGTTGGCGGCGCCGCCGCGCGGTTGAGGCGGCTGTCGAGGTTGCAGTCTTCACGTCGGTCACTTGAGGCGCTCCCAGAAGCTCGGGCCGATGGGCTCGTTGAAGTCGTCCTTGGCGACGATGTAGCCCTCGGCGTCGACGGTGATGGGCAACTGCGGCAGCGGCCGCTTCGCGGGGCCGAAGACCACCTTGGCGCCGTTGGCCACGTCGAATGTGGACTGGTGGCACGGGCACAGCAGGTGGTGCGTCTGCTGCTCGTACAGCGCCACGGGGCAACCGACGTGGGTGCAGATCTTCGAGTACGCGATGATGCCGTCGAACGACCAGTCCTCGCGGCCCGGGACGGACCTTGAGGTCGCGGGGGTCCATGCGGATGAGCAGGACGACGGCCTTGGCCTTCTCCTCGAGCGGGTCCGTGCGTCTTGTTCAGCCCGTCGGGGATCACGTGGAAGACCGAGCCGATGGTGACATCGGACGCCTTGATGGGCGTGCCGTCGGGGTCCTTGGCAAGGCGCATGCCCTTGCGCCACATCGTGTGCTTCAACTTGGAGACGTTCCAGTCGCCGCCCAGGTTGCCGACGGCGGGAACGCGATGCTGAGAGGAGCGATGGCAAGGGCGGTCACGAGGGAGCCCTTGAGCAGCCCGCGACGTCCCACGCCGATGCCGGAGTCCTCGCGCCGTCCTTGAGCTTCTGGATGCGCTCCTCGCGCGCCTCGTCGGACGAACGGATCGGGTGGCGCTCCTCGACCATGTCGTGGTCGCGCATGAGCGTCTTGGCCCAGTGGATTGCGCCGGTGCCGATGCCGATCATGGCGAGGAAGATGCCGATGCCCATGAGCGCGGTCATCCGGCGGATGTCGCCGTTGCTTGCCGCTCAGGCGGGAGGCACAGGTAGGCGAGGACGGCGCCGATGGTGCCCAGGATCGACACGACGAGAATGGCGACGGCCTGAAGCTCGGCGCGGCGGGCCGCCTTGGGGTCCTCGTCCGCGCGGCGGGGGCGGTGCGGCGGGAGGCCGGGGTTGGTGAAGGGCGTCGTCGTGTGCTTGGTGTGGTGCTCATGACGAACTCGATCCGACCCACACGGTGAAGCCAACGATGAGTCCCATGCCGAGGATCCACGCCCAGAGGCCCTCGGCCACGGGGCCGATGGAGCCGAGCCTGAGGCCGCCGGGCGCCTCCTTCCGCTGCTCCTCGAGGTAGGCGATGATGTCGCGCTTGTGCTCGGGAGTGATGTTCGCGTTGTTGAACACCGGCATCGACTGCGGGCCCGCCAGCATCGCCTCGTAGATGTGGGTGGGGCGTGGTCTTCCACAGCGACGGCGCGTACTTGCCCTGCGTGAGCGCGCCTCCGCCGCCAACCGAGCCGTGGCACATCGCGCAGTTGGTGCGGAACAGCTGCATCCCCATGGCGGGGTCGCCCAGCGTTCCGTCGACCTGCTCGGCGTCGGGAACGGACGGGCCCGGGCCGAGCGACGCGACGAAGGCCGCGAGCTGGTCAATCTCCGCCTGCTTGAACTGGGCCTTCTTGGCCTGGCCTGCGGGCCGGACGCCTGCATCGGCATGCGGCCCGTTCCCACCTGGAAGTCAACGGCCGCGGCCCCGACGCCCACAAGGGAAGGCGCGAACGTCGACCCCTCGGCGCTGAGGCCGTGGCAGGTCGCGCAGTTCGCGGCGAACAGCTTCTCGCCTCCCGCGACCTGCGCCCCGGTGAAGCCCTCGTCCGCCCGCGCGGGCGAGGACGTGAGGAGCGCGTACGCGACGGTGATCAGCGCAAGGAGCGCGAGCACCAACACAAGGGGAGCCGACCTGTGATAGCGCCGAGCTGCGAGGGAGGGCATAAGAGAATCCTCTGGTGTCCGGTCCTACTTGATGAGATAGATGACGGAGAACAGCGCGATCCACACGACGTCGACGAAGTGCCAGTAGTACGAGACGACGATGGTCGTCGTGGCCTCGTGGTTGGTGAACTTCTTCGCGGCGAAGGAGCGACCAAGAACGAAGATCATCGCGACGAGTCCGCCCACCACGTGGAGCCCGTGGAATCCGGTCGTCAGGAAGAAGACCGACCCGTACGGGTTCGACGAGATCGTGATGCCCTCGCTCACGAGGTCCGCGTACTCGTAGATCTGGCCCGCGACGAAGAGCGAGCCCATGACGTACGTCAGCGTGAGCCACTCCTGCATGCCCCACCGGCGGAAGTCGAGCAGCGAACCCGCCCGACGCGGCTGGTAGCGCTCGGCCGCGAAGACCGCAGCCTGGCAGGCGAACGAACTCGCGACCAGGATGAGCGTGTTGGTCAGGGCGAACGGGATGGCGAGCTTGGGGGTCTCTGTGGCCCACAACTCGGGGGACTCCGCGCGGTGCGTGAAGTACATGGCGAAGAGCCCAGCGAAGAACATGAGTTCACTGGCGAGCCAGACGATGGTGCCGACGGCAACGCGGTTCGGTCGCGTCGCGTGCAGGGGCGAGGTCACGGTGGCGGCGGACGACATGCGCCCATTATGGCGTACATCTGGCGAAGCGGGAGAGGTTTACCTAAGTAGGGGCGGGGCGTGTTCGCTCTCGTGCCAAGATGGAACCATGAACGACATCGCCCCTCGCGCGGAAAGCGAGGTCTCGACCTCACGCATTCGCATCCTTCTGTACAGCGACGACGTCCACGCTCGCGAGCGTGTGCGGTCGGGTGTGGGCGAGTCGATCGGAACCCATCCCATTCGCTGGACCGAGGTCGCCACGGAGCCCGCCGTGTTCTCCGAGGTCGACGATCACGACTTCGATCTGCTGATTCTCGACGGCGAGGCCGCGAAGGTCGGCGGCATGGGAATCTGCTACCAGCTCAAGCACGAGGTCTACGCCTGCCCGCCCGTCCTCCTTCTCGTGGGACGCAAGGACGACGCGTGGATCGCCACCTGGTCGCTCGCGGACGCGGCGATTGCGCACCCGATCGACCCGTTCGAGGTGCGCGCAGCCGTCGAGGGCTTCTTCACCGCGGTCCAGGCGGCCAGCTAAGAGATCGCGCTCGCGCGAGAAAGGGTCGGAACCATGGAGAGTTGGCCGGAAATCCTCGCGCGTCTCATCGCGAAGCATGACCTCGACGCGAACGACGCCGAGTGGGTCATGGACCAGATCCTGAAGAACGAGGCGCCGGAGATCTCTATGGCCGCCTTCCTGGTCGCGCTGCGCACCAAGGGCGAGTCCGTGAGCGAGGTGACGGGGCTTGCCGCCGCGATGCTCCGCCACGCCGTCCGCATCGAGGTGCCCGGCCGCACGCTCGACATCGTCGGGACCGGCGGGGACGGCCACCACACCGTCAACATCTCGACCATGGCGTCCATCGTCGCCGCGGGAGCGGGGCTGACCGTCGTCAAGCACGGCAACAGGGCCGCCAGCTCCAAGTCCGGCTCCGCCGACGTGCTCGCCGCGCTCGGCGTCAACCTCGAACTCCCGCCCGAGCGGGTGGCGGAACTCGCGACCGAGGTGGGGATCACGTTCTGCTTCGCGCAGGTGTTCCACCCGGCCATGCGCTTCACCGCCCCCATCCGCAAGGCGCTCGGCGTGCCCACCACCTTCAATATCCTTGGGCCCCTCGCGAACCCCGCCCAGCCCGCGGCGTCGGCCATCGGCTCGGGAAGCCCGTCGCTCACCCCCGTCATGGCGGGTGTGCTTGCGACCCAGGGGCGCGACGCGCTCGTGTTCTTCAGCGACGACGAGCTCGACGAGCTCGCGGGCACCTCGCCAGCGCAGGTGTGGGAGGTGCGCGGCGGCACCGTGACACACGCGACGCTCGACCCCGTGAAGGACCTCGGCGTCCCCGCGATCACCATTCCCGACCTCCGGGGCGGTGAGGCCAGCGAAAACGCGGGCGTCGCGTGGACCGTGTTCAACGGAAAGACCGGCCCCGTGCGCGATACCGTGATCCTGAACGCTGCCGCCGGGCTCGTCGCGGACGGAACGTTACCTGGAACGGGCGGGGGCAGCCTCGTCGAACGCTTCCAGGCCGCGATGGTGCTCGCGGCCGCGTCGATCGACGACGGCAAGGCGACGGACGTGCTCGACCGCTGGGTAGCGGCATCCAAGGAGTAACCGGCTAGCTTCTCGAGGACGAGGGGTGCGCGATGGGGGTACGGGCAACAATCGGGACGGCGGCCGCGCTGGGCCTTGGTCTCGCCCTGACGCTGGGGGCGGCGGCGTTCACTGAACCCGAGCCTTCGGCCCTGGACGTGACCTCGATTCAGGACACGCTCAGCGTCCCGTTCGGCGTCGCGATCGACAGGCGGGAGACCACGGGCGAGGCGTCGCTCGTCCTTCTCCACCACTTCTCGCAGATCACGGCAGAGAACGCGATGAAGCCCGAGGCCTGGTACGACGCCTCGCACGCGTTCGCGCCGAGCGACGAGATCGCGACGCTCATGGACTTCGCGGTGGCAGGCGATCTACGGGTGTACGGCCACGTTCTGGTCTGGCACCGTCAGATCCCGCCGTGGTTCTTCACGCGGGACGACGGCACGCTACTGACGGATTCCCCTGAGGATCAGGCGATACTCACGACGCGGCTCCACGACCACATCTTCGCCGTCGCCAAGTATCTCAGCGACGGATGGGGAGCCTTCGGGGGCGGCAACCCCGTGGTCGCTTTCGACGTGGTGAACGAGGTGATCTCGGATAGCGCAGACGCGCCGGGCGGGCTCCATCAGAGCACCTGGTACCAGATCCTCGGACCGCAGTTCATCGATCTCGCGTTCCAGTACGCGGACGAGGCGTTCAACGACGTGTACGCGGCTCCCGGAGCGGACACCCCCGTCACGCTGTTCATCAACGAGTACAACACCGAGGATCCTGGCAAGCGCGCGCGCTACCTCGCGCTGATCGACGACCTGATCGCGCGGGGAATCCCGATCGGTGGGATCGGGCACCAGTTCCACGTCTACCCGAGCGTTCCGATCCAGAGCCTGGCCGACGCCCTCGAGGAGAGTTCGGGGCGCGGCCTCGTCCAGGCGATCACGGAGTTCGACGAGCCCCTCGCGAGCAAGGCGACGCCCGCGGCGTTCCTCGCGCAGGGCTACTACTACCGCGACGCGTTCCGGGTGTTCCGCGAGTACGAGGACGAACTCTTCTCCATCACCGTCTGGGGCCTGTACGACGCCCGAAGCTGGAGAGGCGCTCAAGGAGGGCCGCTCATCTTCGACGACCAGCTGCGGGTCAAACCCGCGTACTACGGCATAGTCGACGGTTTCGCCGACGAGACGCCGCTGGCAGACCTCACGGTTCCGCGCGACTGGACGCCGGTCATCGTCGTGGGGTCGATCCTCGGCCTGATCGCGGCTGCCGTCGGCGTACGTACCGTGAGGCGACGTCGCAGGACGGAGTGGTCGCGCGACCGAAAGGCTCGGGCGGTCGAGCAACACGAGGCGACGCCTGGCGACGCGCTCGACGCGCTCAATCGGGAGCTTCCGAAGAAGCGTCGGGGTCGCCGCTAGGCGCGATGCGCCGTGCGCGGGGCGCTCGACCCGAGGCGCGCAACCCGAAGCGCGCTAGGCGAGCGCGGTCACGCCCTGTACACGTCCTGCACGCGCGAGCGGTCCTCGCGGCTCGCCTCGATCCAGTGACCGTGTCGCCCGGCGCCGCGGGCGGGTTCTGACCACTCGCCGTCGACGCTCACGAGCCGCGTCCCGGGCCGGTCGAGCCAGGCCGCGACCAACTGTTGCTCCTCGACGAGCGGACGGAGGGCGTCCGCCTCGCGCTCGCGGATGGCGCGCACGGCCTCGGCGATGTCCGCGCCCGCGACAACGGCCGTCCCCGCGAGGCGGCTGTTCGTGACCACCACGACCTCCCAGGCGTCCCCCGCGCGTCGGGCGGCCGCGATTCCCACCCTGCGCAGGGCGCCCAGCCGCTGCGCCTCGGTCGCCCCCGCGATGAGGGCGCTCACCCCGTCGCGCAGGACGGCGGCGCGCTCGTATTCCAGGCGCTCGGCCGCCTCCTCGATCTTCGCGGCGAGGGCCTCGACCACCGGCGACGGGTCGTCGGAGAGCGCGGCGCGAAGCGCCGTGACCACCTCGTCGTATCGGCTCTCCTGGCCTCGAACGCACGGCGCGCTGCACGCGCCGAGATCCTCGAGCAGGCACGAGCGGGCGTCGTGGCGCGGCACAAGCGGCAGCCGCGTGGTGCACGTGCGAGCCGCGCCGAGCTCGTGTAGCGCCTCGATCACCCTGCGGGCGTCCCCCGCGCCGCGCATGGGGCCAACATGCGTGGCGTCCCCCGAGATGGAGCGGACGATGCTGAGGCGCGGGTAGTGCTCGTCGGTGAGCCGGATCCATGTGGTGCGCTCTGGCCGCGCCGAGCGGCGGTTGTAGCGGGGCCGGTGCTGGTCGATCATGCGAATCTCGAGCACGTTGGCCTCGAGCTCCGTCGGTGTAGGGATGGATTCGACGCGGACGGCGATCTCCAGCATCTCCCTGATGGCTCGGCGCTGCTCGCCGCGGGTGAAGTACGACTTCACGCGGGCGCGAAGGTTCTTCGACGTGCCCACGTACAGGACCTCGTCGCGCGGCCCGCGGAACGCGTAGACGCCCGGGCGAGATGGCACGGTCTCCGCCATCGAGGCCTTGCGTCGGATGCTGGGCGGGACGGGGTTGCGGAGCGTATCGAGGTCCTCGCGGTGGGTGATGCCCCAGGCGGCGAGGCGCTCGAACATCTTGTGCATGATCTCCGCGGTGGCGCGGGCGTCTTCGAGCGCGCGGTGATTGGGGGTCACGACGGTGCCGAAGGCGCGCGCGAGCGTGGAGAGCTTCTTGTTGGGCGCCTCCTCGTTGGTCGTGGCGCGCCGCGCGAGCGTGACGGTGTCGATTACCTGGTTGCCCGGCCAGCGGTAGCCGTGCTCGCGGCACGCCGCCTTGAGGAATCCGATGTCGAACGGGGCGTTGTGCGCGACGAGGATCGCGTCGCCAGCGAACTCGAGGAAGGCGGGAAGGACCGACTCGATGCGCGGCGCCGCGGCGACCATGGCGTCGGTGATGCCGGTGAGGGCCACGATCATGGGCGGAATGGGCATGCCGGGGTCCACGAGCGTCTGAAACTCGCCCAGCACCTCGCCGCCGCGCGTCTTGACCGCTCCGATCTCCGTGATGGCGCTCATGCGCGGCGAGCCGCCCGTCGTCTCGAGGTCGACGGTGACGAACGTGACGGCCGACAACGGCTCGCCGACGTCGTCAAGCCCCGGTTGGAGCACGACGCCGGGCGCGAGGGGCGCGGAAGAGGTCACGAGGCGACGGTAGCGCGGCGGTCCGACGACGAATCGTGTCGGACCCCTTCCGTAGCGTGGAACGCATGAAGATCGATTGCGATACCTGTACCGTGCGCGGCGACGCCTGCGCGGATTGCGTGGTCTCGTTTCTTACGATTCCCGTTCGCGGCACGCTTCGCTCCGTGGACGCGGAGCCGCGCCCGCTGCAGATCGATGCCGCGCAGGAGCGCGCCATCCACGCCCTATCGGAAGCGGGGCTCGTTGCCCCGCTTCGTCACCTCGCCTAGACGCGCCCGCTACGACTCGCTGCGCGTGTCGATGTAGAGCTGCTCGATGTCGTCGGCGAAGTCCGTGAGCACCTTGGCGCGCTTCACCTTCATCGACGGCGTGATGTAGCCGTTGAGCACGGTGAAGTCGGTCGAGAGAATCCGGATCTTCCTGATGCTCTCTGCACGGGAGACGGCGCGGTTCGCGCGCTGAACGCCCTCGTCGATCGCGGCGAGCACCGCCTCGTTCGTGCGGGCCTGCTCGATGGTCATCTCGGGGTGCCCGTGGGCCTTCAGCCACCCGGGAACCGCGTCAGCATCGAGCGTGACGAGCGCCCCGATGAACGGCTTCCCGTCCCCGACCGCGACGCACTGGCTCACGAGCGGGTGCGCGCGGAGGCGGTCCTCGAGCACGGCGGGGGCGACGTTCTTGCCGCCCGCCGTGACGATGATCTCCTTCTTGCGTCCCGTGATGGTGAGGTAGCCGTCCTCGTCCTCGACGCCGAGGTCGCCCGTGTAGAACCAGCCGCCCTTCATCGCGGCGGCCGTCGCCTCAGGGTTGTGGTGGTAGCTCTCGAAGAGCGAGTCGCCGCGCATGAGGATCTCGCCGTCGTCGGCGATCTTCACCTCGAGGCCGGGAAGCGGCGGGCCGACCGTGCCGATCTTGGGCTTCGTGGGCACGTTGACGTGCGACGCCGCGTTGGTTTCCGTCAGGCCGTATCCCTCGAGAACCGTGACCCCGAGACCGCGGAAGAAGTGGCTGAGGCGGGCGCCGAGCGGCGCGGAGCCGCTGATCGCCCAACTCGCGTTGCCTCCGAGCGCGGCGTAGATCTTGCTGAGCACCAGCGCGTACGAGATCTTGTACTTGATCGATAGGCCCTTGGACGGCCCCTCTGGCGTGTCTAGCGCCTCCGAGTAGGCGATGGCCTGGTGAGCGGCCCAGCGGAAGATCCCGCCCTTGCCGCCCGCGATCGACTTCTGCTCCGCGCCGTTGTAGACCTTCTCGAACACGCGCGGGACCGCGAGAATCAGCGTCGGCCTGTACGACTCGAGCATGGGCAACACCTGGCTCGGGTCGGGGCAGAAGCCGATCGCGCAACCGGAGGCGGCAAGCGCGACCTCGACGAGCCGGGCGAGCGAGTGGGCGAGCGTGAGGAACAGCACCGTGCTCGCGCCCTCCTGGAAGAGGACCTCGGGGAGTCGCTCCTGTATCCCCTTGACGTGGCGGACGTAGTTGAAGTGGGTGAGGCGCACGCCCTTGGGACGACCCGTGGTGCCCGACGTGTACATGATGGTCGCGAGGTCATCGAGCTTCGCGAGCGACTTGCGGCGCTCGAGTTCGCTGTCGGGAACCGCGGCTCCCGCCTTCACGAGGGCGGGCACCGCGCCGTGATCGATGCAGAGCACGTCGCGCAGCGGAGACTGACCCTTGGTGACCTCGCCAGCGAGGGCGACATGCTCGCTCGACTCGACGAAGAGCAGGCGGATCTCGGAGTCGGAGGTGATCCAGTCGACCTGCTCCGACGACGACGTGTCGTAGATCGGGACAGGGACGGCGCCGGCGGCCCAGATGCCGAAATCGAGCATCGTCCACTCGATGCGCGTACGCGACATGATGCCCACCCGGTCACCCGGTTCGACGCCGCGGGCGATCAGGCCCTTCGCGACGGCGTTGACCTGGTTGCGCGCCTCGGCGCCCGTGACGTGCGTCCACGAGGATGGATCGTTGGGCTCGGCGTAAGAGAAGACGGTGCGATCGGCGTATTCGGACCAGGCCTGATCGATCATTAGGCTGATGTTGGGCGCAAGGGCCTTCTTCTCGCGAGCATCCATGGTGCCTCCATTGGCATCTGGTATTTAGGACGCCACGATACTCTGTGGAGGCCCGCTTTCGTCTGGAGGGAAGGACCCAAGAATGTACGCGGTCGGTGTCGATATCGGCGGTACCAAGATTGCCGCTGGCGTGGTCGACGGCGACGGCGTCATCGTGGCTCAGGCCAGGCGCGACACCTCGCCTCACGACGCGGACGGAATCGATCGCGCGATCGCCGAGGTCGTGGCGGAGTTTGCGACGAGTTACGAGTTCGACGCGGTTGGCCTCGCGGCGGCAGGATTCGTCAGCGCGGACCGCGAACGCGTGATCTTCGGCCCCAACATTTCCGCATGGCGCGACTACCCGTTGGCCGCGAAGGTCGCGGCGCTCATCGAACGCGACGTGACGGTCGTCGTGGAGAACGACGCCAACGCTGCGGGGTGGGCCGAGTTCACGTTCGGCGCGGCTCGCGACGTCCAGGAGATGGTGATGCTGACGCTCGGCACGGGCCTCGGGGCGGCCATCGTCGTTGGCGGCGAGCTGGTACGCGGGGCGTCCGGTTTCGCGGCCGAGCTGGGTCACGTTCGGGTGGTCCCAGGCGGACACCTGTGTGGGTGCGGCCACCGCGGATGCTGGGAGCAGTACGCGTCCGGTTCGGCGCTGGTGCGCGAGGCGCGACGCGAGGCCCTCGAGAATCCCGAGCGCGCGTGGGCGATCCTCGAACGCGCCGACGGCGTCGCAGCCGCCATCACGGGTCCGGACGTCACGGCGGCCGCGCAGGCGGGAGACGCCCTTGCGATCTCGCTCCTCGGAGAGTTGGGGCGCTGGGTAGGCGAGGGGTGCGCCTCGCTCGCGGCCGTCAACGACCCGGAACTCTTCGTCGTCGGCGGCGGAGTGATCGCGGCGGGCGACCTCGTGCTAGGCGCCGCGCGCGACGCGTTCGTCGCGGCCCTACCAGCAGCCGATTACCGACCCATCGCGCCCATCGTCGCCGCGGACATGGGCAACGACGCCGGCATCGTCGGGGCGGCCGCGCTCGCGCTCGTCGGTCCGCACGAGGCGCGTTAACCTTGGTGGGTTACGCGAGAGGAGCTTAGGTGTACTACCAACTCTTCAAGCACGTTCTCTTGGGACCGGGCCTCAAGGTGGTCTACCGCCCGTGGGCCAAGGGCCTCAAGAACATTCCGGCGGAGGGTCCCGCGATCCTCGCGAGCAATCACCTGAGCTTCGCGGACTCGATCTTCCTGCCGCTCGTGATGAAGCGGAAACTCGTGTTCCTCGGCAAGGCGGAGTACTTCACGGGCAAGGGCGTCAAGGGGCTCGCGACGCGGGCCTTCATGTCCGGCGTCGGCACCATCCCCGTCCACCGCGCGGGGGGCCGCGCGAGCGAGGCGGCGCTCCGCACCGGCCTTCAGGTCCTCTCCGACGGCGAGCTTCTTGGCATCTACCCCGAGGGGACGCGGAGCCCGGACGGGCGGCTGTATCGCGGCAAGACCGGGGTGGCGCGCATGGCCATCGAATCCGGCTTTCCCGTTATCCCCGTCGCCATGATCGACACGAACCTTGCCCAGCCCATCGGACGGAAGATCCCCAACCGTCACCAGACCGGCGTCAAGGTCGGCAAGCCCCTCACGTTCCACGAGTATGCGGGGCGTCAGGAAGATCGCGAAGCCCTTCGCGAGGTCACGGACACCATCATGATGGCGATCCAGAAGCTATCCGGGCAGGAGTACGTTGACCGCGACGCGGCCCGGGTGAAGAGGGAACTGGACCAGGCCAAGCGTGGCGAGTTCCCTGGTGAAATGGGGGAGTAAGGTCCCGGGAACTCCCCCCTAGAATGGGCGCAGTCTGCCCCCCTTTCGGAAAGGTTGCTCATGTCTGTTCGCCGTGTCGCTCTACTGACTGCCGGTGGTTTCGCCCCGTGCTTGTCCTCTGCCGTAGGTGGCCTCATCGGTCGCTACACGGAGGTCGCGCCCGAGGTCGAGATCATCGCCTATCAGCACGGCTACCACGGGCTGCTCCTTGGCGACTCGATCGTCGTCTCGGACACGGTTCGCGAGCACGCCGGAGTCCTGCACGAGTTTGGCGGTAGCCCCATCGGCAACAGCCGCGTCAAGCTCACCAACGTCGCCGACTGCGTGAAGCGCGGCCTGGTCAAGGAGGGCGAGGACCCGCTGGCGGTCGCGGCTGCGCAGCTGAAGAAGGACAAGATCGACGTCCTTCACACCATCGGCGGCGACGACACGAACACGACGGCGGCCGATCTTGCCGCGTACCTCGAGATGAACGGCTACGACCTCACGGTGGTGGGCCTGCCGAAGACGATCGACAACGACATCGTCCCGATCAAGCAGTCTCTCGGCGCGTGGAGCGCGGCGGAGCAGGCCTCGGTCTTCGCGCAGAACGTCATCGGCGAGCACCGCTCGAGCCCCCGCATGCTCATCGTCCACGAGGTGATGGGGCGCGCGTGCGGCTGGATGACGGCGGCGTCGGCCATGAAGTACCGCCAGTGGCTCGCGACCCGCGAGTGGGTGCCAGAGATCGGCCTGAGCAAGGAGCGCTGGGACATCCACGCGGTGTACGTGCCCGAGATGACGTACGACCTCGACGCGGAGGACGTGCGCCTCAAGAAGATCATGGACACGGTCGGCAACGTCAACATCTTCCTAAGCGAGGGCGCTGGCGTCCCCGAGATCATCCAGGAGATGGAGGAGGCGGGCCAGGAGGTCAAGCGCGACGCGTTCGGCCACGTCATGCTCGACACCATCAACCCCGGCCTGTGGTTCGCGCAGCAGTTCGCGGACCGCATCGGCGCGGAGAAGGTCATGGTCCAGAAGTCGGGCTACTTCTCGCGCTCGGCTCGCGCGAACGCCGAGGACCTGCGCCTCATCAAGTCGATGACCGACTTCGCCGTCGAGTCCGCGCTCAAGGGCGAGGCCGGCGTCATCGGGCACGACGAGGAGGACGGCGGCCGACTCAAGGCCATCGCCTTCCCGCGCATCGCGGGCCACAAGGCGTTCGACGTGACGACGCCGTGGTTCACCGACCTGCTCGCGGACATCGGCCAGCCGACATGACCGCCCCCACGAGCACCGAGGACCTCCTGAAGGCCGCCGGAGTCGACAGCTTTCTAGAGCTCGAGGCGCGGCAGCAGCCCGCATGGCCGGACGCCGACGCCCTCGCCGACGCCGTGGCCCAGTTGCGCCTCAAGCCGCCGCTGGTTTTTGCTGGCGAGGCGGACGTGCTGCGCGAGCAGTTGGCTGCAGTGGCGCGCGGCGAGGCCTTCGTCCTCCAGGGCGGCGACTGCGCCGAGATCTTCGCCGAGGCGACGGCGGACCGCATCCGCAACAAGATCAAGACCATCCTTCAGATGGCGGTCATCCTCACGTACGGCGCGAGCATGCCCATCATCAAGATCGGTCGCATGGCCGGCCAGTACGCGAAGCCGCGCTCGTCCGACACGGAGATTCGCGACGGCGTCGAGCTGCCCGCGTACCGCGGGGACATCATCAACCGCATCGGCTTCACGGAGGCGGAGCGGACGCCCGACCCCGCGCGCCTCGTCGAGGCGTACACGACGTCGGCGGCGACGCTCAACCTGATCCGCGCGTTCACCCACGGCGGGTTCGCTGACCTCAGGCTCGTCCACGAGTGGAACAAGGGTTTCACCGGCAATCCCGCGTACGCGAAGTACGAGCAGATGGCCAGCGAGATCGATAGGGCCGTGCGGTTCATGGGCGCTGCGGGCGGCGACTTCGACGCCCTCAAGACCGTGGACCTGTTCTCGAGCCACGAGGCGCTGCTGCTCGACTACGAGCGCGCGCTCACGCGCATCGATTCGCGCTCGGGCGAGCCGTACGACTGCTCGGCGCACTTCCTGTGGATAGGGGAGCGCACCCGTCAGCTCGACGGCGCCCACGTGGAGTTCATGTCGAAGGTCAAGAACCCCATCGCCGTCAAGCTTGGTCCGACGACGGCGCCGGCCGACGCGATCGCGCTGATCGAGCGGCTCAACCCGGAGAACATTCCGGGACGCCTGACGTTCGTCGCCCGCATGGGCGCCGAGAAGGTGCGAGACGTTCTGCCCGCGATCGTCGAGGCCGTGCGCGACACTGGTTCCCCCGTCGCGTGGCTGTCCGACCCGATGCACGGCAACACGTTCACCTCCGAGTCCGGGTACAAGACGCGCAAGTTCGAGACGATCCTGGACGAGGTGAGGGGCTTCTTCGAGGTGCACCGCGCGGCGGGGACCGTTCCCGGCGGCATCCACATCGAGCTCACGGGGGACGACGTCACCGAGGTGATGGGCGGGACCGAGATGATCGACGACAAGGGGCTGGGCGCGCGCTACGAGACGCTCGTCGACCCGCGCCTCAACCACCAACAGTCGCTGGAGTTGGCGTTCCTGGTGTCGGAGCTACTGCAGAACGGTTAGCAGTACTCGAGGGTGATCGCGGTCCCCACCTCGACCTGGGTTCCCGGGTCCAGGCTCTGTCCGGTGATGCCTGAACCCACGCACCACCATGCTTTCTTCTTGAGGTCGACCACGAGGCCGAGCTTCTCGGCGTTGCTCTTCGCAACGTCCTTGTCTCGGCTGATGTAGTTCTCGATGGTCACCAACGGCTTGCCGTCGGACACCCAGATGGTCATCTCCTGCGCGCGGTGGCCGGCGGAGTCTCCCGCTGGGTCCTGCTTGTAGACCTGCCCCTTCGCGACGTCGAGCGTGCGCCCGTGCTCCACGGCGACGTCGAGCGCGTAGAACCCGAGCGTGTCGAGCGCGGTCTGCTCCGTCGAGCCGATCACGTTCGGGATGGTGATGGGCTCCGGCCCCTTCGAGACCACGAGCGTGACGACGGAGTCGCGGCGCGCGAGTTCCCCCTGCGGCGGGTCGCTCGAGATCACCTCGTCGACGGGAATGGTGTCGCTATAGGACTCGGTGATATCCGGCGCGGGGAACGCAGCGGCGTCAAGGTTGAGCTTTGCGTCCGCGATGTCGATCCCGACGACGGTCGGCACGGCGACCATCAGCGGCCCCTTCGACACGTCGATCGTGATGGCCCCGCCCTTGGCGATCTTCTCTCCCGCGGCGGGAAGCGTCCCAATCACGATGCCAGGTAGCACCACGTCGTCGTACGACTCGTTCATGGTGACGTCGAAGCCCGCGTCAGCCAGCGTCGTCTGCGCCTTCGCGGCCGCCACTCCGTCAACGGACGGCACCGACGTGTAGGCGCCAGGGCCGAAGCCGGTGTACCACCACGTGCCAAGGGCGATGAGCATGAGCGCGGCCGCAGCGAGCGCGCCTACCCACCACGCGAGCTTTGGCTTGGTGGGCGCCTCGTCCGTGAGGGCGGGGTAGTCGTCGTCCCAATCGTCGTCGTACGCGGCGTCGTAATCCTCGCCGAGCCCGATCGGCAGCGTCACCGTCTGCCCCGTCGAGACAGGCTCCAGGACGGCCGTGGAGTTTCCCGAGATCACGATGTTGCCCGTGGTAGACGGCGGGTCCGCCTTGCGGGCGAGCGTCGGGTCGTCGATCATGCTGCGCGTCTGACGGACGAGGGCGAGGGCCTCGTTGGCGTCCGACGGCCTGCGCCGCGGGTCGCGGTCCGCCATGCGGGCGATCAGCGCGTCGAACTCGGGGGGAAGCCACAGCACGTACGACGACGGCGGCGGCACGTCCTCGTGGACGTGGCGCGACGCGACCTCGATGGCGGACGGCCCGGTGAACGGCTGACGGCCCGTCACCATCTCGTACAGCAGGATGCCCATGGCGTACACGTCGGTGCGGGCGTCGCTCTTGCCCTGAGACACGAGCTCGGGGCCGAGGTACGCGACCGTGCCGAGGATGGTCCCCGTCGTCGTCGCGGTCACCTCGGTGACGGCGCGGGCAAGCCCAAAATCGGCGAGCTTGGGCTCGCCCTCAGCGTCGATCAGCACGTTCTCGGGTTTGACGTCGCGGTGCACCAGCCCGAGGCGGTGCGCGGCCCCGATGGTCGCGAGCAGTTTCTCCGCGGTCCGCATCGCCTCGCCAAGGGGGAGCGGCCCCCCGAACATGAGCCGCTGACGCAGGTTCTGACCCTCGATGAACTCCATCGTGAGGTAGTTGATGTCGCCGTCCGTGCCCTGGTCGTAGACGCGGACCATGCCGGGGTGCGTGAGCTTGGCTGCCGAGCGCGCCTCACGGCGGAATCGCGAGGCGAAGTCGGTGGACTGGCCCAGAAGCTCGGCGCTCATCACCTTGAGCGCGATGTCCCGGCCGAGCCGTTTGTCCGTGGCGCGGTAGACCGCGGCCATGCCGCCGCGCGCGATCAACTCCCGGACGACGTATCGTCCATCGATCACACGCCCGACAAGCGGGTCGATCAGGGTCTCGGACACGGTCTCATTGTATGGGTGCCCCTCCCGGGAGGCCCCTTTGCGGGGCGGGTCGCCTCAATTGAGTTCCGGCACGTGGCAGCGCCGATGCCCGGCGGTTTGTACGCTGGGCTCGTGGATAACGAAACCGTGTGGCTTCCCGTTCCCGACTTCGCCGAACGGCTGGGTGTTCCTGCGACCCGCGTGCGCGACCTCTTGCGCGATCGGGAGCTCGTCGCGGTGCGGCGAGGGGAGCGCGAGATTCTCAGCATCCCCGAGGCGTTTCTGGTCGACGGGGCGGAGAAACTGATCGTGTCGCCGCTGCTTCGCGGCACCCTCACGCTCCTGTTCGACGCCGGATACGACGACGACGCTGCGATGGAGTGGCTGCTTGCCCCCAACGACGAACTGGGCGCCAGCCCCATAGAGGAATTGCGCGCCGGACGCCGTGCCGCGGTGCGCCGGGCGGCGCAGGCTCTGTTTTAGGCCGTCACCGTAGGCGAGCGGGCCGCTAGCGGTCGCGGGAGACCGCGTCGGCTGCGATCCGGTCGAGCAGGCGGGCATACGGCGGGACGAGTCCCAACGCCGCGAGTTCGTCACGCGCCCGCTTGGACGTCGTCGTAATCTCCAGCTCCACCTGCTCGATGGCGCCCGATTCGACGATCGCTGCAACGGCAGCAGCGACGTCAGCAGCCGAGGCGTCGCGAACGCCGAGCGCGCGGCGAATCACCGCACGCTTCGCCTCGCTTATCTGCGTCCACGCGAGCCAGACCGCGAGGGTGCGCTTGCCCTCCCTGACGTCGTCGCCGGACGGCTTGCCCGTCGCCGCCGTTCCCACGAGGCCAAGAACGTCGTCCCGAAGCTGAAACGCGACCCCGAGCGGAACGCCAACCGCGCGTACGGCACGTATGTCGTCGTCGGACGCCTCCGCGACGGCCGCCCCGAGCGCGAGCGGCCCCTCACACGTGTACGAGGCGGTCTTGGAGCGCATGGTCGCGCGGATGTCCGCCTCCTGCTTCGGCAGGTCCTCGAGCGGCTGCGCGGCCGTGCGCATGTCGAGGTACTGCCCGGCGGTCACCAGGTCGGACATCTCGAGGAACAAGCGGATGACGCGCTCCCGGGAGGCCTCGGGAAGCCTGCTCGACGCGGTCTGGAGCGCGCGGGAGGAGGCCATGAGCGCCAGATCGCCCGCGAGGATCGCGCCCGCCCTGCCGAACGCCTCCGAGTCGCCGCGCCAGTCGCGCTCGTCGTGAAGCGTGCCGAGTGCGCGGTGAGCGGACGGCTGTCCGCGCCGCGTGTCCGAGTCGTCGAGCACGTCGTCGTGGAGAAGCGCGGCGGCGTGGAATAGCTCGAGCGCGGCCGCGAGGGCGACGGACGCTCCGTGATTCGAGCCCGAATGGGCGTAGTGGGAGGCGATGAGCATGGTCGAACGGACGCGTTTGCCGCCCTCGGCCGCGCGGGCGATCACCTGCGTGAGGTCGTGTCCGACGGGGCCGACGGGAAGGATCGACGCCGCGAGCTCCGCCAGGGTCGCGAGGATGGCGCGGTCCACCTCGGTGCGCCACTTCGCCTGTTCGCTCACGGGCCCAAGCCTAGGGCCCCCGCGACCCCCGCTGGCGTCCCCAGGCGCTCCTTGGCGCGGTCGCGTTCACAGGTGCGAGGTGAGGCGAGAACGGCGGCGCCCTGCGCGCGAGGCTCGGACCATGACCGACCGTCGCGTCCTCCACGGCCCGGGAGAACTCCTGGCAGCCTTGCCCGCCCTTATCGGCTACACCCCGCGCGAGAGCGTAGTGATCGTCGGCATCGGCGACCGCGACGAACTCGCCACCGTCCTGCGCGTCGATCGCCAGGATCTTCTCCACCCCGAAGTCGCCACCGCGCTGGGGCGCGGCGTCGCGGCCCAACTCTCCCGGGCGTCGGCGAGGACGGCCATGCTCGTCTCGTTCACGGACGACGACGTGCGCCTGTGCTGCCCCGCAGCCGACGCCCTGAGGCCGGCCCTCGACGGCGCGGTCGACGAGGTGGAGGGTTGGGCGGTCCGTCGCGGGCGTTACTTTGCGCCGGGCTGCGCGCGGGAATCCTGTTGCCCTGCATCGGGGCGCGCCGTCCCGCGCCTCCCGTCGATCGCGGGGTGCGAACCCGAGGTGCGCGCCGGGCGCCACGGCGCGTTGGCCGCCGAGCCGGATGCGGCGTACCTCGTGGACGAGGCGGCGAGGCGCCGCGTGGCGCGGGCGGCGGAGCGCTGGCGCGCGCGAAGGGAAGCGAACGTCGACGAGTGGAGGCGCGCGGGGCTCCGCGCGTGGCTCGCCGCCGTCGAGCAGGTGCGTCACGACGCGTATCCGAGCGACCCTGTCGCGGGACGCATCATCGCCTCGCTGCAGGATCGCAGGGTGCGCGACGCCGTGCTCGTCTCCCTGATCCCCGGCGAGTCCGAGGTCGCTCCGCGCGTGCTCGACGGCTCCGCGGATCGCGACGTCGCCGCCGCGCTCCGCCTGATGCTCTCGCCCGAGGAGGGGCGTCCCCCGGAGCGCGGGACGGTGGAACCGGCGTGGGATCTGTGCGCATGGCTCGCCTCGCGAGCCCGCGTGAGCGCACGCGCCCCCATGCTGACGCTCTGCGCGATCATTGCCTGGTGGGAGGGCGACGACGACGCGTGCCGGCGGCTCGTCGCCCGCGCCCACGCCTCGGAACCGGGGTATCGGCTCGCAGGGCTGCTGGAGTGCACGCTGCTCGCTGGCATCGATCCCGGATGGCGCCGCGCCGCGTAGGTGGCGGTGGTCGTTGGCGTCGGAACCTCCCTGCAGGCACATACGGTCGTACAACCAGCGCTTGTCGACCGCCAATGCCTGCAGGGGCGCTTTACCCGCCCCCCGAAGCGATCTCGCGACCGTAATTGCCTGCAGGGGCGCCTGGGGTGGGTCGGTATTCGCGGGCGCAGCCCGGCCCACCACCCCGGCCACCGCCCGGCCGCCACCCTCGCCCCGCCCGACCACCACCCTCGCCCCGCCCGGCCGCCACCCCGGCCACCACCCCGGCGTCGCCCGGCCATCACCCTCGCGTCGAACGCGAACACCCCTTCCACGACGATGGGCGGTATGGGGGCGAATGTCCGCCTATCGGACCGAAATCGGGCGCGCGCGGGGAATCCGCGACTTGACTCAGGCGTTACAATTTAATGGAATTGCGCGACGGCGACCGGCCCGCGCACCACCCCGATCTCTCGAGAGGTACTCAGTGTCGCCGAGCCTGTTCAAGCGTCAGAAGTCTTCCCGCAATGCCGAGAACACCGTCGTTGCGGAACCGAAAAAGGCTTCGGCTGTCGCCTCCGCGTCTGCTCCCTCCGTAGAGAAGAAGGCGCCCGCGGCGAAGAAGGCGCAGGCGAAGACTACCCCTGCGGAGAAGAAGGCCGCCCCGAAGGCCAAGGCCGCACCCGCGACGAAGGCTGCACCGGCGAAGAAGGCCGCACCCGCGACGAAGGCTGCACCGAAGTCGAAGGCTGCGCCGGCGAAAAAGGCCGCACCCGCCACGAAGGCCAAGCCCACCACGACATCCACGTCCGAGGAGGACGCCACGACCGCCACCGCAACCAAGCCCGCCCGCGCCAAGAACGGCGAGGCCGCCGCCGTCGTCGCACCCGTGATAGATGCCGACAGCGACGAGACGGACGCCGAGCCCACCGACGTCGACCCGAACGAACTGACGGACGAGCCGGACCTCGACGACGACCCGGACGAGAAGCGCGGGTTCGTCCTCGGGGGCACAGACGACGACGCTCCCGCGCAGCAGGTCATCACGGCAGGCGCGACCGCGGACCCCGTCAAGGACTACCTGAAGCAGATCGGCAAGGTCGCGCTCCTCAACGCCGAGCAGGAGGTGGACCTCGCCAAGCGCATCGAGGCGGGCCTCTTCGCTGAGGAAAAGCTCGCGGAGGCGAAGAAGTCGGACGCGAAACACCGCCGCGAGCTCGAGTGGATCGCGAACGACGGCCGCCACGCGAAGAACCACCTACTCGAGGCGAACCTTCGCCTCGTGGTCTCGCTCGCCAAGCGCTACACGGGGCGCGGCATGCTCTTCCTCGACCTGATCCAGGAGGGCAACCTCGGCTTGATCCGCGCCGTCGAGAAGTTCGACTACACCAAGGGCTACAAGTTCTCGACGTATGCGACGTGGTGGATCCGCCAGGCGATCACCCGCGCCATGGCCGACCAGGCGCGCACCATCCGCATCCCCGTGCACATGGTCGAGGTCATCAACAAGCTCGCCCGCGTCCAGCGCCAGATGCTCCAGGACCTTGGCCGCGAGCCCACGCCGGAAGAGCTCGCCAACGAGCTCGACATGACGCCCGAGAAGGTGGTCGAGGTCCAGAAGTACGGACGCGAGCCCATCTCGCTTCACACCCCGCTCGGCGAGGACGGCGACAGCGAATTCGGAGACCTGATCGAGGACTCCGAGGCCGTGGTGCCAGCCGACGCCGTGGGCTTCACGCTGCTCCAGGAGGAGCTGAGCAAGGTCATGGACACGCTGAGCGAGCGCGAGGCCGGCGTCGTCGGCATGCGCTTTGGGCTCACGGACGGCCAGCCCAAGACGCTCGACGAGATCGGCAGGGTCTTCGGGGTGACGCGCGAGCGCATCCGCCAGATCGAGTCGAAGACCATGTCGAAGCTGCGGCACCCGTCGCGCTCGCAGGTCCTCCGTGACTACCTCGACTGACCCGACCTCACCACGCCGCCTCTTCCGCGGCCGTAGCGCCGCGCTCGTCGGTATCATCCTGCTCACCGCGTGCGCGCCCGCGGTGCCGCCCGTCGATTCTCCGGAGCCGACGTCGGCGAACCTGACGTCGCCCGTCCCGCGCGTCACGGCGCCGTCGCCTTCCCCCGCGCCGTTCTCCTGGGAGAGCCGACCCGCGACGGCCGACGACGCGCTCACGTGGCGTCCGGAGTGCCCGGTAGCCATCGGCGACCTCGTCGTCGTCGACTTCACTCACTGGACGTTCGAGGGCGGCGTCGCGGCAGGCGAGCTCGTGATCAACCGCGACATCGAGGCCGCGGCGCGCGAGGCGTTCGCCGACCTGTACGACCAAGGCTTCCCGATCCGCTCGGCGACGAACGTCGACGCGTTCGGCGGGAGTGACGACGCCTCGATGGCCGCCGACAACACGTCGGCGTACAACTGCAGGTACGCCGTCGCCGACGGCGATCCGACGTGGTCGCGCCACGCGTACGGTCGCGCAATCGACATCAACCCCGTCGAGAATCCCTACGTCTTCCACGGAGAAGCGCTCCCTCCCGACGGCGCCGCCTTCGCCGACCGGGACGGCCGGCCCGGAATGCTCGTCGTCGGCGGCGACGCTCTCACGGCGTTCCTCGACGCGGGGTTCACGTGGGGCGGCGCTTGGTCGAACCCTGACTACCAGCACGTCGAGGTGCGCGGCTAGGCAATGACGGCGCCGCACGGCCGCCCGGGAGGCGCATACGCCCCGGGGTAAATAGGCGCGATCGGACCTCCTTCGGCGGGTTCCATAGGTAAGGTTCACCTTCGCGGGACCAAGGGCACAGGATTAGGGTTACCTGCTCTCTTAGCATCGAAGCGTAGACACGCAGCGCGACGTACCCAGCGCACGTAGCGCGAACGGATGCCCCAAAGGAGAGCGCCCGATGACCGTACGAACCCCCATGACGATGGCCACGCTTGAGCCGGACGCTGGACTACGCGCCGCTCTCGCCCTCGATCCGCCCGGCGTCATTGCCACCGTGCGCGAATCCGGGATGAAGGGCCGTGGAGGCGCAGGATTCCCCACGGGCCTCAAGTGGGAGTTCGCCGCCGGTGCCGACGCGCCCGAGGGGCGCCGCTACGTCGTCTGCAACGCAGACGAGGGCGAGCCAGGCACGTTCAAGGACCGCCTGATCCTGGCCGAGTGGGCCGACCTCATGTTTGAGGGCATGACGATCGCGGGTTACGCGATCGGCGCCCAGGAGGGGTACCTCTACCTCCGCGCCGAGTACGCCTACATGGAGGAAGCGCTCCTGGCGACGCTCAAGCGTCGGCGCGAGGCCAACCTCCTCGGCGAGGCGATCATGGGCGAAGAGGGCTTCAACTTCGACATTCACCTTCACCTCGGTTCCGGCGCCTACGTGTGCGGAGAAGAGACGGCGCTCATCGAGAGCCTTGAGGGCAAGCGCGGCGAACCCCGCGTCCGCCCGCCGTTCCCCGTGGTCTCCGGCCTCTACGGAGCGCCGACCACCGTCAACAACGTCGAGACGTTCGTCTGGGCGGCCGCGATTCTCGCCAAGGGCGCCGAATGGTTCTCCGCGATCGGCACCGAGGCCTCGAAGGGCCCCAAGTTGTTCAGCATCTCGGGTGACGTGACCGAGCCCGGCATCTTCGAGTTCCCGCTCGGGATCAGCATCCGCGACCTCCTGAAGGCCGCTGGCGGCTCCGACGCGAAGGCCGTGATCATCGGCGGCGCGTCCGGCCAGTGCATCCCCTCGGCCGAGTTCGACCGCCAGATCAGCTATGAGGACGTCTCCACGGGAGGCGCCGTCATCGTGATCGGCCCTGACCGCGACCTGCTCGACGTCGCCGAGAACGTCCAGGCGTTCTTCGCAGACGAGGCCTGCGGCCAGTGCACCCCGTGTCGGGTGGGCAACGTCCGCATCCTCGAAGGCATTCGTGCGCTCAAGTCAGGCGAGGCATCCGAGAAGTATCTCGGCGACCTCGTGAGACTCGGCGGCAGCATGCAGATCTCGTCGAAGTGCGGACTCGGCCAGTCTGCGCCGAACGTCTTCCTGTCGATCGTCAAGCACTACCAGTCCGAAATCCTCGACCGCGACGCTGCCACCGTCGCCTGAAAACGGAGAACCGAACATGACCGTGCAAGACGCGAAGACTGACAAAGACTCCGTGGACGACGTCCTCGAGACCGTGACCGTCACCCTCGACGGCCAGCAGATCGAGGTGCCGAAGGGCACGACGATCCTCGATGCCGCCCGCGAGGCCGGCATCCGTATCCCGACGCTCTGCCACCACCCCGACCTGCCCGACCCCGCCGTCTGCCGCGTGTGCGTCGTCGAGGTCGGCGGCCAGCGCAACCTTCAGGCGAGCTGCGCGTTCCCGCTCACCTCGTCGGTCGAGGTCGAGACCCACAGCCCCCGCGTACGCCAGGCCCGCAAGGACGTCATCGACCTGATGATCTCCGAGCACTACGGCGAGTGCCGCACCTGCGTGCGCAACGGCAACTGCGAGCTCCAGGACCTCGCGGCCGAATACGGCGTCGACAGCTTCCCCTTCGGCCACAAGGAGGAGCCGACGCATTGCCTCGACCTCCTGGGCCCGTCGGTCGTTCGCGACATGGACAAGTGCGTTCAGTGCCTCCGCTGCGTGCGGACGTGCGCCGAGCTCCAGGGCGTCGCAGCACTGGGCGTCCTCGGCCGCGGCGACACGACCGAGGTGGGAACCTACCTCGACAGCGCGCTGTCCGAGGTCACCTGCATCAACTGTGGCCAGTGCATCAACCGTTGCCCCACCGGCGCCCTGTCGGCCGTCGACAACACGGACGACGTCTGGGCCGCCATCGACGACCCGACCAAGCACGTCGTCATCCAGACGGCCCCCGCGCCTCGCGCGGCCATCGGCGAGATGTTCGGCGTCGAGCCTGGCACGCCGATGACGTGGCAGCTCAACACGGGCCTCAAGGAGATCGGCTTCGACAAGGTCTTCGACACCAACTTCACGGCTGACCTCACCATCATCGAGGAGGGCACGGAGCTTCTGCTCCGCCTGTACAAGAACCTGGTGCTCGGCGACTCGAGCCAGCCGGTCCCGCAGTTCACCTCCTGCAGCCCAGGCTGGGTCAAGTACATCGAGCACAAGTACCCCGAGTACCTGCCGAACATGTCCACATGCAAGAGCCCCCAGCAGATGTTTGGGGCGCTGCTCAAGACCTGGTACGCGGACAAGCACGACATCGACCCGAAGGACGTCGTCTCCGTCTCGCTCATGCCCTGCTCGGCCAAGAAGTTCGAGGTCGGTCGTCCGGAGATGACAGGACAGCGGATTCGCCGACGTCGACTACGCGCTCACCACGCGCGAGGCGGGCAAGATGCTCAAGGAGCACGGGGTTAACCTCCCCGACCTGCCGCGCGGCGAGTTCGACGACCCGTTCGGGTCGGCGACGGGCTCCGGCGTCATCTTCGGCGCCACCGGTGGTGTGATGGAGGCCGCGCTTCGCACGGTCGTCGAGCTGGTCACCGGCCTCAAGGCCGAGGACCTGTTCGAGCACGCCGACATCCTTCCCGTCCGCGGCTTCGAGGGTGCCAAGTACGCCGAGATCACCATCCCCGATGAGGTCGGCCCTGTGCCGGACATCCTCGCGCACCTCGTTCCCAACTGGGACTGGGCCAAGGGCGTCACCCTCAAGGTGGCTGTTGTCCACGGCACGGCGAACGCCGAGAAGGTCATGGAGGACATCAAGGCAGGCGGCAAGTTCAGCGAGTGCCACTTCATCGAGTTCATGGCCTGCCCCGGCGGTTGCCTGGGTGGCGGCGGTCAGCCGATCCCGACGAACGCGGACATCCGTGCCGCGCGCGCCAGGGCCATCTACGCGGAGGACTCGGCCTACCCGGTCCGCAAGAGCCACGAGAACCCCGCGGTGCTCAACCTGTACGGCGAGTTCCTCACGGACGGGCCGTGCGGTCACACGAGTCACCACCTGCTTCACACCGAGTACACGTCGCGCGGCACGTACGTCGCACCGAGCAAGAACGCGAAGGGCGAGTAGACATGCTGAACGTTCCTACGGAGATCGCCACCGAGCAGTCGGAGCTCATCGATCAGATCGATGCGCTGATTGAAGAACACGGGGGAGGGCGCGACGCGCTGATCCCCGTGCTTCAGACGCTGCGCGAGAAGAACCACGACATTAGCGACCTCGCCATGCAGGTCCTCGCGGACCGGCTCGGGATGTCTCCCGTCGAGGTTCAGGGCGTGGTGACCTTCTACTCCTTCCTTCAGGTGGGGGTGTCGGGCAAGCACGTGATTCGGCTGTGCCGCACGCTCAGCTGCGACTTCGCCGGCGCGTCGGCCATTGCCGAGAAGCTCGAAGCCGAGCTGGGCGTCAAGATGGGCGAGACCACGCCGGACGGCGAGATCACGCTTGAGTGGGCGAACTGCATCGGCATGTGCGACCAGGCGCCCGCGCTCATCGCGGACCGCCGCGCCGTCGGCGATCTCACCGCAGAGAGCGTCGCCGCGATCATTAAGGACCTCAAGGCGTAGCGACTGCCTGATTAGACTGACTCCGTGTCCGGGGACCGCCCGGCCGGAGGGAGTCACGCATGGAAATCGCGATCAAGCTCGTCCTGATCCTGCACTTCATCGGTCTGTCGATGCTGCTCGGCGGCACGCTGTACCAAATGCGAGAGAAGGCGAAGAACGTCGTTCGGCTGATGGTCGACGGCGCGTACACCCAGCTCGTGACGGGCATCGCGTTGCTCGGGATGCTTCACGCGAACCACGAAGAGCCCAACGACATCAAGTTCGGCATCAAGCTGGTGATTGCGCTCGTCATCACGGTTCTGGTGTTCCTCAACCGGAAGAACCGCAAGCACATCCCGGTCGTCTGGGGCACCGTTCTGGGCCTGACGCTCGCGAACGTCGCCATCGCGGTTCTGTGGACGTAGGCACGGGGATCGCGATTCCGCCGGGGGTCGCCTAGGCTACGTGAAACGGCGCGGACCATCCGCGCCGTTTGCGTTTCAAGGAGGAAACACCCATGAAATTCCTGATTGAGCTCTCGATCCTCGTCTTCACCCTCGGCAACGCTGCCGTATTTGGCGGGTTTTTCCATCAGCGCAACGAGAAGTCCAAGAACATCACGAGCGGAATGTTCCTCGGTTCGCTCTTCGCCCTCGGCGGATACGTAGCCGCCGTGCTGCTCTCGAAGGTCGAATACGACGCGGCACCCTCGAAGCAGACGTGGGTCATCCTCGTGCTCCTCGCTATCGGGGTCGCCATCGCGTGGTTCAAGCGCGACGAGCGCAAGTCCGACCCGCTCACCTGGTGGCTCGCCGCGATCATCGCAGCAGCGACGCTGGCGATTCAGTTCATCTGGCACATCTCCTAATCGGAGCGTGACGAGACGGGCGGGGTCCTCCGGGGCCCCGCCCGTCTCGCGTTAAGGCGGAGGCTGCGGGCCGATCGGGCGGCGAGGCGGACCCGGCGGGTCGGTGCCGACGCCTAGGCTTACCCCGTGGCTTCCTCCGACTACTCCGCCAGGCACCTGTCCGTCCTTGAGGGACTCGAGGCCGTGCGCAAACGCCCGGGCATGTATGTCGGAACGACGGACTCGCGCGGACTCATGCACTGCCTGTGGGAGATCATCGACAACTCCGTCGACGAGGCGCTCGGGGGCTTCGGCCAACGCATCGACGTCATCCTCTACCCTGACGACTCCGTCGAGGTCCGCGACGTAGGGCGCGGCATCCCCGTGGACGCCGAGCCGAAGACGGGCCTGAGCGGCGTCGAAGTCGTCATGACCAAACTCCACGCAGGAGGCAAGTTCGGCGGCGGCTCGTACGCCGCCTCCGGCGGTCTCCACGGCGTCGGCGCGAGCGTGGTGAACGCCCTGAGCGAGCGGCTCGACGTCTGGGTGGATCGGGGCGGCCAGACCCACCACATGGCGTTCCGTCGCGGGGAGCCGGGCTCGTTCCGCGACCCGGCGAGCGGCCCGATGCCCGACGCGCCGTTCGAGCCCTTCACCGACGCGTCTCGGCTCGAGGTCGTCGGGAAGGTCGCGAAGGCCACCACGGGCACGCGCATCCGCTACTGGGCGGACCGCGAGGTGTTCTCCAAGTCCGCGCACTTCCAGTACGACGACCTCGTGGCCCGCGCCCGCCAGACCTCCTACCTCGTCCCCGGGCTGGAGCTCGTGCTCCGCGACGAGCGCGACCCAGCCAACCCGACGGAGACGTCGTTCCGCTCCGAGGGCGGCGCGAGCGACTTCGTGGACCACCTCGCCCCCGACGCTGCCATCACCGACACCTGGATCCTCGCGGGGTCCGGCACGTTCGTCGAGGCGGCTCAGGTGCTGACGTCCACCGGTCAGATGCGGACGGAGGACGTTGAGCGCGAGTGCCAGGTGGACGTCGCGCTGCGGTGGGGCAAGGGCTACGAGACGGTCGAGAAGAGCTTCGTCAACGTCATCGCGACGCCGCACGGCGGCACGCACCTCGCGGGCTTCGAGCAGGGCCTCGCGAAGGTTATCCGCGCCGCGGTGGCCCAGAACGCGCGGCGGCTCAAACTCTCCGGCCGCGACGGGGGAGAGCGCATCGAGAAGGACGACATGATGGCCGGCCTCACCGCCGTCGTCACCGTGCGCCTGCCCGAGCCGCAATTCGAGGGCCAGACCAAGGAGGTCCTGGGCACGGGGCCCGTCCGGGGCATCGTCTCGCGGGTGATCGAAACTGAACTCGCGAAGATCCTCGAATCCACGCGCGGCGCCACCAAGGCGCAGGTCACCACGCTGCTGGAGAAGGTCGTCAGCGAGATGCAGGCGCGCGTGAGCGCCCGCAAGCAGAAGGAGATCACGCGCCGCAAGAACGCCCTGGAGACGTCCTCGCTGCCGTCGAAGCTCGCGGACTGCCGCACCAACGACGTCGACGCGAGCGAGCTGTTCATCGTCGAGGGTGACAGCGCCCTCGGCACGGCCAAGCTCGCCCGCCGCTCGGACTTCCAGGCGCTCCTACCGATCCGCGGCAAGATCCTCAACGTCCAGAAGGCGTCGATGACGGACATGCTCCACAACGCGGAGTGCGCGAGCATCATCCAGGTGATCGGCGCGGGGTCGGGCAAGACCTTCGACCTCGACCAGGCGCGCTACGGCAAGATCATCCTGATGACGGACGCCGACGTCGACGGCGCCCATATTCGCACCCTGCTGCTCACGCTGTTCTTCCGCTACATGCGTCCCCTCGTGGACGACGGCAGGGTGTACGCGGCTGTCCCGCCGCTGCACCGCGTCGAGGTTTCCGGTAGCGCGCGCAAGCAGGCAGAGCATCTGTACACGTACTCCGAGCGGGAGCTTCAGCAGACGCTCGCGTCGCTGCGCCGCGCGGGTCGCAAGTACAGCGAGGACATCCAGCGTTACAAGGGCCTGGGTGAAATGGACGCCGATCAGCTCGCGGAGACCACGATGGATCCCGAGAAGCGGAGCCTCAGGCGCATTCGGGCGGACGACGCCGAGCGGGCCGAGGCGTCCTTCGAGCTTCTGATGGGCAACGACGTGGCGCCGCGCAAGGAGTTCATCGTCGCCGGCGCCGCGGGTCTCGACCGCTCGCGCATCGACGCGTAGAAGCCGTCAGAGGACCGCGCCGAGGCGGCTGTCCCCAACGGACGCGGCCGAGAACAGGGGCGATTGCCGGGGCTTGTGCCGGCGGATTCTCGGGAGTAACGGCCTCCATTGACGATGTCCGAAATGCGACGTATGTTCGTTATGGCTGGGGAGCCACGAAGTACTTCGGGATAGGGGAAATCTGATATGCGAGGCATACGACGGAAGATTGGAGTCGCGGTGGTCACGGGAGCACTTGTCCTGGCATCATCCGCACCCGCCTCGGCGGCAACATCTAGTTGGCACTACTCATATACGACGCACCAGCACATCGGCCTTTGCTGGCTCACCATGTACGTTTCGAACAACAATTCCACGGTGATCGAAGAGGGAAGCAACGGCTGCCCGGGAAGCGTTGGGGCTCAAGCCAAGTGGACGAACGGGCAGAGCACGTACAACTCCTCGTGGGTCTACCGAAGCGAAGTAGCCTATGCAGGCCAATTCCTTTCCGTAGCGGTCAGGGGTTATCACTCGTAGCGAGTGTCGCTGGTTGTATACATAGGTGAACGGTTGCGGCGCGGCTCTCTTGAGCCGCGCCGCGATCAGAAATGGGGACGTCGTGGGGGACAAGAGTGGTCGTGTAATCGGACTCGGTAATCGTCCGCGCATCTTCGGCGCGTGGATCTCGGCAATCGTGGTGGGGTGCGTCGTGCTGGCGGGGTGTGACACGGAACCCCCTGTCGAGACCGAGTCGCAATCCTTCGCCGAGATTGTCGCGTCCGTGATCGCGGACGCGGAGGAGGGCGGCGCGGGCGACGCCCAGTTGGAGATCTTGCGGAACGCTCAGGCCCAGGGAGAGGTCTCCCTTGAGGATGCACGAGTCGCCGCGCGCGCGATGGTTCAGTGCGTCAACGACGCGGGCTCCGAGGCGTTCTACTCAGAAATTACGGACGATACAGGACTCGTCATACCCCGGTACGACTCCGCGTCCGACACGGATCAGCAGGTCTCGATCGCGGAAGCGTGCGACACCAAGGAAGCCTTCTGGGTGAACATGGCCTATCAGATCCAACCCTCCTCGCAGGAGATGAACGACGCCTACCTCGACGAGCGGGCTCCGATCGTGCGGAGTTGCCTGGAGAGGGAGGGCTACACCACCGATCCGAACGCGAGCACGCGTGAACTACTCCGCCAGGCGACGCAGGTGACTATTGACACCGATTCCGCGGTCAACTGCCTCGTTGAGGCGAACATCCACGGGTATTAGGGAACGACGACGGCACCGTCGACGTCGACCCCGCCCTGGTGGGAGCGCCCGTGCTCGTCAATCCGCGAGCCGTACGCGAGGACCTCGCGTACGGCTGATCGTGACGGGTCTGACCTTCCGGTATCCGGGCGGCGACCACAATGTCCTCTCCGGCCTAGAGTGCGACATCCCGTCCGGGACGACCGTCGCGATCGTCGGTCCGTCGGGCTCGGGCAAGACAACCCTGGTATCGATCCTTGAGGGCCTGTTGCGACCCCAATCGGGCACGATCCGCTGCGTTGATGACGCCGCCGAGGCGTTCGAGACCACCTCGCGCGCCATGGACGCCACGCTCATTAACGCGCGACGTACCGTCGTCCTCGTCACGCACGACGAGGAGCTGGCGATCGCCATCGATCAGGTGACGGGTCAGATTCTCGCGCTCTGGTACACCACCTCGTTGGGAACGCTGATCGTCGGCCTCCTCCCGGTCGGAACACTCCTGGACGCCCTCAAGGACCGCACCTGACCCGGGCACGGGAGTGCGATGCCGCGCAACCGGCGCGACGACGTGCGACGATACGACGCGAGGTAGGCCCTCGGTCCCGGCGGGACCTAGGTGGGAAGCGGGAGCCGCTTCCCGGGTCAATCATGGAGGAGTGATGGCGGACGAGGGGTTGGACGGCTGGGAAGACGCCGCAACCCACGAGCGAGCGCTCGAGCCGATTGAGCTCGTGCGTCAGTCCGGCGCGATCTTACGCATGGGACGGCTGATGCTCTCCGCCGGTACCGCCTCGTACCGCGTCAAGGAGGCGATGCAGCGCGCGGCGATCGCGCTCGGCATCACCGAGCACCACGCCCACGTCACTCTTACGGAGATCACGGCGACATCCCACCGGGAGGGCATCTTCCGCACCGAGGTGACCGAGGTTCGCCAGATCACGGTGAACGCGGACCGCATCGCGCGGCTCGACAGGCTCAAGGAAAGCCTCGCCCCCGGATGGACGACGACGCGTCTCACGCAGGCGCTCGACGGAATCGAGCACCACGCGCCCCCGTATCCCACGTGGGCCAACGCCCTGTTCGGCGGTATGGCGTGCGGTGCGTTCGCGGTCCTCAACAACGCCCGCACGCTCGAGGTGATCGCGGTCATTATCGCGGCGACCATCGGCCAGTACGTGCGCCGCACGCTGGTGCACCGCGGCTTCAACCACTTCGGCACGACGGCCATCGCGGCCGCCACGGCCTCGACGGCGTACCTGAGCGGCGTCGCCATCATCAACGCGCTCCCGCTCGGCACGGCCTCCCAGACGGCGGGTTACGTCTCCGCGATCCTCTTCCTCGTTCCCGGATTCGCGATCGTCACGGGCGCGCTCGACCTCGCGAAGCTCGACTTCTCGGCGGGGGTGTCGCGTACGGCGTTCGCGATGATGATCCTCGTCGCGGCCGCTCTCGGTCTGTGGGGCGTGTCCCTCGTGGCGGGTCTCGACCCCGGGGCGGGGGAGCCGTTCGCCATCTCGTGGGCTGTTCGTATCGGGATATGGGCCGTCGCGAGCGCGATCGGGGTGCTCGGATTCGCGCTGATGTTCAACGCGTCGCCCCGCATGGCGCTTATTGCCTCCTTGATTGGCGCCATCGCCAACGTCGGGCGTCTGTGGCTCGTGGACAGGGGGGTGGTCATCCAGGCCGCGACGGTGCTCGCGTGCGTGCTCGTCGGCGTGCTCGCCGCGCTCGCGACGCGCACCACGGGCTATCCCAACATCACGCTCAACGTGCCCGCGACGCTGATCATGATCCCCGGCGTCCGCGTCTACAAGACCATGGTGAGCCTCAACGAGGGCTTCTCGATCGACGCCCTCTCCGCAGGGATCGACGCGCTGTTCGTGGTGCTCGCGATCGCCGTCGGGCTCGTCATCGCCAAGCTGATCACGGACCCGGACTGGTCGTTCGAGAACCGCAAGGCGCGTCGGCCGTAGCGGCGCTCAACGGTCGCCCGGCGCATCCCGGCGCCTGGGCGTCGTTCAGGACGAAACGGGGTCGATCATCTCGCGCAGGGCGGCGATGTGAGCCTTGAGCGCCTTGCGCCCAGGGCGCGTAATAGTGACCCACGTGCGCGGGCGGCGCCCCTCGAACGTTTTTGCGATCTCCACGTATCCGGCCTCGTAGAGGACGTCGAGGTGCCGCCCGAGGTTCCCGTCCGTCACCCCGAGATTGTCCCGTAGATAGGTGAAGTCCGCCCTGCCTGCGACCGCGAGGATGGTCAGGATGCCCAGGCGGACGCGTTGGTGAACCGTGTCGTTGAGCGCGGCGCTCGGGTGTGTACTCATGAACGGCGTCCCCGTAGCGCGACGACGATCCCGGCCGCGAGCGTCACCACGGCGATCGCGGCCCCCACGGCGTCGTCCAGCGCGGGCAGTTCTAGTCGATTGTTGAACTGGAACATGCCGACGAAGAGGCCAAGGCCGCCCGCGACGAGTCCCCACGCGATGAGTAGCCTGCTCGGAAAGCGGATGCCAGCCAGAATCACGAGTCCCATCACCGCGGGGTAAGGGCCAAGGATCAGCGTCAAGATGTACCCGAGGCCGACGCCGACGAAGAGTACGCCGACCAATAGCGCCGTCCACCCGACGATCCTCGACTGGCGGCCGACGCCGCGGCGAGACTCGCGCTTGCGGAGGTACAGCCAGACAACGATCAACGCGGCGGGCAGGAGCAGGGCGAGGGCGGCGCTTCCGAACCCGTGGAGCGCGTCGCCACCGAACCCGCCGACGTCTCGGGTCGCCAGGTTGATGCCGACGGTGAGGCACGACAAGGCGCCGGCGGTTACCAGCGTCACGGCTTCCACGCCCGTGTCTCGACGCGTCGCTGCCGGCCAGGTCGTCGAGTTCGGCGATGGCTTCGTCCTTCATGGTTCCTCCTCGGGGGATTTCGGCGATTCGGAGGGAGGGGTGCCCTGCCTCGCAAATAACTCTGCTAGACAGAGTGCTCTACGGTTCGAAATTCGTCAAGGGGTGCGGGGGGCGGGTTTTCCGCCGCCGGGAGCGCGTCGCGCGCTGGTCGTTCGAGAACCGGACGGTTCGCCGCTAGCCGTCGCGCCGCCCCTCTGCCTAGCCGGAGGGCGCGGCCTCAGTGAGGCTCGTTGATCCCGTCGCCGATTTCGAGAATGTGGCCGTCGAGGTCGAGGCAACGGAAGGCTCGTTCGCCGTGGGGGAGGGCCTTGATCGGGTGGAGGACGGTTGTCGCCTCGGCAACGCGCTCGAAATCGTCCTCCAAGGAGTCACTGACGAAGTAGAAGTCGACGTTGTCGCGTCCCCACGGGGCACCAGGTTCCCGCGACCTGCCCAGCGCCGCGTTATGTAGGGCGTCGCCGTCGTGGATCGCGAACTCCGGGGTGAGGAGAACGAAGGTCTCGGACTCGAATACCGGGGCGAGACCGATGACGTCTCGGTAGAAGGCCGTTGACGCGGGGATGTCATCGACGAAGGCGATGGCGTGTTCGAAGTGGATCATGCGCCCACAGTAGTGCTGGGGTCGGACGGGCCCGGGCGACGAGGTAAGCACCTTGGGTCCCGTTTTCGCCCCGCGTCTGACGGGTCGATACGATAGCCGCATGCCCCACTACCGCAGCGCAACGAGCACCCAGGGTCGATCGATGGCAGGCGCCCGCGCCCTTTGGCGCGCCACGGGAATGGCCGAAGGCGACTTCGGCAAGCCCATCATCGCCATCGCCAATAGCTTCACGCAGTTCGTCCCTGGCCACGTCCACCTTCACGATTACGGCCAGCGCATCAAGAAGGTCATCGATGCCGCCGGGGGATGGGGCGTCGAGTTCAACACGATCGCGGTCGACGACGGCATCGCCATGGGGCACGGCGGGATGCTGTATTCGCTCCCGAGCCGCGAACTGATCGCCGACAGCGTCGAGTACATGGTCAACGCCCACTGCGCCGACGCCCTGATCTGCATCTCCAACTGCGACAAGATCACGCCGGGGATGATCATGGCCGCGATGCGGCTCAACGTCCCCACGATCGTCGTGTCGGGCGGGCCGATGGAGGCGGGCAAGGTCATCGGAACCGTCGCGGGAGGAAAGATCACCCGGTCGCTCGACCTCGTGGACGTGATGGTCGACGCGAGCGACGACTCGGTGAGCGACGACGAGATCGGCGCGCTCGAACGCTCCGCGTGCCCCACGTGCGGCTCGTGCTCCGGGATGTTCACGGCCAACAGCATGAACTGCCTCACCGAGGCGCTCGGCATGTCGCTGCCGGGCAACGGAACGCTGGTTGCTACCCACGCCTCCCGTTGGGGGCTCTTCGAGGAGGCGGGCAGGCGCATCGTCGAGATGGCGAAGGCCCACTACGAGGACGACGACGACTCCGTCCTGCCGCGCTCGCTCGCGACGCACGAGTCCTTCGAGAACGCCATGACGCTCGACATCGCGATGGGCGGCTCCACCAACACGGTTCTCCACCTGCTCGCGATCGCGCAGGAGGCTGGCGTGGACTTCACGATGGAGGACATCGACCGCCTGAGCCGCAAGGTTCCCAACATCTGTA
Organism: uncultured Actinomycetota bacterium; assembly: GCA_963768475.1. Taxonomy (GTDB): domain Bacteria; phylum Actinomycetota; class Actinomycetes; order Actinomycetales; family Demequinaceae; genus JAFGBM01. The sequence goes on from CAVYHY010000011.1 coordinate 256,692, forward strand.
AGGTCGCGCCCTCGTCCCAGTACCACGTCGAGGACGTCCACCACGCGGGCGGCATCATGTCCATCCTCGGCGAGCTCGATCGCAGCTGGCCTCATCCATCGCGAGGCGCACACGGTTCACGCGCCGACGATCGGCGAGGCGATCGACGCGAACGACATCGCGCGCCCGACGGCGACGGACGAGGCGCGCAGGCGCGCCCTCGCGGCTCCCGGCGGCGTCCCCACGCAGGTGGGCTTCTCGCAGGACACCTACTTCGACGAGCCGGACCTCGACCGCGAGAAGGGCTGCATCCGCGACGTCGAGCACGCCTACACGAAGGACGGCGGGCTCGCCGTCCTCTTCGGCAACCTCGCGACCGACGGCGCGATCGTCAAGACGGCGGGCGTCGACGAGTCGATCTTCCACTTCGAAGGCCCGGCGCGCGTCTTCCACTCCCAGGACCTCGCGTGCGAGGCGATCCTCGCGAACGAGATCAAGGCGGGCGACGTGGTCGTCATCGTCTACGAGGGGCCCCGCGGCGGGCCCGGCATGCAGGAGATGCTGTACCCGACGTCGTTCCTGAAGGGCAAGGGCCTCGGCAAGACCTGCGCGCTGGTCACCGACGGGCGATTCTCGGGCGGGACGTCCGGCCTGAGCGTCGGCCACGTGTCGCCCGAGGCCGCCGAGGGCGGAGCGATCGGCCTGATCGAGGAGGGGGACACGGTCCTCTTCGACATCGCCGAGCGTCGCCTCGAGCTGCTCATCTCCGACGACGAGCTGGCCAAGCGTCGCGCGGCGATGGATGCCCGCGGAGCCGCAGCGTGGAAGCCCGACCGCGACCGCACGGTCTCTCAGGCGCTTCGGGCGTACGCCGCGATGACGACGAGCGCCGCCCGCGGGGCCGTCAGGGACGTCACACAGATCGAGCGCTAGCGCGCCCGCGAGCGTTCAGAGCGCCCCTGCAGGCGTTTACGGTCGAAATCCGGGCGCGTCGCGACCGCCAATGCCTGCAGGGGCGCTCTGACCGCGCGTCAGGGCCGCATTCCGACCGCGAATGCCCGCAGGGACGCTCGGAACCCGCCCCGGGCCCGCCGCACGGCTATTCCCGGGTGAGGGGCAGGTCGCGGCGAGGGCTCCGAAGGATCCCGGCCAACTCGTGCTCCTCGACTACCGTCCACCCGCGCGCCTCGGCGCGGGCCACGGCGTCGGCCGACGGGGGCGTCCCGGGATGCGCGACAAGGTAGCCAAGGCCGGCGCTCACCAGCCGGGGGTACGTCGTGCGATCGATGAACGGCGTCCGGTGGGCCACCCGGAGCCACAAAGGCGCCCGCTCGACGTCGAACACGGCGGCAAATCCGGCGGGAATGGAGTTCCATCCCTCCCTCATTCGCGACACGTTGTGCCTCCGAGTCCGCGGGCCGCTTCCGGCACGACGCGCGATCAGCCCATCCCCGTCACGGGGGCCTTGAGGGGCGTCCCCGAGCCATCTCGTTTTCCGAGCTCGGCAGGCAGGTCTACGGCCTGGCCGCCGCCGGAGACGGCCCTCGCGGGCGACGGTCCGGCCCACGCGCCGAGGAGCACGTCCTCGCCCTTCAGGAACTTGTGGGCGCGCACGCCGCCCGTCGCGCGACCCTTGGCAGGGAACTCGTCCAGCGGCGTCACCTTGGCCGTGCCTGGCGTGGTCCCCGGCAGGGCCCCCGAAGGCCCGGCGATGGTCACGGCGACGGGCTCGGAGGCACCCGCGGGCACCGCCCCGAAGAACAGCACGCGCGCGTCCGCCGCGACGTTGATGCCCGCCATGCCGCCCGCGCCCCGTCCCTGGGGCCGGACGAGCGAGGCGCCGAAGCGCAGGAGCTGGGCGTCAGACGTGACGAAGGTGAGCTCGGCGTCGTCCTCCGCGACCGCGGCGCCCACCACGGCGTCCCCGTCCTTGAGGGCGATGACGTCCCACGCGTCGCCTCGCGGAGGGTCCTCGGGCGCGAGGCGCTTGACGACGCCCTGGGCGGTGCCGAGGGCGACGGGGGGCGCCGAGGCGCCGAGAGGCACAAGCGCGAGCGCGTCCTCCCCGCGTTCGAGGGGGATGAGTTCCGCGAGCGGAACGCCGCCGCCGAGCGAGGGGGGCTCGTCCGTGGGAGGGAGGGCGGGGACGTCGAGCAGGGACAGGCGGAGGATGCGCCCCGCGCTCGTGACGACGCCGACGTCGGCGCGGGCGGAGGCAGGCACCACGGAACGCAGGGCGTCGTGGGGCGAGCGGCGGCCGTCGCGGGAGACGGGATGATCGTCCGTGGTGCGGGCGACGAGGCCCGTGACGGACAGCAGGGCCGAGCACGCGGAGTCCGCGATCTCGAGCGGAGCCGACGCGGCGCCCTTCGCGCGCGATCCGGTGAGGGCCGCGGGGGCCGCCGATCCGCCGTCGGACAGGAGGATGGTGCGGCGCGGCGTGCCGTGCGCGGCGACGGCCGCGTCCATCTCGCGGCTCACGACGGCGCGGAGCGCCGCCTCGCTTCCGAGGATCTCCTCGAGGTCGAGTATCTCGGCCGTGAGCTTCGCCTTCTCCGTCTCGAGCTCGACGCGCGAGAACTTGGTGAGGCGTCGCAGCCGAAGCTCGAGGATGTACTCCGCCTGGAGCTCGCTCAGGTCGAAGGCCGTCATGAGACGTTCCCTCGCCACGCCGGCGTCGTCCGCCGCGCGAACGATCTGGATGACCTCGTCGATGTCGAGGATCGCGATCAGCAGCCCGTCCACGAGGTGCAGGCGGTCCCTGCGCGCCCCCAGGCGGAACTCGCTCCGGCGGCGCACGACGTCGAGCCGGTGCCCCACCCACACGCGTAGCAGGTCCTTCAGGCCCATCTGCTGGGGCTCTCCGTCGACGAGCGCCACGGCGTTGATGGAGAACTGCTCCTCAAGTGGCGTGAGCGCGTAGAGCCGCTTGAGCACGGCGTCGGGGTCGCTGCCCGACTTGATCTCGATGACGAGGCGGAGGCCGTTGTGGCGGTCGGTGAGGTCCGTGACGGCCGCGATCCCGTCGATCTTCTTTGTAGAGACGAGCGCCTTGATGCGCTCGATGACCTTCTCCGGCCCCACGAGGTACGGCAGCTCCGTGACGACGATGCCCTCGCGTCGCGACGTCACGCGTTCGATCCGGGCGGTGGCCTGGGTCTTGAACGCGCCCTTTCCTGTCTCGTACGCCTGCCGGACGCCGTCGAGACCGACGATCTTGCCGCCGCCGGGAAGGTCGGGGCCGGGGACGAACTTCATGAGTTCGTCCGTCGTCGCCTCGGGGTGCTCGAGCAGGTGGCGGGCGGCGGACACGACCTCGACGAGGTTGTGGGGGGCCATGTTGGTCGCCATGCCGACGGCGATGCCGGAGGCTCCGTTCACGAGGAGGTTGGGGATGGCGGCGGGAAGGACGGAGGGCTGGGTCAGCTTGTTGTCGTAGTTCGCGACGAAGTCGACCGTGTCCTCCGCGATGTCCGCGGTCAGGGCCATCGCGGCGGCTGCGAGCCTCGCCTCCGTGTATCGGGCGGCGGCGGGTCCGTCGTCGAGCGAACCGAAGTTTCCGTGCCCGTCCACGAGCGGAAGCCGGAGCGAGAACGACTGCGCCATGCGTACGAGCGCGTCGTAGATCGCCTGGTCGCCGTGCGGGTGGAGCTTGCCCATCACCTCGCCGACGACGCGGGCGCTCTTCACGTAGGAGCGGTCGGGCCGGAGCCCCATCTGCTCCATCATGTAAACGATGCGGCGCTGCACGGGCTTGAGGCCGTCGCGCGCGTCTGGCAGGGCGCGCGAGTAGATCACGGAGTAGGCGTACTCGAGGAACGAGGACTCCATCTCCTGACTGACGTCGATGTCGACGATCAGTTCCTCAGGCGCCTCGGCGGGCGTCGTCATGGCTCTCCTTCACGGGCGTGTGCGGGCTTCCGCCCTATTGTCGCGTGCCCCACCCACACGTGACCCTCGCCACGCCAGGGTACGGGCGCACCAGGCAAGGTGGAACAATGGCGGGCGTGTCTACATCGCTCCACGAGTCCGTCGCCGTCGCCGGCTACTACCCGGCGCTCGCGTCGAGCGTCCTGACGTCCGCGATCGGCAAAGAGAAGGTCCGCGCGCACTTCGTCCACGCGGAAACCACCTTCGACGACCGCGAGGTTCGTCGCCATATGACCGCCCTCGTGCTCACCCCCACGCGCCTCATCCGCGTCCACATGGACGACGGCCAGGCCGGGGATGGCTCGCCCGGGCACGCGGCGCAGGCGACGGTCGAGTCGGCGTTGCTCCGGACCGTGTCGAGCGTCGCGCTGACGCACGTCGTGCACCACCCGGAGACCTACCGCGAGGGCGACCCGCCGAGCGAGCTCGTGCTCGCCGTCGGGTGGGGCGTGCACTCGCGCATCGAGCTTGAGCCCGCCACGTGTGGGGACGAGAACTGCGACGCCGACCACGGGTACACCGGCGGCGTCACGGGCGACGACACCCTGGTTCGCGTCAGCGCTCTAGCCGACGGCGAGGCGTCCGTTCAGGGGTTGGTGGAGTTCTCCGAGGCGCTTCAGATGGCGGTCAGCGAGCACGCGTGACCTTCCTCGACGACGTCGCGAAGACCGGGATGAAGATCCCGGACTACGGTGGCGTCGAGTTGGGCGCGGTGCTCCCTGCTTCGCTCGCGGCGATCGGGGCGGCGCACGTCGTGAGGGGTCGCGACGCGGAGGCCGACCGTCAGCGCCTCGGCATCCCCGACGCGCGGCACGTCTGCACGGTCATCGTGGACGGACTCGGCCGCCGCCAGCTCGACGCTCGCAAGGGGCACGCGCGTTTCCTCTCCGGGCTCGGCGGCCTCACGGCCACGGCGGGGTACCCGACCACGACCGCGGCGTCGCTCGCGCTGTTCGGCACGGGCCAGACGTCCGGTCAGACGGGCATGACGGGATACACGGTCCGCAATCCGCGCACGGGCAAGCTGGCGAACCTCATCTCGTGGGACGGCGCCGAACCTGCCGAGGATTGGCAGCGTCAACCGTCCCTGCTCGAGCAGGCGTCCCTGAGCGGCGTGCACGTCACCACGCTCGGCAAGGCGCGCTTCGCGGGCTCCGGGCTCACGCACGCGGTGCTACGCGGGGGTCAGTTCGTGGGGGCGGAGAGGCTCGCGGACCGGATCGACGTGGCGCTCGGGTCCATGCGCACCCCCGGAGTGAGCTACATGTACTGGGGCGAGCTTGACGCAGCTGGGCACGCCTACGGCTGGCAGTCCGACGAGTGGGTGAGCGCGCTCGAGGACGCCGACCGCGAGTTGGCGCGTCTCGCGCGATCCATGCCGAAGGGCACCATCCTTGTCATCACAGCAGATCACGGGATGGTGGACGTCACCGGCGCGCCCCGGTGGGACGTGGGGGAGGTGCCCGAGCTCGCCGACGGCGTCACGTTCGTCGCGGGCGAGCCTCGCGCCCTGCACCTGTACGCGGACGAGCCGGAGGCCGTCGTCGAGCGCTGGCGCACCACGCTCGGCAAGCACGCCGTCGTCGCGACCCGAGAGGACGCCGTGGCCGCCGGAATCTTCGGCGAGGTGGCTCTCGAGGTATCCGAGCGCATCGGCGACGTGATTGTTGCGATGACCGGGCGTTCGACGGTGGTCGACTCGCGTATTCAGTCGCCAGCGTCGATGGGCCTGATAGGCGTGCACGGCTCGCTCACGCCGGACGAGATCTACATTCCGGTGCTCCTCGCGCAGTAGCGATTCCCGTCTCCCGCAACCGTTCTCGTGTTGTTACTGTGGGCGCCTGAGACCGAAGGCGGCGGGATGACCAAGGTGACGCGAGCGCTTGCGCTTGTCGTGCTCGTGGCCGTCGTCGCGGGGTGCGCCCCGAGCGTCCCCTCGCGTCCGGACGACGCCCAGAAGGACGAGTGGAAATCGGCGGCATGGCACGCGCTTCCGCGCGCGGTGCGCGTCGGCGTCAGGGGTCCGGGGAACGACGGGTCGTCCTGGTTCACGTCGGTGTCGATCGACCTGCGTCAGCGCGACCTGACCGGCGAGGAAGTGAGCGCGGTCGTCGCGGCGATTCACGAGGCCACCGAACCAGGAAACGGCGACCTTGAGGTACGCATCTCGTTCTTTGGGGGCGACCCGACCAACCCGTCGCAACTCGGCGTGATTCGGCTCAACGACCTTGCGGGCCCCGATGCGAAACTCGGCGGCTCCGGGACGATCCTCATCGTGATCGCGGGAGAACCGGGGGGCTAGTCGCCCTTGGCTCCGAACACGATCTCGTCCCAGCTGGGCACGTGCGCGCGACCGTTGTGCTTGGCGCGTGATCCCGTCGTCCGCTGGGGCGCGGAGGTCTCGCCCTGCTCGCCGGACGTCGTCCCTGACTCCGAGCTGAGCGCCTCGCCTCCCGACGCGACGGAGAACTCCGCCTCGCGCCCCTGAAGCGGTCCGAAGCCCTCGAACTCCTCGTCGTCGTCATCGAGGTCCATGACCTCGCGCGTCCCACGCTTGCTCTGAAGATCGGCGAGCAGGTCGTCTGTCGACGGACGCTTGGGCTCGGGCGCGGCCGGCTCGACGGCCCGCAGGCCGACGACGGCCCGGGGGGACAGCGGCACGTCGTCGAGCGCGGAACCCTGGGCTACGGCCGCGAGGTGGCGCGGCGGGGCGGCAAGGTCCAGCAGCTCGGTCTCGGTGAGCCAGCGCGAGCGCTCGTCGTCCGCAACCAGACTGTGCGCCTTATGGTCGAACGTCCACACCGCCTCGATTCCGTCGGCACCATCCTGGAATCGTGCGACGACGCGCCAGGGCTCGGGGGCGACGCGGAAGGCGTCCCATACGAGCGCCTTGGCCGGGATGCCGCGCGAGGCGAGACGATCCGTGACGACCTCTCCCAGCGTCGGCGCGCCCGTCTCTCGGCTCACCCTGCATGCCCGCGCAAGCTCGGCAATGTACGCGCGCTCGGCCAGGATCGGCTCCTCGTAGCGCTCGATGCTCGCGAGAGGGGTGCCGGAGAGTTCGGCGAGTTCTTCGGCGGTGAAGCCCGCGCGGATCCGGCGCTGAATCTCCTTGGGGCTGAGGTTCGCAGGAGTCTCGCCAGGGGGGCCGTCTGACGTCGAAACCGCGAGCTTAAGCTCCTCGGTCACGGGCAGGGTGAACTGGTCGCCGCCGTCTGTCGAGACGACGAGATCATGTCCGTCGTTTACCGGACCCACGAGCCGTACGTGCGTCATGACGTCAGGGTGTCACGCGAGGGGTGCCCGGGCGTGGAGGCACGCGGGCAGGGGATCGAGTCCCTCAAGGCGCGTTCGGGAGCGTCACGGATGTGGGGCACGATGGTGGCCATGACGGAACGCAGCGAATTCCTGGACCTTGCCCGCGCCATGGCGACGGAGGTGGGGGAGATGATCGTCGCAGCCCGCGCCACGGGGCCGACGGTCAAGCGCACCAAGTCGAGCGACATCGACCCGGTCACCGAGGTTGATATCGCCGCGGAGCGCCTGCTGCGCGAGCGACTCGCGGTGAGCCGCCCCGACGACGCCGTCCTCGGCGAGGAGGGCGCGGACACGGCTGGCACCTCCGGTGTGCTGTGGGTTCTCGACCCGATCGACGGGACCGTCAACTACCTGTACGGGATCCCGCACTACTCGGTCTCCGTCGCGGCCGTCACAGGGGGAAGCAGCCCCGAGACGTGGACGATGGAGGCCGGGGCGGTCTACGAGGGTGCGACGGGCGTGCTGTACTCCGCCGCGCGCGGGCTTGGCGCGTGGAAGCAGGTTCGCGCGTCGGCGGCCGAGGTCCTTGAGCCCCGTCCCGGCCCCGAGATCTCCCGCACGCTCCTCGGCACCGGATTCCAGTACATCGCCGAGCGTCGGGCGCTCCAGGGCGCCGTCGTCGCGCGGATACTTCCGCAGGTGCGCGACATCCGCAGGCTCGGCAGCTGCGCGCTCGACCTGTGTTACGTCGCGGACGGCCAACTCGACGCGTACTACGAGCATGGGCTCAACCCGTGGGACTTCGCCGCCGGCGCGCTGATCGCCCGCGAGGCGGGCGCGCGGGTCGAAGGATGGGACGGCGAGGCGCCCCATCCAGGGTTCCTTCTCGCGTCGCGTCCGGAGGCGTTCGACGACCTGCACCGGGCTCTCGACGAGGCTGGCGCACGGTCGATGTGGGGCTCGCCGACACGTACGGTTTGACTTTCGGCGAAATTGGGGCAGAATTCGTGCGCCTGCGGGAACAAACTGCGGGTCCAGAGCATTCTGTACCGTGGACACCCACGAAGGAGGGCGCACCAGCGATGGCCACCGATTACGACGCCCCACGCAAGTCAGACGACGACATCTCCGCCGACTCGATTGAGGAGCTCAAGGCGCGCCGCGCCGACAAGTCCTCGGGCGTAGTCGACGAGGACGAGGTCGAGGCTGCGGAGGGTTTTGAGCTACCCGGCGCCGACCTATCAGGCGAGGAGCTTTCGGTACGCGTCCTGCCGCCCCAGCAGGACGAGTTCACGTGCATGCAGTGCTTCCTGGTCCACCACCGTTCGCAGCTCGCGACGTGGAAGAAGGACCAGCCCATCTGCTCGGAGTGCGCGGCGTAGGGCCTCGCCCCGCCACATTCGCGATGACTCCCGTCGACGTGCTCGTCGCCACCACGGGTCCCGACGTACCCCTTCCCGCGTACTCCCACCCTGGTGACGCGGGCGCTGACATCACCACGCGCGTCGCAGTGACCATCGCCCCAGGGGAGAGGGTCACGGTCCCGACCGGCCTGATGATCGCCCTGCCAGACGGATACGCGGCCTTCGTTCATCCTCGCTCGGGTCTCGCGGCCTCCCACGGCCTGACCATCGTCAACGCGCCCGGCACGGTCGACGCAGGGTACCGCGGCGAGATCGCCGTCACGCTCCTCAACACGGACCCCTCGACGCCCGTCGTCCTTGACAAGGGCGACCGCATCGCGCAACTCGTCATCCAGGCCGTCGAGCACGCGTCGTTCGTTCCCGTCGAGTCCCTTCCCGGCTCCCACAGGGGATCGGGCGGATTCGGTTCGTCCGGGGTGGCCACTCCGTGACCATCGACGAAGCGCGGCCCGTCATCCCCATCGCGGAAGCCGAACCCGGCGAGATCGTTCGCGTCCACGGCACCATCGGCCACATCGTGGTCGAACCCGGCGACGCCGCGCCCACGCTCACCGCCACTGTGACGGACGACACCGGCGAGATCGACGCGATCTTCATGGGAAGGCGCGCCATAGCAGGCATCGAGCCGGGGCGGATCATCACCATCCAGGGCCGCATCGCGCACGAGGACGGCCGCGCCCACATCTTCAACCCCTGGTACGGGCTGAGCGGGACCGAAGCGTGAGCACGTCCGGCTGGCGCGCCATCGCCGGTGAGGAGTTCTCCGCCAAGGAGAGCATCGGCGGCGTCCGCGGCCTCGTGGAGTCCAGCGCCCCAGGAGTCGCCTTCGTGACCTCCTACCTGATCTGGGGAGGCTTCCAGATCCCGACGCTCGCGGCATGCGGCGTCGTCGCGATCGCCGTCGCCCTGCGACTCGTTCATCGCACGCCCCTGACGCAGGCTCTCAGCGGCGTCGTCGGCGTCGTCATCGGCGCCATCTGGGCGTGGCGCGTCGGCGACGCGACCGGCTACTTCGTCCCCGGGCTGTGGACCAACGCCGGGACGTTCGTCGCGTTGGCCGTGTCCGTCATCGTCGGCTGGCCTGTCGTGGGAATCGTCGTCGCGCTGCTGCGCGGGCGAGGGATGTCGTGGAGAGCCGACGCCCGGTTGCGTCGGCGCTTTGGTGTCGCCACGTGGATACTGGCGGGCCTCTTCGCCGTCAAGCTCGCCGTTCAGCTCCCGCTGTACTACGCCGACGAGGTCGCGGCGCTCGGGGTCGCGAAACTCGCGATGGGCGTCCCGTTGTTCGTGCTGGTCGCGTGGGCTATTTGGCTGATGGTGCGGAATGAAGAACTTCCGCCAGAGCCCGGGGATCGGTCTCAGCCGAAAGAATAAACAGCATCTCGTCGCCAGCCTCGAGCGTGTGATCGGGTGAAGGGGCAATGGTGCGGTCGCCCCGGACGATGGCCGCGAGCACCACGTCGCCGGGCCAGCGAATCTCCTCGATCGTGGCACCCACCACAGGCGCGTCCGCTGGAAGCGTGACCTCGTGGATCGACGCTCCCGACTGGTGGAACGTGAAGACCTTCACCAGGTCGCCCACCGCGACGGCTTCCTCGACCATGGCCGTCATAATGCGCGGCGTGCTCACGGCGACGTCCACGCCCCATGCGGGGTCGTACATCCACTCGTTGCGGGGGTTGTTGACGCGCGCGACGGTGCGCCTCACGCCGAATTCCGTCTTGGCGAGGAACGACAGGACAAGATTCGCCTTGTCGTCGCCCGTCGCGGCCACGACGACGTCAGCCTCCTCGACGTGAGCGTCGCGCAGCGACGTGAGTTCGCACGCGTCCGCGAGGAGCCAGTCCGCCTCGGGGACCTGGGCGACGCGCATGGCCGCCGCGGCCTTGTCGACGAGCGTCACGGTGTGGCCGTGATCCAACAGGTCGCGCGCGATCGAGCGACCAACGGAACCAGCCCCTGCGATCACGATCTTCATGAGCCCGCCTTCTTCCTGCGGGACTTCGGGCGTGCGGTGGCGCCCTCCGGGGCGGGCGCGCGCGTCAGGAGGCGTTCGATCGCGGCCGCCGACCCTTCGGAGTAGATCCAGAAGGGCTCGTCGCCCTCCTGCACGATGGTGTCCGCCGCGGGGATCAGCCCCGTACCGAAGCGCACGATGTAGGCAACCCGAGCGCCAACGGCAGCCTCGGCGTCGACGTAGCGGTGGCCGATCCACGCCTCGTGGAACGCGATGCGCGACATCGCCAGGCCCGCGGAAGCGTCCGTGTAGACGTCGTCGCTCGCGCCCGGCAACAGCTGGGCGACGATCTGGGTGACCGTCCACGGGACGGGGGCGACGGTCGCGATCCCGAGCCGCTGGTACACCTCGGCGCGGCCAGGATCGGCGATACGGGCGACGACGTGCTGGACGCTGTAGGTCTCGCGAACGACGCGCGCGGCGAGGATGTTCGAGTTGTCGCCATCCGAGACGGCGGCGAAAGCGTAGGCCTCTTCGACGCCTGCCGCGACGAGCGTCTCGCGGTCGAATCCCACCCCCGTGATCTTCTGTCCTGCGAAGGTGGAGGGGAGGCGGCGGAACGCGTCGGAGAGTTGATCGATGATCGCGACCGAGTGTCCGCGGCTTTCAAACTCGGTCGCAAGAAGGGCTCCGGTGCGACCGCACCCCATGATCACGACATGCACAAGGCACCACGCTATACCCCGCCCCGCCTAGGATGGTGCGACGTGCATAGGTTTCTCGAAACGGTGAAGCGGTGGGTGGTAGGCGAACCCATCGAAACCGACCGTGCGCGGACCCGTCCGATGCGTTCGCGCCTCGCGATTCCGTTTTTCGGATCCGGCATTCTTTCGGCCGTGGCGTACGCGCCCGACGCCCTCGCGTCGTCGCTGCGCACCGGGGCGCAACAGGGCGCGCTGCCGTGGATGGCCCTCGGCGTCGTCTCCATCATGCTTCTGCTCGGATTCGCGTATCGCTCGAACGTGTTGGAACTCGGAGGGCAACGCGGAGACTACGGCGTGGTGAGCTTCCGGCTCGGGCCGCGCTTCGGCGTCGTGACGGGCGCCGCCCTACTCGTCGACTACCTCCTCACCCTCTCGGTGTCCGTCGCGGCTATGACCCACATCGCTCACTTCCTCGTGCCCGAGATCCGCGGCTACGAGATCGCCGTCGGGGTGCTGATCATCGCGATCATGACGCTCGGAAACCTCCGTGGCGTCCGCGAGCGGTCTCAGATCGTGACGGCCGTGTGGTTCGGCTTCCTCCTGGTGATCGCGGCCGTGTCCGTTTTCGGCATCGCTCGGCGCGGCGATGACAACCTCGTGCCCGCCATCTCCGAGCCCGCGGCGGGCTGGACGCTGCTCCTCGCCTACGGCGGCGCGATCGCCTCGGGTGCCGTCATGGTGACGGGGATCGAGCACCTCGCCGCCTCCGGTCGCTTCCACGAGGAGCCACGCGGGAGGCGCGCGGGTCGCACCCTGCTGGTGGCCGTGCTCGCCTCCGCTGTCGCGTTCTTCCTCGTGGCGTACCTGTCGTGGGAGTACCGCGCCGACGACTGGTCGAAGGGCCCCATCCTCCTGCAGGTGACGGACTCCATCTTCGCGCAGCGCTGGATCCTGTGGCTCGTCGGCTTCGCGGCGCTCGCCATCCTCTACGCCGCGGGTTCAGGCGTGTACCGGCGCTTCGCGCAACTCGCATCCCACCTCGCCCGCGACGCCTTCCTGCCCCGCCAACTCCGCTCCCTGAGCGAGCGCTACGTCTTCAGCTACGGCGTCATGGTGCTTGCGGCGTCGGCGTCCGTCGTCATTCTCCTGTCGCGCTCGAACCTCGAACGACTCGTGCACGTCTACATCGTGGGCGTGTTCACCGCGATCGTGCTGAGCCAGCTGGCGATGGTCCGCCACTGGACGGGCAAGATCAAGGTTCAGGTGCAAAGCCGCCAGCGATGGCGCAGCCGCGCGTACCGAGTCCTCCACTTCGCCGCGATGCTCGTTTCGATCGCCGTCTGGCTCGACGTCGTGGTGGTGCGCATCGCGTCGGGGGCGTGGATCGCCGTCGCGGTCATGGCGGGGCTCGTGCTGTTGATGTGGCTCATCCACCGGCACTACGACCGCGTGCGCCTCGACGTCGAGATCGTCGAGGGCGACCGCTCGGGCGCGCTGCCGAGCCGCACCCACGGGATCGTGCTGGTGTCGCAGTTCCACCGGCCCGCGCTGCGCGCCCTTGCGTACGCGCGCGCCATGCGTCACGACTCGCTGGTGGCCGTCGCCGTGCAGGTGGACAAGCGCGCGGCACGCCAGCTGGAGAACGCCTGGGCGTCACACCCCCTGGGAATGCCCCTGGTCGTTCTCGAGTCGCCGTATCGCGACTTCATCGGGCCGATCATCACCTACGTTCGCGCGGTGCGGCGCGGAAGCCAACGCGAGGTGGTCGTCGTGTACGTGCCCGAATACATCGTGGAGCGGTGGTGGGAGCGGTTCCTCCACAACAAGAGCGGCGTGAGGCTTCGCGCCCGCCTGCTCGAGATCCCCGGCGTCGTCGTTACCGCCGTGCCGTGGCACCTCCATTCCTCGATGCCAGACGCCCGGTCCTGATGGACCTCATCCGCGTCACCGTCGGGGCCGTCGCCCACGGTGGGCACTGCGTGGCTCGGCACGACGGGCGCGTGGTCTTCGTGCGGCACGCCCTCCCCGGCGAGGTCGTCACCGTCCGCATCACCGAGGGCGGCGACAAGGCCACCTTCTGGCGTGGCGAGGCCGTCGAGATTCACGAGGCGTCGCCCGACCGCGTGCCGTCCGTCTGGCCCGAGGCCGGCCCGGGGGGAGTGGGAGGCGGAGAGCTCGCGCACGTGGCGCTTCCCGCGCAGCGTCGCTGGAAGCTCGACGTGCTCCGCGAGGCGTTCCAGCAGTTCGCCGGTCCGAAGCGTGGGACGGGGGCTTTTTCAGGGGACGCGGTTCTCGAGGCCCCTGGGGACGACGAGCGTGGCGGGCTCAGGTATCGAACGCGCGTGAGCGCCGTGGCGGGTCCGGACGGTCGGGCGTCGATGCGGTCGTTCCGCAGCCACAGGGTACGCAGCCTCGAGGCGATGCCTCTGGCAACCGAGGCGGCGGAGGAGGCGCTCATCGGGGGGAGGTGGACGGAGAAATCGGACGTCGAGGTGGTGGACGCGTCCGGCGAGGAGCGCGTGCGGGTGCTCGTGGACGGGAAGCCGTGGGGCGCGCGCGGAGTGGATCGCCGCCCGAACGCGCCGAGCCACGTCCGCGAGGTCGTGACTGTAGACGGGGCGGAGTTCTCCTACCGCATCTCCGCGGGAAGCTTCTGGCAGGTGCATCGCGCGGCGCCAGAGGTGCTGGTGCGCGAGGTGCTAGCGCGCGTGGGAGACGCCGGTGCCGTGATGGACCTCTATGCGGGCTCGGGGCTGTTCACGCTCCCGCTCGCCGCGACCGGGCGCGAGGTCACGTCCATCGAATCAGACGAGGCCGCCGCCAAGGACGCCCGTCGCAACCTTCACGCGCACCCCGCCGCGCGCGTCATCCAGGGTGACGTCCGCTGGATGCTGCGCGAGGGCGTCGGCCGCTTCGACGCTGTGGTGCTCGACCCGCCGCGCTCGGGCGCTGGGCGCGCGACGCTGGAAGCTCTGGGCTCGACGGGAGCGTCGACGCTCGTGTACGTGGCGTGCGACCCTGTGGCGCTCGCGCGGGACGTGGCGACGCTGCGGGAGCTCGGGTACGAGCTGGAGTCCGCGACGGCGTGGGACCTGTACCCGATGACGCATCACGTGGAGACCGTGGCGACGTTCGTCCGGGGGTAGGCGGGGTGGGATCCTGTGGCGCGGGGCGCGCGGCGCGGGCGTGCGCGATCAGAACCTCCCTGCAGGCGGATACGGTCGAAATCCGGGCCGAAACCGACCGGAATTGCCTGCAGGGGCGCTTGGAGGCGCGTCTGGCGCGCGTCCGCGACCGGAATTGCCTGCAGGGACGTCGGGAGTACCGTTCGCCGCGCTGGGGCGCCCCGCCGCCGCGCGCTCCCGATAGACTGGCCGCCGAATCCCGGGAGGTCTGATGAGCTTGAACACGCTCGGTGCGCGCGGCACCCTCACCGTAGGCGGCACGGACTACGAGATCCATCGCCTGTCGGCCGTCAAGGGGCTCGAGAAGCTCCCGTACAGCCTCAAGGTTCTCGCCGAGGCGCTGCTGCGCACCGAGGACGGCGTGGACATCACCGCCGAGCACGTCCAGGCGCTCGCGCACTGGGACCCCAAGGCGGAGCCCGACACCGAGATCCCGTTCACGCCCGCCCGCGTCGTGATGCAGGACTTCACCGGCGTGCCCGTTGTCGTGGACCTCGCGACCATGCGCGAGGCCGTCGCGACCCTCGGCGGCGATCCGGCCGTCATCAACCCGCTCGCGCCAGCCGAGATGGTCATCGACCACTCCGTGCAGATCGACGTGTTCGGCCGCGGCGACGCCCTCGCCATCAACACCGACCTCGAGTACCAGCGCAACCGCGAGCGCTACCAGCTGCTCCGCTGGGGCCAGACGGCGTTCGACAACTTCCGCGTCGTCCCGCCCGGCACCGGCATCGTCCACCAGGTGAACCTCGAATACCTGTCGCCCGCCGTGATGACCCGCACGGTTGACGGCAGGCTTCAGGCGTACATCGACTCGTGCGTCGGCACGGACAGCCACACGACCATGATCAACGGACTCGGCGTGCTCGGCTGGGGCGTCGGCGGCATCGAGGCCGAGGCGGCGATGCTCGGCCAGCCCGTGTCGATGCTCATCCCGCGTGTCGTGGGCTTCAAGCTCACCGGCACCATTCCGACGGGCGCGACGGCGACCGACGTCGTCCTCACCATCACCGAATTGCTGCGTAAGCACGGCGTGGTCGGCAAGTTCGTCGAGTTCTACGGGGAGGGCGTGGGGCGCGTCCCTCTCGCCAACCGCGCGACGATCGGCAACATGTCGCCGGAGTTCGGCTCCACGGCCGCGATCTTCCCGATCGACGACGTCACGCTCGACTACCTGCGCCTCACGGGCCGCAGCGACGAGCAGGTCGCGCTGGTCGAGGCGTACGTCAAGGAACAGGGCATGTGGCATGACCCGTCGGCGCCCGGCTACGTCGAGCCGAAGTTCTCCGAGTACCTCGAGCTGGATCTCGGCACGGTCGTGCCGTCCATCGCGGGCCCGAAGCGCCCCCAGGACCGCATCTCGCTCAGCGAGGCGAAGTCCCAGTTCGACAAGGACATCTCGAACTACCGCTCGGGCGACGCGAAGACCGCGACGTACACGGGCGAGGACGGCCAGGAGGTCGAGCTCGCAGACGGCGACGTCGTCATCGCGTCGATCACGAGCTGCACCAACACGTCCAACCCGTCCGTCATGCTCGCGGCCGCGCTCCTCGCGCGCAACGCCCACGCCAAGGGCCTCAAGGTCAAGCCGTGGGTGAAGACCTCCATGGCGCCCGGCTCCAAGGTCGTCACGGACTACTACGAGAAGGCCGGGCTGTGGCCCGATCTCGAGGCGCTCGGCTACCACCTCGTCGGCTACGGCTGCACCACCTGCATCGGAAACTCCGGCCCGCTGCCCGAGCCGGTGAGCAAGGCCGTCAACGAGAACGACCTCACCGTCGTGTCCGTGCTGAGCGGCAACCGCAACTTCGAGGGCCGCATCAACCCCGACGTGAAGATGAACTACCTCGCGTCGCCGCCCCTGGTGATCGCCTACGCGCTCGCAGGCACCATGGACTTCGACTTCGAGTCGCAGTCGCTCGGGCCTGGACCAGGACGGCAACGAGGTGTTCCTCAGGGACATCTGGCCGAACCCCACCGAGGTGGAGGCCGTGGTCGGCTCCTCGATCAACCGCGGCATGTTCGTCAAGGACTACGCGGACGTCTTCCACGGAGACGAGCGCTGGACCGGCCTCCCGACGCCCGTGGGCGACACGTTCACGTGGGACGAGGACTCCACCTACGTGCGCAAGGCCCCGTTCTTCGAGGGGCTGACGGCCGAGCCCGCGCCCGTCGCGCCCATCGAGGGCGCGCGCGTCCTCGCGCTCCTCGGGGACTCCGTCACCACTGACCACATCTCGCCTGCCGGTTCCATCATGCTCACCAGCCCCGCGGGAAAGTACCTGACGGAGCACGGCGTCGCCAAGGCGGACTTCAACTCGTACGGCAGCCGCCGCGGCAACCACGAGGTCATGATCCGAGGCACGTTCGCGAACATTCGCCTGAAGAACCTGCTTCTCGCCGACGCCGAGGGCGGCGTCGTGGAGGGAGGCTTCACCAAGAACTTCCTCACCGGCAAGCAGGAGACGATCTTCGACGCGGCAGAGGCGTACGCCGCGGCTGGCGTACCGCTCGTGGTGCTCGCTGGCAAGGAGTACGGCACGGGATCGAGCCGCGACTGGGCGGCCAAGGGCACGCGCCTGCTGGGCGTGCGCGCCGTGATCGCCGAGAGCTTCGAGCGCATCCACCGGTCCAACCTGATCGGCATGGGCGTGCTGCCCCTCCAGTACCCCGAGGGCGAGAACGCGGAGTCCCTCGGCCTCGACGGCACGGAGACGTTCGCCATCGGCGACGTGGACGCGCTGGGCCGAGGCGAGCCCCTCAAGGCCGTCCCGGTGACGGCGACGAGGGCCGACGGGAGCGTCGTCAGCTTCCAGGGCGTTGTCCGGATAGATACGCCAGGTGAGGCGCAGTACTTCCGTCACGGAGGCATCCTCCAATACGTGCTCCGGAGCCTTGCGAACTCCTGACGATCGCGACCCCGCCGGGCCGTAGAGTGGAGTTCCCGCAACAAGGGAGTGAGGGTCACGTGCTGGAGTCGATCGGGTCGCCGAAGGACCTTACGTCCCTCGACTACGACCAGCTGAACGGCCTCGCCGCGGAGGTTCGCGACTACCTCGTTGACGCCGTTTCCAAGACCGGCGGGCACCTGGGACCCAACCTCGGCGTCGTCGAATTGACCCTTGCGCTACACCGCGTCTTCGACTCCCCACGCGACTCCATCATCTTCGACACCGGGCACCAAAGTTACGTGCACAAGCTGCTCACGGGGCGGCGCGACTTCACGAACCTGCGCAAGCGCGGGGGAGTGGCGGGATACCCGAGCCGCGCGGAGTCCGAGCACGACATCGTCGAAAACTCCCACGCGTCCACCGCCCTGTCATGGGCCTCGGGGATCGCCCGTGCGAACACGCTTCGCGGACGCGGCGACCGGACCGCCGTCGCGGTGATTGGCGACGGTGCGCTGACCGGCGGGATGGCGTGGGAGGCGCTCAACCAGCTCGCGGAGAGCCACGACCGCGTCGTGATCGTGGTCAACGACAACGGACGCTCGTACGCGCCCACCATGGGCGGCCTCGCGCGCAAGCTCGACGACATCCGCACCAATCCGCGCTACGAGGCCGTGCTCGACTGGGGCGAGCGGACGCTGCGGCGTCGCGGCCCGCTTGGGCGCGGCGCGTTCTGGACCATCAAGCGCTTCAAGCGCGGCCTGCGGGACGTCCTCACGGCCCAGAGCCTGTTCTCCGACCTTGGGATCAAGTACGTCGGCCCGGTCGACGGGCACGACATCCGTCACCTCGAGCACGCGCTGATCCACGCCAGGGACTTCGGCGCACCCGTGATCGTCCACGTGCTGACCGAGAAGGGGCGCGGGTACCACGCCGCAGAGAACCACCAGGAGGACAAGCTCCACGCGGTGGGCAAGATCCACCCCGAGACGGGCCTGCCGATCGAGCCATCCCGGTTCGGGTGGACGGCGGTATTCGCCGACGAGATCCTTCACGCCGCGCGGGAACGCGAGGACATCGTGGCGATCACGGCCGCGATGCAGGCGCCCGTCGGCCTCCAGCCGCTCGCGGACGAGATGCCGGAGCGCGTCATCGACGTTGGCATCGCGGAGCAGCACGCCGCGACAACGGCCGCGGGGCTCGCGTTCGCCGGGATGCACCCCGTGGTCGCGGTGTACGCCACCTTCCTCAACCGCGCCTTCGACCAGGTGCTCATGGACGTCGCGCTCCACAAGGCGGGCGTCACCTTCATGCTGGACCGCGCCGGAATCACGGGCGACGACGGGCCGAGCCACAACGGCATGTGGGACATGGCCCTCCTGCGGTCCGTTCCCGGGATTCGGATCGCGGCGCCCCGAGACGAGGCGACCCTCCGCCAGGCGTTCCGCGAGGCGATCGACGTCGCGGACGCGCCCACGGTCGTCCGCTACCCCAAGGGGGAGCTCAACGAGCCGATTCCGGCCCTCCAGCGGCGCGGACGCGCGGTTAGCAAGGGTGGCGTTGACATCCTTGCGGAGCACGGAACGAGCCCGCGCGCCGTCGTGTTCGGCATCGGGTCCATGGCACCGACGGCGGTCGAGGTCGCGGGCAAGATCGCGGCTGAGGGCATGTCCGCCATGGCGGCGACGGCCACGTGGGTACTTCCGACGCCGAAGGGCCTGCACGACGCGATCACGGGCGCCGAGGTGATCCTCACCATCGAGGACGGCCTCGTCGAGGGGGGCGTAGGTGAGGCGTGGGCCGAGGCGGCTCGCGCGCACGGAAACGCCGCGACGTGGATCCACAGAGGGGTGCCGCGGGCCTTCCTGGACCACGCGTCGCGCGCGCAGATTGTCGACGCCGTTGGGCTCGAGGCGGACGCGATTGCGCAGGTTGCCGTCAAGGCTCTCACCCGATAAACGTCCCTCGTAACCTACGGTTCCGTAAGGTACCATGGGCGCAATCGCACGGAGGGGCTCGACTTGGCTACAACAACAACGCCCGACATTTCCCGTCGCCGACCTCTCCCGCGGGTGATCCAGGGCGGAATGGGGTTTGCCGTCTCGTCGTGGCGCCTCGCCTCCGAGATATCCCGCGCGGGCCAACTGGGCGTCGTGTCCGGAACCGGACTCGACATCGTCCTCGCCCGCCGCCTTCAGGACGGCGACAAGGGCGGCGCCGTCCGCCGCGCCCTCGCGGCGTTCCCCGTTCAGGCGATCGCGAAGCGCATCGAGAAGCGCTACTTCCTCGAGGGTGGGCGCAAGCCGGGGGAGTCGTATTCCCCCGTGCCCCGCCTCGCCGTCCGCCAGGGAGCGCGCTACCAGGAGCTCGCCGTCGTCGGCAATTTCGTCGAGGTGTGGCTCGCGAAGGAAGGGCATGACGGCCAGGTGGGAGTGAATTATCTGGAGAAGGTCCAGATGGCGACGCCTGCCGCGGCGTACGGCGCCATGCTCGCTGGCGTCGACTACGTGCTCATGGGCGCCGGTATCCCACGCGAGGTGCCCCACCTTCTCAACGAGCTTGCCGAACACAGGGCCGTGCAGTTCCCGCTCGACGTCGCCGGGGCGGACTCGGGCCGCTTCACCATCGACCTCGACCCGCAGAAGCTTCTGGGGACGCTGCTGGCGAAGCTCAAGCGCCCCCACTTCCTCGCGATCGTCTCCGCCCACATCCTCGCGACGTATCTCGCCCGCGACGAGCACACCCGGCCCGACGGCTTCGTCGTCGAGGGACCGCGGGCTGGCGGGCACAACGCGCCGCCGCGCGGCAAGCTCACAGTCGACGAGACCGGGCAACCGATCTTCGGCCCGAGGGACGACGCCGACATCGCGCAGGTCGCGGCATGCGGGCTTCCGTTCTGGCTGGCGGGGGCCGTCGGTACGCCCGAGGGCCTTGTCGCCTCCGAGGCGGAAGGCGCTGCAGGGGTCCAGGTGGGCACCGTGTTCGCGCTGAGCGACGAGTCGGGGCTCGATCCGGAGATTCGTGAGGGCCTCGTCGAGGCGGTCGGAGCGGGCACGCTCAATGTGCGAACGGATCGTCTCGCCTCGCCGACGGGCTTCCCGTTCAAGGTGGCGGAAATCCCCGGCAGCCTCTCGGACGCGTCCGTCGCGCGCGACCGCGCGCGGCTGTGCGACCTCGGATTCCTCGGCACGCCCTACCTCGCGGGCGAGGACAAGGTCGCGTACCGCTGTCCAGCTGAACCCGTGGAGATGCACCGCAAGAAGGGCGGCGAGGACGAGGACACCGTGGGCCGCGTGTGCCTGTGCAACGCGCTCACCGCGAACGTCGGCCTCGCCCAAACCCGTAGCGACGGGTACGAGGAGCGCCCGCTCGTCACCCTCGGCACGGACCTCGAGGGCTCGCGACGCCTCGCCAAGCTCTTTCCGCATGGATGGTCGGCGCGTCAGGCGCTCGACTGGATATTGGGAACGCTTCCGGCCGTGCCGTCGCTCGGCGTGCCCGCGACGGCCTAGGGCTGCTTAGACCGTTTCGGACTCCGCTGCGGCCAATTCCGCGGCTACTTCCGCGAACGCCGCCGCTAGGGGCGCGGTCACAAGGCCAATCTGCCACGAACGCGCGGATCGACCCGCGAGCGTCGCCGCGACCTCCGCCTCGCCTCCACCCGCGTAGTCCCAGCACAGGCGCCGGAGCGCGTCGGGCTGGAGGAGGTTCTCCGCGGGGACATCGTGCTCCTCGACCAGCGCGGCGATCACGCGCTTCGCGGCGTCGAGCCGCGCCGAAGCCTCCGGCCGCTTGTCGCTCCACGAGCGTGGCTGGGGAGGGCCGTCGGACCGGGGCCCTCGGATCTGGGGCAGATCGTCCTCGGGTAGCGCCATCGCCTCGGCGATCGGTTCGTACCATCGGGCTGCGCGGCGCTTGGTGCCGCGCGACTGCCATTCACGTACCTCGACAAGGGCTTCGAGCGAGGTGGGCTTGGCCTTCGCCGCCGCCAGAATCGCGGCGTCACGCAGGATGCGGCCTGGCGCGGTGTCGCGATCCTCGGCCTCCTCGTTGCGCGCCTCCCAGAGCGCCTTGACGATCGCCTGTCCGCGTCGGTCCCTCACCTGATGCGAGCCGGACGTCCGGCGCCACGGGTCGGGGCGACCGGGCGGCGGGGGAGCGAGCCGTATAGCCTCGAACTCCTCGAGCGCCCATGCGAGCTTTCCCGCCTCCTCCAGGTGGCGCCACATGGCGTCGCGGACCTCCAGCAGGACCTCCACGTCGAGCGCGGCGTAGTTGAGCCACGCGTCAGGAAGGGGGCGCACCGACCAGTCTTGCGCCGAGTGCTCCTTCGCGAGCGACAACCCCAGCTCCCGCTCGACGACCGCGGCGAGACCGACCTTGGGCCACCCCAGGAGGCGTGCCGCGAGTTCGGTGTCGAACACCGAAGCGGGTTCCATTCCCAGCTCTCGAAGTCCCGGAAGATCCTGGCTCGCGGCGTGGAGGACCCACTCCGCGTCGCCAAGGGCCCGCGAGAGGCCGGAAAGGTCCGTCACGGCCGCCGTGTCGATCAGCGCGATCCCCGCGCCCCTGCGCTTGAACTGCGCGAGGTAGGCGCGTTGGCCGTACCGGAAGCCAGAGGCGCGTTCCGCGTCCACCGCGACAGGGCCGTCGGCTGCCGCCATCCGCTCCTCGACGTCCCTCAGTGCCTCGGGCGTGTCGACGAGGGGAGGAACGCCGTCGGCCGGCTCGGTGAGGGGTGTTGCCTCGACCTCGTCTTGTTGCGTTGTCACGTCTTCTTGTGCCGTCACGCGGGCTTCCCCGGAAGCATGGTCACGCCGTCGGGGACGGGCGGGACGCCTGCGCACGCGGCCATCAGGTCAGCCCATGCGCGAAGGTGGGGGGCGATGTCCGTGTCGAGCGGCGTCCAGGAGACGCGAACCTCGACACGCACCGCGTCGTCGCGATCCGCGACCGATCCGAACGAACGGTCCGACACCTTGGTGACCGTGCCTCCCAGGGCGCGGTGCGGCACGTCGTTGAGGGCGTCGGCGATCCAGGACCACGCCACGTCGGCCCACAGGTCGTCCGCGCCGACCTCGGGGTCCGTGGTCGCCTTGACGAGGGCGACGACGCGCAGGGTGCCTTCCCACGCGTCTTGGCCGCCGGGATCGTGCAGGACGACGAAGCGCCCCGATCCCTCGACGCCCGGATGCCCGATGATCTCGCCGTTGATCGCCACCGCGAACGGGGCGATGCGCCCTGGTGCGGGCGCCTCGACCGTCTGAACGTCGGACCGCACGCGCGCGCCCTGAATACTCCTCAGGACATGCTGGAAGTCCTGCGGGGCGTCAGAGAACGTCGCGCTCACGTTTCGAGACTAGGGCCGAGGCGCGGCGCGATCGTGATCGCCACGCGGTCGGGCCGAGCACGTACGCTGGTTGTTAGGGCTCCGACACGAAGGGATCTCGCATGGCACGGGCACAGATTGGCGTTACCGGACTTGGCGTCATGGGGCGCAACCTCGCACGCAACTTCGCGCGGAACGGGTTCACCGTCGCCGTGCACAACCGTTCAGTCGAGCGCATGCGCGAGCTGATCGCGGAGCACGGCGACGAGGGGCATTTCATCGGCTGCGAAAGCGACGAGGACTTCGTCGCCGCGCTCGCCAAGCCCCGGACCATCGTCATCATGGTTCCCGCGGGAGGGCCGACGGACGCCGTGATCGAGGCCCTGATCCCGTTGCTCGAGAAGGGCGACATCATCGTGGACGCGGGCAACGCCCACTACACCGATACCCGACGGCGCGAGGCGGCGCTGGCGGCCGCGGGGTTGCACTTCGTGGGGGCTGGAGTGTCGGGAGGCGAGGAGGGGGCGCTCAACGGGCCGTCGATCATGCCGGGAGGCTCGGCGGAGTCGTACGCGACGCTCGGCCCGATCCTGGAGAAGATCTCCGCGCACGTCGACGGCGAGCCGTGCTGCGTACACGTGGGGCCGGACGGGGCTGGGCACTTCGTCAAGATGGTTCACAACGGCATCGAGTACGCCGACATGCAGCTGATCGCTGAGGCCTATGACCTGCTTCGGGCGGGACTCGAACTCGAGCCGGCGCAGATTAGTGACATCTTCGCCGAGTGGAACAAGGGCGACCTCGAGTCGTACCTCATCGAGATCACCGCGGAAGTGCTGGGGCACCAAGACGCCGAGACGGGCAAGCCGTTCGTCGACATCGTTCTGGACGAGGCCGCGCAGAAGGGGACCGGACGCTGGACGGTTCAGAGCGCGCTCGACCTTGGCGTCCCCGTCACGGGGATCGCGGAGGCGACGTTTGCCCGCGCCATCTCCGCCGGCCGCGAGCAGCGCGACGCCGCGCAGGCTGCATTGACCTCGGGAGCCACCCCGCTGGTCGTCAACGATCGCGCCGCGTTCATCGAGGACGTGCGGCTCGCCCTGTACGCGTCGAAGGTCGTCGCATACGCGCAGGGTTTCGACCAGATTCGCGCGGCTTCCGCGGAATACGGGTGGGGCGTCGACCGTGGGGCGATGGCCCGAATCTGGCGCGGAGGCTGCATCATCCGCGCGCGCTTCCTCGGCCGCATCACGGAGGCGTTCGACCGCGACGAGAATCTGGTGACCCTGCTCGCCGATCCCTACTTCGCAGGCGAGGTCGCGAGCGGCGTCGAGGCGTGGAGGCGCGTCGTCTCGCGCGCCGCGTCGTCCGGCATCCCCGTTCCCGCCTTCGGCTCGTCGCTGTCGTACTACGACTCGCTCCTCGCGAAGCGTCTTCCCGCAGCCCTCATCCAGGGACAGCGCGATTTCTTCGGCGCGCACACGTACAAGCGGATCGATCGCGAGGGTACGTTCCACACGCTGTGGGGCGAGGACGCGAGCGAGGTTTCCGCCTAGCGGGTCCAGCGTTAGCCGGTCCAGCGTTCCATCGCGTAGCGCCCGGATTCGAGCCGGTGCGCGAGGCGCATGGACTCGGGCACGCCCGGAACCTTCACGCCGCCGCCGTCGCCTTCGATGGGGCTGACGGTGACGCAGTAGTCGTCGACGAGGCCAGCGTCGAGGAGGTCCTGCGCCAGGTGCGGCCCACCCTCGCAGAGGACGCGCGTGAGGCCGCGTTCGGCGAGGGCATCGAGACCGGCCGCGAGGTCGAGTTCGTGCTCTCCCGCGACCACGAGAGACGGCCCCCACGCGTCCTCGAGCGCGACGAACGCGGGCGACGTGCGCGTGGTGAGAATCAGCGCAGTACCAGGTCCGACGTTGGGGGGCAGGTCGCCTGTGAAGGTCGCGATGACGAGGGAGGGGGCGGCAGAAAGGCCCAGCGCCACGCGGTCGGAAGCCAACGCCGTCGTCAGGCGAATGGGCCCGTACTCCTCGACCCGGGCGGTGCGGCCTCCCACGAGTACAGCGTCGGCCTGGGCACGGAGGGTGCGGAGCACGCGCAGATCGGCGCCGCCTCCGAGGCCGCGCGACGATCCCGTGGGCAGGGTCGCGGCGCCTCCGACGCCCGCGATGAGCCCGAGTCGGAGGTGGCCGTGGGGGTGGGGGTAGAGGCGGCGTAGGTCGCGCTCGTTGTCGTCGGAGACGATCGTGGCCTTGTCCGGCATGACCTCGAACAGCGGCTCGTCGATGTCGCGGGGGCGCACGACGCGTCCTACGGGGCCGGGGGCGCCTCGGGCACCCGCGGGTTGAGGGCGGCGATGCGTGAGCGTTGGGCGTCGACGTCGAACGGCACGGCCGGCCACTCGAGGCCCAGGCCCTCAAGGGCCTGGGTGAGGATCTCCGTGACCGCGAGACGCGCATACCACTTGCGGTTGGCGGGGATGGAGTACCAGGGCGCGGAGGCGGGCGAGCAGCGGTCGAACATCTCCTGGTACGCGGCCCTGTATTCGTTCCACAGGCCGCGTTCGTCGAGGTCGTTGGGGTTGTACTTCCAGTGCTTCGTTTCGTCGTCGAGGCGGGCTTCGAGGCGGCGGAGCTGTTCCTTCGGCGAGATGATGAGGGCGCACTTGACGATCGTGGTGCCAGCGGCCCGTACCTCCTCCTCGAACGCGTTGAGCTCGTCGTAGTGCTTCTCCCATTCCTCCCGCGGGACGAGGTTGTGGACGCGCACCACGAGGACCTGCTCGAAGTGGGACCGGTCGAACACCCCGATGTGCCCGGGCGACGGGAGAGCGTTTCGGATCCGCCACAGGTAGTGGTGCTTCTTCTCCTCCTCCGTCGGAACCCCGAAGCCCGTGATACGCACGCCCTGGGGATTCACGAGCCCGACGACGTGCGAGACGATGCCGCCCTTGCCCGCCGAGTCCATGCCCTGGAGCACGAGCAGGACGCTCCTCTTGTCGCCCTCTTTGCCCGCGGCGAACAGCTGCTCCTGGAGCCGCTCGAGGTCCTTGCCGCGCTTGGCCATCTGGTCTGCGGCGTCGTGCTTGTCGCCGTGCCACCCTGGCGTCGAGGAGGGATCGAAATCCGCCAGAGAGAAGCCAGGACCGATCCGAAGGGCGTCCGTTGGGCTCTTACTCCACCGGTGTTTCTTGCCCATGATCACCCCTTCGAAGCGTCGATGAGAATCAGGCTATCCGGACCGAGGACGACGTGGGGGCCGACGAGGGCAACCTGCCCGAAGCTCGCCAGGGGCACCCCGACGGCGATGTCGACCGATGCCCGGGAAAGGTTCGCGTAGACGCGGACGGGTCCGTGCAGCGTGACGACGCGCGGCGAGACTTCCTCGACTCCGGCTGGGTGGGCGTCCCACGCCCCTTCGCGCAGCGTGAGGGCGCGGGCGGAGACGAGCGAGGCGAACCAGGCGCGTATCTCGTCGTGGATGAGGCCCGTGGCCTCCTCGGGGGCGAGAACGGACGCGCGAGCCGTCGCGGGGTCCTGCGGGTCGGGGACGGTCACCTTGTGTCCGTACACCTCGTCCCACCCGTGCCCCGCGAACTCCTTCGCTCGGCCCGTGCGCACCGCCTTCGCAAGCTCGGGGTCCTGGTAGTCGGTGAAGAACGCCCATGGTCGCGTCTCGCCGTATTCCTCGCCCATAAACAGGAGCGGGGTGAACGGGGACAGGAGCACGAACGCGAGGGAGGCCGCCTGGGCGCCGGGCGTGAGGCTCGCCGACGGGCGGTCGCCTATCGCACGGTTGCCTACCTGGTCGTGGTTCGAGGCGCACACGACGAAGTCGCGGCGGTCGCGGCCCTTTGCGATGGGTCGCCCCCAGTCCTTGCCCCGGAACGGCGAGAACGTCCCGTCGTGCCAAAAAGCGCCACGGTAGACCTTGTCGAGGCATGCGATCGAACCGAAGTCGACGTAGTAGCCCTGCCGCTCCCCCGTGAGGTAGGCGTGGAGCGCGTGGTGAACGTCGTCGTCCCACTGGGCCGTCATGCCGCGCCCGCCCTCGGACGTCGGCGTCACCATCGTGTCGTCGTTGAGGTCGGACTCCGCGACGAGCGACAGCGGGCGGCCCAGGGTCTCGGCGAGGGATGCGACCTCGTCGGACAACTGGGCGAGGAAGTGGCGCGGCGAGTGGTCGTGGAGCGCGTGGACGGCGTCGAGGCGGAGCGCGTCCATGTGGAAGTCCCGGAGCCACCTCAGGGCGTTGTCTGCGAGGTAGCGGCGCACCTCGACCGAGCCCTCCTGATCGAGGTTGACGGCCCAGCCCCACGGCGTCTGGTACGCGGAGGTGAAGTAGGGGCCGAACTGCGCGAGGTAGTTGCCCGACGGCCCCATGTGGTTGTAGACCACGTCGAGGCAGACGCCGAGTCCGGCGCGGTGGGCGGCGTTCACGAAGCGCTGCAGGGCCTCGGGGCCGCCGTAGGCCTCGTGGACGCCGAAGATCGAGACGCCGTCGTACCCCCAGCCGCGCTGGCCGGGGAACGGAGCCACGGGCATGAGCTCGACCATCTGGATTCCGATGGCGGCAAGGTGGTCGAGGCGGGTCGCGGCGGCGTCGAGGGTGCCCTCGGGGGTGAACGTCCCGACGTGGAGCTCGTATGTGATGGCGCCGCGGGCGTCGCGGCCGTGCCAGGCGTCGTCGGACCACGCGAAGGCCTGGGCGTCGAAGGTGCGTGAGGGGCCGTGGACGCCGTGCGGCTGCGCGGCGCTGCGCGGGTCGGGGAACGGGCCCTTCCCGTCGAGGGAGAACGAGTAGTCGACGCCCGGCGCGACGTTGGGGCCTATCCACCACCCTGGGCGACCCTGGTCCATACGCGCGGCGAAGTCGAAGGGCTCCGCGCCTTCGCGCGCCGCGACGTGGACGGTGACGGATTGCTTCGCGGGCGCCCACACCTCGATCTGCACGGTTACCTGCGTTCCAGGAGGGCGACGGGGTAGGAGGCGAGGATGTCGGCGAGGGCCGTCTCGCCTCCCGTGTGCTCCGCGCCCGTGAGGGCATCGCGCCATTGGCCGTCGGGAAGGAGGACGGTTGCCTCGGCCCATCCTCCGAGGCGGTCCAGTTCGCGCGCGGATCGCGTCGCGATGGTGACGGCGCGGGCGTCGCATCCCGCGGTCCGGGCGAAGACGACGGCGTGGCCCGACGAGGAGGCGAGCGGCTGATACCCGGCGATGGCGCCGATGAACGCCTCGGGCTGGGAGCGTCGGAGGCGGAGCGCCTGGGCCGTGACCCAGATCTTCTCCTCGGCGAGGGTGCGGGGGCGGGCGCCGTCGTCGAGCTTCGCG
This sequence comes from uncultured Actinomycetota bacterium, assembly GCA_963768475.1. Taxonomy (GTDB): domain Bacteria; phylum Actinomycetota; class Actinomycetes; order Actinomycetales; family Demequinaceae; genus JAFGBM01. The sequence goes on from CAVYHY010000011.1 coordinate 284,676, forward strand.
AGCGTCGCCGCGAGGGCGTCGAAGTCGACGGGGCGGCGGTTGTCGGGGTCGACGAGGTTGGGCGCGACGGTTTCCGTGCCCTGATAGACGTCAGCGATGCCGGGGATGGTGAGATGCAGCGCCTTCATGGATAGGGTCGCGGCGCGGAGCGAGTCCGCGGTCTGGTCGCGCATGTCTTCGAGCGACGCGATCACCTCGGGGTCCTGGAGGGAGAGGTCGGCGAAGCCGAGGACGGCGTGCTCGTAGCGTTCGTTGACGGAGGTCCAGGTGGTGTTCGTCTTCGACTCGCGCATGGCCTTGACCAGGTAGTCGGAGAGCCGCTGCCACGGGATCGGTCCCGCGTCGCCGAAGGTGCCCCATGCGGTCTGCCACCAGAGGTTTTCCATGCGGCCGTCGAGCTCGGGGGGGCGGTAGGGCTCGGAGGCGGCGCGCATGCGCTCGACGGCCTCGTCCCATTCCGCGCCGAACTCGCTCAGCACCCCGAGGCGAGCCCGCACGTCCTCCGAGCGCTTGGAGTCGTGGGTGGATAGGCCCGTCATGGCGTGCGGGTACGTGGACTGCTGGTCGGCCGCCCACGCGTGGAAGGACGCGGGGGGCAGGGCGAACCGCGCCGCGGGAGAGCCCACCTCGGTGAGCGCCATCAGGTGAGTCCAGCGGTAGTAGGCGGTGTCCTCGACGCCCTTGGCCATGACGGCGCCGCAGGCCTGCTGGAAGCGGGTGACGAGCTCCGAGCGCGCGGCCTCGTAGGTTCGTCCCGCGCTTCCGACCTCGAGGCCCTTGAGGAGGTCGACGATCACCTCGAGCGTCTCGTGGCGCTCGGGGTCGAGGACGGCGCGGGAGCGTTCGGCTGCGGCGTCGATGGCGTCGAGGGAGTCGGGCTGGCTGGGGGTCCCTGGGACGACGTAGGCGCGGTATCGGCCGAAGGTGGTGAGCATGGTGCGCAGGCAGTCGTAGAGGGCGCGCCAGGTGTGGTCGCGCAGGCGCACGTCGGCGGTGCAGACGGTGTGGGCGAGCGTCGCGAGGCGGTGCGCCTCGCTGGAGAGCGATTCCTTGACGATCTGGCGCTTGGCCTGGTCGACGACGGCGGGGAGGCCGCCCATGGCGTCGCCCGCCACGCGGTGCATGGTGCCGGCGAGCGGCGCGGATCCGGAGGGGTCGCGCAACAGGGCGCCGACGCGCCATGCCGCGTCGTATCCCGTCGTCCCTGCGGCCTTCCACGACTGGGGGAGCTGTTCCTCGTCCTCGAGGATCTTCTCGACGACGATCCAGGCGTCGTCCGTCGCTTCGGCGAGCCGTGCGAGGTAGCCGGCGGGATCCGCGAGGCCGTCAGGGTGGTCGATGCGCAGGCCGTCGAGGGTTCCGTCCTTGATGAAGGAGACCATGAGCTTGTGGGTCGCGTCGAAGACCTCGGGGTCCTCGACGCGGAGGGCGACGAGCGAACCGACGTCGAAGAAGCGCCGGTAGTTGAGTTCCTCGTTGGCGACGCGCCAGTACGCGAGGCGGTAGTGCTGCTCGGTGACGAGCGAGTCGAGCGGGAGCGATTCCGTGCCGGGGCGCACGGGGAACACGTGATCGTAGTACCGGAGTACGGGGACGTCTCCGCGATCCTCGAAGCCGGGGATGGTCATCGTGTCGAGCGTGAGCTCGCCGGCGGCGAGCACGGTGCCGATGCGCTGGCCGAGCACGGGCATGAGGACGGGGTCGCCGCTGGCCCAGTCCACGTCGAACCAGTGGGCGAAGGCGGATTCTTCGCCTTCGGAGAGGACGGACCAGAGGGCCCGGTTGTGGAAGACGGGGGTGGGGACGGCCATGTGGTTGGGGACGAGGTCCGCGATGAGTCCCATGCCGCGTTGGTGTGCGTTTGCCGCGAGGGCGCGGAGTCCGGATGAACCGCCGAGGACGGGGGAGACGTGGGCATGGTCGACGACGTCGTAGAAGTGGGTGCTGCCAGGGGCGGCGCGGAGGATGGGGGAGAGGTAGAGGTGGGTGACGCCGAGGGAGGCGAAGTAGTCGAGCCGGGCGGCGGCGTCCGCGAAAGTGAAGTCGGCGTTCAGCTGGAGTCGGTAGGTAGAGATCGGGACGGGGGCGTCGGGCCGATGCCCGAGCCGGTGGGGTCCCTCGTGGCTAGCCTCGCTCGCGTCTGCTGCGGTCGCCATGTTTGCCATTGTGCCAGGGTGGCGTTGCGCGGGGGTTTCGGGGCCCGGTTCCTATGCGGCGCGGCCAGGCCGCGCCCCGCGCCGTTGCGTGCCGGCACCCCGCGCCCGGTTACTCGGCGTCGCCCTGTCCCGCTACCCCGGCGCCTAGGTTCGCTAGGCGGCGAGGTCGTAGCGGCGTCGTCCGCCGAGGCGGGGGGTGCGGGTGGGGTCGATCGAGCGTGGCGGGATGAAGTGCACGACCTGACGGGGTGTCACCTCGCCGTGTGCCGTCTCGTCCCCTACTTGGATGTCCCAGCCGTCGCGGTGGAGGCGGTGGTGGCAGCGGGTGCATAGGAGTACCCCGTTGGCCAGGTTCGTGGGTCCGGCGTCGCGGTCCCACCAGCGAATGTGGTGGGCTTCGCACCATGAGGGTGGGGCGTTGCACCATGCGCAGCCGCCGTCGCGTTCCACGAGGGCAAGGCGTTGCGCGGGAGTGAACAGGCGTCTTGATCGGCCCCAGTCAAGAACCTCGGACGGGCCACCCAAAACGGCGGGCACGATCTCCGCGTCCGCGGCCGCTTGACGCAGGGCTCCGACGCTCACGGGCTCGGGCATGCCATCGATTTCGCCCACGCCAAGCCCGGACACGAGCTCCGCACGGGTTAGGCGCACCACGACCGTGGTTTTCACGCCGCTCGTGGGCTCGGTGCAGTCGAGGGCATGCCGGCATAGGTCGGTGAGGATGTCGGCACGCATTTGCCAGGGGGTGCGGGTATCCGAGTCCGGGTCGTCGCGGCGTTGCTGCATCGCGAACCGCACCCCCGCGTCCAGCACGGCCCGCACGGGTGCTGCCGCGAGAGGGGTGAGCCTGGCGGTGAGGGTGACCATGCCGTCCGCATCATCCCGCAGGGTCGCGGTGCGGGAGTCGTGTTGGCGTTCCTCCCGCTGCTCCCACGCGCCAGGGTCCGCGAACGCTTGCGCCTGCCACACCAACGTACGCACCTTATGCAACGGGAGTCCCGGAGCCTTCGCAAGCGCCTTCCCAAACAAGTCACGTGTCCGCTCTGTGTCCGGAAGATCCACCAACGCCGCAGACAACAGTGCCGCAACCTCCACACTCACACGTCCCTCACGGATCGCGCCGGCAAGATCGCGTCGAAACTCGGCAAGCGGGGTCGCGGGGGCAGGTGGGGTCACCTCGGGGGTGGAGGGGCCGGGTGCCTCGGCCAACAGTCCTCCCGCCGCAACAAGCCGGCGAGCCTCCGCAACACTCCCACCCGTTGCCCGTGCGACAAGCTCCGCAGCGGAGCGATAGCCCTGCCGGGCCGCCAAACCGGCCCCGGCGTCGTCCGCCTCGGAGCGCCGCTGAATCTCGGCGGCAACCTGAGCCATCACCACGTCGGCCTCGCGCCTCAAAGAAGCTACCTGACCCGAAAGGTCTAGCAACTCCGGTGCGGACAAGCCCCGCCACGTCCACACCCTCACGCGCGCACACGGCCGCAGTGGCCGCCCGCAACGACGTGGGTCTGGAACGTCATAACACCAGCCAACCAGCGACCCCTGACACGAAAAATCCCGAATACCCGAAATGTGGAAACCCCCTCGAAACCACGACCTCGGGACATCAGTGCCACGAGGGGTGGGGGCGGGGAACGACCTCCCGCGCCCGTGGTCTGCGGGCCGCGCGCCCGTAGGTACGCTGTGCGAATGAACTCACTGGCGCCGCGGCGCACCCACGTCGGTGCCGCCATCGCGGCCCTCGCTCTGGCCTTCCTCACGGCCTGCTCGGAGGCGCCGAGGGCCGAGTCAACGACCGTCGCGCCGGCGCACGGCACCGACCAACCTCAGGCCCCGGACGCCGCCCCGGCCAACCCGGCCGCCCCTGCCTCCGCCATCATCGACCCGGACGCGCCCGACGCGTGGCGTCACGCGTGCCTCCTCACGAACGGCGAAATGGCTTCGATAGTGGCGTCGCTCGGATTCACGATCACGGAGACGGATGGCGCGTCGTCGTCCAACGAGTGTTACTACGACGACCCCGAGACCTCGCCGATGGGCGTCGGAATCAAGATCTGGCCCTACTCCGCGACCCAGAGCTACGGCTTCGGAGACGGGCCCAGCTGGACGGCGCCGTCGGCCGCCGAGGGCTACGCGAACGCCTGCGCGTCCTTCGCCGCGGCCACCGCGGACCGCACCGGACCCGCGGCCGCCCAGAGCGAAGCGCTCTGCGACCCGACGGTTGGGCTCGGCTCGACCATCAGCAAGACGCGGCTGGCGGGCGTCGCGTTCCTCGACGGTTCGTACCTCTACGTCGTCACGATGTACGGGCTTCCCGGCGACGACTCCCTGATTCAGCCGATGCAGGCGATCCTTGAGGCGATCGCGGCGGCAGGCTCCCCGAAGCCCTAGGCTGCGGGGCCTCCGTCTAGGTGCGGCTCCTCGCGAGGGCATCGGAAACGCACGATTGCGCGAGCGCGTGCCGCGAACGGCACGAGGCACGGCGAACCAAAGGGATGGGGAGCGACCCAGGCCGGGTTGCCGGGTTCTGTCGCGCAGCAACGGCAAACGCGCCGACGCCGCCACCGGTAGGCGCGGGCACCGTTGGCCGGGCGCCGCGGGGCCCCAGCCGCTAGTTTGGGCCCATGCCTGTTCTCAGCGTGTCAAGCACAAGCCTCCCGGAGCGCGCCCGCAACGGATTGACCGCGGTCGCGCTCGCCGCGTTCCTGTCGGGGTGCGCCGGGCACGCCGCGACACCTGCGCCTACGGAAACCTCCGTCTTCGCGACGCCGAGCCAGACAACGGGGCTAACGTCGTCGCCCCAGCTCGCCGTCAGGGGAGCATTCGACGTGCCATCACTCCCCGCGGACGCGATCCCGTGGGACGAGGTCGGCCCGGGGTGGTTCCTACTTTCCTACGACCCGGCGTGGCAGAAGACCGAACGGGACCCGGACAATGCCGGGGTGGAGCGGCGCACCGCGACGGCAGAGGATCTCTACCTGGTCTCGCCCGACGCCGCCGTCTACTTCGTTCGGTCGCTCGCGGGCGAGGGGCACGGTCGCGTCGGGATGTGGTTCGGCCGCTCGATCGGCTTCAACGAGATCGCGTGGTACGACGACGCCTCCGAAAGGCCGGGGAGCGGACCCCTGACGTCGATCGACCTTCAGACTGGCGCGTCTCACCTTCTCGCCGACGACTGGAGGGGCAGGGAGAGATTGATCGGCATGCTCCCCGACGGCGAACTGGTGACCCAGTTCTTCGACGACAACTGGAGCCCGGTGTACCTGCGGGCCGCCGACCTTTCCGGCGCCAAGGAGTTGTGCGCTTTCGGCGAGGCAAGGGCGGGTTCGTCCACCATCTCCCCGGACGGCTCGCGCGCGATCTGCACGGCACCAAGGGACGACGGAAAGAGCGACGTGCTGCTCTACGACCTCGCCACGGGAACCTCCACGCCGATCGACGTGTTCCAGTTCGAGCCGAGCTACTACTTAAGTAACGGCTGGGTGGACGACTCTTCCGTCGTCATCGTCCGCTGGGACGACGAGATCGACGACTGGCATTACTGGACCTACAACGTCGATACCGGGACCCTCGGCGAGTACACCTACGACGAGATGCGGCCGCCGATCCAAGGGTTCGGCGCGACAGCTCATCAGATGGCGTTCACGGGCGACATGGTCAACGGCATCAGCTCCGTCACCATCCAGAACGTCGACGGGTCGCTCAGCGCAACCATCGCGTCGTGCAACGGGTACGCCGATACCTGGCGGAGCGAAACGAGTGCCATCGTCGAGTGCTACGACTACGGGATGGGAACGAGCGCGATGTACCACGCGAACCTGGCCACGGGTGTCGTCACCGTCATCGCGACGTCGTACCGAACGTCGGACACCGGGATCCAGGTGTTCCCCGGCGTCGGACCCTAACTCGCCGTAGCCCTGCCGACGCGCTCCAGCGTCCGCGAAATCTCCACGCCCGCTCCGGTCCACCGAACGACGCTCAGATCGGGCACCACCACGTCGCACCCGAGCCCCAGTGCGGACGCCCCGACGCCCACAACGACCCCGGCTCCGGCTGCGAGAGCCGCCGCAACACCGTTCTCGCTGTCCTCGAAGATCGCGCACCGCGCGACGTCCACCCCGAGACGCTCCGCAGCGACGAGGTACGGGTCGGGCGCGGGCTTGCCCGCGGCGACGTCCTCGGAGGTCACGACGACGGACGGAACCGGTATCCCGGCGGCCTCGAGCCGGGCGACGCCCAGGACCCGAGGGGCCGACGTCACCACGGCGCGCGCCGCGGTCGGGCAACGCTCGCCACCAGCTCCACGGCCCCGGGAATCGCTCGCGTCTGATCCGCGCTCGCGATCTCCAGGTCGTCGATGCGTGTCGTCGCCTCCGCGACGCGCTCAGCTGGCACGTGTAGCCGCACCGTCTCGACGGACCGGCGCCCGTGGCTCCCCGCGATAACCGCGATCGGCTCCGCGCCGTATTCCAGCGCCCACGTGCCCCACGCGACCTCTCCCGCCGCGTTCGAGTCCACCAGCACGCCGTCGTTGTCGAACAACAACGCGTCGGCGGCCCAGGCCGTCACCGCATCCCCACCGTCGGCCATGGCCGCTTCACTCTCCATCTCGCCTATCAATGACGAAGGGCCGCCCCGGCTACCCGGCGACGGCCCCTAATGATCTCAACACACTGGTGGGCGATACTGGGATCGAACCAGTGACCTCTTCCGTGTCAGGGAAGCGCGCTACCGCTGCGCCAATCGCCCATCGTAAGAAAACCGCTCCGAGGTGGAGACGGGATTCGAACCCGTGTAGACGGCTTTGCAGGCCGCTGCCTAGCCACTCGGCCACTCCACCGCGAGCCGGATATCTCGCCGGCCCTTCGAGCGGACGACGGGATTCGAACCCGCGACCCTCACCTTGGCAAGGTGATGCTCTACCAACTGAGCCACGTCCGCATTCGCAGTTCACTGCGCCGTATGACAATAGCCCACAACGCTTCCCCAAGCCAACTTACGGGGGGCGCCGCGCCGGGCGATTCGACGCTGGGGGATACGGTTGTGCGAAAGGCGACGGGAGGGCCGATGGCGCACGCGGGAAACGCGCAATTTCGGGGCCTCCGCGCGTCCGGAGTCGTTGAGGTTATCGACGTAGCCCGCGAGGGCGAAAGGCTCTCAGAAGGCGGTTTCTGGGCTCTCATAGGCGATTTCGAGGGGACGATGCTGGCGTGGCGATTCGCCGACGTCGAACGCCTCGCTCCAGTCGCCGAGCCGCCCCTTCAGGAGCGCTCGTGGCGGGGTCCGGACGCCGCCACGTGGACGTCCTCGCTCGGGCGAGACGACTACGTCTCCGGCGTCGAACGCATCCGCGACGACATCCGCGATGGCACGGTCTACCAGGTCAATCTCTGCCGCATCCTCAGCGCCCCGCTTCCCGCTGGCCCCGATGGCCCTGACGCCGTCGCCCTGTCCCAGGTTCTCGCCGTCGGTAACCCCGCCCGTTACGCCGCCCGCATCGTCATCCCGCCCGCCGGGGGCCTCCCCGGCGCGTGGATCGTCTCCGCCTCGCCCGAACTGTTCCTCAGCGTCGACGGGACAGGCCCTGGCGTCGTCGCCGATCAAGGGCACCGCCGCACCCGGCGTCCCCATGCTCGAGAAGGACGTCGCCGAGAACGTGATGATCACCGACCTGGTGCGCAACGACCTGTCCCACGTGGCCCTGCCCGGCTCCGTCGCGGTGCCCCAGCTGCTGGGGGAGCACGCGCACCCCGGCCTGGTGCACCTGGAGTCCACGGTCACCGCGACCCTCGCGCCGCCGTTCGACTGGACGCAGGCGATGTGGCCGGCTCTGCTCGCGGGGACGTTCCCTCCCGGCTCCGTCTCGGGTGCCCCGAAGTCCAGCGCGCTGGAGATTATCGCCCGCGAGGAGTCCATGCCCCGCGGCCCGTATTGCGGCGCGATCGGGTGGATCGACGCGGATGCGCGCCGGGCCGAACTCGCCGTCGGGATCCGCACCTTCTGGTGGACGCCCGAGCGCGGCGGGCGCCTGAATTTCGGGACGGGGGCCGGGATTACGTGGGGGAGCGACCCCGCCGGAGAATGGGACGAAACGGAACTTAAGGCCAAACGCTTGATAGCACTCGCATCTGGGCCCACCATTAGCCCATGAGCACCGTCATTTGGTATGCGGGACGCATTCTTCGTTCGGACGAGAACGTCGTCTCTCCGCTCGACCACGGCTACACCGTCGGCGACGGCGTGTACGAGACGATCGCGGTGCGCAACCAGCGGCCCTTCGCCCTCACGCGCCACCTCGCGCGGCTGAGCGACGCCCTCACCAGGACGGGCCTAGGCAAGTACAACGACGAGGCGGTGAGCGCGGGCATCGGCGCGGTGCTCGCGGCGGGGGAGGGACGCCTGACGCGCCTGAGGATCACGCTGAGCTCCGGGCCGGGCGCGGCTGGCCTACAGCGCAGGGCGGGGCCGCTCACCATGACGATCGTCGGGTCCGAGGGTTCGCGCCCCGCGACGTGCAAGGCGATCCGAGTTCCGTGGCGCCGCAACGAGTATTCGGCGCTCGTGGGCGTCAAGACCACGTCGTCAGGCGCGAACGCGCTCATGTACGCGTACGCCAACGCGCGCGGCGCGGACGAGGCGATCCTCTCCAACTCCCAAGGTGACCTGTGCGAGGCGATCTCCGCCAACGTCTTCGTCGAACGGGACGGCCAGGTTCTGACGCCGCCGCTGTCGAGCGGGTGCCTCCCCGGCGTCGCGCGCGGCCTCGTGCTCGAGTGGGGCGCAGCAGCTGGAATCCCGGTGCGCGTCGCCGATCCGGGCGAGCTTCGCTACGACGAGGTGATCTCGCGCGTCGCGGGCCGATCAGCCGCGATCGCCGTCACCTCGGCCACGCGAGGGGTGGCGCAGGTGACGGTTTTCGACGGCGTCGACGTGGTGCCCGGCGCGATGCTCGGCAAACTCAGGACGCTGGTGGACCAGCGCGCGGACGCGGAGCCCGATCCTCCCATCCTGTAGGGACGGCGAAGGGGCGCCGACTCGACGTCGACGCCCCTTCGCCTCACAGGACCGAGGACTAGCGGCCGCCAGCACGGCGCTTGTTGTACACGTCGAACGCGACGGCGAGAAGGAGGACGATGCCCTTGACCACCTGCTGGGTAGGAAGCCCAATACCCATCAGCTGCATGCCGTTGGACAGCGTCGCCATGATGAGACCACCGACCATGGCCCCGACTACGCGCCCGACGCCGCCAGTCACGGCCGCGCCGCCGATGAACGACGCCGCGATGGCGTCGAGCTCGAAGAGGTTACCTGCCCCGGGCTGAGCGCCGTTGGTGCGCGCCGAGAACAGGACGCCGGCTACACCCGCGAGGAAGCCCATGTTGAGCATGATGCGGAAGTTCACCCACTTGACCTTGACGCCGGACAGGGTGGCGGCCGTGAGGTTGCCCCCGATCGCGTAGACGTGACGCCCGAACACCGTGCGCGTCGTGATCAGCGTGTAGACCACGATGAGCACGCCGAGGATGATGAGCACGATCGGAAGCCCGCGCGCGTGGGCAAGCTGCCACGCGAACCACATGACGACGGCCGCGACGGCGACGAGCTTGACGACGAACAGCGGGAACGGGGCGACGGCCTGGCTGTAGGCGAGCGCGGCGCGCCGCGAACGGAACTGGGCGAACACGTACCCCGCGACGCCGATGCCGAACACGATGAGAGTGAACAGGTCGTAGCCGTTTCCGCCCGCCAGCCCGTTAATGAACCCGTTGCCGATGCTCTGGTATTGCTTAGGGAACGGCGAGAGCGAGATGTTCTCCAGGACGGTGTACGTCACCCCGCGGAACAGAAGCATGCCCGCGAGGGTCGTGATGAAGGCCGGAATCCCGACGAACGCCACCCAGAATCCCTGCCACGCTCCTACGAGAAGGCCGACGAGGAGGGCGGCGAGTACGCCCACCCACCAGGGCATACCGTTCTTGATGACGAGCACGGCGGAGACGGCGCCGGCGAGCGCGGCGACCGAGCCAACGGACAGGTCGATGTGACCACCGATGATCACGATCACCATGCCGATGGCCAGCACGAGGATGTACGAGAACTGCAGAACGATGTTCGTGATGTTGCCTGGGCTGAGCAGCGTTCCGTCGGTGAGGACCGCGAACAGCACCACGATGAGGACGAATGCGATGAAGATTCCGCTCTGGCGGAGGTTCCTCAGGAAGAGGTCGCGAAGGTTCGCGAAGACGCCGCGCGGAATGGTGATCTCGGTCATTTCTTGCCTTTCCCAGCCCCCGCCTGCGCGGGCTCTTTCGTTGAGGAACGCTTGGGCTCGAGCGTCATGAGGCGCATCAGCGACTCCTGCGTCGCGTCGGCGACGGGTACGTCGCCGGTGATGCGCCCGAACGCCAGGGTGTAGATCCGGTCGCACACGCCGAGGAGCTCGGGGAGCTCCGAGGAGATAAGGACGACGGCCGTGCCCTGCGCCGCAAGCTTGTTGACGATGGTGTAGATCTCGTATTTCGATCCGACGTCGATTCCACGCGTGGGTTCGTCGAGGATCATGACGTCAGCGTCCGTGTACATCCACTTGCTCAGGACGACCTTCTGCTGGTTTCCGCCGGACAGGTTTCCCGTCGACTGGAGCACGGTGGGCGTCTTGATGTTCATCGAGTCGCGGTAGTCCTCGGCGACCTTGAGCTCCTCGTTGTGATTCACCCAGCCGCGTTTCGTGAGCTTGAGGAGTCCCGCGGCAGAGATGTTGCGCCGGACGTCCTCGATGAGGTTGAGGCCGTAGCGCTTGCGATCCTCCGTCACGTACGCGATTCCGTGGGCGATGCACTCGGCGACCCCGCGGGTGCTGATGAGTTCGCCGTCCTTGTACACCTCGCCCGTAATGTCGCGGCCATACGAACGTCCGAAGATGCTCATCGCGAGTTCCGTGCGCCCCGCACCCATGAGGCCGGCGATTCCGACCACCTCGCCCGCGCGGACGTGGAACGAGGCGTCGTCGACGACGATGCGTCCCGGCTGGGTGGGGTGGTACACCGTCCAGTGTTCGACGCGGAACTTCTCGGCGCCGATCTTGTGCGCGATGCGCTCGGGGTAGCGGTGTTTGAGGTCCCGGCCAACCATCCCGCGGATGATGCGGTCCTGCGTTGCGTCCTTCTCGCTCATGTCGATCGTCTCGATCGTCTTTCCGTCGCGCAGGATGGTCGTACGCTCGGCGATCTCCTCAATCTCGTTGAGCTTGTGCGAGATCATGATCGAGGTGATGCCGCGCTTCTTCAATACGCGGAGGAGCTCGAGTAGGTGCTCGGAGTCGCTGTCGTTCAACGCGGCGGTCGGTTCGTCGAGGATGAGCAGCTTGACGTCCTTCGAGAGCGCCTTCGCGATCTCGATGAGTTGCTGCTTGCCGACGCCGAGCTGGCTGACGGGAGTCGTGGGGTTTTCGTGTAGCCCCACCTGGTCCATCAGCGCGGTCGCCTCTTTGTTCGCGCGGTTCCAGTCGATCAGGCCGATCTGCCCAATACGCTCGTTTCCGAGAAAGATGTTTTCCGCGACGGTGAGGTAGGGGACCAGGGCGAGTTCCTGGTGGATGATCGCGATCCCCGCGTGCTCCGAATCCTTAATGGAGTGGAAGCGGGCGCTCTCGCCGCTCAAGACAATGTCGCCGTCGTAGGTTCCGTACGGGTAGACGCCCGACAGAATCTTCATCAGCGTGGATTTCCCGGCGCCGTTCTCACCGACGACGGCGTGAATCTCGCCTTCTCGTACGGTGAGGTCCACATCCGATAGAGCGACGACGCCGGGGAAGGTCTTGGTGATGCTATGCATCTCGAGGATGTTGTTCGCCACGTGTATCTCCATTGAAACGTGAGCTGGCGTCCGGTCCGACGAGATGGTGGTGTCGACTCCTCCTTGCGAGAGGAGCCGACACCACCTTCGTCGTGGTGGTCGGGCGAGGCCTAAGAGGCGACGCCAGACGCGACCTCTTCAGCCGACCAGTAACCAGAGTCGATGAGGAGGGACTTGATCGTGTCCTTGTAAACGATGTCCGACTCGAGGAGGTAGGACGGAACGGTCTTCACGCCGTTCTCGTACGTCTTCGTGTCGTTCGGAGTGGGCTCGCTACCGGACAAGTACGCCTGCGTCACCGTGACGGCCTGAGCCGCGAGCTTGCGGGTGTCCTTGAAGATCGACGCGAACTGCACGTCGTCGGAAATGAGCTTCACCGAGGCAATCTCGGCGTCCTGGCCCGTGACGATGGGGAATCCGTCAGCGATGGTGGCCGGGTATCCGGCGTTCTGAAGCGCCGTGATGATGCCGCGCGAGAGACCGTCGTACGGAGAAAGAACGCCGTCGACCTTGTCGCCCTTCGAGTACGTGGAGGTCAGCAGGTTCTCCATGCGGGTCTGAGCGTTGGCCTGAAGCCAGCGTTCGATAGTCGCCTGGTCGATCTTCGTCTGACCGGACTTCACGACGAGCGTGCCGTTGTCGAAGTACGGCTGCAGGGTGTCGATCGCGCCGTTCCAGAAGAAGTAGGCGTTGTTGTCGTCGAGCGCACCAGCGAAGAGTTCGACGTTGAACGGACCCGTCGCCGAGCCCTTCGAGCCGTCTTCGTTGAGGAGTCCGAGACCCACGAGCAGGGAGTTCGCCTGCTGCACGCCAACCTTGTAGTTGTCGAACGTCACGTAGAAGTCCACGTTGGCGGACTCACGAATCAGGCGGTCATATGCGATGACCTTGATGCCCTTGCTGGCCGCCGCATCCAACTGGGCGGAAAGCGCCGTTCCGTCGATCGCGGCGATGATGAGAACGTCAGCGCCGTTGGTGATCATCTGGTCGATCTGCTGCGTCTGCGTCGGAATGTCATCGTTCGCGAACTGCAGGTCAACCTTGTATCCGAGATCCTCGAGGCCCGCCTTGACGGCGTCGCCGTCGGCGATCCAGCGCTCCGAGGTTTGGGTGGGCATGGAGACACCGATAAGGGTGTCACCGGCAGCGGTCGGTTCGTTGGTGGGGGTTGCGTTGCCCCCAGCGCCGGAACCGCTGCAGCCGGAGAGCACGAGTGCCAAGGCACCGGCCGCAAGCGCAGCGAGTAGCCGCTTTGCTTTCATATCTCCTCCTTGAGATCCACACCCGCGGGTTCGCGGGAACGGTGGTACCTCGAATTATGTTTGCGCACACATCACGTGTCAATCGGTTCAGATCACGATTAGGTCACGCCCGGTGTGGCCCCGATTCGGGTCCGATATGCCATCTACCAGGCACGATAGCGATGTGCATCGTTATCGAAACGAAGAATCGCCCGCGTCTCGGATTTTCGGTAAGGGCGACCTCATCGAGCGATTCGCATCGATTCGAGCGCACGGTAACACGGGCAAACGGGGCAAACCGCGCGAATTGATCGGCCGGACGGGCGTTTTAGGCCTTCGTGAGCGTCAAGGGCGTCGTTCGCGGCGCCGCGACGGACGCTCGAACGACGAGCTCCGCGGGCAGGGGAGATGTGTCCGGCAGGTCCTTCCCCGCGAGCGCGGCCGTCAGCACTTCGACCGCGAGCGAGCCCACCCTGCGGAAATCCTGACGGATGGTCGTGAGCGGCGGATAAACGTGCGCGGCCTCGGGGATGTCGTCGTACCCGATCACGGAGACGTCCTCCGGCACGCGGATTCCCTCCAGGGCGAGGGCGTGCATCACGCCGAGTGCCATCTGATCGTTCGCGCAGATGACGGCGGTCGCCGTGGGGTCAAGACGTTGTCCAGCTGCGAAGCCGTCCGTCGGAGTCCACTGACCCACGAGGATCGGAAGCAACGGAAGCCCCATGCGTCGGGATTCGACGACGAAGGCGCCCTTTCGGAGGCGGGCCTCCGTCGAGTAGTGCGGTCCAGCGACGTGTTGGATCCGAGTGTGGCCGGCGTCGACAAGATGGCGAAGCGCGAGCTCGATGCCCTGCGCCTGGTCGACGGAAATGGACCACGGAGCACGTTCTTCGCCTGTCAGCAGGTATGTAATCGGTACTCCGGTGCCGTTTTCGTCGATGACATCGAGAGCTTCGTGGGTCGGAGCCATGAGCACAAGTGCCTCGATCGCGTGGTCAAGAAGGAACTCGAGGCCCTCTTCGATGGACTCGCGATCTTCGGGCGTCACGGTCACAAGCGGCTGGAAGCCGCTCTCGCGAATGGCACGCTCGACGGCATAGAGGCACGACGTAGGACCGAAGTTGGGAATGTCGGGCACGAGAACCCCGATCGCCTGGGAACGCCCGGTGGCCAGCGACCGAGCGGCGGCGTTGCGTCGGTACCCGAGCTCGTCGATCGCGGCGAGGACGCGTTGGCGCGTCTCGGGCTTGATGCCCTCGTACCCGTTCAATACTCGCGACACCGTCTGATGAGACACTCCAGCGCGCAGCGCAACATCGTTCTGGCGCGGCCCGCGCGTGGCTTTCGGCATCCTGACCTCCGAACCATATCTTGCACCTCTCGGTGCGTACGGGCCATCATCGCGCCGGAGCGCCGGGTTATCGGCGTGCACATTCGGCCGAAAGTCCAGCGACGCCGCGCAATGTTTGCGATAACATCGGGCCTTACTAAAAGATGATATGCGGGCAATGTCGTCCACCAACGTCCCCATAGGCCGATTGCCTCGACAGGAAAGGTGTTCCGATGGCGACGCAGCGCGACGCGAGAATAGTCGTCACGCGCGCCCCGATGGCCGACGGCAGGGACCTGATCTATTTCGACGACGCGGACACCACGCTTCCCGCCGAGCGTCGTCCCGACCGCCGCGACCTGCCCCCTCGCCCCCCGACGGCCGAACTCCGCCGCGACCCGCTGACGCTCGAATGGATCGCCGTCGCGTCGGCCCGCCAGCAACGCGTCATGCTACCGCCTGCCCACCTCGACCCCCTCGCACCCCAGGCACCAGGGAACGATTCCGAGATCCCGTCGGTCTACGACGTCGTCGTCTTCGAGAACCGATCCCCGTCCTTCGGGCCGGAGACTGACGGCCGCCAAGGGCCGGAGCATTCGGCGGGGGAGACGACGGCCCAGGCCGCGACCGCCGTCGGCCGATGCGAGGTGGTGTGCTTCTCGCCGGAGACGGAAGGCTCGTTCGGGACGCTGGGAACGTCGCGCGCCCGGACCGTCATCGAGGCGTGGGCCCATCGCACCGAGGAACTCAGCGCCCTCCCCGGCGTTCGGCAGGTATTCCCGTTCGAGAATCGTGGCGAGGAGATCGGGGTCACGCTCCACCATCCTCACGGCCAGATCTACGCCTACCCCTACGTGACACCCCGTACGGAACGCCTCCTGGCGGCGGTCGATGACTACGGCCCGACGTTGTTCGCCGACATCCTCGATCGCGAGACCACCGGCCCGCGCATGATCGCGCAAGGCGAGCACTGGTCGGCCTTCGTGCCGTTCGCCGCGCGATGGCCCATCGAGGTTCACGTCCTGCCACACCGCGACGTGCCCGACTTCGCCGCGACAACGCTGGCCGAACGCGACGAGCTCGCCGTGTTGTATCCGCGCCTGCTCCGCGCGGTAGACGCCCTCTACGACACTCCGACGCCGTACATTGGCGCCTGGCATCAAGCCCCGACCGGGGTGGAGGGGGTGCGGCTGATGGCGCAGGTCACGAGCCCGCGCCGCGCCGCGGACAAACTCAAGTTCCTGGCAGGATCGGAGGCCGCCATGGGGGCCTGGGTGGCCGATGTCGTCCCCGAGCAGGCCGCCGAGCGCCTTCGCGAAGCCTTCGAAGGCGTGGGTGACGTGAAATGACGACGGTCTCTCCCTCGGGCATGAACGCCATCCCGGAATTCGAGGACGTGAGCGCTGCGTTCGTCGCAGCGTACGGAACTTCCCCGCGCGGCGTGTGGTCCGCGCCGGGGCGCGTCAACCTCATCGGCGAGCACACGGACTACAACCGCGGACTCGTGTTGCCGTTCGCGATCGACCGCCGAACGACGTGCGCGTTGAGCCCGCGTCCGGATCGGGTCATTCGCGTGATGTCGAGCTACGCCGACAAGCGAATCGAGATGACGCTCGACGACCTCGACGAAGACCTGCCGCGCGGATGGTCCGCCTACCCGCTCGGGGTCGCGTGGGCGCTCCTCGCCCTTGCGCCGAACGACGTCCGCGGCGTCGACATCGCGATCTGTTCCGACGTGCCCATCGGTGCGGGCCTATCGTCGTCCGCCGCGATCGAGTGTTCCGTCGCGCTCGCCCTTGACGACGTGTGGCACCTCGGACTCGAACCCATGCAGCTCGCGTTCGCCTCCCAACGCGCGGAGAACGTCGTCGTCGGAGCTCCCACCGGCGTCATGGACCAAACCGCGTCGATGCTCGGCCGCGCTGACCACGCCGTCCTGCTCGATTGCGACACCTTCGCATCGGAGGTGATCCCCCTTGGCCTTGAGGCCGCGGGCATCGACGTCATGGTCATCGACGCCCGGGTAGAACACGCTCACGCGACCGGGGGGTATGCGGATCGGCGTGCGGCGTGTGAGCGGGGTGCCACGACGCTCGGCGCCGCCTCGCTGCGGGGAATCACCGAGGACGATCTTCCCCGTGCGGAGGCCACGCTCGACGAGGTGACGTTCCGCCGCGTCCGGCACGTCGTGACGGAGAACGCCCGTGTCGCCGAGGCCGTGATCGCACTCAAGGCGGGGGACATCTCGGCGATGGGCGAGCTCATGCTCGCGTCGCACGCCTCGATGCGCGACGACTTCGAGATATCCGTACCTGCCATCGACGCAGCGGTTGAGGCCGCTATGGAGGCGGGAGCGATGGGCGCCCGGCTCACGGGAGGCGGGTTCGGGGGCGCCTCGATCGCCCTCGTGCCGCACGGGCGTTTCGACGATATCGCCGAGGCCATCGAGCGCGCCCTCGTCGACGGGTCGCACCCGGCTCCGTGCATCTTCCCCGTTCGGCCGTCCGACGGCGCGCGTCGTGATGCGTGAGGGCTAGCGTGAGCGGCATGCGGTGGATGGTGACGGGCGGGGCCGGATACATAGGGGCCCACGTCGTGCGCGCGCTTGCCGACGCCGGGATGGAGCCCGTCGTCCTCGACGATCTCTCAAGCGGGATAGAGGCGTTCATCCCTAACGGCGTGCCCTTCGTCCGGGCGACCGTTCTCGACACCCGTGCGGTCGCCGACGTGCTACGGACCCACGACGTCGCGGGCGTGATTCACTGCGCGGGCTTCAAGTACGCGGGGGAGTCCGTCAAGCGTCCGCTGCACACCTATCGCCAAAACGTGGAGGGCACGGTGTCGCTGCTCGAAGCGATGGCGGCAACCGGGGTGGCGCGCCTGGTCTTCTCGTCGAGCGCGGGGGTTTACGGAACGCCGGCGGAGGAGCTGGTAACCGAGGACACCGCGACGGCGCCAGAGTCCCCGTACGGCGAATCGAAACTCATCGGCGAATGGGCGATCCGCGACCAGGTTCGTGCAACCGCGGCCGCGGCGACGCCCCTCGCTGCGACCTCGCTTCGGTACTTCAACGTCGTCGGGTCCTCGTACCCGGACGTGTACGACGCCTCGCCTCACAACCTGCTTCCCCGGGTCTTCTTCGGACTGACCGCTGGCCGGGCGCCGGTCATCCACGGCGACGACTACACGACCCCGGACGGCACGTGCGTGCGGGATTACGTCCACGTGGGCGACCTTGCTCTCGCGCACGTCGCCGCGGCGACGGCCCTGACCGAGGGACGCCCGCTCGAGCCCATATACAACCTGGGGTCCGGGTCAGGAAGTTCGGTACGAGAGATTATGGATAGCGTCGTCGCCGCGACGGGCACGACGCTGGTGCCGGAGGTCGGGCCCCGTCGCGCGGGCGACCCGGCCCGCATTGTGGCCGACGGTTCGCGGGCGGCTCGCGACCTTGGCTGGGCGATGCGTCACACGATCGACGACATGGTATCGAGCGCGTGGGTGGCCCACCCGAAGGGGTGATCGGCCGGCCTCGATCGGGCCTTGGACGACGGCCGAGTCAGGATAAGATGTCGGCCGACGGGCGATTGGCGCAGGGGTAGCGCGCTTCCTTCACACGGAAGAGGTCACTGGTTCGATCCCAGTATCGCCCACCCTCCACGTTTCGCGGCTTCGGTGGCATACTCGTTATTAGGTGAATGATGCCGCGTACGTCGCAATCCTCGCGCCGTGAGACGTCCTCACGGGGGGCGAGCGCGGCCGCACCCATCGACAGTGGGACTCCCCGCGTCGTCGTGACATCGCCCGTCGGCCTCCGCCTCACCGTTCTCGCGTTCGTGCTACCGGTGTGCGGCTGGTTGGTCTTCAGCGCCTTCGAAACGAGGAGCCGATTCGATGCGGTCGCGCTCCTCGCAGCCGGGCTCATCTGGTTCTCCTTCCTGCGCATGTTCGCGCAGCGCCTCGAGTTTGGGGCGGACTCGATCACGTTCCGCGCGGCGGTCTTCACGTATGTGTTCCCGCGCCGATCCGTCGACCGCGTCTCGTTGTATCGAGCGGGCAAGACGGCGCGGCTCGACCTCGGCGATGGCGCGCCGTTCCACGCGCAGGTCCTCGACTGGAACCGCCCGCGGCACGAGTCCGCACGAAGGGAGCGGCTCGCCGAACTGTTGCGCGAGATCCCGCATCGTCCGTTCGAGGTGAGCGTGTTGCACCATGCCGAGGTGGGGCGTTGGCGCCCTGCAGCCGCGACCGAGCGCGACGTCGAACGTGTACGGCCGACGCACTCGCTGGCTCCGCTACGGCCGAGCGAGAGTCTCGTCCTCGCGATCACCGTGATCGCCGCCGTGGCCCTGGCGGTCTTCGGCTCCTGACGCCCCCGTTCAGGTCGCGCCACCGCACCCCCGGGGTGAAGACTGGCGCCATGCTGAAGAACATCTCGATGCTGAAGCGCGTCGCCGCGATCCTTATCGTTGTTGTGCTGGTCGCCGTCTACTTCGTCCTCGAGCTCCATTCGCGTAGCGGCCCGACGATGGAATTCGCCCCAGGCGAGTGGGTGAACGTCAAGGGGAAGGCAGCAGTCCTGTTCAGGGCGGACGGCACGGGCGAATCCGATCACCTGACGTACATCGGAGAGGGCGACACGACCAGGTGCACGAACGACAGCAAGTACTGGGCATACACGGGACCGATCGAATGGCGCTGGAGCGACGACGGCAAGGCCATCATCTTCGACCTGACCGACGCGGATGTGACCGGGCTCGTCGTCGCCCCGAAGTCGTCGGGCAACTGGTCGGAGATCGCGTACTGGGCGTGCGGCGACAGCCACCAAACCCGGACGTACGTGATGACGCGCCTGGAGCTCACCGACCACTGACCGCATTCCGGCGCGTGTCGCAGGGCGACAGTAGCGTCTGACGCGCCGCCCTCGGCGACCCGACAACAAGGGGAGAAGCGTGTCTAGCACTGCACTTGGTCTGATCTGTGGCGTCGTCTTCGGAGCGCTTTCCGCGGGGACGATGCTGCCGATGTCCTTCGACGACAAGCGCGCGGCCATCGCCGCGGCGTTCATGAACAGGTTCGCGATCGGGCTCGTCATCCCGACGAGCGACCTCGCCATGCCGTGGCCCGTGACCGGGTTGGTCATCGGCGTGCTGTTCAGCCTGCCCGAGGCGCTCATCACCAAGGCGTACGCGCCCATCATGATCTTCGGCGCGGTCGGCGGCGCCGCGATCGGCTTCGTCGCAAGCGCCGTGCTTGGGTAGCGGGCGCCCCTCGGACGCGATGCGCCCATACGGCGCCCCGACTCTCGGTACCATCGTGGGGGCAGGCGACAATCCGAGGAGCAGACGTGGCGAACATCAGCGTGACCGTGGACGGCGACGAGCGGAAGCTCGACGCGGGCACGACGGGCGCCGACGTCTACGCCGATCGCAAAGAGGTTGTCGTGATGCGGGTAGCGGGAGAGCTACGCGACCTCGCCCAGGAGTTGAAGGCCGGCGACGCGATCGAGGCCGTCACCATCGACAGCCCGGACGGCTTGTCCGTCCTCCGCCACTCGTGCGCCCACGTCCTTGCCCAGGCGGTGCAGCAGCTCAATCCCGAGGCGAAGCTGGGCATCGGCCCGCCCATCGAGAACGGCTTCTTCTACGACTTCGACGTCGCCGAGCCCTTCACCCCCGAGACCCTCAAGCAGCTCGAGAAGACGATGCAGCGCATCGTCAACGAGACCCAGTCGTTCCGCCGCCGCGTCGTCACCGACGAGGAGGCCATCGCGGAGCTCTCCCACGAGCCGTACAAGGTGGAGCTGGTGGGCCTGAAGTCGCACGCCGCGGACACCGGAGCGGAGGGGGCATCCGTCGAGGTTGGGGCAGGCGAGCTCACCATCTACGACAACGTCCGCAAGGACGGCACCGTCGCGTGGAAGGACCTCTGCAGGGGGCCGCACGTGCCGACCACCAAGATCCTTACCAACGCCTGGTCCCTGACCAAGACGTCGTCCGCCTACTGGCGGGGGAGCGACAAGAACGCCCCGCTTCAGCGCGTCTACGGCACCGCGTGGCCCACCAAGGAAGAGATGGTCGCGTACAAGGAGCGGCTCGCCGAGGCGGAGAGGCGCGACCACCGCAAGCTCGGCGCCGAACTCGACCTGTTCAGCTTCCCCGACGAGATCGGCTCCGGCCTGGCCGTGTTCCACCCCCGCGGCGGCATCATCCGCCATGAGATGGAGGAATACTCGCGCCGCCGCCACATCGAGGAGGGCTACGAGTTCGTCTACTCGCCTCACATCACCAAGGCGAACCTCTTCCAGGTCTCCGGACACCTCGACTGGTACGCCGACGGCATGTACCCGCCCATGCAAATGGACGAGGAGAAGGACGCGGCTGGCAACATCACCAAGCAGGCTCAGGACTACTACCTCAAGCCGATGAACTGCCCGTTCCACAACCTGATCTTCCGCTCGCGCGGGCGCTCGTACCGCGAGCTCCCGCTGCGCATGTTCGAATTCGGCACGGTGTACCGCAACGAAAAGTCCGGCGTGGTCCACGGCCTGACCCGCGCCCGCGGGTTCACCCAGGACGACGCCCACATCTACTGCACGCGCGACCAGATGGCGTCCGAGCTCACCACCACGCTGAATTTCGTCCTGGGCCTACTCAAGGACTACGGACTCACGGACTTCTTCCTCGAGCTGTCCACCAAGAACCCCGACAAGTTCGTGGGCGAGGACGCGGCATGGGACGAGGCGACTGAGACCCTGCGCCAGGTGGGGGAGGCATCCGGCCTCGAACTGCGGCCCGACCCGGGCGGCGCCGCCTTCTACGGCCCCAAGCTGTCCGTGCAGACGCGCGACGCCATCGGCCGCTCGTGGCAGATGTCCACCATTCAGCTGGACTTCAACCTGCCCGAGCGCTTCGAGCTCGAGTACACGGCCCCCGACGGCTCGCGCCAGCGCCCCGTGATGATCCACCGCGCTCTTTTCGGCTCCATCGAGCGGTTCTTTGCGATCCTCACCGAGCACTACGCAGGCGCCTTCCCCGCGTGGCTCGCACCCGTCCAGGTGCTCGCCGTGCCCGTGGCGGAGCCCTTCAACGACTACCTCGCCGACGTGGTGGCTCGGCTTCGCGAGAAGGGGATTCGAGCGGACATCGACGCCTCCGACGAGCGCTTCCCCAAGAAGATCCGCAACGCGTCGAAGGAGAAGGTGCCGTTCGTCCTCATCGCGGGAGGCGAGGACCAGGAGGCAGGCGCGGTCAGCTTCCGCTTCCGCGACGGCAGCCAGGAGAACCAGGTGCCGATCGACGACGCCATCGCGAGGATCGTCGAGGCCGTCCAGTCGCGGGTTCAGGTCTGACGATGGACGAACGCGAGGACACCGAGATGATGGGCGGCGTCGCCGACGGTTTCGAGCGACTCTGGACGCCCCATCGCATGGCGTACATCAAAGGGGCGGAGACGCGCGGGGGCGCCAAGCCGGACGACGGGTGCCAGTTCTGCGATAAGGATCCGGCGGACGACCGGGACAACCTGATCGTCGCGCGCGGCGACCACTGCTTCGCCGTGCTGAACCTGTTCCCGTACAACCCCGGGCACATCATGATCTGCCCGTATCGCCATGTCGCCTGGTACACCGAGCTGACGGACGCCGAGCGCGACGAGATGTCCGCGATGACGCAGCGCTCCATGGTCGTGCTCCAGAGGATCAGCGGCACCAAGGGTTTCAACATTGGGATGAATCAGGGCTCGGTGGGGGGCGCTGGTATCGCCGAGCACATCCACCAGCACATCGTGCCGCGCTGGGTCGGCGACGCGAACTTCCTTCCGATCATCGCGAAAACCAAGGCGATGCCGGAGCTTCTCGACGACACCTGGCGACGCGTGAGCGACGCGTGGGCGAAGGAGGACTAGATGGTCAAGTGGTTGGGCCCGCCGTTCATCGCGGCGTACAGGGGCCTCGCGAAACTCCTTATCAAGCTCCACGTGCACCCGAACGCCGTGACGATCGTCGGCACGCTCGGCGTGCTCGTCGGCGCGCTGTACTACTTCCCGCAGGCGGATCACAACATCTACCGCTTCTTCGTCGGAACGATGATCTGCTGGGGCTTCGCCCTGCTCGACATGACCGACGGGATGATCGCAAGGGCGACGGGCAAGTCGTCGCGCTTCGGCGCCTTCCTCGACTCGACCCTCGACCGATTCGCCGACGCCGCGGTGTTCGGCGGCATCGCATGGGGCCTGATCGACCGGCACCGCATCACGGCCATCGCCGCGATTCTGTGCCTCGTGATCGGCTCGGTGGTGCCGTACGCCAGGGCACGCGCCGAGGGTCTCGGGGTCGAGGCGAAGATGGGCATCGCGTCGCGCGCGGATCGCCTGACCATCGGCCTGATCGCCACGGGGCTCGTGGGGCTCGGCGTCGATATACGCGTCCTCACCGTCGTCCTCTTCCTGCTGACCGCAGCCGCCCTCGTCACCGTGTTCCAACGCGGATGGGCCGTCTGGAAGGCCAGCAAGGCGGACCCGAGCATTCCCGTGGCGGCGAAGTAGCCCCGTGAACGGATTCCTCATCGCGATGAAGGTGTCGCGCTTCGCGCCTCGCTGGTTTATTCGCATGGTCGCGGGCTTCGGCTCCTGGATCGCGTGGCTCCGTCGCGGCAAGGGCGTGACGAGGCTCGAGGACAACTACCGTCGCGTGACGGGGCTCGAGGGACGCGAGCTGCGCAAGCTCTCGCGGCGGGGCATGGCGTCGGCGGCTCGCTACTACGCCGAGGTCCTCGAGCTTCCGCGCATGACGCCCACCCAGATCGACGCCAGGATACGCACCATTGGGATCGACGCTGCCCTCGCCGACATCAAGGAAAACGGGCGCATCTGCGTCGCGCTCGGCCACTCGGGAAACTGGGACCTCGTCGGCGCATGGACGTGCCGAAACCTCGGCAAGGTCCTCACCGTCGCCGAGATCCTCAAGCCCCGCGAGGTCTTCGACGAGTTCGTGCGCCTGCGCGAGGGCGTCGGCATGACGGTGCTCGGTCTCGAGGGCGGCGGCACCTTCCGCCAACTCATGTCGATCGCGATTCGCGACGGCGGCGTCGTCGCCCTGCTCTCCGACCGCGACCTCACCGGCACCGGCATGGAGGTCGAGATGTGGGGACAGAAGGTTCGCGTCGCGCCGGGCCCGGCTGCCTTCTCTATCGCGACCAAGACGACGCTCTCCGTCCTCTACGCCCGCTACGAGCGCATCCACGGCGCGCGGCGCTGGCGGGGCCGATCCCGGTGGGGAATCGTCATGGAGTTCGGGCCGATCGTCACCATTCCTGAGGGCACCAAGGCGGAGCAGATCGCGGCGGTCACCCAGGAGTGGGCGACGTTCCTGGCCGGTCGCATCCTCGCGTACCCCGAGGATTGGCACATGCTTCAGCGGTTCGGATGGGTCGAATGAGAGTCGGGATCGTCTGCCCCTACGCCCTCGATCGTCCAGGCGGCGTCCAGCTTCACGTCCTCGACCTTGCCAGGGCGCTCACCGACCTCGGGCACCACGTGCGCATCCTCGCGCCCGCCGCGCCGAACTTCTCGATCCCCGCGAACGTCGACAACGCTGGCGGAACCATTCCCGTGCCGTACAACGGTTCCACCGCGCGCCTGCGCTTCGGGTTGATGACCGCCGTACGGGTCCGACGCTGGCTACGAGAAGGCAACTTCGACGTCGTCCATCTCCACGAGCCGGGCGCGCCATCGCTCAGCCTGCTCGCCCTGTGGGCGCGCAACGGCCCGATGGTCGCGACGTTCCACACCTCGAACGACAACTCGGCGATCATGCGGCTGGCTAAGCCGTTCATCAAGCCGAGCATGGAGGTTCTGGACGCGCGCATCGCCGTGTCCCCGTCCGCCGACCGGACGGTGAAGGACCACCTGCGCCTCGACGCGACCCACATCATCCCCAATGGCGTCGACACGACGTCGTACGTCGAGGCGCACCCGCGCCCGGCGTGGATGGGTACAGCGGACGAGCCGACGGTGGGAATCCTCGGACGCCTCGACGAGCCACGCAAGGGACTGGATGACTTCCTCGCGATGATCCCGCTCGTGCGTGCCGAGGTGCCCAAGGTTCGCTTCCTCGCAGCAGGAAGGTTCTCGAACCGCGTCGCCTCGCGCGTCGAGGCAGGGGGAGGAGAGGCGATCGGCACGCTCGACGAGTACGAAAAGCAACGCTTCATGGCCTCGATCGACGTCTACTGCGCGCCCAACACCGGAGGCGAAAGCTTCGGCATCGTCCTCGTCGAGGCCATGGCGGCCGGAGCGGCCGTCGTCGCGAGCGACCTCACCGCCTTCCGCGACGTGGCCACGGCGCAAGGTCCCGAGCCGTGCATCGCGCTCCACCGCGTCGGCGACCCCGAGGACCTCGCCCGCATCGTCGTCCACCTTCTCAAGAACCGCGACGAGCGTCTCGACCTCGCTCAGCGCGGCCAGGAAACGGCGTCACACTTCGACTGGAACGAGGTCGCGCCGCGCGTCGAGGCCACCTACCACGAGGCCATTAGAATGGGTGCTTCACGATGAATGGCACGGGGGGAGACATGGCACAAAAAGACCTCGCGAAGGAACCGAAGACCGGCACCGACCTGGTCAAGCGCGGCATGGCGGAGCAACTCAAGGGCGGCGTCATCATGGACGTGGTCGACGCGACCCAGGCCAAGATCGCCGAGGACGCAGG
The DNA here is from genome assembly GCA_963768475.1 of uncultured Actinomycetota bacterium. Taxonomy (GTDB): domain Bacteria; phylum Actinomycetota; class Actinomycetes; order Actinomycetales; family Demequinaceae; genus JAFGBM01. The sequence continues at coordinate 309,966 of CAVYHY010000011.1, forward strand.
CGCGGTAGCCGTCATGGCGCTCGAACGCGTTCCCGCGGACATCCGCGCCCAGGGCGGCGTGGCGCGCATGAGCGACCCCGACCTCATCCAGGGGATCATCGACGCGGTGTCCATTCCCGTGATGGCGAAGGCTCGGATCGGGCACTTCGTCGAGGCGCAGGTGCTTCAGTCGCTCGGCGTGGACTACGTCGACGAGTCCGAGGTTCTCACGCCGGCCGACTACGCGAACCACATCGACAAGTGGGCCTTCACCGTCCCGTTCGTGTGCGGCGCGACCAACCTTGGCGAGGCGCTTCGCCGCATCACCGAGGGCGCGGCCATGATCCGTTCCAAGGGCGAGGCAGGCACGGGCGACGTGTCCAACGCGACTACGCACATGCGCTCCATTCGTGGCGCGATTCGCCGCCTCACCTCGCTTCCCGAGGACGAGCTGTACGTCGCGGCCAAGGAGCTCCAGGCCCCGTACGCCCTCGTCAAGGAGGTCGCGCAAAGCGGCAAGCTCCCCGTCGTCCTCTTCACGGCTGGCGGCATCGCCACGCCTGCTGACGCCGCGATGATGATGCAGCTCGGCGCCGAGGGCGTGTTCGTGGGTTCGGGAATCTTCAAGTCAGGCAATCCCGCCCAGCGCGCGGCAGCGATCGTTAAGGCGACCACGTTCTTCGACGACCCGAAGGTCATCGCGGAGGTCTCGCGCGGGCTCGGAGAGGCGATGGTCGGCATCAACGTCGAGGACGTCCCCGAGCCGCATCGGCTCGCCGAGCGCGGCTGGTAGCCCGTGGGCGCCGACGGGGCGACCCCCCGCGAGGCCGCCCGTGTCCTCATCCTCGACTCTGCCGATCGGCTCCTGCTCCTGCGCGGCCACGATCCCGCTTTGCCCGAGCGCTCGTGGTGGTTCACGCCGGGTGGCGGCCTCGACGGTGACGAAAGCACCCGCGAGGCTGCGGCTCGCGAGGCGCGCGAGGAGACGGGATACGTGTTCGCGCCGGAGAGCCTCGTGGGCCCCGTGTGGGAGCGCACGGCCGTGTTCGACTTCATGGAACGGCCCTACGTGCAACACGAGCAGTTCTTCGTCGCCCGCGCCGAGGACGCCGCGTCGCGCGAGGACGCCGCGTGGACGGACGTTGAACGCGACACGCTCGAGGCGGTCGAGTGGATGAGCGCGGAGGAGATACTGGCCTCCGACATCGAGGTCTTCCCGTCGATGCTCGGTTCGATACTGCCGACGGTTCTGCCGTGGGACGGCGAACTGAGGCACCTCGGAACGGAGACGCTATGAGCGGCGGGCAGGCGCGCATCGGCGTGCTCGCGCTCCAAGGCGACGTGCGCGAACACCTCGCCGTGATCGCCGCGTGCGGAGCCACGGGCTTCGTCGTGCGTCGCGAGTCCGAGCTCGAGAACGCGGACGGGATCGTCCTTCCCGGCGGCGAGTCCACGACGATCGACAAGCTGCTGCGTGCCTTCGACCTGTTCGAGCCCCTGCGCGAGCGCCTCCGCTCCGGCCTTCCTGCGCTGGGAACGTGCGCGGGCATGATCCTCCTGGCGGATCACGTCCTCGACGGGACGACGGACCAGCAGACGCTGGGGGGCATCCCCATGACCGTGCGGCGCAACGCGTTCGGGCGCCAGGTGGACTCCTCCGAGGCGGACGTGGTGTGGCGCCCCGACGGGACCACGATGCACGCCACCTTCATCCGCGCGCCGTGGGTCGAATCCCTCGATCCCACCGTCGAGATTCTTGCCAAGGACGACGGCCGCGATGGTCGCGTCGTCGCCGTGCGCCACGGCGCGCTCCTCGCCACGGCCTTCCACCCCGAGCTGAACGGCGAGACGCGCGTCCACCGCCTCCTCGTCGACCTCGCGACCGCGCGGTAGCTCGTCCCCACTCACGGCTACGCGCCTGCCCTAGAATGAGCGGGGCCCGGCGGACGCCGGGACGAGCAGGGAAGAAGCGAGGAGCATCGTGTCGGGTCACTCCAAATGGGCAACGACGAAGCACAAGAAGGCCGTCATCGATGCCAAGCGAGGCAAGCTCTTCGCCAAACTCATCAAGAACATCGAGGTCGCGGCGCGCATGGGCGGCGGCGACATGGCAGGCAACCCGACGCTGTTCGACGCCGTCCAGAAGGCCAAGAAGTCGTCGGTCCCGAACGACAACATCGACCGCGCCGTCAAGCGCGGCTCCGGGCTTGAGGCTGGCGCGGCCGAGTACGAGACGATCATGTACGAGGGCTATGGCCCAGGCGGCGTCGCGCTCCTCATCGAGTGCCTGACGGACAACCGCAACCGCGCCGCGATGGAGGTGCGCACCGCCCTCACGCGCAACAACGGCACCCTCGCCGAACCCGGATCCGTGAGCTACCTGTTCTCCCGCAAGGGTCAGATCATCGTGTCCAAGGAGGGCAGCGTCACGGAGGACGGCCTCCTCGAGGCGACGCTCGAGGCGGGCGCGGAGGAGATCAACGACCTCGGCGAGGTGTTCGAGATCATCACCGAGGCCACGGACGTCGTCACGGTGCGCGAGGCGCTCCAGGCGGCGAATATCGACTACGACAGCGCCGAGGCGTCGTTCGTGCCGTCCGTTCAGGTCGAGCTCGACGTGGACGGCGCCAAGAAGATGCTCCGGCTCATCGACGCGCTCGAGGATAGCGACGACGTTCAGACGGTGTTCGCGAACTTCGACGCCTCCGACGAGGTTATGGCCGCGGCCGAGGAGTAGCGGTGCGGATCCTCGGCGTCGACCCGGGCCTGACGCGGTGCGGCCTCGGCGTGGTCGAGGCTGGCGCGTCGCGGCGAGTCACGCTCGTGGACGTTTCTGTCGCGTCGACCGCCCCCGGGCTCGACGCCCCGACCCGACTCAAGCAGATCGCGGACAGCCTCGAGGCCATCCTCGACGCCCATGCCCCGGGAGCCATCGCGCTCGAGCGCGTGTTCGCCCAGCACAACGTTCGCACCGTGATGGGCACGGCCCAGGTCTCCGGCGTCATCATGCTCGCCGCGGCCAGGCGGGGGCTTCCCGTCGCCCTCTACACGCCGTCCGAGGTCAAGGCGGCGGTCACGGGCAACGGCAGGGCACCCAAGAAGCAGGTCGTCGACATGGTGAGGCGCCTGCTGGGCGTCGACGTCCCCACGAGCCCGCCTGACGCGGCCGACGCCCTCGCCATCGCCATCTGCCATGCCTGGCGCGGGGCGGTACCGGGGGCTGCGGGCAGGGATCCGCACGCCATCGCGACGCGCGCTCAGGCCCGGTGGGCCGAGGCCGAACGCGCGGCGCGTCGCACCCAGGGGAAGCCTCCCGTGCCGTAGCGTGGTTCGTACATACGTTCGAGTCGCGCGGGAGGATCGGTGATCGCACAGCTGTCGGGTTCGGTACTGGGTATCGATGCGACTGGCCTTGTCGTCGACGTCGGCGGCGTGGGTTTCCACGTGCTCTCGACCCCCTCGACGCTCGCGGGGGCGCGGCTGGGGCAGACCACGCGCCTGTGGACGCACCTTGTGGTCCGCGAGGAGAGCCTCACGCTCTACGGGTTCTCGATGCGCGACGAGCGCGACGCCTTCGTCGCCCTCCAGGGAGTGAGCGGCGTGGGGCCGCGCCTCGCGCTCGCCATGCTTGCCGTGCACGCGCCCCGCGACCTCGCGGCCGCGGTCGCAGCTGGGGACAGGGCGGCGCTGGAACGCGTTCCCGGGATCGGGGCGAAGGTCGCGGCGCGGCTCCTTCTGGAGCTCGGCGGAAAACTCGTCCTGCCCGACGCAGGCGGCGCGGTGAGCCTCGGCGACGGTCGCGACCAGGTGGTCGACGCGCTCGTCGGGCTCGGCTGGAGCGCGAAGGTCGCGCGATCGGCCGTCGACAAGGTGACGAGCGGTCCCGTGGACGACGCCGAGGTCCCCGGGGTGCTCCGCGAGGCCCTTCAAGCGCTGGGAGGCACGCATGGATGAGCCGATCGCGGGCGACATCGACCGAGATGACATCGAACGCATCGTCGACCTCGATGCTGACGCGATCGAACGCTCGAACGAGGCCGCCTTGCGACCCGCGAGCCTCGACGAATTCGTCGGCCAGCGCGTCGTCCGCGCCCAACTGGGGCTCGTCCTCGAGGCCGCGAAGGCGCGGGGAAGGACGGCGGATCACGCGCTGCTGTCCGGTCCGCCGGGGCTCGGAAAGACGACGCTCGCCATGATCGTGGCGGGGGAGCTCGGGGCGACGCTTCGGGTGACGTCCGGCCCCGCGATCCAGCACGCGGGCGACCTCGCCGCGATCCTGTCGTCGCTCGCCGAGGGCGAGGTGCTGTTCATCGACGAGATTCACCGCCTCGCGCGGCCGGCCGAGGAGATGCTGTACCTCGCGATGGAGGACTTCCGCGTCGACGTCGTGGTCGGAAAGGGCGCTGGCGCGTCGTCCATCCCGCTGAGCCTTCCGCCGTTCACCGTCGTCGGCGCGACCACGCGCGCGGGCCTGCTGCCCGCCCCGCTGCGCGACCGCTTCGGCTTCACGGCACACCTCGACTTCTATTCGGATGACGAACTCAGGCAGATCATCGAGCGCGCGGCGCGGCTACTGTCCTTCGCCATCGACGCGGACGCGGCTCGCGAGATCGCGGGGCGATCGCGCGGAACCCCCCGCATCGCCAACCGGCTGCTCCGACGCGTGCGCGACTGGGCCGAGATTCACGGCGACGGGCACGGGAGCCTCGCGGCTGCGCGCGAGGCGCTGGCCGTCTACGAGGTCGACGAGAGAGGCCTGGACCGCCTCGACCGCGCCGTGCTCGGCGCGCTGTGCACCCGATTCGGCGGCGGGCCCGTGGGCCTGTCGACGCTCGCGGTCTCCGTCGGGGAGGAGCCCGAGACGGTGGAAACCGTCGCCGAGCCGTTCCTGGTGCGCGAGGGTCTCATGGGGCGCACCCCGCGCGGTCGAATCGCGACGCCTGCGGCGTGGGCACACCTCGGAATCGAGGCGCCCGTGGACGCTTCGCCCGGCGCCGGCGGGTCACGACTCTTCGACTAAGGCGCGGCTCGCGGGGGTGCCGGTTCGACGTGGGTCGCGGGAACCGCCTAGAATCGGCTGGGCTCACCCGAGTCGGACCCTAACCGAAGGACCACCGTGTCGATTGTCACCAAGGCCGCGCGCAACTCGCTGCTGTGGCTACTCACGATCATCGTCGCTCTGGGTGGTGGGATCGTCTACGAAGCCCTGAAGAACCCCGACCAGGGTTGGGTGCCCAAGCTTGGTCTCGACCTCGCGGGCGGTCGCGTCATCATTCTGCAGGCGCAGACGATCGACGGAAGCCCGGTCACGCCGGAAGCCCTCCAGCAGTCCGTCGAGATCATCCGCAAGCGCGTGGACGCGTCGGGTGTCGCCGAGGCCACCATCACGACGGAGGACCCGAACCACATCATCGTCTCCCTGCCGGGCGACCCGCCCCAGAGCATCGTCGAGTCGGTGAAGAAGTCGGCGCAGCTCCAGTTCCGACCGGTGCTGTTCGTCGACAGCGGAGAGACGACGACGTTCCCCACGCTGACGGACTCCGATCCTGCGCTCGTGGGCACGAGCTCGTCGTACGCGTCGATCACCGACGCGGTCAAGGCGGAGTTCCTCGCCCTCGATTGCACCAACAAGCAGAGCCTCCTGGGCGGTGATCCGGGAGATCCGGCCGCAGCGTTCGTCACCTGCAAGGACGACGGAACGCGGCGCTACGTTCTCGGCCCGGTTGAGGTGAACGGCGGCGACGTGACGAACGCGACGGCCGGACCGGCGTACAACACGGTTGGCGCGGTCATCCCGAACGAATTCCAGGTGAACCTGACGTTCAACGGCGAAGGGACCGACAAGTTCGGCGCGGTCACGACGCGCCTGGTGAAAGCCGCGTCCCCTCGGAACCAGTTCGCCATCGTCCTCGACGGACTCGTCATCACGGACCCGCGCGTCGATTCCGCGATCAACAACGGCCAGGCGAGGATCAGCGGCAACTTCACGACCCTCGAGTCAGCCTCGACGATCGCGCACGAGATCAAGTACGGCGCGCTTCCTCTGACGATGACGACGCTCAGCCAGTCGAAGACCACGGCTACCCTCGGCCAGGCCCAGCTGAAGGGCGGGCTCATCGCGGGCGGCATCGGGCTCATCCTCGTCGTCCTTTATTCGCTCATCCAATATCGAGCCCTCGGAGTGGTCACCATCGCCTCGTTGGTGATCGCGGGCACCATCACGTTCGGTTCCATCGACTACCTCTCCGGGCTCATCGGCTATCGCCTGAGCCTCGCAGGAGTCGCGGGCATCATCGTGTCGATCGGTATCACAGCCGACTCGTTCATCGTGTACTTCGAACGCGTACGCGACGAGCTGCGGGAGGGGAGAACTCTGCCCGCTTCCGTGGAGCACGGATGGTCGCGTGCGCGGCGCACCATCCTCGCCTCCGACTCGGTGAGCTTCCTCGCGGCGCTCATTCTCTACCTGACCGCCGTCGGAAACGTGAAGGGCTTCGCCTTCACCCTCGGCCTTACCACCATCGTCGACCTCGTGGTCGTCATGCTCTTCACGCACCCTGTACTCGCGCTGCTTGCACGGACCAAGTTCTTCGGTCAGGGCCACGTTCTTTCCGGTCTCGACCCCCGTCAGCTGGGACGCGACTCGTTCTATAAGGGCAGGGGGCGTGTGGCGGTGGCCGAGCTGACGCTCGCGGAGCGCAAGGCCGCGGCCCTGAAACCAGGGTCCGCATCCCCGAAGGGAGAAGGCTGATGGCGCTGAGTCTCGCGAAGTGGGGCAACGACCTCCACTCGGGCAAGCGGTCGTATTCGATCGTGCGGCATCGACGCCGCTGGTTCGCCGTCTCCGCCCTCCTCATGGTGTTCGCGGTGAGCGTGCTCCTGGGGAAGGGCTTCGTCCTCGGCATCGACTTCAAGGGCGGATCTCAGTTCGACGTCAGCGGCGTCGCGAACACGGACACGCAGCTGGCGAGGGACGCCATCGTGTCCGTCGATCCTGGTGCCGATCCGTTGATCAACGTGCACACCAGTCTCGACGGCGTCGCAACCATCCACGTCGAGATGGCCAGCCTGAACGATGCCCAGGTGATTGCGGTGTCGGACGCGCTCGGAACGGCGTACAACGTCAACACGCAGGAATCGGTCTCCACGAGCGTCATCGGCCCGACCTGGGGTAAAGATGTGAGCTCGAAGGCGATCAAGGCCCTGGTCATCTTCCTCGTGCTCGTCACCGCCGTGATGGCGGCGTACTTCCGGGCCTGGCGCATGGCCGTCGCCGCGCTGATCGCGCTCGCTCACGACCTGCTCTTCACCGCTGGCGTGTACGCGGCGACCGGATTTACGGTGACGCCCGCGACGGTGATCGGATTCCTCACCATCCTCGGATTCTCGCTGTACGACACTGTCGTCGTGTTCGACAAGGTCAGGGAGAACACCGACGATTACCAGTCGCAGAAGCGGTACACGTATGCGGAACTCGCGAACCTCGCGGTCAACCAGACGCTCGTGCGCTCCATCAACACGTCCGTCGTCGCCCTGCTACCCGTGATGTCGATTCTCTTCATCGGGTCCTACGCCCTTCGCGCGGACACGCTCAAGGACATCTCGCTCGCCCTCTTCGTTGGCCTCGCCGTCGGAACGTACTCGTCGATCTTCGTGGCGACCCCGTTCGAGGTGGCGCTCCGCGGAGGGGAAAGCGACGTGAAGGAGCACACGGCCGAGGTACTGGAGGCCCGCGAGGCCATGGGCATCGACCCGTCCACGCCCGCGCCCGTCCTTACCGTCTCGCCGGGCGAACACCGAGGAGTCCAGGCGCAACCTCGCCGCAAGCGTCGGTCGTAAACTAATACGACTGACCAGGGAGGAGGCGCCGTGACCGACACGCGAGCCCCCTCCACGTCCTCCGGGCCCCTTGGATTCCTTCGGCGGACCAAGGCGCCCACGAGCGAGATCGACGGCGTCCTCGAGGCGTTCCGCCGGATGTACCCCAAGGACAAGACGACGCTGATCGAGCGCGCGTACGTCGTGGCGAAGCGCCAGCACGAGGGCCAGAAGCGCCTCAGCGGCGACCCGTACATCACCCACCCCGTCGCCGTCGCCGTGATCGTCGCCGAGATGGGGCTACCCGACGGCGTCGTGGCGGCCGCGCTCCTGCACGACGTCGTCGAGGACACGGGCCTCTCGGTCGAGGAGATTCGCGCCGAGTTCGGCGACGAGGTCGCGATGATCGTCGACGGCGTCACCAAGCTCGACAAGCTGACGTACGGCGAGGCCGCGCAGGCGGAGACCGTCCGCAAGATGGTCATCGCCATGGCCAAGGACATCCGCGTCCTGCTGCTCAAGCTCGCGGACCGGCTCCACAACGCGCGCACCTGGGAGTTCGTCGCGGAGGAGAGCGCGCGCCGCAAGGCGCAGGAGACCCTGGAGATCTACGCGCCGCTCGCGCACCGCATGGGCCTCAACACCATGAAGTGGGAGCTCGAGGACCTCAGCTTCATGACGCTGTATCCGAAGATCTACCAGGAGATCGTCGATGTGGTCGCCGAGCGGGCCCCCGAGCGCGAGAAGTTCCTCGCGATGGTGCGCAGCGAGGTCGAAGAGGCGCTCAGCGAGATGAAGATCAAGGCGACCATCACCGGCCGCCCGAAGCACTACTACTCCGTCTACCAGAAGATGATCGTGCGAGGCCGCGACCTGAGCGACATCTACGACCTCGTGGGGGTGCGCATCCTGGTCGAGACCGTTCGCGACTGCTACGCCGTCCTGGGGGCCCTCCACGCCCGCTACCAGCCCGTTCCCGGGCGCTTCAAGGACTACATCGCGACCCCCAAGTTCAACCTGTACCAGTCGCTCCACACCACGGTCATCGGCCCGACGGGCAAGCCCGTCGAGCTCCAGATCCGCACGCACGACATGCACCGAACGGCGGAGTACGGTCTCGCCGCGCACTGGCGCTACAAGCAGCCGGACAAGCAGCCCAAGGACGGCAACGGGGGAGCGGACTTCGGTTGGCTCCGCCAGATCGCCGACTGGCAGCAGGAGACGGCCGATCCGAGCGAGTTCCTCGACGCGCTTCGCGGCGAGATCGGCCCCGCGGAGGTGTACGCCTTCACCCCGGGCGGCAAGCTGCTCGCGCTGCCCGAGGGTTCCACCCCCGTGGACTTCGCCTACGCGGTTCACACCGAGGTGGGCCACAGGACGGTGGGCGCCAAGGTCAACGGTCGGCTGGTGCCGCTCGACTCGCGGGTGGACAACGGCGACACCGTCGAGATCCTCACCTCGAACGACGAGAACGCGGCCCCCAAGCGCGACTGGCTCGAATTCGTCGCGTCGACGCGGGCGCGCAATAAGATCCGCCACTGGTTCACGCGCGAGCGTCGCGAGGAAAGCATCGACACGGGACGCGACATGCTCGCCAGGGCCATCCGACGCCAGCACCTGCCCATGCAGCGCCTCATGAGCCGTCAGTCGCTCCTCACGCTCGCGCGCGAGATGCACTACGAGGACGTGGAGGCGCTCTACGCCGCCATCGGCGAGCATCGCGAGCAGGCGTCCGACGTCGTGGCGCGGATCGTCCAGGCCGTGGGGGGCACGGCGGGCGCCGAGGAGGACATAGCGGAGATTACGCGGCCAGGGGCGCGGCGTCGTCGCCGCATCCAGCCTGGCGATCCCGGCGTTTCCGTGCATGGCCTCACCGACGTTGTCGTCAAACTCGCGAAGTGCTGCACGCCCGTCCCGGGAGACGTGATCCAGGGATTCGTGACGCGAGGGTCAGGGGTGAGCGTTCACCGCGCGGATTGCGACAACCTTCGCGTGCTCCGCGACCAGCCGGAACGCCTCGTCGACGTCGAGTGGACCGGCCGCTCCGACGCGACGTTCCTCGTGCAGATCGAGGTCGAGGCGCTGGACCGTGCGCGGCTCCTGTCCGACGTGACGCAGGTGCTGAGCGACCAGCACCTCAACATCCTTTCGGCGAACGTCACCACGACGAAGGACCGCATCGCGATGTCGAGCTTCACCTTCGAGATGGCCGATCCCTCCCACCTGGGGGCCGTCCTCGCTGCGGTCCGCCACGTCGAGGGCGTGTACGACGTTCGACGCATCACGGGGACCCGCAGGCCCGGTTCCTGACCACCCCTACGGCGCGAGTGCCTCGCGTATCGCGGCCCACGTCGACCTCATGCGCGCTGCGCCGAGCCCCCGCGGATCGTCCCGTTCGACCACGGCGTCGAGCGCGGCGGCGTCGACGTCGCCGCGCCGGATCGCCCGGTAGATCGCGGGAATCGCCTCGCGGGCGTCGCGCCACCGCAAGGCGTCTGCTGCGCAGCGCTCGGGACGCGCCACCGCGACCGATCGCACCCCGTCTCGCGCCTCCAACGCCGCGCCCCCGGAATGGAACTCGATGCGCCAGCCTCGCGCGTCGGCCCCGGGCTTCGCTCGATGAAGGCCGCGCCTGCCGACCAGGTCGACCACCGAGGGCGCGGATCCGCCGAAACGGATCCATAGTCCCGCAAGCCCCGAGACGATCGTGTGACGCGGGACGACGGGCGCGAGCGTCGATGCCCGCGTGTCGGGCGACGTCGGCAGGTCGTACGGGACAGCGTGGCGAGGGGACAGGAAGGCGAGGACGCCGTCGCGAAGCATGCGACCGAGCGCTACCGGGCCAACGTCGTCGGCGGATACGAGGATCACGCCCCCAGCGTGCCCGACGCGGGCCTCGCCCGCCTTCGCCAGGCACGAACTGGGGAAAGCGCGCTACGCCACGCTCGTCTTGATTTGGTCGAGCCACGACTGCCGCGCGTCGCGCGACTCCGTGAGCTCGGCGACCGCCTTCTTGTCCCCGGAGGCCTTCGCCTGAGCGATCTGGCGGTCGAGGTCCTCGATCGCGGAGATGAGCTGCTGCGCCGCCCCGCTGACGCGGGCCTCAAGCTCCGGATTCGAGCGCTCCCACGCGTGCCCCTCGGCGTCGCGCACGGTGCGTTCGACGGCGCTCAGGCGCTTGGCGAGGCGTACGGCGTCGGGGCGCGATACCTCTCCCGCGGCCTCGAAGCGGTCCTGAGCGGCCCTGAGCGCCGTTTTCGCTGCCTGGAGGTCGCGTATGGGCAAGATGGACTCGGCGTCCGCCACCGCGGCTTCCTTGGCGGGAAGATTGGCGGAGAGAGCCTCGAGCGACGCCTCCGTCACGACGCGCTTGGCCTCGAAGAACGAGTCCTGCGCTGCACGGAAACGCGCCCAGAGAGCGTCGTCGGAGGAGCGTCGTCCCCGACCCGCGTTCTTCCATTCGCCCATGAGGTCGCGATACTCGCGCGCCGTACGGTCCCAGTCGGTCGAGGTCGCGAGGGCTTCCGCGCGAGCGGCAAGCGCCTCCTTGCGGGTCGCGACGTCAACGTTCACCTTGTCGAGCTCGGCGAAGTGGTGCTTACGCGTCCGTTCGAAGCTCGATCGGGCGTGGGCGAATCGCGTCCAGAGTGCCTTCTCGGCCTCCTTGCCAATGCGAACCCCGGCCTTCTGAGCCTCTTTCCAGGTATCGAGAAGCGAGCGGAGCTCGGCCGTGTCGTCCTTCCAGCGGACGTCGTCGATGGGCTTGGCCGCGATCGCCTCAGCCTTCGCAACGATCTCCTCGCGCTCCTTGAGGGACTGCTCGCGAGCCGCGGCCTTCTCGGCTGCCAGGGTTTCCCTGTGCGCGACGGCCTGCTCCTCGATCGGCGCGAGACGGTCCCGGAACGCCTTCAGGTCTCCCAGGCAATCGGGCTTTTCCGCGACGGCGCGAAGCGACGTGAGCGCGTCATCGATATCGCGGATCGACAACTCGGCGGCTTCGAGGCGGCCGTGCAGGCGCTCGAGCGCCCCCACGTGCTCGAAGTACCGACGCGCGTAGGGCACGAGGGGTTCGTCACCCTCGGCGGGGCCCACGACGTGCCGGGCCTCACCGTCGACGAGAATCACGGAGCCGTCCTCGACCACCCCAAGCGCGGCGGCCGCGGCGAGTTCAGCTGGATCGACGTCCGCCACGACCGGCACCTTCACGGGGTGGTGCGTCTTGCCTGCGAGAACCTTCGGCGACGGGGCCTTGGGCGGCGCGGGCTTCGGCTTGGCGGGAGGAACGTTCATTCGACGGTGACCTCGTTGATGGTGATGGGCTCGACGGGGGTGCCATCGGTGCTGCCGTCGGTCGTACCTGCAGCGCCGATTCCTTCCAGGATAGCCAGGCCGTCGGTGATCTGACCAAAGACGGTGTATCCGCCAGCGCTATCGGCGGGGAGCGGCGAATCGCCATAGACCATGAAGAACTGGCTTCCCATGGAGTAGGCGCTTCCACTCGCGCGGGCCATCGCGATGGTCCCCGCGGGGTAGACGTTGTCGCTCGGCGCGTTCTCGATCGGGCCGAAGGTGTATCCGGGTCCGCCGCTTGGCGTGCCGTCGGGAGAGCCGCACTGAAGGAGGTACGCGCCCTGATTGACGAGCCGGTGACACGTCGTGCCGTTGAAATAGCCCGCCTTGGCGAGCGTCACGAACGACGCGACGGCCTGAGGCGCGGCGACGCCATCGAGGGTCGCCGTGATGGTGCCCTTGTTGGTGACGATCGTCGCGGTCCACTGGCGATTCTCGGCAACGGACGGCGGCGGCGCGAGAGCGGAGTTGTTGGACGCGGTCGGCGAGGGGGCCATGGTCACGATCGGGGTCGGGGTTCCACGCATCGCGCTGAAGGCGAAGGCCCCGGCGCCGAGGATAACCGCCGCGATGGCAACGAACGCGATCACACGCGTGCGGCGTCGGCGTTTCGCCTCGCGGGCCGCGATCTTGGCCTGGAACTGCTCGTAGCGCCGCTTCTGCTGGGCGCGGATCTGCTTCTTCGTCGCCATGGTCTCTCCGCAGGGGGTGTCGAGTCGCCAGTCTAGGGGGTCCGAGATGGAACAATGGCCGCATGAGTCGAGTCGCGCCCGTGTCCGGGTTTCCCGAGTGGGCGCCTGACGAGCGCATCGTCGAACGGCATGTCATCGAAACGCTCCGGGAGACATTCGCGCTCCACGGATTCGCCGAGGTCGAGACGCGCGCGATCGAGCCTCTCGAGCGCCTACGCGGCGATTCCGACGCCTCCAAGGAGATCTACGCGTTGCGCCGCGTTCTCGCGGACGCGGAGGACGGCGACTCGGGTATGGGCCTCCACTTCGACCTCACGGTACCGTTCGCCCGATACGTCGAGGAGTTCTCCGGACGCCTCGCGTTCCCGTTCCGCCGGTACCAGATACAGAAGGTCTGGCGCGGCGAGCGCCCGCAGGAGGGACGCTTCCGGGAGTTCTATCAGGCGGACATCGACGTCGTCGCCCGCGAGACCCTGCCCGCGCACCTTGAGGTCGAGGTTGCGGTCGTCGTCGCCCGCGCACTCGCGCGGTTGCCCATCCCCGCAGTGCGGCTCCACGTGAACGATCGCCGCCTCGTCGAGGCGTTCTATCGAGGCGTGGGCGTGGAGGACGTGCCCGCCGCGCTCCGCTCGATCGACAAGCTCGCCAAGATCGGCCGCGACGGCGTGCTCGCCGAGCTGGCCGCAGGAGGCGTCGCGTCGAATGCGGCCGGGGCCTGCCTCGACCTGGCCGAGATCAGCACGCCGGACGCCTCCTTCGCCGACGACGTCCGCGCGCTCGCGGCGGGACGCGGCGCGGAGTCCGACGATCTCGAAGCCGGCATCGCCTCGCTCGCGGCTCTTGTCGAGGGGATCAACGCGGAGCTTCCCGACACGGCGCGGGCCGACCTGCGCATCGCGCGGGGCCTCGACTACTACACGGGCGCCGTGTACGAGACATTCCTCGAGGGTCACGAGGACCTCGGCTCGATCTGCTCAGGCGGACGCTACGACAGCCTCGTCACCGTGGGGGGCTCGACGCTCCCCGGCGTCGGCATCTCCGTCGGCGTCAGCCGGCTCGTCAGCAGGATCGTCTCCGCAGGCCTCGCCGCTGCGACGCGCCCGGTTCCGTCCGCCGTTCTCGTCGCGGTGACGGACGAGGACACCAGGGCGTCGTCGAACGCCGTCGCCCAGGCGCTGCGCACGCGGGGCATCCCGTGCGAGGTGGCGCCGACGGCCGCGAAGTTCGGCAAGCAGATCCAGCACGCGGACCGGCGCTCCATCCCGTTCGTGTGGTTCCCCGGCGCGGACGGTGACGAGGTCAAGGACATCCGATCGGGGGACCAGGTCCCGGCCGACGCCGCGACGTGGGCGCCGCCAGCGGACGACCTCTGGCCCAGGGTCGAACGCCGCTAGACTCGTCCCCGAGTCCATCCCGATCCACAAGGAGTTTCCCGTGCATCGCACGCACCTCGCAGGCAACCTTCGCGCGTCCGACGCTGGCGCCACCGTCACCCTTGCAGGGTGGGTGGGTCGCCGCCGCGATCACGGCGGGGTCGCGTTCATCGATCTACGGGACTCCTCCGGCTTCGCGCAAGTCGTGATCCGCGAGGAGGTCGCGCACGAGCTCCGCGCCGAGTACGTGCTCCAGGTGACGGGAAAGGTGCGGCTACGTCCCGACGGAAGCGCCAACCCGAACCTGCCGTCCGGCGAGATTGAGGTTGTCGCCGACGACGTCGTCGTCCTCAACCCTTCGGCCCCGCTCCCTTTTCCCATCGACGAGCACGTCACGGTGGGGGAGGAGGCGCGCCTCAAGTACCGCTACCTCGACCTGCGTCGCCCGAAACCCCGCGAGGCGCTGGTACTGCGCTCCGCGCTTAACCAGGCCGCGCGCGCGGTGCTGAGCGAGCGTGACTTCCTTGAGATCGAGACCCCGACCCTCACGCACTCGACGCCCGAGGGCGCGCGCGACTTCGTCGTCCCCGCGCGCCTCGCGCCCGGCTCCTGGTACGCCCTCCCGCAGTCGCCCCAGCTGTTCAAGCAGCTCCTGATGGTTGCCGGCATGGAGCGGTACTACCAGATCGCCCGGTGCTACCGCGATGAGGACTTCCGCGCCGACCGTCAGCCGGAGTTCACCCAGCTGGACATCGAGATGTCGTTCGTCGACCAGGACGACGTCATCGAGGTGGGCGAGGCTGTCGTCAAGGCCGCGTGGGCGCTGATTGGCGTGGACGTCGCGCTCCCCATCCCGCGCATCACGTATGCCGAGGCCATGCGCCGCTTCGGCTCCGACAAGCCGGACCTTCGCTTCGGGCTCGAGCTCGTGGAGCTCGCGGAGTTCTTCAAGGACACGCCGTTCCGCGTCTTCCAGGCGCCCTACGTCGGCGCGGTCGTCATGCCGGGAGGCGCGTCGCAGCCGCGCAAGACGCTCGACGCGTGGCAGGAATGGGCCAAGCAGCGCGGCGCCAAGGGCCTCGCGTACGTGCTCGTCGAGGAGTCGGGCGAGCTCGGGGGGCCCGTCGCCAAGAACCTGTCGGACGAGGAGCGCGCGGGCCTCGCCGCCGCCGTCGGGGCGAAGCCGGGCGACTGCGTCTTCTTCGCGGCCGGACCGGCTGAGGCCTCGCGCGCCCTGCTCGGCGCGGCCCGTATCGAGATCGCGAAGCGCCTGGGTCTCATCGAGCCCGGCACGTTCGAGTTCACGTGGGTCGTGGACGCACCCCTGTTCAAGCCCGTCACGGCGGACGACGACGACGTCGCCGTGGGCGGGGGAGCGTGGACGGCCGTTCACCACGCCTTCACCAGCCCCAAGCCGGAGTTCCTCGATACGTTCGACAAGGAGCCGGGGGAGGCCCTCGCGTACGCGTACGACATGGTGTGCAACGGGAACGAGATCGGCGGGGGTTCCATCCGTATCCACCGCCGCGACGTCCAGGAGCGGGTGTTCGACGTCATGGGCATCGGGGCGGAGGAGGCGCAGGAGAAGTTCGGCTTCCTGCTCGACGCCTTCGCCTTCGGTGCCCCGCCGCACGGCGGAATCGCTTTCGGCTGGGACCGGATCGTCACGATCCTTGCCGGCACGGACTCGATCCGCGACGTGATCGCGTTCCCCAAGTCCGGAGGCGGCTACGACCCCCTGACGGGCGCACCCGCACCGATCCCCGCGCAGCAGCGCAAGGAAACGGGAGTGGACTTCAAGCCCGAGGTGAAGAAGGCGGCTCCGTCCGAGCCCCGCGACTAGGCGGACGTTACGCTGGGCGGATGAACCGCCCGTCGGATCGGCGCCGCTCGCTTCGACGAGTCTCCTTGGCCATCGTCGCTATCGGGAGCCTGCTCCTGACGGGGTGCTCCCTCGGTTCGGGGAATGAGTCCGACGCAGACGGCAGCGACAACCCGAGTTTCTCGGAGCGGGCGGCCACGGCCATCGAGGGCGCGAGCGCAGGCGGGGCGAGCGACGACCAGCTGGCGATCCTGAGGGAAGCCCAGGCCACGGGCACCGTCACCCTTGACCAGGCGCGTCAGGCGGTCCTCGCGACTCTTGACTGCATTGTCGACGGGGGTGGATCGGCCAGTTATAGCGAACAGCGCGAGCCGTCCGGACTCATCGTGCCCACGGGTATGGCTCTTGCGAAGGACGAGGAAAGCTTGACCCGCCTGGAACCGGTGATCGAGGGATGCATGAACCGGGAGTCGTTCTGGGTGAACAACCTCTACCAAATGCAGCCGGTATCCCAAGAGCTCCGCGACGCGTACGACGCGAGTCAAGCCCCCGCGATCCGTCAGTGTCTCGAGGATCACGGCTACGCGACCGACCCGAAGGCGACTCCCGGGGAACTCATCTCCCAAGCAGTGAACGTATCCATCGAGACGGGCAACGCCGTCGACTGCTACCACTGAATAGGGGGCGCCAAGCGATCTACTGCGCTGCGGGCGCAGAGTAGCGAATCAGACTGAGGCTACCGAGGACGAGCACCGATCCCGCGATGGCGAGAGCCACGGGAATTCCCACAGCTAACGCGACCGCCCCGAGGCCGAGGTTCGCAGCGACGCTGGCCCCTTGAAGTGCCATGGACCGAATGGAGAGCACGGTCGCGCGTTCGCGCGAGCTCACAACATCGTGGGTGAGCTCGTCGAGAAGGGGGGAGCCGACGCCGAGGAAGAGGTAGAGCGTGACGAACATGGTCGCCGCGACCACGAGGAGCGGCGCGGAGACGGCTACGAGCGCCACGGCGGCCAAGACGCCCGTCGCGAGAATCCCTCGCGACGGCCGTCCGAGCCGCCGCGCGACGAACGGGGCGAGAGCGGAACCCGCCGCCGAGGCGCCGAATCCGAGCGCGACGAGTACGGCGTAGGGGCCGGCGGCCCGCGACGCGCCCCCGAACAGCGCTGCGAAGTGATCCGGTGCGATGAGTTCGACCGAGCCGAGGGCCACGCCGATCGCGCCGGTCAGGACGAGGAGGCGCCTCAGTGGCGCGCTGGAGCGGACGAGCGCGCCGGATCGACGGACAGTGCGCGGGACGTCCCGTAGGACGTCGCGAAGGGTGGCGCGGCGCTCCCGTGCAGGCTCGTGCACCCACAGCGCGACGAGCACGGCTCCCACGACGGCAATCGCAGAGCCGACGAGCATCGGGAGCGACAGGCCGACCACCGCCGCGCCGGAGCGGGGCAGGGGAGCCCAGGTCACGAGCGCGCCCGCGCTCAGCGCGCCAACGGCGAGCGCCGCGAACGACGCAGCACCTGCGGCGGACAATCCGCCGCGGATCTCGGCGCTCGCATCCGTCTCGCGAGCGCGGTCCACGAACCAAGCCTGAAGCGGCCCCGAATCGAGAGCGCGCGCGACGCCGAGCACCATGAAGCCGCCAACGAAAGCTGCCGGGTGTCGCGAGAGCGCGATCGTGAGCGCGGCGACGGCGGAGCTCAGCGCCGACACGACGAGAATCGGCCGGCGACCCACGACGTCGGCAAGGCCGCCCGTCGGAAGTTCGAGAAGCAGCGTCGTCGCGGAATAGATCGCGAGTAGCGCCCCGATTTGTGCGACGTCAAGACCGCGCTCCCGGCCGAGGAGCACAAGCACGGGCACGGAGAGGCCCGTCGGGAGCCAGCGGATGCCGGACAGTACGGCGAAGCGGGTCGCAAGGCCGGGTCGCGTCACGGTTCGCCCGCTTCTCGTGTCGCCTCGGTTCGCTCGCCGGGGTAGGCGTAGGCGAAGAAGCGCACGGCCCGCGATTCTCGGGGACGGGAGGCTTCGTTCGTGCCGCGGTCCGCGTATTGGGCGAATAGTGCGTGGAGATCGCGCTTGAGTTCCCTCAATTCATCCGCGGTGAGCCAGGAGACTACGTCGGTCGATAGTGCGGCGTCGCGCCAGTCCGAGTCGTCGTGCGCCCTGCGGTCGACGAACCGTCTCCACCCCTCAAACCGGTATTCGTCGATGGCGTCGCCTACGGCGCGTGCGGCTACCGCGCCGCCGGGACCGTCGTCGGCGATGGCGATTGCCTCGTCCCTGCCCCTCCAATACCGCTCTCTGCCATGCCCGCCCGGTGAGGGGTAGGCGTGTCCGAACTTGGCAAGCTGGCGTAGGTGATACGAGCAGTTCGCGGGTGACTCGCCGATGCGCTCGGCGCACTGGGACGCGGTTAGCGGCCCTTCGGCGAGCAGGTCGAGGATCCGGAATCGGATCGGATGGGCGAGCGCGCGCAACTCTTTTGGGTCGACGATGCGGCGAACGG
Organism: uncultured Actinomycetota bacterium; assembly: GCA_963768475.1. Taxonomy (GTDB): domain Bacteria; phylum Actinomycetota; class Actinomycetes; order Actinomycetales; family Demequinaceae; genus JAFGBM01. Next base: position 328,506 of record CAVYHY010000011.1, read on the forward strand.
GCCAGGGGTGGGTGGGGTCAGCGGTCGCGGAGTCCATGCATTGAAAGTACCCTTTCGAAAGAAGTCTTGCAATAGATCGCGCTTGTGGATGTGCACCGCATGTGGAGGATGCCTAGTGCGTGATGCTCATGCGGGAGTAGAGCCGTTTGAGCGGCTTCGGCGCCCACCAGTTCCAGTTGCCGAGCAGCGTCATGGTCGCAGGGACGAGCAGGAGCCGGACGAGGCTGGCGTCGAGGAACACGGCGATGGCGAGGCCGACCCCGATCTCCTTGATGACGAGAATCTTGCCCGCTGCGAAGCCCATGAACACGACGATGACGATGGCGGCCGCCGACGTGATGATGCGGCCCGAGCGTTGGAGCCCCAGCCGTACGGCGTCGTTGTTCGACGCGCCCTTGTCCACGAGCTCCTTGATGCGGGACAGCAGGAACACCTCGTAGTCCATGGACAGGCCGAAGCCGAACGCCAGGATCAGCACCAGCACGTACGTCTCGATCCCGCCGGTGGACGAGAACTGCAACATCCCCTCGAAGTGCCCCTCCTGGAATATCCAGACGGCCGCGCCGATCGACGCGCTAAGCGAGAGGGCGTTGATGATCAGCGCCTTGATCGGGACGAGGAGCGGAGCCCGTCATGAAGAAAAGCAGAATGAAGGTGCCGATCACGACGATGCCGAGCGCGATGGGCGCCCCCGTGGTGATGGCGGAGATGAAGTCGATCTGGTTCGCCGCCGGCCCGCCCACGTAGAGCCGGAACGGCGGATTCATCGCCCTGATCTCCTTCACGAGGTCCACGGAGTCGCGCCCGCTGCGGTCAGCGAAGGTCACCACGAGTCCGCGAGATGGCCTGGCCGTTCGCCTCCTTGGTCGGGGTGATCGACGCGACGCCCGGCAGGCTCGCGACGTTCGTCTTGCGTCCACGTGTCGAGTTCCGGGGCCGTCGTGTCAGCGACGAAGGTCACGTCGGCACTTTGAAGCTGCGGGAACTCGGCATCGAACGTGGAGATGAAGACGCGGACGGGGTCGTTGCGTCGGGAGAAGCTCGAGCGACGAGTTGCGTAGCTGGATGCCGAGTGCGGGGCTCGCGAGGATCGCGAGAACGGCGATGGCGCCGCCGACGACGAGCCACGGCCGACGCTGAACCCTGGCCGTCAGGCGCGAGAAGAGACCCTCGTCGTGGGTGACGTCGGACGTGACGCTGCAGGATGCGACGTACGCCTTTGATACGCGAGATGAGGCCCGGTTTCGCGAGCTTGGCGCCGAACAGGTAGGCGAGCGCGGGGACGAGCGTCATGCGCGACGAGAAGGGCCATGATGACGACGCCGAGGGCCGCGCCTCCGAACGCCTTCATCAGGTCGGGGGAGAACGTCAGGAGTCCTCCGACGGCGATGGCGACGGTGACGGCGGAGAAGAAGACCGTGCGCCCCGCCGTCGCCATCGCTCTTTCGATGGCCGGCCCTCGCGCGAGATGCGGATCACCGCCAATGGCCGCGAGTTCCTCGCGATATCGCGACACGATCAGGAGCCCGTAGTCGATGCACAGGCCGATGCCAAGCACGGTGACGACGCTCTGCGCCGAGTTGTCCACGGTGTAGGGGAACGTGAATCCGTAGAGGATGGTGAACCCACCCGCGATCGACGCGATGGCGCCGGCTATCGGCATGCTCGCGGCGAGGAAGCCGCCGAAGACGAACACCATGACGATGAGGGCCAGCGGGAGCGCGATGACCTCGCCGACGACGAGGTCCTCGGAGATGCGCTTGTCGAAGTGCTCGAACAGCAGGCGGTTCGAGTAGGTCGTGACCGCAGCGTCGGGGGCGACGGCGCGCGCGGAGGCCTCGAGGTCCGCGAATTCCGATCGGACAGTATGGTTCACGTCGAGCAGGATCGCGTCGTCTGCCTGGGGCGCAAGGGTACGAGGATGACCATGCCCGTTCCGTTCGGGGCGAGGAACGCGGCCGGTGGCGTCGTGGAGCTCGGGATCTGGGTCTTTGCGTAGTCCACGCCGGGAATCGGCCCGAGCGGCGAGACCACGAGCGCCACCCCGCTCGTCGTGGCGATGGTCTCGAGCGGAGCCTTCAGGGCGGTCGGCGAGCGCGGGATCCTGGGCGTTCACCCCGAGCAGCATCGCGCTGAACGTGGTCCCGGCCTCAAACGGAACGGAGTCCTCGATCGCCAACCGCGCCACGGCGCTGTCGGTTCCGCGAACGCCCGGTTCCCCCGTGGTCGTGCGCGCCTGGAGGTTCCCGTAGTCGCCCCAACCGACCTCGGAGAAGACGAACATCGCGAACGCGGCTATCACCCACGCGACGACGGTGGCGACGGGGTGGCGAGTGACGGATCGGGCAAGGCGCGCGAACAGGCTCATGGCGGAAAACTAACACGGGAGATCGGTCGTCGGCGGGCGCCTCTAGAGTGATGTGGTGGACCTCTTCGACGCGGTGCGCCAGGACGCCTCGGGCGTTCCGGCCTCGACCGCCGCGAGCCCGCTCCCCGTGAGGATGCGACCGCGCACCATCGACGAGGTCGTGGGCCAGGATCACGTCCTCGAAAACGGCAGTCCGCTCCGGCGCCTCATCGAGGACGCCGGGGGTTCCGCGTCCGTCCTGCTGTGGGGGCCTCCCGGCACGGGCAAGACGACGCTGGCGTACCTCGTCGCGGGCTCGCGCCGGTTCATCGAGGTCTCGGCCGTCTCGGCGGGGGTCAAGGACGTCCGCGCGATCATCGACGACTCCAAGCGCCGGGTCTCGACGGGGGAGCCGGAGACCGTCGTCTTCATCGACGAGGTGCATCGATTCACCAAGACCCAGCAGGACGTGCTCCTGCCCGCCGTCGAAAATCGGTGGATCACGCTCATCGCCGCCACCACGGAGAACCCGTCCTTCTCCGTCGTGGGGCCGCTCCTGTCGCGTTCTATCCTCGTGACGCTCCGCCCTCTCGACGAGCAGGCGATCCGGACGCTTCTCACGCGCGCGATCACGGACGAGAGGGGGCTCGGCGGACGCGTGACCGTCGCGGAGGACGCGCTCGACCACATCGTTCGCGTCGCGGGCGCCGACGCGCGCAAGGCCCTCACGCTCCTCGAGAACCTCGCCGCGGCTGCGGGGGAGGGCGGCCAGGTGACGGCGGCGCTCGCCGAGCAGGCGATGGACGCGGCGCTCGTGGCCTACGACCGGCAGGGCGACCAGCACTACGACGTTGTGAGCGCCTTCATCAAGTCCGTGCGCGGAAGCGACGTCGACGCTGCGCTGCACTATTTGGCGCGCATGATCGTGGCGGGGGAGGACCCGCGCTTCATCGCGCGCCGGCTCGTCATCCTCGCCGCGGAGGACGTGGGTTTGGCGGATCCTCAGGGGCTCGTCGTCGCCCAGGCCGCAGCGGACGCCGTGAGCTTCATCGGCATGCCCGAGGGACGGATCGTGCTCGCCGAGGCGACGTCGTACCTCGCGACGGCGCCCAAGTCGAACCGGAGCTACCTCGCGATCGACCGCGCGATCGCGGATGTGAGGGCAGGAAGGGGCGGCGTCGTCCCGACGCACCTGAGGGACTCGCACTACGCGGGCTCCGAGCGACTCGGGCACGGCAAGGGGTACCAATACGCCCACGACGCGCCCCACGCGGTCGCCTCGCAGGAGTACCTTCCCGAGGCTCTCGCGGGTGCCGAGTACTACCAACCGAGCGAACGCGGATACGAACGAGACGTCGCGGCGCGACTCGCGAAGATCCGCGACATGCTCGGACGTGGAAAAACCGGCCAATAGTCCGCTATCCTTGTCCGAGCCCTCGCGGCGAGCTGGCTGCTCTTGCTGCGTCCCTGTTAGAAGGCGCGTTCGCGCGCCATGGTGGTCAAAGGAAAATTGTGACTTCAGTTCAGCGTGCGCGCCGCCAGGTGCGCCTGTCGCGCGCCCTCGGTCTTGCCCTTACGCCCAAGGCCGTCAAGCACTTCGAGAAGCGGCCCTACCCGCCCGGCGAGCACGGTCGTACCGCGCGTCGCAAGGAATCCGACTACGCCGTCCGGCTTCGCGAGAAGCAGCGTCTGCGCGCGCAGTACATGCTGCGCGAGAAGCAGATGGTGCGCGCGTACGAGGAGGCCCACAAGGGTTCCGGTCGTACGGGTGACGAGATGGTCGAACTCCTGGAGACGCGTCTCGACGCGCTCGTGCTTCGTGCCGGATTCGCCCGCACCATCCTTCAGGCGCGCCAGACGGTGCTCCACCGCCACATCCTCGTGGACGGCCACATCGTCGACCGCCCGTCGCAGCGCATCAAGCCCGACCAGACCATTCAGGTCAAGCCGAAGGCGGCGACCCTCGACCCGTACATGGCGGCGGCGGCAGGTGCTCACCGCGACGTGCTCCCCGAGGTTCCGGAATACCTCGACGTGCAGCTGGAGAAGCTGACGGCGAAGCTCGTCCGCAAGCCCCAGCGCGCCGAGATTCCGATCACCTGCGACGTGCAGCTCGTCGTCGAGTTCTACGCGCGATAGGACCCATGCCGGAACACTCCCGGCCGCACGCGGCCGGATAGGCAGGAGGGCAGACGATGCGTACCGCGGACATCCGTCAGCGTTGGCTCGACTACTTCGCCGGGCACGGCCACGAGGTCGTGCCGTCGGCGTCGCTCGTCTCGCCCGACCCTTCCCTCCTGTTCACTGTGGCGGGCATGGTTCCGTTCATCCCGTACATGCTGGGCCAGCAGCAGTCGCCGTGGCCCCGGGCCACCTCCGTTCAGAAGTGCATCCGTACCCTGGACATTGACGAGGTAGGCAAGACCACCCGCCACGGCACGTTCTTCCAGATGAACGGCAACTTCTCGTTCGGCGACTACTTCAAAGAGGGCGCGATCACCTACGCCTGGGACCTGGTGACGGGCCCCGAGTCCGAGGGCAAGTACGGATTCGACCCCGAGTCGGTGTGGGTGACGGTCTTCGAGGAGGACGACGAGGCCGCCGCGCTGTGGTCGGAGATCGCGGGTTTGCCGAAGGAACGCATTCAGCGCCGCGGGATGAAGGACAACTTCTGGTCGACGGGTCAGCCCGGCCCGGCCGGACCCTGCTCGGAGATCTACATCGATCGCGGCCCCGCGTACGGCCAGGAGGGCGGGCCCGTCGTCGACGAGTCGCGCTTCCTCGAGATCTGGAACCTCGTGTTCATGCAGTACGAACGCGGCGCGGGCGGCGGCAAGGACGACTTCCCGATCCTGGGCGACCTCAAGCAGAAGAACATCGACACGGGCCTTGGGCTCGAGCGCGTCGCTCTTCTCAAGCAGGGCGTCGACAACATGTACGAGATCGACGAGGTCGTTCCTGTCATCCACGCGGCGGAGGAACTCTCCGGTCGCGTCTACGGCGAGGACCACGACGACGACGTCCGCATGCGCGTCGTTGCCGACCACGTCCGTAGCTCCCTGATGCTGATGTCAGACGGCGTCGTCCCCGGAAACGAGGGGCGCGGCTACGTCCTGCGCAGGCTCCTGCGCCGCTCCGTGCGCGCGATGCGCCTCATGGGCGTCGAGGACCGGGCGATCCCGCACCTGCTCCCGGCGTCCAAAGAAGCGATGAGGGCGTCGTACCCCGAGCTCGACAAGCAGTTCGACAAGATCTCCCAGATCGCGTACGCGGAAGAGGATGCCTTCCGGCGCACCCTTGTTTCTGGCACGACGATCCTCGACGCGGCCGTGAAGCGTACGAAGGACGAGGGCGGCCACCTGATCGACGCCGAGGACGCGTTCTCGCTCCACGACACGTACGGCTTCCCGATCGACCTCACGCTGGAGATGGCGTCCGAGCACGGCCTCCAGGTGGACGAGGACGGCTTCCGCCGCCTCATGCAGGAGCAGCGCGACAGGGCCCGCGCGGACGCGAAGTCCAAGAAGGGCGGCCACGCTGACATCAAGGTGTACCAGTCGCTCGCAGCGGAAGGCCTCACGGAGTTCACAGGGTACGCCGAGCTCCAGACGGCGAGCGAGATCCGCGCCATCGTCGCGGACGGCAAGCTCACCAAGCACGCCGGAACGGGGGACACGGTCGAGGTCATCCTGCCCAAGACCCCCTTCTACGCGGAGTCCGGCGGCCAGGAAGCCGACTCCGGCGTCATTCAGGCCCAGGGGGCCACCCTCGATGTCCTCGACGTCCAGAAGGCCGCCAAGGGGCTGATCGTCCACACCGTCAAGGTCGCCGAGGGCGAAATCGCCGTCGGCGACGACGTCTCGGCCCAGGTCGACCCCGAATGGCGTACCGGTGCGCGTCAGGCCCACTCGGGAACGCACCTCCTTCACGCCGCCCTCCGTCAGGTCCTCGGACCGGACGCCCTTCAATCCGGCTCGTACAACAAGCCCGGGTACCTTCGCCTCGACTTCTCGTGGCCCACGGCGCTGAGCGCCGAGGCGCGCAGCGAGATCGAAGAGGTGACCAACCGCGCGATTCGCCGCGACCTGCCCGTCGGATGGCAATACATGAGCCTCGCCGACGCGAAGGAGTGGGGCGCGGTTGCCCTCTTCGGCGAGACGTACGACGAGACGGTGCGAGTCGTCGAGATCGGCGGCCCGTGGTCGCGCGAGCTCTGCGGGGGAACGCACGTCGAGCACTCGAGCCAGGTCGGCATGGTCGCCATGGCGACGGAGGCGTCCGTCGGCTCGGGCTCACGCCGCATCGAGGCGTTCGTCGGTATCGAGGCGTTCCAGCAGCTGGCGGCCGAGCGCGCGCTCGTCGCCGAGCTCACCTCGACCCTCAAGGTTCAGCCCGCCGATCTCGTCCCGCGGATCGAGAAACTCCTCGAACGCCTCTCCGAGACGGAGAAGCGGCTCGCAGCGTTCCAGATTCAGGCGACCCTCCAGAGCGCGGGAAGCGTCGCCGACTCGGCCACGGAGGTCGCGGGCGTGCGCCTCGTCGCTCACCACGCCGACGGTATCGACGGCGATGGCGCGCGCGCCCTCGTCACGGAGGTGCGCAATCGCCTCGGCGACGCATCGCCTTCCGTCGTCGCGGTCGCCTCCGAGACCGGCGGCAAGCCCATCATCGTCATCGCGACCAACGGCCCGGCTCGCGACGCGGGGTTGAAGGCTGGGGACCTCGTCAAGGCGGCGTCGGCCATCCTCGGCGGGGGAGGGGGCGGAAGCCCCGACCTCGCGCAGGGCGGGGGCCAGGACGCCTCGCGCATCCCCGACGCCCTTGCCGCGGTCACCGCGGCGGTCGAGACGCGTGCCTAGCGCATCGCTCCCCGCGGGAGTTCGACTCGGAATCGACGTCGGAACCGTGCGCATCGGGGTCGCAGCTTCGGATCCCGATCGGACCCTCGCCTTTCCCGTCACGACCGTCCTTCGCGGACCCGGCGCGGCCGACGAGGTCGCTCGGATTGCCGAGGAGCGGTCGGCCTCCGTCATCTACGTGGGGCTACCCCGCACGCTCGCGGGGCGAGAGGGGCGGTCGGCCGACGACGCCCGGAACTTCGCGTCGCAGGTCGAGGAACGCACGGGGCTCGTTGTCCGTTTGATCGATGAGCGGATGTCGACGGTCACGGCATCGCGGACGCTTCGCGCGGCAGGGAAGAATTCGCGGGCCCAACGGACTATCGTCGACCAACAGGCCGCGGTGGTTATTCTTGACAGTGCGCTGGATACTGAGAAGGCGGGAACGATCGACGACATGACCGAGGTCGTCGAATCGAAAGGGAGTCATGACTGATCTGTTCGAAGCCGACGCCGTGACGACGACGTCGCTCGACCTTCGGCGCGCCCAGCGCGACCAGCGTCGGCGCGAGCGCAGGTGGCGCACCCTGATGGCGACGGCCGTCGCCCTTGTACTTCTGTCCCTTGGCGCATCCGTCGGGTGGGACTTCCTTCAGACGTTCCGGACGCAAGGTCCTGAAGTTGCCGACTACACCGGTTATGGCCAGGGCCAGGTCGAGGTCATCATCGCGCCAGGGGATTCCGGTACCGCGATTGCCACGACGCTCTTCCAGGCGGGGGTGGTGAAGTCCGAGAAGGCCTTCGTCCTCGACGCGTACGCGAATCCCGAGGACGTCAAGAAGATCAAGCCCGGCTACTACGTTCTGCCGAAGCAGATGAAGGCGCACTACGCGCTCCTCGCGCTCCTCGATTCGGACTACCGCCGCGAGGTGTCGATCACCATCCCCGAGGGGAAGGGGCTCGAGTTCATCCTCGAGAAGATCGCGGCCCTTACCGGAGCGTCGCTCGACGACGTCAAGGCCGCGGCGGCCAACACGGACGCCATCGGCCTCCCCCCGGAGGCGAAGGGCAGCCTCGAGGGCTGGCTCTTCCCGTCGACGTACAAATTCAACCCCGGCGTCGCCCCCACCGAGGTGCTCTCGACCATGATCAAGACCACCACGTCCAAGCTCGAATCCAACGGGGTTCCCCGGGACCAGTGGCTCAAGATCCTCACGGTGGCGAGCCTCGTCGAGAGGGAAGCCGGGCTCGATGTCGACCGACCGCTGATTGCGGGCGTCATCTACAACCGACTCAAGGCCGGACAGCCACTGGAGCTCGACTCGACCGTCAAGTACGCGGTGGGAAACATCGCAGACGGCCAGGTCTTCACCTCCGCGGACGAGCGGTCGATCGACTCCCCGTACAACACGTACAAGGTGACCGGGCTGCCCCCGGGGCCGATCGCCGCGCCGGGTGAGGCTTCGATCGAAGCCGCGGTGAACCCCGCCAAGCACAATTACTTCTTCTTCGTCACGGTGAACCTCACCACGAAGGAGACGAAGTACGCGGCGACCTACGCGGAACACCAGAAGAACGTCAAGGAGCTGCAAGCGTGGATGAAGGCGAACAAGACCAGCTAGCGTCGGCTCCGGCCTTCGCTACGGTCCGGTGAGTCTTCGCCGTCGGGCTGGCGTCCTCGGTCACCCGATCGCGCATTCGCTCTCGCCGACGCTTCACCGCGCCGCGTACGCCGCCTTGGGTCTCGACTGGGAGTACGACGCCCACGACGTGACAACGGATGGCCTCGCGGGTTTCCTCGCGGGGCTTGACGATTCCTGGGTGGGTTTGAGTCTCACCATGCCCTTGAAGGTCGAGATCGTAGGCCTCGTCGACTTCCTCGAACCCCTGGCGAAGGCGGTCGGCGTGGCGAACACCGTCCTGTTCCAATCGCAGGCGGCGGGTGGTCAGCGCGTCGGCGCGAATACGGACGTGCCGGGGATCGTCGCCGCCCTTCGGGAGGCCGGCGTCGAGTCCGTCAGCACGGCCGTTGTTCTCGGGGCAGGGGCGACGGCAACGTCGGCCGTTGCCGCGCTCGCCAGCATGGGATGCGCGGCGCCCGTTGTGGTGGCGCGCGATCGCTCCCGCGCGGGTGCCCTGTGGCGCGCGTCGTCGCGTCTTGGGGTGACGCCGAGACTCGTCGATTTCGAGCGGGCCCACGCGGAGGTCGCGGGCGCGGAGGTTGTCGTCTCAACCATTCCCGCGGCCGCTGGCGCGCGCGTCGCGTCCGACGTCGCCGCGCTTCGCGTCGACGGAACCCTGCTCGACGCCGTCTACGACCCCGTGGATACCCCGCTCGTCGAGGCGTGGCGGGCATCCGGGGGAACGGCCGTCGATGGCACCCACCTGCTTCTTCACCAGGCCGCCGAGCAGGTTCGCCTCTTTACGGGACGCCCCGCTCCGCTGGCCGAAATGCGCAGTGCACTCGTGTCGCATTTGTCACACTGACACACATTCACACGGGGCATCCCCGCGTGTTACGTTCGCCAAGAGAGACCCGTCAGCAGCGGGGCGTTCGGCGCGTCCGAGCGTGGACCTCGAAGGAGCCGACGTGAAACAGCTGGGGACGATCCTCCTCGAAGACGGGGTGGTGACTGAAGAGCAGTTGATGGATGCCATCGACGAGCAGCAGCGCAACGGGCAATCCCTGGGACGCGCGCTCGTTGAACTCGGGTTGATATCCGAGGGCCAGTTAGTGCGCGCGCTCGCGAGTCAGGTCGGCATGGAGTTCGTCGAACTCGGGAACTACTCCGTCGACCAAGCTGCGGTAGCGCTCGTCCCCTCCGCCGTATGCAGGCGCCACTCCGTGCTTCCCATTGGCTTCGAGGACGGCGCGCTCAAGATCGCGATGTCGAACCCTGGCAACGTCGTCGCCGTCGACGACTTCCGGACACTTACCGGTCGCAAGGTCGTTCCCGTTGTCGCGGCGCACGACGACGTCCTCGCGGCGATCGACCGATACTGCCGGTCCGACGCGGAGCTCGAGACCCTTCAGGGCTCGCTCGAGGAGGGCGCGGAGACCGAGGCGAGCGAGATTGGCGACGTCATCGAAGACGACGCTCCCATCGTCCGATTCGTCAACCTCCTCATCAGCCAGGCGATTCAGGACCGAGCGTCGGACATCCACCTCGAGCCGTCGGAGAAGGACCTGAGGATCCGGTACCGCATCGACGGCGTGCTTCACGAGATGCAACGGGCGTCGAAGAGCATCCAAAACGGCGTGATCTCTCGCCTCAAGATCATGTCCGACATCGACATCGCCGAGCGTCGCAAGCCCCAGGACGGCCGGCTATCCGTCAACCACCAAGGACGCAAGATCGACCTCCGTGTCGCCACCCTGCCGACCGTGTGGGGCGAGAAGATCGTCATGCGTATTCTCGACAACATCACGGCAACGCTGGAGCTCGAGGCGTTGGGGATTCGCCCGAAGAACGCGGAGATATTCGAGGCTTCGTATTCGAAGCCATACGGCATGATCCTCGTCACGGGCCCGACCGGTTCCGGCAAGTCGACGACCCTCTACGCGACCCTCAACCAGGTCTCTCGACCCGAGATCAACGTCATCACCGTCGAGGACCCGGTCGAGTACCGCATCCCGAACATCAACCAGGTCCAGGTGAACAACAAGGCGGGTATGTCGTTCGCGGCGGCGCTGCGTTCCATCCTCCGTTCCGACCCTGACGTTGTGCTCGTCGGCGAGATCCGTGACCACGAAACCGCGCAGATCGCGATCGAGGCGGCCCTCACCGGGCACCTCGTGCTCTCGACGCTCCACACGAACGACGCTCCGAGCGCGATCACCCGCCTCATTGAGATGGATATCGAACCGTTCCTCGTTGGATCGGCCGTCGACTCGGTCGTCGCGCAGCGACTCGCGCGGCGCTTGTGCACGAAGTGCCGGAGCGAATACATTCCCGAATCCCGCGACCTGCTGAGGCGCGTCGGGTGGTCGGACGACGAAGAGGCTCCGGTGCTCTACCGGCCCGAGGGATGTAGCGCCTGTTCGAATACGGGTTACCGCGGCCGCATCGCCCTTCACGAGGTGATGGAGGTTTCGGAGGAAATCGAGCGACTCGCCGTCGCCCGGGCGTCGTCCGCCGAGATCGCCCGCACCGCGAAGGCCGGGGGAATGGAGACCCTGCTCGAGGACGGCTGGGCCAAGGTCCAAGAGGGACTCACGTCCCTCGAAGAGTTGTTCCGAGTCGCGAAGTAGGCGGGAGCGTCCTCAATAATCGTCGCTAAACGCCGATAACGACACAAGAGCCGGACCTCCTCCGATCAGGAGAGACTCGGCGGACGAAGGGAGTGCATCGCGTGACGCAGATGCCGTACACGGGACCGGGCGACGTAGCGCCCGGGGCGCGACTGGGCGCCTCCGCTCCGCCACCCGGCGCCTCGACGCTTCCCCCGCCTCCGCCTCCCGGAGCGCAGCTTCCCCCACCTCCGCCTCCCGGAGCGCAGCTTCCCCCGCCTCCGCCCGGCGCCCACGCCCCCGCCCCCGCGCGGTCGTCCGCGCCGTCCGCCGGAGGTTCTAGCCGCGTCGGCATGAACCAGGAAGTTCAGCCCGGCGACCTTGACCTCAACTCCGCGCTGCGCAAGATGCTCGCCCAGGGCGGCTCGGACCTCCACCTCACCGTTGGCGCCCCTCCGATGGTCCGCGTCGATGGCGCGCTTCACCCGCTGGAGGGCTACGAGGTGATGAAGCCGGACCCGATTAGGCGCGTCCTGTTCGGCATCCTGTCGCAGCGACAGCGCGAGACGTTCGAGGAGGAGCTGGAGCTGGATTTCGCTTACCAGCTCGTCGGCGAGGCCCGCTTCCGCGTCAACATGTACTTGCAGCGCGATTCGATCGGCGCCGCGTTCCGCATCATCCCCTACGAGATCAAGCCGCTCGAGTCGCTCGGGATTCCGCCATCGGTGGGTAACTTCGCGGGTCTTCCGCGCGGGCTCGTCCTGATCACGGGACCGACGGGATCGGGCAAGTCGACGACGCTCGCGTCGATCATCGACCTCGCCAACCGAAGCCGCAGCGATCACATCATGACGGTCGAGGATCCGATCGAGTTCCTTCACCGTCACAAGAAGGCGATCGTGAATCAGCGCGAGGTTGGGGCCGATACGCACTCGTTCGGCGCCGCGCTCAAGCACGTCCTGCGGCAGGACCCTGACATCATCCTGGTCGGGGAGCTGCGCGACCTCGAGACCATCTCGGTGGCGCTGACGGCCGCCGAGACCGGGCACCTCGTCTTCGCGACCCTCCACACCCAGGACGCCGCACAGACCATCGACCGCATGATCGACGTCTTTCCCGCGCATCAGCAGCAGCAGGTGCGGGCGCAACTCGCGACCGCGCTCCAGGGCGTCGTCTGTCAGACGTTGTGTAAGCGCGCCGACGGGCCGGGACGTGCAGTGGCGACCGAGGTTCTCATCGCGACGTCCGCCGTGCGGAACCTCATCCGCGAGGGCAAGACGCACCAGATCTACTCGGCGATGCAGGCCGGATCCTCTCTGGGCATGCACACGATGGACCAGCACCTGGCGGAGTTGGTGAGGATCAACCGAGTCTCCTACGAGACCGGACTCGAGAAGTGTCACCACGTCGAGGAATTCAACCGACTGACCGGGCGCGATTCCGGACAGTCCCAAGGTTCCGCGACGACCGGAAAGGCGATGTAGGGAGTCACCATGGCTACTGCGATGCAGACGTTCAAGTATTCGTACCGAGACGCTCAGGGAAAGATTCAGGGCGGCGAGATCGAGGCTCCGAACGAGAACGCGGTCTCGCAGCGACTTCGCTCGATGGGTCTCGCGCCTCTGTCGGTGACGCCGGTCCGTCAGAGCGCCCTCAACCAGGAAATCAAGATCCCGGGGCTCGGCGAGAAAATCACTCTCAAGGACATCTCGATCCTGTCGCGCCAGCTGGCGACGATGATTCAGGCGGGTCTGTCGATCCTTCGCGCGCTCAACATCCTCGCGGAGCAGACGGAAAGCAAGCCGCTCGCGCGCGTCGTCGTCGACGTGAGGACGGACGTCGAGGCGGGCGTGTCGCTGTCTCAGGCGCTTTCCCGCCACCCGAAGGTCTTTCCGCCCCTCATGATCAACATGGTGCGCGCGGGCGAGGTCGGCGGATTCCTCGACACCGTGCTCATCTCCATCGCGGACAACTTCGAGAAGGAGGTGAGGCTCCGCGGGAAGATCAAGTCCGCGATGGCCTACCCGACCGTCGTCTTCGTGATCGCCATCCTCGCCGTCGTCGGGATGCTCCTGTTCATCGTTCCGATCTTCGCGACGATGTTCCTCCAACTGGGGGGCAAGCTTCCGTTCCTCACCCAGATGCTCGTCAACATCTCCGCCTTCCTGAAGGTCGGGATCGTTCCGATAATCATCGTCACGGTCGCAGGTTCCGTCGCGTGGCGCCAGAATAAGCACAAGAGGGGTGTGCGCGAGAAGGTCGAGCCGCTCTACCTCAAGGCTCCGGTCTTCGGTCAGCTCGTGCGCAAACTCGCCATCGCGCGGTTCACCAGGAACTTCGGCGCGATGATTCGGGCTGGCGTCCCGATCCTCCAGGCGCTCGACATCGTCTCGGAGGCGAGCGGCAACATCGTCGTCGAGAGGGCGGCGAAAGACGTGAAGGAGTCCGTCCGGACCGGAAACTCGCTCGCGGGGCCTTTGACGGAACACCCGATCTTCCCCGCGATGGTCGTCCAGATGATCGCGGTGGGCGAGGACACGGGAGCGCTCGACACGATGCTGGAGAAGATTGCGGACTTTTACGACCAAGAAGTGGAATCCACCACAGATGCATTGACCAGCCTTATCGAGCCGCTGATGATTGGGGTGCTGGGAAGCATCATCGGCACGATGATCGTCGCGCTGTATATGCCGATCTTCGGGATCTTCGATCTCATCAAGTAAATACAGACTTCAGTCGGGAGGGCGAGCACCCCTCGCCATCCCGCTGTTGATGATCCCCACGGGTACTCCGTGGGTTCACCTTTCAGTCAGAAAACGAAAAGGAGAGCGCAATGATCGCGCGAATCCGTAAGAGCCTCGCGAAGAACGACGAGGGCTTCACCCTCATCGAGCTCCTCGTGGTCATGATCATCATCGGGATCCTGGCGGCTATCGCCATCCCCGTCTTCCTGAACCAGCGCCAGAAGGCTCAGGACACCGCAGCGCGTTCCGACGTTTCATCGCTCGGCATCGCCATGAACACGTGTTACGTTGATGGCACGGGCCTCCCTGTCGGTCTCCGTGGACGCAAACAACCACTACGTGGTCGACGGTGTTGACGTTGGTCCGGTATCCAACAACGTGCAGCTCGGCGCGGCGGAGTCACCGGAATACGGGTCCAGACTGACTGGTGCGTGTGGGTGTACAACCTCCAGGGTGACCTGGCGACGAGCGGCTTCCAGTACGACTCCGGAGGCCTGTCCAACGCCTCGTGCTCGGCAACGGTTCCTACGACTAGATTGCTCCGGGCCGCTAGGTTCACAGTATTGGCAGTTCAACCACTCGTCGGGGGTGGGGCCCCTCGGGACCCCACCCCCTGACGGGTGAAACGGGGAAGGAGGGCGATCCGCGTGACGAAGCGTCCGCCCTTGCCCCGCTCGCATGATCGCGACCCCGGGTTCAGCCTCGTCGAACTGATCGTCGCGATGATGGTCATCGCTGTCGCGATCTTGGTCCTCATCGCCGTGCAGATTCGCGCGGCCGTCGCCGTGACCGAGGCGCGCAAGATCCAGCAGGCCACGGCATTCGCGCAACGAGGCCGCTGAGCAGATGCACTCGATCCCGTGGTCCATACTCTCGAAGGGGATGTACTCGGACTTCGTGTCCGCCTCGGGCGGCGACCCGTACGTCGACGGGAACCAACCTCAAGATCGACGGCCAGATCCGTCCCCCTGGTCATCGCGCCGACCGGCTCGGACGGTTCCGGCGGAAGCCAGGACCTCTCGTCCGCGGCGCTCCCGCTCTTCGCGAAGACGTCGGGAACCAACAAGCAGGTTCGTGACGACCCATCGCTCGTCGGAGTCGACTTCACGATCAGGGCGTACGTCGTCGATTCGTCGGGCGGTAGCGCCGACGGGATCCTCGGGATCGTTGTGATCGTCTCCTGGCCGGAAGCGAATGGGGTGACGCGGCACACCACGATTTGGTCGGAGGCCTACCGGGGCAGCGCCAGCTCCTGCGGCGACCCGGATACCCAGCCGTTCCTCGCGGCATGCCAATCGTTCCTTCAGGCGTCCTCGTCCTCCGGCAACATCGCGGTCGGCATCTCCGCGCTCAATGTCGACGCGGATCCGGCGAATATCTATCCCCAGTCGCTGATGTACCCTGAGAACGGCACGGAGTTTACGGCGAACGTCCGCACGGCCGATGCCGCGGCGACGGTGCGTAGCCAGCAGGTCACGTACGTCGACGCCATCGCCGAATATGGCGGGAACACCTGGGACGACGACGACCCCGCGACAGACGAGCACAATTTCGGGTACAACGTCCACGAGCTCTACGCCACGGACGACCTGACGAACCAGAGTGGCTGGTTGGCTAGCCCCCTGCCCATCTCGACGACGCAGAACGGCTCCGAGGAGTCGCAGACGACCATCGACCACTCGAGTTCCCCCGTCGAATTGTGGTTGCGGTCCGACTACGCCCGAACGGCGACGCTATCTCCGTCGACCACGAACTCCTGCCTTGCGGGGATCCCGGCGGGGCAGGCGTGCGCCAAGGCAACCTTGGGGAACAACTCGAGCGACTGGAACACCGGTTCCGGGTATCTGATCATGAACGTCGATGGCCAAGCGATTCGCGCGTCCCGGCGCCTCAGCAACGAGAGCGGTTCGAGCGGGAATACCGATCTGGCGTGGGCGGCGAGGTTCGCCTCCGCTCCCGGGACCACGAGCGTCGGATGCACCACGCTGGCCGGAGCCGGCTGCGTCTCGGCAGGGGCGACACGAACGAACGCCGTGCTGGACATTGGGACCATCGTGGGCGGTTCCTGGAACGGCAACGCGGCCGACGGCATGGTCGTCATCGAGGGCCGCTCGGGTTGTTCGTACTACGAGGATTCGGTGATGGTTCAGCGCGGCGCCAACCAGACGACGGCGGTTCCGACGGTCAGCAGGTGTGGACGCGTGCGGTACTGGAACGGCACCGGCTACTCGACTCTCGACCTGTCCGCGACCACGGACGCGGTGGTCAACACCGCAGAAGTTACGTGGACCCATGACGTTTACACCGTGACGGCGACAACCCAGGTTCAGGTGCTTCCCGCCGTGATCGACAACCCGCCGCCCGCGGACGCGGAGTGCAGGACCGACGCGTGCACGGTGACGGCACAGTCCGGCGCGATCTCCATTGTCAGCACGTACCACATCGCGTGGGGTTCCCACGAGCACGTGCTCATCGTAACGACGACCATCACGGCGCCCTCGGCCTCGGCGACGTATAAGGCGGCGGGAAGTGGAGCGTAACGTGATGCAGCGCCTCCGTCGCGGAAACGACGGTGGATACTCGCTGACCGAACTCCTGGTCTCGATGGGGATCTTCTCGATCCTTATCGCGGTGACGTCGGCGCTCTTCATCGACTTGACCAATCAGAGCAAGTACACGCTCGCGCGTACACGCACGATCGAGCAGGCGAAGATCGGTGTTGCGCAGATCGACCGGCAGGTGCGTTCCGGGAATGTCATCCTCGACCCGGCCTCCGAGTCGGTCGCGACCTCGGGCGTCGGGCCCTACTTCTCGATGCGCATCTATACCCAGGCGGACGGCGTCGCGAAGTGCGCGCAATGGAGGGTGAGGGACGCAGACGGCGATGGTTTCGGCAACCTTGAGTTCCGTACGTGGAACCCGGGCTACCCCCCGACGGCCGTCACGGGATGGTCGATCGTCGCCCTCAACCTCGTCCAGATCTATGACGTGGTCCTGATCGACAAGAGCGATCCGTCGACGTGGCCGCCGTTCTGGGTCGACACGGTGGATACCGCGGGCACGCAGGCTCAGTTTGTTCGCGTGACGCTCCGACTGAAAGACCCCAACGAGGACAGCCACGCGAAGGCCACGTCCGTGACGACGGTGATCACCGGACGCAACACGGTATTCGGCTATCCGGCCAGCTACGTGCGCGAACGCGCCAGCTCCCTAGACGACCCGACCACGAGACAAAGGAACGACCATGATCAGGAGCATTCGCCGAATGCGGGGCGACGATTCGGGTAGCGCGCTAGTCGTCGCGATCGCGATCGCCGTCATTGGGATCGCGTTAAGCACCATCGTCGTGTCTCAGGCGATTGTCGTGATGCAAGACGCGTCGAGGGACCGCCTGCGAACCGTCGAGATCCATGCGGCAGAGGCCGCTCTCGACGCGACGCTGAAGTCTCTCGAATCGACGACTCCGTGCGACGGTACGATGACGGTCGGCGACGGAGTCACGGGCGTCACGCGTGGATATTCAGATCGAATACAGCGACGACTCAGGACCGTATGCTGTGCAACGCGGGCACGCTCTCCGGTGTACCCGAGACGGCCGTCGTGACGACCACGGCTACCGGAACGAACCCCACGTTGGCGGCAGGTACGGCGCCTCGACAGTTCCAGGCGAACGTCAAGCTTGTTGTCCAGTCGGAGCCGAGCACGGGCGCCGCGGTCTTCGCGGGTGGGGGACTGCTTGCGGCGAACGGCGGCGTGGTTGAGCCGCTCGACCCCGCCGAGCACGCCCAGGTCTGGATCGAGGCGCAGTACGCGAACTACACGTGGCAGTGCTCGAACTCGTACGCGATCGATGGCGACGTCATCGTTCCGGACGGCGGGGCCAACCTGGCCAATACGTGCCACATCACGGGGGATCTCTGGGTCCGCGATAACTTCACGGCGACCAACAGCGCCAGGGTTGACGGCAACACCACCGTCTTCTCGGGCAATGCCTCGGCGTACAACAGCGCCTACTTCGGTGGCGACGTCAGCATCGGTGGGTACGTCACCGACACCTGGAGTTGGGTCCACGGGCCGACGTTCGTCGGAGCCGTCTGCACCAACGGCACGTCGGACAACATCCCATCGTGCGCGTCGGCCTTCCCGACGTACGCCAAAAAGGGTCTGCCCGAGGTTGACTTCCACCCGAGCGACTGGCCAAGCACATTCGTCGTCAAGGACCTGAACGACTTCGCCCAGGATGTCGTCGCCGGCGCGGGGTTGACGGGGAACAAGGCGACGGCGTATCTGGCGCACCCCTGCCACCTGGACAACCAGGTGAAGAACCCCGTCGTTCTCCCGGCGACGAATACGATCTACGACCTGCGCGCCTGCAAGTCGGCGGGCGGGTTCCAGACGAGCAACGGCATCACGTTCGTACTCAACTCGGACGTCGCGTTCTTCTCGAACAGCATCATGGCTTCGAACCAGTTGCTGGTGAAGTCCGGGGACGGCAATCCGCATAAGGTCTGGTACCTCGTTCCCGATGGCGGGATTGAGAACAACGGCGTCGCCGAATGCACGACGCGCTCGTCGACGGGATACACGCCGGGGAACATCTCGTTCTCGAACCAGACCGATATTCAATCGCCCATCCAGATGTTCGTGTACACGCCGTGCAGCGCGTACATCTCGAACAACACCGCGATCATCGGCCAGATCTACGGAAACTTCATCCAGACGTCGAACAACTTCCACTTGCTCTACACGGGCATGGGCATCCCCGGCGTTGACCTCGGTGGGACGCCGACGACGGCTCCCGCCGGATACGCGGTGGAAATCGTCAACATGCGCGAGCTGAAGAACTAGTATCGACACGTGATCCTTGCGGCGGCGATAGCCCTCGGCCTGGCCTGGGGCTCGTTCGCTAACGTCATCATCGCCCGAGTGCCCGCGGGCGAGGAGTGGGTTCGGACTCCAAGCCACTGCCCCAGATGCGGCGCGCGCATCGCGTGGTACGACAACATTCCCGTGCTGTCGTGGCTCTGGCTCGCGCGTCGATGTAGGCACTGCCGACTACCGATCTCCGGCCGATACCCGCTGGTCGAAGTGCTTGTCGCCGCGCTCGTCGGCGGCTCCTACCTCGCCTTCGGCTTAGGTTTCCAAGCCGTGGCGATGGCATACCTCGCCTTTGTGTCGGTCGCTCTCGCTGTCATCGATATCGACGTGCACCGGCTGCCCGATTCGATCGTCTTCCCGACGTACGGAGTCGTCGGGTTGTTGCTCCTCGCCGATGCCGCGTGGATCGGCGAGTGGTGGCCCGTCCTCCGGGCGGTCGTGGGCTCGGTCGCGCTGGGAAGTTTCTACATGCTCATGCGCGTGATCAAGCCCAAGGGAATGGGGTTGGGCGACGTGAAGGTCGCCGGTCTCCTGGGACTCGCGTTGGGCTACGCGGGATGGTCGTCGCTCGCCGTCGGCGCCTTCCTCGGCCCCATCATTGGAGCGCTCGTCGTGATTCCCGGTCTCGTGGCGCATCGAGTGTCGATGAAGACGGCGGTACCGTACGGACCAGCCCTGATCGCAGCGGCGTGGATCGGACTCTTCGCCGGCCCGGCAATCTACGGGACCTACGTGAGATTACTCACATAATTCCTCACGATTCCGGGGGTGCGTGCCGATACTCTGTTAGACGGAAGGCGAAGGGAGAGCTGTGGCTGTTCGGGTGATCGGACTCGACATCGGCACGACGCATGTGCGCGCTGCCGAGGTTGAGCATTCTGGGCGCGGGCCCGGAAGCGGCACCGCCACGCTCGTGAAGTACGCGGAACTCGCCCTTCCTGTCGGAGCGGCGAGCGATGGCGAGGTCAACGAGGTCGCTACCGTCGCCTCGACGATCAAGAGGCTCTGGTCGAAGGGCCACTTCTCCCACCGCAACGTCATCTCCGGAATCGGGAACGGTCGCACCGTCGTCCGCGAGATGGATATCCCGTCGTTGCCGATGCCGCAGCTTCGTCAGTCGCTTCCCTTCCAGATGGGCGAGATGTTGCCCATGTCGACGGACGAGGCGCTCCTCGACTTCTTCCCCACCTCGGAGGAGGACGGGGACCAGGGCAAGCTTCTCCGGGGCATATTGGTCGCGATCTCGAAGGCCACGGTTTCGCAGCACATTGCGGCGATTGAGAGCGCGGGCCTAACGCCGAAGATGGTCGACCTCAACGCGTTTGCCCTCTACCGCTCACAAGCGGTGGCCGACTGGGGTGACCAGACGGTCGCATTCGTGGATATCGGGGCAAGGACCACCAACGTGCTCGTCGCCTCGCGCGGCATTCCTCGACTCGTGCGCATCCTCCCGTCGGGCGGCAACGACGTCACGGACGCCGTCGCTGGCGCGTTGAAGGTCACGACGCAGGAGGCGGAGCAGTCGAAGCGCCAGATCGGGATCGGCTTCGCTGTCGATCCGAGCCTCCAGCCAGGAGCCGAGGCGGTCGCGTCGACGAGTCGAGCGCTCGTCGACGCCATTCGTAACACTTTCGTCTTCTATTCCCAGAACAACACCGGGGGTCCGATCCAGCACGTCGCGCTCACGGGCGGGGGATCCCACCTTCCCGGGCTCGGCCAGTTCCTCGCGAGCGCCGTCCGGCTCCCCGTGAGTTTTGGTGACGGACTCGCCCGGGTGAAGGTTTCTCGCGCCCTTAAGGCGGGCACGCTCGACGGCCGCGAATCCCTCGTAGCCGCATCCGTTGGGCTCGCGTTCGGGGAGGTAGGGAAGTGAGCGCTGTTCCGGCGAGCATCCTCGCCCCCAAGGCACCGCAGGTCAACCTCATCCCGCCGGAGGTTGCCTCGCGGCGGGCCGCTGGTCGCGCACGCGGGCTGATCTTCGTAGGATTATTCCTGTTCCTCGTTCTCCTCGGTGCGCTGTTCTACTGGGCGAACGCGCAGAAGGCTGGCGCGGAGAAGGACCTCGGCGCGGTACAGGCAGAGGGCTCCCGACTTCAGGCGGAAATCGACAAGTTCGCCGAGGTTCCCCGGGTCCAAGCCGAGCTCTTGAACACCACCAACGCCCGTTTGTACGCAGGATCCACCGAGGTTCGGTGGAAGCCTGTCTTCGACGCGTTCCAAGAGGTCATCCCCTACTGGGTGGACATCAACAGCCTGAACGTCAACGTGACGAGTGCCACGACCATGGTCCAGCCGCCGCTCGGGCTGTTCTCCCATCCGGGCGTTGGCGTCTTGTCCTTCACGGCGTCGTCCCTTACCTATCCGGACGTTGCGGCCCTCGAGGCCGCCCTCGACTCTCTGCCCTTCCTCATGGACACGACGATTCCCGCGGTGCAGATCGTCGACAACGACGGCACAATCGGGTACTCCTTCTCGGGCTCGGCGACCATCACGGCAAACGCACTCGATTCGCGTTTCACCGACGAGTGGTTTGCCGTGCGCCACGCGGAGTTGGCGGACGCCTTCCTCGACTCGTACTCCCAGTACCTCAAGATCTTCGATTTCGTCATCGAGAATCCCATTAACACTCGGGTTGAGGACGCGTTTGGCCAGACGTTCACGAACGCGCAGGCAAAGCCCATCGTCGATGCAGCCAACGAGGCCCGCACCGTGTTCGACGAGGCCAAGGACGCCCTCGCGCAGGAGCGGGCCAATCTCGCGGACGCGAACACGAGGGCCAAAACGGGAGACGAGAAGGCCCCGACGGAGGCCGCGATAGCACAGGCGAAGATCACGGCGCTCAACGCCGCGCTCAACACGTACTCGCTCGCGCTTCTCGACCTCAGCGACGCGAAGGACGCCCTCTTCGACGCTCATGAGGAGGCCGTTCTCTCCAAGGACGAAGCCGACTACTATGACAAATTGCTCAAAGCGGCGAAGGCTGCGCAGAAGGCGGGAGACCCTGGAGACGAGGCCCTCCAGGCAGCCGTCGACAAGGCCCAGGCGCGCGCCGATGAGGCCGACGCCGCAGCAATCCTCGCGGACGAGAACGTGAAGCCCGCCCTCGCCGCGTTCAACGCAGCGATCGCCGCGCTTCCCGACGCGACCGCAGCCGCGAAGACGGCCATAGCGGACGCGGAAGCGATCAAGAAGGGTGACCTTCCGAAGGCGCCCGCGGCGCCGAGTACCGCGACGCCAAGCCCGTCCGCTTCGGCGACACCGGGAGGTGCGGGCTAATGCGAGGCTCACGCAATAGCGCGATTATCGTCGCGGTCGTCCTCATCGCGATTCTGCTCGGAGCGATCGAATACTTCCTGCTCGTTTCTCCGCGGCTCAGCGCCGCGTCGGAGGCGCGGATCGCGACCGAGGAGCAGACGGCGACGAACGCTAATCTCCAGGTGACGTTGAAGAAGCGTAAGGCCGACAACGAGAAGCTTCCCGAGACGCGCGCCGAGATCTGGGCGATCCGGGATCAGTTCCCGCCCCTTGTCGACGAGGTGGCCTTTCGCAGGCTACTCGACGAAATCGCGGTGAAGCACGGTTTCATCTCGCAGAGCGACTCGCTCGGCGGCGCGGTCGTCGTCGAACCGAGTATCTCCCTCGCCGAGGCGCTCGCCCAGGTGGGCAAGGAGCCGTATGCGGACGGGCTGAAATTCACCGGTCTATCGGCCGTCCCCTTCTCGCTCACCATCCAGGGCAACTACAAGGAAATCTTTTCCTACCTGGACGATCTCCAGGTCGGGGAGCACCGTTACCTTCTGATCTCGAGCGCAACAATCACGCCTCTTGGCGTGGACGACGGGCGGATCATCCCGTCCTCGGTCGACGATGTTGAACTCATCATCAACGGCGCCTTCTTCGTGCTCGACTACGAGGTCCCCGGCATCAGCGTCTCGCCGACGCAGCCGCCCGAGGACGAGACGCCTCCGCCGAACACGAACCGCAACCCCTTCGTTCCCCCGAAGTAGGCGGAGCGCCCGCGAGTTCGTGGTCGGTGCCCGTGGAACAATGGGCGTCATGTTGAGATGGCTCACTGCGGGGGAATCGCACGGTCAGGCGCTCGTCGGCATTCTCGAGGGCCTGCCTGCCGGGGTAACGATCACGACGGACGAGATTGCTTCCGCGCTCGCGCGCAGGCGACTCGGATACGGCCGCGGCGCGCGCATGTCGTTCGAGAAGGACGAGGTTCGTCTTCTGGGCGGAGTGCGCCACGGGCTCACGCAGGGCGGACCCGTAGCGATCGAAGTGGGCAACACCGAGTGGCCCAAATGGGAGACCGTCATGTCGGCGGACCCGGTCGCACCCGGCGAGTTGACGGGCGCGCGCGCGGAAGCCCTCACCCGACCGCGGCCGGGTCACGCGGACCTCGTCGGCATGACCAAGTACGGCTTCGACGACGCGCGTCCCGTGCTGGAGCGTGCGTCGGCGCGCGAGACAGCCATGCGCGTCGCCCTCGGAACGGTCGCGGAGGCATTCCTCGCGCAGGCTGCTGGGATTCGACTCGTCGCGCACGTGGTCGAGATCGGCGGCGAAGGCGTGCCGGACGACGCCCCTCTTCCCGGTCCGGACGACACGGCCGCCCTGGATGAGAGCCCGACGCGCTGTCTCCACGAGGAGTCCACTGCCCGAATGGTCGCGGCCATTGACGCGTGCCAGAAGGACGGGGACACCCTTGGCGGCGTGGTCGAGGTGGTCGCATACGGTCTGCCCGTCGGGCTCGGAAGTCATGTGCACGGCGACCGCCGTCTGGATGCGCGGCTCGCTGGAGAGCTCATGGGTATCCAGGCGATCAAGGGCGTCGAGGTGGGCGATGGGTTCCGCACGGCGGCGCGGCGGGGCTCGGCGGCGCACGACGAGATCGAATACGGGGCCGACGGCGCGATCACGAGGCGCAGCAACAGGGCAGGCGGCATCGAGGGCGGCATGACCAACGGATCGCCCCTGCGCGTCAGGGCGGCGATGAAGCCGATCAGCACCGTTCCTCGTGCGCTCGACACCATCGATACGGCGAGCGGCGAGGCCGCCAAGGCGAATCATCAGCGCAGCGACGTCTGCGCGGTCGCGCCGGCTGCGGTCGTCGCCCAAGCGATGGTCGCCCTGGTGCTCGCCGACGCCCTGCTGGAGAAGTTCGGGGGCGACTCCGTCGCGGAGACCCGACGCAACCTCGAATCGTACGTCGCGGCGATTCCCGCGAACCTTCGCTAGATGCCCATGCCACGCGCCGTCATCATCGGCCCTCCCGGATCGGGCAAGAGCACGGTCGCGTCGCGGCTCGCCTCGTTGTGGGGCGTTCAGATGCGCGATACGGACGCCGACGTGGTCGCCACCTCGGGGCGTGAGATTACGGATATCTTCGTGGACTCGGGCGAGGAAGCGTTTCGTGCGATGGAGCGCGAAGCTGTCGCAGCAGCGTTGGCAACCCACGAGGGTGTCCTCGCGCTTGGCGGCGGCGCGATCCTCGACCCCGACTCCAGGGAACGCGTAACCGAGTACGCCGCGAACGGCGGCATGGTCGTGTTCCTCGACGTCGGCCTCGCGGCGGCTGCGCGTCGCGTAGGCCTCGACCGCTCGCGACCGTTGCTCGTGGGGAGCCCGCGCAAGGCATGGTCGCGCCTCATGGACGAGCGTCGACCTCTGTACGAAGCCCTCGCGACGGTATCCATCGTGACGGATCACCTCACGCCGACGGCGATCGCGCAGCACATTATCGACGCCGAGGCCCGGGCGGATGGAGAAGCGAGATGACGGCACGCACGGTACGGGTTGAGGGCGAACACCCCTACGACGTGGTCGTCGGATCGGGCGTGGTCGAGCGCGTCACCGAAGCCATCCCCGAAGGAGCCGAGCGCGTCCTCATCGTCCACTCGGCTCCGCTCGCAGGGCCGGCCGAACGCCTGACGGAGGCGCTTCGGGCGGCAGGGTTGACCGCCGTGGTCGCCGAGGTTCCTGACGCGGAAGCGGGCAAGACCGCCGAGGTGATGGCGTTCTGCTGGAAGGTCCTTGGCCAGTCGGAGTTCACACGCTCGGATGTGGTGATCGGTCTCGGAGGAGGGGCGATCACGGATCTCGCCGGCTTCGTGGCCGCGTCGTGGCTCCGCGGGATTCGCGTCATCCAGGTGCCGACCACGCTGCTCGGGATGGTGGACGCTGCGGTCGGCGGCAAGACGGGCATCAATACGGCAGAAGGCAAGAACCTTGTCGGGGCGTTTCACGTCCCCGAATCCGTCTGGTGCGACACGGAGTTTCTACGAACCCTGCCGCGGCACGACCTCGTCGCTGGCCTGGGCGAGGTCGTCAAGGCCGGATTCATCCGCGACCTCGAGATCCTCGACCTTGTCGAGGCGAACGTTCCGCTCCTCGCGGCGACCGGGCCGCAGGACGGGGATCGCGGCGTCGCTGGCGCGGACTCGAGCGTTCTCGCGGACGAGGCGCTCCCGGTGCTGGAGGAGCTCATGGCGCGAGCGATCCAGGTCAAGGCGGACGTGGTGGGAGCGGATCTGCGCGAGTCGTTCCTTCGCGAGATTCTCAATTACGGCCACACGTTCGCGCACGCGATCGAGTACACGGAGCGCTACTCGTGGCGTCACGGCGCGGCGGTGTCGGTGGGAATGGTCTACGCCGCGGAGCTGTCGCGCCTGGCGGGCAAGCTGCCGGACGACGACGTCGAGCGTCACCGCACGATCCTCACCAGCCTTGGGCTTCCGACGACGTACATGGCCGGGCGGTGGGATCAGCTCTACACGGCGATGCGGCGGGACAAGAAGACGCGGGGCGCGATGCTGCGGTTCGTCATCCTCGCCGGGATCGGCAACCCCGTCCGCCTCGAGGGGCCCGACCCGAGCCTGCTCGTCGCGGCCTACGACGCGATCAGCGCGTAAGCCGGGCTCGGGAGTGCGCCGCCGCTACGCTGGGCTCATGAGCACCGTCCTTGTCCTCAACGGGCCGAACCTCGGGCGTCTTGGGACGCGCGAGCCAGAGACGTACGGTGACACGACCCACGAGCAACTCGTGTCGCGGATCGAAGAGTGGGGGAGTGCCCTCGGCCTCGCGGTTGAGGTGCGCCAGTCCGACAGCGAGACCGATCTCGTCCAGTGGATACACGGGGCCATCGACGACGGCCTCGACGTGATCCTCAATCCCGCGGCCTTCACCCACTACTCGTACGCGTTACGCGACGCGTGCGCGATGCTTCCCGGCGCCGGTCGCATCCTCGTGGAAGTGCATCTGAGCAATCCGGCCGCGCGCGAGGAGTTTCGGCACACGAGCGTCATCTCCGGGGTCGCGACCGGGACCATCGCCGGTTTCGGCATCGATTCATACCGCCTTGCGCTCCAGGCGATCGCATCCGCGCGCGCGGCGAAGCCCCAAGGCTAGAATGGTCGGCGGCCCGTGACGGCCGTCGCAAACGAACCCGACGCAAGGACATCCTGTGGCTTCCTCGAACGACATTAAGAACGGCTCCGTGCTCAACCTCGACGGGAACCTCTGGTCCGTCGTGGAGTTTCAGCACGTCAAGCCCGGCAAGGGCGGAGCCTTCGTCCGAACGAAGCTCAAGAACGTCCTGACCGGCAAGGTCGTCGACAAGACCTTCAACGCGGGCGCAAAGGTCGAGTTCGAGACGGTCGATCGCCGCGAGATGCAGTACCTCTACAACGACGGCACGGACTTCGTCTTCATGGACCCGGGAACGTTCGAGCAGCTCGACGGTTCCCGCGGCCGTCGTCGGCGACGCCAAGGACTTCATGCTGGAGAGCACGACCGCGCTCCTCGGACTCCACAACGGCGAGCCGATCTTCCTCGAGATGCCCGCCTCCGTCGTCCTGGAGATCACGTACGCCGAGCCGGGCCTTCAGGGCGACCGCTCCACCGGGGGTTCGAAGCCCGCGACGCTGGAGACGGGACGCGAGATTCAGGTTCCGCTGTTCCTGGAGGCTGGCACCAAGGTGAAGGTCGACACGCGCTCCGGCGAATACATCTCGCGCGTGAACGACTAGTGGGCGCCCGGTCGAAGGCGCGCAAGCGTGCCCTCGACGTGCTCTTCGAGGCTGATCAGCGCGGCGTGAACGTCTCGGACGTGCTTCGCGAGCGGCTCGCGACGCCCGCGGCCGAGACTCCGCTGCCCGAGTATTCGGTGACGGTGGTTCGCGGCGTCGTCGACCACTGGACGGAGGTCGAGTCCGTCCTCGCTCGCCACGCACAGGGATGGTCGGTCGCCCGTATGCCCGCCGTCGATCGTGCGGCCTTGCGCATCGCGGCGTGGGAGATCCTGTTCAACGACGACGTCCCTTCGGCCGTGGCGATCGATCAGGCCGTCGACCTCGTCACCGACCTGTCGACGGATGAGTCTCCCGGCTTCGTCAACGGAGTTCTCGGTGCGATCGCGGATGCCTTCGGCGCGTCGGAGGAGGCCTCTCCTGGGGGTCAGGGCGATCCGCTAGACTGACGCGAACAGACATCCTTTAAGGTCCGTCCAGAGAGGCGGGGAAGGAGGTCGCCAGGTGACTGGTGCCGTCATGACCGCGCCCGATATTTCCCGGGCGCTCACGCGCATTGCCCACGAGATCCTCGAACGCAATGGTGGCGCGGACGATCTCGTACTTCTCGGAATCCCCACTCGCGGGCTTCCGCTCGCGCGCAGGCTCGCCGAGCGTATCGCCATGGTTGAGCCCACCTTCGACGCCGATGCGCGCTTTGGAGGCATCGATATCACGATGTACCGAGACGACCTCGGCCGTCATCCCACGCGCAGCATCGGAGCGACGACGGTGCCGAGCGCGGGCATCGACGACGCGATCGTCGTCCTGGTCGACGACGTCCTCCACACGGGGCGGACGATACGCGCGGCGTTCGACGCCCTGAACGCCATCGGAAGGCCTCGGGCGGTTCAGCTCGCCGTGCTCGTGGATCGCGGGCACAGGGAGCTTCCCATCCGCGCGGATTACGTCGGCAAGAATCTCCCGACGGCGAGAACCGAGCGGGTATCGGTTCTCCTCGACGAGATCGATCGCGAAGAAGAGGTACGGATCGAGCGGGCGGAGGGCGAGCGATGAGGCATCTGCTGACCACCAAGGGCCTGTCCCGCGAGGACGCGATCCGAATCCTCGACACCGCGGGCGAGATGTCCAAGACGCAAGAGCGCGAGATTCGCAAACTCCCCACGCTCAGGGGCAAGACCGTGGTCAACCTCTTCTTCGAGGATTCGACGCGAACCCGCACGAGCTTCGAGGTGGCTGCCAAGCGCCTCAGCGCCGACGTCATCAACTTTTCCGCCAAGGGCTCGAGCGTCGCGAAGGGCGAATCGCTGAAGGACACCGCCCAGACGCTTCAGGCGATGGGATCGGACGGCGTCGTCATCCGTCATCCGGCCTCCGGTGCTGCCGAGCGCCTGGCCACCTCGGGGTGGATCGCCAGCGCGGTGGTCAACGCGGGCGACGGCACGCATCAGCACCCGACGCAGGCGCTGCTCGACGCCTTCACGATTCGCCGCCATCTTGCGTCCGAGCAGGTCGGGGGAGGTCTCGACGGCCTCACCGTCGCGATGGTGGGGGACGTTCTCCACTCGCGCGTGGCGCGCTCGAACGTCTGGCTCCTCGCGACCCTCGGCGCCCGCGTCGTCCTCGTGTGCCCGCCCACCCTCGTCCCGATCGGCGCGGAAACCTGGCCCGTCGACATCGTCCACTCGCTCGACGAGGCTCTCGACTCGTTCGAGATCGACGCGCTGATGATGCTCCGCATTCAGCTCGAGCGCATGACGGGCGGCGGGGCGGCGTTCTTCCCCTCGCCCGCGGAGTACACGCGTATCTTCGGTCTCGACGGTTCGCGCCTCGCGCGACTGCCCGAGCACACGATCGTGATGCACCCCGGCCCGATGAACCGCGGTCTCGAGATATCCGCCGAGGCCGCGGATTCGGCGCGCTCGGTCGTCGTCGAACAAGTCGGCAACGGCGTCGCGGTACGCATGGCCGTCCTATACCTACTGCTTGCAGGAGAGGAGGTCGTATGACTGCGGCCACCACGTCCATCGTCATCACGGGAGTCTCGCTCTACGGGGACACCGTCGCCGATCTCGTCATCGCGAAGGGGCAGATTGTCTCTCTCAGCGCGGCCGACGCGCCCAAGGGCGCGAAGGTCATCGACGGGAAGGGCCTGATAGCGCTCCCCGGGCTCGTGGACCTGCACACCCACCTACGGGAGCCCGGCAAGGAGGCCGCCGAGACCATCGAGACGGGCTCGCGCGCGGCCGCGGCGGGCGGGTACGTCGCCGTTCATCCGATGGCCAACACGACCCCCGTCGCCGATTCCGCTGGCGTGGTCGAGCAGGTATGGCACCGCGGCCGCGAGGTGGGCCTCGTGGACGTGTTCCCCGTCGGCGCCGTCACCGTCGGCCTCGCGGGAGAGCACCTGTCCGAGATGGGCGCGATGGCGCAGTCCGTGGCGAGGGTACGCATGTTCAGCGACGACGGCATGTGCGTGCACGACCCCGTGGTGATGCGCAGGGCCCTCGAGTACGTCAAGACCTTCGACGGCGTGATCGCCCAGCACGCGCAGGACCCCAGGCTCACCGAGGGCTCTCAGATGAACGAGGGGATCGTGTCCGCCGAGCTCGGGCTCGCGGGTTGGCCCGCGGTCGCGGAAGAGGCGATCGTCGCGCGGGATTGCCTGCTCGCGGAGCACGTCGGATCCCGGGTACACGTTCTTCACCTGTCCACGGCGCGCTCGGTCGACATCGTACGGTGGGCCAAAGCGCGAGGCGTCGCTGTCACCGCCGAGGCGACGCCCCACCACATCTCGCTCACCGACGAGAACGCGCGCGGCTACGATGCCCGCTTCAAGGTCAACCCTCCGCTGCGGACCGACGAGGACGTCGCCGCCGTGCACGCGGGGATCGTCGACGGGACGATCGACGTCATCGGCACGGACCACGCTCCTCATCCCGACGAGGACAAGGACTGCGAGTGGGCGGCTGCCGCCTTCGGCATGATCGGGCTCGAGACGGCGCTCGGCGTCGTTCAGAAGACTCTGGTGGATACCGGCAAGGTGACGTGGCGTGACGTTGCGCGCCTGATGTCGGAGGAACCCGCGCGCATCGGAAGGATCGAGGGGCACGGCCGACCGCTTGCCGTAGGCGAGCCCGCGAACGTGACCCTCGTCGATCCGAAGCGCGCGTGGACGGTGAACCCCGCCGCCATGGCGAGCCGTAGCCACAACTCGCCGTTCGGCGGGATGGAGCTTCCTGGCCGCGCGGTCGCGACGATCCTGCGCGGTGTGGTCACCTACGCGGACGAGTCCCTGAAGGGGGTCGCTGGCGTGACACGCTCCGAAGCGGCCTATCTCGTTCTCGAGGACGGCCGAACCTTTGAGGGGCGCGCGTTCGGCGCGCGCGGCGAGACGACGGGCGAGATCGTCTTCAACACCGGCATGACGGGATACCAGGAGACGCTCACCGACCCGTCGTATCACCGGCAGATCGTCGTGATGACGGCTCCTCACATCGGCAATACCGGGATGAACGACGAGGACGTCGAGTCCAGCCAGATCTGGGTCGCGGGCTACGTTGTACGCGACCCCGCGCGGCGGCCCTCCAACTGGCGTTCGACCCGAAGCCTGGACGACGACCTGGTGGCCCAGGGAATCGTCGGCATCTCCGACATCGATACGCGCGAGTTGGTGCGCATCCTCCGTAGCGCGGGCGTGATGCGCGCGGGCATCTTCTCCGGCGAGGCTCTTGCCCCGACGGGCGACATGGTCGCCCGCGTACGGGCGAGCGCGCCCATGGAAGGTGCCCACCTCGCGGACGAGGTTTCGGCGTCCGAGGCGTACGTGATCGAGCCTCCGAAGGGCACCGCGACGCGGGCGCACGTGGTGGCCGTCGACCTCGGCATCAAGTCCATGACCCCCACCCTTCTCGCGCGGCGCGGCGTCAAGGTGACGGTTGTCCCGTCGTCCATCACCGCCGACGAGATCATCGCCATGAAGCCAGACGGCGTGTTCTTCTCCAACGGGCCAGGCGATCCGGGAGCCGCCACCCACGCGGTCGACACGCTGCGGGCGGTGCTCGCCGCGAAGATTCCGTTCTTCGGCATCTGCTTCGGCAACCAGATCCTGGGGCGCGCGCTCGGGTTCGGCACATACAAGCTTCGGTTCGGCCACCGCGGGATCAACCAGCCCGTGATGGACAAGACGACGGGAAAGGTGGAGATCACCGCGCACAACCACGGCTTCGCCGTCGACGCGCCGACCGAGGGCGAGACCGACGCGCCGTACGGCAACTTCGGGCGCGTGCGGGTGAGCCACGTCAACCTCAACGACGACGTGGTCGAGGGGCTCGAATGCCTCGACATCCCCGCATTCGGCGTCCAGTACCACCCGGAGGCCGCCGCCGGCCCCCACGACGCCCAATACCTCTTCGACCGATTCCTCGCCTCGATGACGGGGGGCGACCGTGCCTAAGCGCGACGACATCCACTCCGTCCTCGTCATCGGATCCGGCCCGATCGTCATCGGCCAGGCGTGCGAGTTCGACTACTCCGGCACCCAGGCATGCCGCGTGCTCAAGGCCGAGGGCATCCGCGTCATCCTCGTGAACTCGAATCCGGCAACCATCATGACGGACCCCGAGTTCGCCGACGCCACCTACGTCGAGCCGATCACGACCGAGGTGATCGAGGCGATTATCGCTAAGGAACGCCCCGACGCCATCCTGCCGACGCTGGGGGGACAGACGGCGCTCAACGCCGCGGTCGCGCTGGCGGAGGCCGGGATTCTCGAGAAGTACGACGTCGAGTTGATCGGCGCGCGCATCGAGTCCATCCAGATGGGGGAGGACCGCGAGCAGTTCAAGGGCGTCGTGGAGCGCTGCGGCGCCGAAAGCGCCCGCTCGTTCATCTGCCACTCGATGGACGAGTGCCTCGCCGCGGCCGACGAACTCCAGTACCCCGTCGTCGTCCGTCCGTCCTTCACCATGGGCGGGCTCGGCTCCGGCTTCGCGTACACGGCAGAGGACCTGCGCAAGATCGCGGGAGCCGGCCTGCACTACTCGCCGGTCACGGAGGTGCTCCTCGAGGAGTCCATCCTGGGCTGGAAGGAATACGAGCTCGAGCTGATGCGGGACAGGGCTGACAACGTCGTCGTGGTCTGCTCGATCGAGAACGTTGACCCCGTGGGCGTTCACACCGGCGACTCCGTCACGGTCGCCCCCGCCCTGACGCTCACGGACCGCGAGTACCAGCGCCTGCGCGACATCGGGATCGCCGTCCTACGCGAGGTCGGCGTGGACACCGGCGGCTGCAACATCCAGTTCGCGGTGGAACCCGACACGGGGCGCGTCATCGTCATCGAGATGAACCCGCGCGTCTCCCGCTCGTCCGCCCTCGCGTCGAAGGCGACGGGCTTCCCGATCGCCAAGATCGCCGCGCGGCTCGCCATCGGGTACACGCTCGACGAGATTCCGAACGACATCACGGGCTCGACGCCTGCGAGCTTCGAGCCGACGCTCGACTACATCGTCGTCAAGGTTCCCCGCTTCGCGTTCGAGAAATTCCCCGCGGCCGATCCCGTCCTCACCACCACGATGAAGTCTGTTGGCGAAGCCATGAGCATCGGCCGCAACTTCACCGAGGCGCTGGGCAAGGCGCTGCGCTCGATCGACAAGAAGGGCGTCAACTTCCACTGGCGAGGTCCCGTTCCGTCAGGCACGGACCTCGACGACCTCATCGAGACGACGAGGACGCCCACCGAGTGGCGCCTTCTTCAGGTTCAGCAGGCGCTCCGCGCAGCGCTCGACGAGCCCGCCGTAGCGGATCGCGTGTTCGAGGCGACGAAGATCGACCCGTGGTTCCTCGACCAGATCGTGTTGATGAACGAGATCGCCCAGGAGGTCGCGGCGGCCGACGCCCTTGACCCCGTCCTGCTGAGGCGCGCCAAGTCTCACGGCCTTGCCGACGCCCAGATCGCCGAAATTCGGGGAACGAGCGAGGCGGACGTTCGCGCTGCGAGGCTTGCGGCGGGCATCACGCCCGTCTACAAGACGGTTGACACGTGCGCGGCGGAGTTCGAGGCGCGCACCCCGTATCACTACTCAACCTTCGAGACGGAGACCGAGGTCGCGCCCCGCGAACGCGAGGCCGTCATCATCCTCGGATCGGGGCCCAACCGCATCGGCCAGGGAATTGAGTTCGACTACTCGTGTGTCCACGCCGCGCTGGCTCTCAAGGACACCTACGAGACGATCATGGTCAACTGCAACCCCGAGACGGTCTCCACCGACTACGACACGTCCGATCGCCTGTACTTCGAGCCCTTAACGTTCGAGGACGTCATGGCGGTATACGAGGCGGAGAAGGCGGCGGGGCCCATCAAGGGGATGATCGTCCAACTCGGCGGCCAGACGCCGCTGAGCCTCGCCCAGCGTCTCGCCGACGCCGGGGTTCCCATCCTCGGTACGACCCCCGAGGCGATCAACCTCGCCGAGGATCGCGGCGAGTTCGGCAAGGTCTTGGCCGAAGCGGGCCTACCTGCCCCGGCGTTCGGGACGGCGCACGGAATCGCCGAGGCGGTTTCGATCGCCGACCGCATCGGCTACCCCGTCCTGGTGCGGCCGTCGTACGTGCTCGGCGGACGCGGAATGGAGATCGTCTACGACCGCGCGCAGCTCGAGGATTACGGGGTGCGCTCCGTCGATGTTGGCGACCACGCCACGGACGCGCCGCTCCTGGTCGATCGCTTCCTCGACGACGCGATCGAGATCGACGTCGACGCGCTCTTCGACGGCGAGGAGATGTTCCTCGGCGGCGTGATGGAGCACATCGAGGAGGCGGGCATCCACTCCGGCGACTCCGCCTGCGTTCTCCCGCCCGTCACGCTGTCGCGCGCGGAACTCGCGCGAATCCGGCGCTCGACCGAGGCGCTCGCGCGGGGAATTGGCGTGCGCGGCCTGATGAACGTCCAGTACGCGCTGGTGAGCGACATCTTGTACGTCCTCGAGGCCAACCCGCGGGCGTCCCGCACGGTTCCGTTCGTCGCGAAGGCCACGGGGGTCGCGCTCGCCCGTGCCGCGGCCCGCGTGATGGCAGGGGAGAGCATCGCGGAGCTACGGGCGCAGGGAGTGCTACCCGCCACGGACGCGAGCACCATCGACATGACGAGCCCCATCGCGGTGAAGGAGGCCGTGCTGCCGTTCAAGCGCTTCCGGACTCTCGACGGAACCGTGGTGGACACTGTGCTCGGCCCGGAGATGCGATCCACCGGCGAGGTCATGGGCATCGACCGCGACTTCCCGCGGGCCTTCGCCAAGTCGCAGGCGGCGGCGTACGGAGGGCTTCCCACCGGTGGTGCGGTGTTCGTCTCCGTCGCGGACCGCGACAAGCGGGCCATGGTTCTCCCTGTCGCACGCCTGTCTCAACTGGGATTCACCATCCTCGCGACGGAAGGCACCGCCGAGGTTCTTGGCCGTAATGGCATCCCCGCCCGCGTGGTGAGAAAATACTCCGAGGGTGTAGGACCCGATGGGGAAGGCACCATCGTCGACATGATCGCCGCAGGCGAGGTAGACATGGTAGTGAACACCCCATCCGGGCAAGGCGCCCGGGCCGACGGATACGAGATCCGGGCTGCGACGACGGCGGCGGACAGGCCGATCGTCACGACGGTCCAGCAGCTCGCGGCGGCAGTCCAGGGCATCGAGGCGGTTCTCGCGGGTCCGTTCGACGTAACGAGCCTGCAGAACCAGAGATAGGAGTGGCGACGATGACATTCGGTGCGCGGCTTGCCGAGGCTATGGAACAGTTCGGACCGTTGTCGGTCGGGATCGATCCGAGCCCGCAGATGCTCAACCACTGGGGGCTCCCTGACACCCCCGAGGGCCTCCTGACCATGGGACAGGCCGTGGTCGAGGCCTCCGAGCGTTCCGTCGCCGTGGTGAAGATTCAGATCGCGTTCTTCGAAAGGCACGGGTCGCGGGGAATCGCCGCGCTCGAACAGGTGCTGGCGTTCGCGCGGCACCATAGCCTCCTGACGATCATGGACGCGAAGCGCGGCGACATCGACTCGACCATGGCCGGATACGCGGACGCCTACCTGCGCCCTGGATCCCCGCTCGAGGTCGACGCCATGACGCTGTCTCCGTACCTAGGCTTCGGCTCCCTCGCGCCAGCCCTCGATATCGCCAAAGCGAATGGCAAGGGCGTCTTCGTACTCGGCCTCACCTCGAATCCGGAGGGCGCGAGCGTCCAGCACGCTCGCGACGAAGACGGCGTCGCTGTCGCGGCGGCGATCGCCGCCCAGGCGGCGGAACGCAACCAGGGAGCGAGCCCCATGGGAGACGTCGGACTCGTTATCGGCGCGACCGTTGGCGACGCTATTCGCGAGCTTCCCGTGGACCTCAGCGGTCTCAACGGACCCATCCTCGCGCCGGGCGTCGGGGCGCAGGGGGCGGGACCCAGCAGCTGGCCCAGGTCTTCCACGGCGTGTCGCGTAACGTGCTGTCGCATCAAAGCCGCGCGGTCCTGATGGCCGGACCGTTTGTCGAGAAGATGCGAGGCGCGATCCAGGCGGCCGCGGGGGCGGCTCAGTTCGCCCTGCGCGGCGACGAGTAACGTCCGTGACGACGCCGTCGCTTACCGCGGAGCAGCGCGCCGCGGCGCTCCGTAAGGCGACGGCCGTTCGCGTAGCCCGCCGCGCGTTCAAGGATGCGCTGACGCGAGGCGAGATGGGCGTCGGCGCGGCGATTTCCCGTGCGAAGGCCGACGAGGGACTCGCGGGTATCCGGGTCCACGACCTTCTTCAGTGCCTTCCCGGCGTCGGTCCCAAGCGCGCCGAGGTCATGATGACATCGCTGGGTATCGCGCCGTCGCGTCGCATTCGCGGCCTGGGGGAGCATCAGGTCGCGGCGCTCATCGAGAGGATCGGCTCGTGACGCGCTTAATGGTGCTCGCCGGGCCGACGGCTGTTGGCAAGGGCACCATCGTTCGTCGGCTCGTCGAGGTATACGACGACGCGTGGGTGTCGGTCTCGGCGACGACGCGCGAGCCGCGCGAGGGCGAGCGCGACGGGATCGACTACTTTTTCGTCACGGATGCCGAGTTCGACGCGATGATCGCCGACGACGAGCTGCTGGAGTGGGCGGTGGTACACGGCGAGCACCGATACGGCACGCCGCGCGCACCCGTTGAGCGGCACCTCGCGGACGGGATCCCGTGCATCCTCGAGATCGACCTCGCCGGGGCGCGTCAGGTCCGCCAATCCATGCCGGACGCCATCTTCGTCTTCGTCGAGCCTCCGAGTTGGGAGGAGCTCGTGCGGCGACTCACGCTCAGGGCCACGGAGGACCAGGACGAGCGCGAGCGGCGCCTCGCCACGGCCCGAATCGAGATCGCGGCCGCAGGCGAGTTTGAGCACGTCGTGGTCAACGACGACCTTGACACGGTGGTCGGCGAGGTGCACGCCTTGTTGGTAGGCGAAGGGTAGACTAGGCGCGCCGCGGGACGACGGACCCGCGTGATAAGGGAGTGAATGTGGCTGGAACGATCGCGAATCCCGAGGGTATTACCAACCCTCCGATTGACGAACTTCTCGCGAAGGTGGACTCCAAGTACGCCCTCGTTATTTACAGTTCGAAGCGCGCGCGCCAGATCAACGCGTACTACGAGGCTCTGGGCGAGGGACACTTCGAAAACGTCGGCCCGCTCGTCGAGGCCGACACCACGGACAAGGCCCTTTCGGTCGCTCTGCGCGAGCTGAACGAAGGCAACCTGCTCGAACTGACCGACCTGAACGAGTAGCCATGCGCGTCCTCCTGGGCGTGACAGGCGGCATCGCGGCGTACAAGGTCGCGATCGTCCTTCGGCGTTTGGTTGAGGATGGCCACAGCGTGCGGGTGGTCCCCACGCGTTCGTCCCTGAACTTCGTGGGTCGCTCCACGTGGGAAGCCCTATCCGGCCAGGTGGCGACGAGCGACGCCTTCTCCAACGTCCCCGCCGTCGAGCACATCCGGCTCGGGCAAACGGCTGACCTCATCCTTGTGGCCCCGGCGACGGCGGACTTCCTCGCGCAGCTCGCGCACGGCGAGGCGCGCGAATTGCTCGGGAACGCCGTCCTCGCGAGCCACGCACCCGTCCTCGTCGTGCCAGCCATGCACACCGAGATGTGGCTCAACGCGGCCACCCAGGCGAACGTCGCGACTCTTCGCGAGCGAGGCATCCACGTCATGGATCCCGCCCGAGGCCGCCTCACGGGCCCGGACAGCGGCCCGGGGCGTCTGCCCGAGCCCGACGAGATCGTCGAAGCCGCGTACGCCGTGGCCGCCGAGCAGGGCACCCCCGCCGCGGGAGGCGACAACCGCGCCTGGGGGGACCTCGATGGCACACGCGTGTTGGTCACGGCGGGAGGGACGCGCGAGCCGATCGACCCGGTGCGGTTCCTCGGGAATCGTTCGAGCGGCCACCAGGGACTCGCCATCGCGCAGGCTGCGCTTGAGCGCGGCGCAACGGTCACGCTCGTCGCGGCAAACGTCGTGTTGCCGTCGGGCGAGGGCATCTCCCGCATTGATGTCGAAACCTCGGCCCAGATGGCGGACGCTGCGCGCGCCGCGGCGGAATCGGCGGACGTCGTCGTGATGGCAGCAGCCATCGCCGACTTCCGGCCCGCGACGGAGCGCCAGGCGAAGATCAAGAAGGACGGGGCGGGCCTCACGCTCGAGCTCGTGGCGACCGACGACATTCTCGCCGGACTCGTCGCGTCCCGTCGCGACGGGCAGACGATCGTCGGATTCGCGGCGGAAACGGGTGACGACGCCGCGAGCGTCGCTGAACACGGCGCGGCCAAGGCCCGACGGAAGGGCGCGGACCTCCTTGCTGTGAACGCCGTCGGCGGTGGGAAGGGGTTCGGCAACGTCCCCAACGCCGTGACGCTCCTCGACGCGACTGGCGAGACCGTCGCCGAGGTTCATGGCGACAAGCTTGCGGTCGCGCACGGGATACTCGACGCCATCGTCGCCAGGCGACCCCGCCCGTAGGGCAGGCGCGTCCGCCCGCCGCATTAGGCTGGGCTCATGACGACACTGCGCCTGTTCAGTTCCGAATCGGTCACCGAGGGTCACCCAGACAAGGTCTGCGACCAGGTCTCCGACGCGATCCTCGACGGGCTCCTGGAGCAGGACCCCACGTCCCGCGTCGCCGTCGAGACGATGGTGACGACGGGCCTCGTGCACGTCGCTGGCGAGGTCACGACGGAGGCGTACGTCGAGATCCCGCACATCGTTCGGGACGTCATCAGGGACATCGGCTACACGTCCTCTGACGTCGGCTTTGACGGAACATCCTGCGGCGTCTCCGTCTCCATCGGGGCGCAGTCGCCCGACATCGCGCTCGGCGTTGACGCGGCGACGGATGGCGCGGTCGAGGGTGAGGTCGCGCTCGATCAGAACCTCGGCGCAGGGGACCAGGGCCTGATGTTCGGCTACGCGTGCCGCGACACGGCCACCCTCATGCCCGTCCCCATTGCGATGGCGCACGCCCTCACGTCCCGACTCGCCGAGGTGCGTCGCTCGGGTGCGGTCGAGGGGCTTCGCCCCGACGGAAAGGCGCAGGTCACGATCGGCTACGACGGCGACACCCCGGTCAGCGTCGAGACCGTCGTCGTCTCCGCGCAGCACAGCGCCGGGATGGTGATGGCCAACCTCCGCGAGGCGATCGAGGCGGAGGTCATCGCGCCCGTGCTCGCGCAGTTCGAGCTCGATTCGTCCGGTCACCGCTCGCTCATCAACCCCACCGGGCGGTTCGAGGAGGGAGGGCCCAAGGCCGACGCCGGCGTCACCGGCCGCAAGATCATCGTCGACACGTACGGCGGCATGGCCCGGCACGGCGGGGGAGCCTTCTCGGGCAAGGACCCGTCGAAGGTGGACCGCTCTGCCTCGTACGCGATGCGGTGGATCGCGAAGAACGTCGTCGCCGCCGGCCTCGCCGACCGGTGCGAGGTGCAGGTCGCCTACGCCATCGGCGCCGCCCACCCCGTCGGCCTGTATGTGGAGACGTTCGGCACCGGCGCGGTGCCAGAGGAGCGGATAGCGCAAGCCATCCGCGACGTGTTCGACCTGCGCCCCGGCGCGATCATCCGCGACCTTGACCTGCGTCGGCCCATCTACCGCTCGACGGCGTCGTACGGCCACTTCGGGCGGGAACTTCCCGAGTTCACGTGGGAGCGCACGGATCGCGTCGACGCGCTTGTGGAGGCCGCCAAGGCATGACGACGCTGGCCGGCGTCGCGCGGGTGTGTATCGATAGCCCGTTGCCGCACCTCGACCACCTGTTCGACTACTCGGTACCCGACGCGATTGCGGAGGTTGTACGCGTCGGTTCGCGCGTGCGCGTGCCGTTCGCGGGGCGGCTCGTCAGCGCCGTCGTCTGCGAAGTCGCGGACGGATCCTCGTTCGGAGGGAAGCTCGCCGCGATACGTTCCTCGTCGGCGATCCCGTCGTACACCGAAGACTCGATTCTCTTCGCCCGAGCGCTCGCCGACCGCCACGGCGGCAACCTGTGGGACGTGCTGAGGCTGATGGCGCCTCCTCGCGTCGCGTCCGTCGAGAAGCGCGAGTGGTCGGGCCCTGGGCCCGCCCAGCGCGACCGACTGGACGCGGCGTTCGCGGCCACGCGGGACGGTCGTGGCGTCCCCGCGTTCGGCGAGCCATCGGCGCGCACCGTGTGGGCGGCGCTCCCCGAGACGGGACGGCCACACTCGCACGGGCCCTTGCCATCGCGGACGATGCTGGCCCTCGCCCTCCGGGCGGTGACGTCGCATGCCGACGAGACCCCCGGTTCGGCCATCATCGTCGTTCCCGACGCGCGCGCCGTCGGCCAGGTTCTCTCGGCGGCGGCGGACCTAGGTCTCACGCGATGGACGTCCCGCTCCGGAGGGGACGTCGCGGTGGTCCACTCCTCCGACGGTCCCGCTGTCCGCTACTCGTCGTACCTCGCAGCCGTGCGGGGCGAGGCGCGCATCGTCGTCGGTACGCGGCCGGCTGCGCTGACGCCCGTGCCGCGCCTCGCCCACCTCACGCTGTGGGACGACGCACACTCCGCGTACGAGGAGCGCCACGCCCCGTATCCGCGCGTGCTAACGATCGCGGCGCTGAGGGCGGAGCGAGAAGACGCCGGGCTCCTCGTCGCGGGTTTCGCGCCGTCGGTGGCGGCCCGAGCGCTCGTCGAGCATGGCTGGGCGATCGCCGCCGAGGCGCCGCGCGACACCGTTCGAGAGGCGACGCCCCAGGTGACGGTCCTCGGGATCGAGGACCGCGATCGCGAGGGCGGATCGGGCTGGCACTGGATGCCGGGAAGCGCGTGGAGAGCCGCGCGAGCGGCCCTCGATCGCGGACCGGTACTGGTCTTGGTGCCGCGATCCGGATATGTCAGGGGCGTCGCGTGCGCGTCGTGCAGGCAATGGGCGACGTGCCGCGCGTGCGGGGGCCCGCTGTCGTTGGCGTCGCGATCGGCGGAGCCCGTGTGCCTGGATTGCGGTCAGACGAACGCGGACTGGCACTGCGCCGAATGCGGAGCGGGCCGGCTCGCCCACGCGCGCCAGGGGGTGGAGCGGATCGCGGAACAGTTGGCAGCCATGGCGCCCGAGACCACCGTCGCGACGTCGTCTTCGGGGGCGG
Source organism: uncultured Actinomycetota bacterium (assembly GCA_963768475.1). GTDB lineage: Bacteria > Actinomycetota > Actinomycetes > Actinomycetales > Demequinaceae > JAFGBM01. Next base: position 369,229 of record CAVYHY010000011.1, read on the forward strand.
GGATACTCGAGGACGGTTCGGTCTCGGGCGGGATCGTCGTCGCCACGCCCGGCGCCCTCCCCGCGGTATCGGGAGGCTACGCCCTCGCCGTCGCCGTGGATGCGGGCGCGCTGGTCGGCCCGGGACTCGACGGCGACCAGGATGCCATCCGCCACCTTCTCGCGCTGGCCTCCAACGCCCAACCGCGGGGAGACGGCGGCGCGGTGATCGTCGTCGGGCATCTGCCCGACGCTGTCGCGCGGTGCGTCTCGACCTGGACGCCGGAGACGTGGGCGGGGGAGGCCTACGTCGAGCGAGCGGCCCTCGCCCTCCCTCCGGCGCGACGCGTCATCGAGGTCGCGGGTTCGGCTCGGTACTTGCTCGCAGCAGGGGAAGCGGACGTGTCGGGGCATCGCCTGGACGCCCACCCCGACGTGCGCGAGATACCCGGGGCGAGCGGCGTGCGCGTCTTTCTCGCGACGCGGCGCGCGGCGCAGGCGGTCGTCGACGCCGTCCGGACGCTTCAGGTCGCGCAGTCCCGCTCCGGCGAGGGCGACCTCAGGATCCGCGTCGACGGGCCTCTCGAGCCCGCGAGTTAGGGCCCCGACGGGCCTCTACGATGGGACCATGCGCGTCATCGTCGTCGGGACTCCAGCGATCGCGATCCCCACCCTCGAGGCGCTCGTCGAGTCATCGCACGAGGTCGTCGCGGTCGTTACGCGCCCCGACGCCCCAGGAAAACGCGGCCGCGCGCTGATTCCCAGCCCGCTCAAGGTGCGCGCCGTCGACCTCGGACTGGACGTGCTCACCCCGGAACGTGCGTCGGCGCCAGAGTTCATCGACAAGGTCCGAGCCCTGAAGTGCGACGCGGCCGCCGTCGTCGCGTACGGCCAGATCTTGCGCCCCGCACTCCTCGACGCCGTCGCGACGGCGTGGGTGAACCTCCACTTCTCCGTGCTGCCTGCCTGGCGGGGAGCGGCCCCCGTCCAGCGCGCGATCATGGCGGGGGACCAGGTGACGGGTGCCTCGACGTTCATCATCGAAGAGGGGCTCGACACGGGTCCGGTCATCGGCGCCCTCACGGAGACGATTCGGCCGACGGATACGGCTGGGGACCTGCTCGACCGACTTTCCCATGCGGGCGCGCCCCTCATGGTGGACTCGCTCACCGCCCTGGAGGACGGAACGGCGTCACCTCTTCCGCAGCCCGACGACGACGTGAGCTACGCCCACAAGCTCACCAGGGACGACGCCCAGATCCGTTGGGAACTTCCGTCCCATGTCGTGGATCGGCAGATTCGCGGCTGCACGCCCGCGCCCGGCGCATGGACCACACTTCCCGACGGCAAGCCCGCCAAGATCGGCCCCGTACGCCCGCGCGACGATCTTCCCGGCGGAGCACCAGGGACTCTCCGCGAGGTTGACGGGACGATCTTCGTGAACTCCGGCTCCGTGCCCCTCGAGATGTCGTGGATCGCACCATCAGGCAAGGCGCAGATGCCAGCAGCCGCGTGGTGGCGGGGCGCGCGACTCGCGCCTGGCGCCCAACTGGGCGAGGCGTGACCCGCCCCGGACTCGCCGCCCGAGTGGCGGCGTATCGGTGTGTGGAAGCGGTCGACGAGCAGGACGCGTACGCCAACCTCGCGATGCCGGGGATCCTCGCGGAGGCGTCGCTCGCGGGCAGGGACGCGGGTTTCGCGACCGAGCTCGCCTACGCCGCGATTCGCATGCGAGGTCTTTACGACGCGATCATCGCCCAGGCGGCGCGGCGCGAGCCGGACCGCCTGGAGGCGCCCGTCCTGCGCGTCCTGCGTCTGGGGGTTCACCAGGCGCTGAACATGCGGGTGCCGCCGCACGCTGCGGTCTCGGAGACGGTTGCGCTCATGCGCGAGGTGGGGCGACCCGGTGCGGCTGGCCTCGCGAACGCGGTGATGCGACGCGTGAGCGAGGCGTCGCTCGACGAGTGGCTGGAGCGCGTCGCGCCTGGCGACTCGGACGAGGACATCGCCACGCGTCACTCCCACCCCGTGTGGGTGGTGCGCAGGCTTCGCGAGGCCCTCGCGGCCGACAGTAGGTCGGGTCAGATCGAGGAGCTCCTGGCGTCCCACAACGTGGCGGCCTCCGTCACGCTCGTCGCACGCCCCGGGCTGATCTCGCGCGAGGATCTGCTTGCGGAGGCAGGAGAGGCCGACCCGACCACGCTGTCGCCGCTTGGCGTGATCCTCGGGGGAGGGGATCCGGGTCGCGTACCCGCGGTGGGCTACGGAACCGCCGCCGTCCAGGACGAGGGAAGCCAAATCGTAGCCCTCGCCGCCGTCCGCCCGGACGTGGACACCGGGACGGAGCACGAGGCCTGGCACGACATGTGCGCGGGCCCCGGAGGCAAGGCGGCGATCCTCGCGTGCCTCGCGGGAGAGCGCGGAGCTCACCTCGACGCTACGGATCGTCACCCGCACCGGTCGCGCCTCGTGGAGGAGGCCCTGAGGGCCGTCGACCCGAGCGTCGTGACCGTACGTACGGGGGACGCCCGCGTGGTGGCCGACACCTACGATCGCATCCTGCTCGACGCGCCGTGTACGGGGCTCGGAGCCCTCAGGCGGCGACCCGAGGCTCGCTGGCGCCGCTCCGAAGAGGATCTCGACGACCTGATCCGCCTCCAGGCGGAGCTTCTGACGGCCGCCCTGCGGAGCCTCAAGCCCGGGGGAGTCCTCGCGTACGTCACGTGCTCACCCGTCGTCGAGGAGACGCGCGAGGCCGTTAGGCGTGCCCTCGCCGGACCGTCGGGGCACGGAGTGGAGCGCCTCGATACGCGGACGTACGTCGCCGCAACGACGGGTACCCAGCCCGAGGAGTGGGGAGTGGGCCCCGACGTGCAGATGTGGACGCACGCGCACGGCACTGACTCCATGTTTCTCGCACTGCTGAAGTCCCCTTATCGCCCCCCATCGGCGCAGTAGGGTCGATGCATGGGCATCCAGATCGCACCGAGCATCCTCGCCGCCGATTTCGCGAATCTTGAGTCCGAAATCGCGGAGGTCGCGTCCGCAGACTGGCTGCACGTCGACGTCATGGACGGGCACTTCGTTCCGAACATGACCCTCGGGTTGCCCATCTTCTCTAGGGTCGCCCAGGTGTCTCCCCTTCCCGTCGACGCCCATCTCATGGTCGACGACCCTGATCGCTGGGCGATCCAGTACGCCGACGCGGGGGCATCGTCCGTGACCTTCCACCTCGAGGCCGCCGCGGCTCCCGTACGTATCGCGCGCGAACTGCGCGCCGCGGGCGTGCGCGCCGCCGTCGCCGTGAAACCCGGCACCCCCGTCGAGCCGCTCTTCGACTACCTTGGCGAGTTCGACATGGTCCTCGTCATGACGGTGGAGCCCGGGTTCGGGGGCCAGGAGATGGTCGAATCGACACTCGAAAAGTTCCAGGTCCTCCGGGAGGAAGCCCGCAAGGTCGGCGCCGAGATCTGGCTTGAGGCCGACGGCGGGGTCACCCGAGAGACAATCGCTCGAGTGGTGGGGGCGGGTGCGGACATGCTCGTGATGGGCTCCGCTGTGTACGGGGCCGAGGATCGCGGAGCCGAGATCGCCGCGCTACGAGAATTGGCGACGTCGAATCGTGACTAGTGCGAAAGGGGCTGAGGGCGGCGCGCTGACGCCCGAAGGCGCCATGTCGCGCGCGATCGACCTCGCCAAAGACGGGCCTGAATTCGGCCCCAACCCGCGCGTCGGCTGCGTCATCCTCGACGCGTCCGGGGCCGTGATCGGCGAAGGAATCCATCGCGGCGCGGGGACCGCCCACGCGGAGGTCGCCGCGATTGCGGACGCCGCGGCGCGGGGAGAAGCACGGAGGGCGCGGCCGCCTATGTGACGCTCGAGCCCTGCCGGCACGTGGGCCGCACCGGGCCCTGCGTTGACGCGCTCGTCGAAGCCGGGATCGCGCGCGTCGTTTACGCCGTGTCGGACCCGGGGGAGGCCTCCGGCGGCGGCGCGGACGTGCTCGCTTCGCGCGGGGTCGACGTCTCGCACGAGCCATCGGACGAGGCCGAGCGGCTCAACGAGCACTTCCTGCACGCGCTCACCGAGGGGCGCCCATTCGTCATTCTGAAGACCGCCGTCACGCTGGACGGCCGGATCGCCGCGGCCGACGGCTCGAGCTTCTGGATTACGGGCGAGGAGGCACGTGAGCACGCCCACCGCGAGCGCGCGAAGGCGGACGCGATCCTTGTCGGTACGGGCACGCTCATCGCGGACGACCCGACGCTGTCCGCGCGACCGGGCGGTGCCGAGCAGGGGCATCAGCCGCTTCGCGTCGCGATGGGTAAACGCGACACCACGGGGAAGCAATTCTGGCGTGACGACAACGCTATTCAGGTCTGGACCCACGACCCCAGCGTCGTCCTCAAGGAGCTCCAGGATCGCGAGATCCGCACCGTGATCGTCGAGGGCGGCGCGACCGTGAACTCGGCGTTCCTGCGCAACGGCCTTGTCGACGAGGTCCACGCCTATGTCGCGCCCGTTCTGCTCGGCGACGGCAGGGGAGTGGTCGCGGGTCTGGGAATCCACAGCATGGACGACGCGTTGCGCCTAGCGGACGTGAGGACGCTCAGTCTGGGGGCCGATACGCTCATCGTCGGTCGGCCACAACGGAGAGGATGACATGTTCACCGGCATCGTAGAGGCGACGGGAACGATCACCGCTGTCGAGGACGCGGGCGCCCAGGCGCAGATCACCATCACATCCCCCGGATTCGGCCACGACCTCCAGCACGGAGAGTCCGTCGCGGTGAACGGCGTGTGCCTCACCGTTGCGCGTCGGCTGGACGACGCCTGGGTCGCCGACGTCATGCGCGTCACCCGCGAAACCACGACGCTGGGCGACGCCAAGCCCGGCATGAAGGTCAACCTCGAGCGAGCGATGCGGGCGGACGGGCGCCTGGGCGGGCACATGGTCCAGGGCCACGTCGACGGCGTGGCGACGCTCGTCAAGCGCGACTCCGCGCCCGAGTGGGACGACCTCACGTTCACGGTCCCCGAGTCGATCGCGCGATACGTGGTTCCCAAGGGCTCGAATCTGCCTCGACGGCGTGTCCTTGACAGCGGCGGGCCTCGACGGCCGGGACGTCACCGTCTCGCTCATCCCCACGACGCTGACCGACACCATTCTCGGCGGCCTCGCCGTCGGCGACCGCGTCAACGTCGAGGTGGATGTGTTGGCCAAGTACATCGAGCGATTCGTCGGCGGCGCTACGTGACACGGGAGCGGAGTACGCGGGACGCGGTAGCCCGCGTAGAGAAGGCACTGGAGGACCTTAGGGCGGGCAAACCCGTGCTCGTCGCGGACGACAGGCATCGCGAGAACGAGGCCGACTTCATCCTTTCGGCGCAGACGACCACGACGGAATGGGTCGCCTGGGCGATCCGTCACTCGAGTGGATACCTCTGCGCGCCCATGCCAGCCGAGCGCGCAGACGCCCTCGCGTTGCCTCTCATGGTCCCGGCCAGTCAGGACCCCAGGCGCACCGCGTATACCGTCTCGGTGGACGCGGCATCCGGCGTGACGACGGGTATCTCGGCCGCGGACCGCCACCGAACGCTCACGGTGCTAGCGAACCCCGACGCGACGTCCCACGATGTGATCCGGCCCGGGCATGTTTTGCCCCTCCGCGCTGTTCCAGGAGGAGTACTGCATCGGCCTGGACACACGGAGGCCTGCGTCGACCTGTGCCGCCTTGCGGGGCTTGAACCCGTGGGAGCGTTGGCGGAACTGGTGAACGACGACGGCACGATGATGCGCCTGGGCGATGCGAGTACCCTCGCCGACCAGGAAGGGCTCACTCTCTTGACCATCGCCGACATCGTCAAGTTCCGCCGTCACCGCGGGGATCTTCCCGCGGAGACGTATGCCCAGCCGCACCGTGTGACGTTCAGCGGCGAGGCCGATCTGCCCACCGAGCACGGAGACCTTCGTATTCGGGGGTACAGGGACGAGCGGACGGGAGACGAACTGATCGCCCTCGTCGCGCCGACGCGGCCCGGTACCGTGCCGATCGTCCGCGTGCATTCCGAGTGCCTCACGGGCGACGCCTTCGGGTCGCTTCGCTGCGACTGCGGGCCTCAGCTCGACTCCGCGATCGAGGCGGTCGCCCGCGAGGGTGGGGTGGTGATCTACATGACGGGCCACGAGGGCCGAGGCATTGGGATCATCAACAAGATCCAGGCGTACGCGCTCCAGGACGACGGCCTCGACACCGTCGACGCGAACTCCGAACTGGGGCTTCCCGTCGATCGGCGCGAATACGGGGCCGCGGCAGCGATCCTTCACGACCTCGGCCTGACGTCCGTCCGCCTGCTGACGAACAACCCCGCGAAGGTCGAGGGCCTCCGCGCGAGCGGGATCGAGATCGTCGAACGTATGCCCCACCACGTCGGAGGCAACCCGCACAACGAGTTCTACCGCCGCACTAAGGTGGTCCGCATGGGACACCTTGAGGACGCCGACGAGTGAGCGGCTCGGGCGCGCCGAGCCTCGTTGCCGACGGCACGGGCATGGTGGTCGAGATCGTTGCCGCGCAGTGGCACACCCAGGTGATGGACGGCCTTGTCGCGGGCGCGGTCGGTGCGTGTGAGGCAGCTGGCGCCACCTATCGCCTCACCCGGGTGCCCGGCTGCTTCGAACTCACGGCTGTCGCCTCCGCCCTCGCGGCGAAAGGCGCGACGGCCATCGTCGCCCTTGGCGTCGTCATCCGGGGCGACACCCCGCATTTCGAGTACGTGAGCGGTTCGGTCACGCGCGGACTGACGGACGTTTCCCGCTCCGAGAAGGTCGCCGTGGGGTTCGGGGTCCTCACGTGCGACGACGAGACCCAGGCGTTGGCGCGGGCCGGGCTGCCCGGATCGCGCGAGAGCAAGGGCGCCGAGGCGACGCAGGCCGCGATCGCGACCGCGCGGATTCTCGCGAACCTCTAATTCTGGCGAACCCCTCTGCGCCGCCGCGCGTATGCGTGCGCGCTCCCGTAGGCTGGGCGACGTGAAAACGTTCGACGAGTTATACGACGAATTGAGCCGGCGCGCGAGCGAGCGCCCGGAGGGATCGCGCACGGTGGAACTCCTGGACGCCGGCGTGCATGCGATCGGCAAGAAGCTTGTCGAGGAGGCAGCAGAGGCGTGGATGGCTGCCGAGTTCCAGTCGGATGCCGAAGCGGCCGAGGAGATCTCCCAGCTGCTCTATCACGCCCAGGTGATGATGATCGCCAAGGGCCTCTCGCTTCGCGACGTTGAACGCTATCTGTGAGGAATGACGTGTTGAGAATCGCTGTCCCCAACAAGGGCTCCCTGTCCGAACCGGCCATCACGCTGCTGAGCGAGGCCGGGTACCGGCAGCGCCGCGACACGCGCGACCTCATCCTCGTGGATCAGCGCAACGAGGTGGAGTTCTTCTACCTTCGCCCGCGCGACGTCGCCGTCTACGTCGGCCTGGGGACGGTGGACGCAGGCATCACCGGCCGCGACCTCCTCCTCGACTCCGGCGCGGAGGCCATCGAACACCTCGAGCTCGGGTTCGGCGGCTCCACGTTCCGCTACGCGGCCGCGCCGTCCACCGTCTCATCGATCGAGCAGATCGCAGGCCGCAGGGTCGCGACGTCGTACCCGCGCCTCGTGCAGAACCACCTCGCGACGTTCGGGGTTGAGGCCGAGGTCGTGCGCCTCGACGGCGCCGTCGAATCGTCGGTGCGTCTTGGCGTGGCTGACGTCGTGGCGGACGTCGTGTCGACAGGCGGGACGCTTCGCGCCGCTGGACTCGAGATCTTCGGCGACCCGATCCTCAAATCCGAGGCGATCCTCATTCGCCGCCCCGACACGCCGGAGAAGGAGGTCGCGACGCTCACGGGACGTCTGCGCGGTGTTCTCATGGCGCGCCAGTACGTGCTCCTCGACTACGACGTGTCCGCGGAGAACCTTGAGGCGGCCATCGCCATCACGCCAGGGTACGAGGCTCCGACGGTGACGTCGCTGCACGAATCCTCATCGTCAGCCGTGCGCGTCCTTGTGCCGCGGGGCGAGATGAACCACGTCATGGACGACCTGTACGCGGCGGGCGCACGCGCCATCCTTGTGACCGAGTTGCTTGCCTGCAGGGTGTGATGCCGGAACCGGACGCCGCCGAGCGGCTTCTCAACCTCATCATCGCGCTCAGCCACGCGCGGGGCCGCATGACGCGGGCCGAGATTCGGGCAACCGTCGCGGGATACGACGCGGAGCGCCCGGGGGATTCGAAGGACGAGGCGCGCAGGCGCCTTGCCGCGTTCGAGCGGATGTTTGAGCGCGACAAGGAAGACCTTCGCCGCATCGGCGTTCCTCTTCGCACCGTTGTCGACGCGACCCACGGCGACGATATCGGCTACGTGATCGACACGGGCGACGCGTCCATGCCCCCGATCGACCTCACCCCCGTCGAACGCGCGGTGCTCGCCGTCGCGTCGGAGTACTGGCAAAGCGCGGCGCTCGGGACGGACGCGCGGCGCGCGTTCGTCAAGATATCGTCCTCGATGCCTCGCGGCGAGGAGGCTTCGGTTCACCTCGCGGCCCGATCCACGGAGGGTGCGGACGCGGCTCCCGCGCTCGCCCAGGCCATCGCCGACGGCCAAGCCGTCTCCTTCACGTATTCGTCCGCGGCGTCGGGCAGGGCGGACCGCACGGTGGAACCGTGGCGCCTTGTGGTCCGCGGCGGTCGGCTCTACCTCATCGGTCACGATCGCGAGCGGGGCGAGGCGCGGACCTACCGACTCAGCCGGATCGAGGGCGCGATACGCCCGGTAGGGGAGCGCGGGGCCTTCTCGGCCCCCAGCGACATCGCAGGAATCGCGCTCGAACAGGAGGTCCCGACGCTCAACGCCCGCGTGGGTCTTCGCGCGGAGTCGGGACACGCCCTACGGCGCAGGGGGACGTTTGTCGGCACGGAGGGGGAGTGGGACGTCTTCGACGTGCCCTACAGCGACACGGAGGCGCTGCGAGACGAGATCCTGGCGCTCGGCGGCGCCGCCCGCGTCCTCGAGCCGAGGGATCTCGGGGCCGATGTCCGCGCCCACGCCGAGGCAGCATCGGCGGTGGCCCGTGGCTGAACGCGCCGTTCCGCGCCTCACGCGCCTGCTCGGGATCGTCACGCACCTCGAGGAACACGGCGAGGCGACCTTCGACGAGCTGGGGCACCACTTCGGCGTGCCAGCCGAGACCATCCGCCACGACATCGACACACTCTGGTGCGCGGGGCTCCCCGGCTACAGCATGACCGACCTTCTGGACTTCGACGGATTCGCGTACGACCAGGGGATCGCCCGCCTCGTCAACTCGCAGGGCGTGCGCCAGGTCCGCCTCGCGCCGGGAGAGGCCGTAGCGCTCATGGGGGCCCTAGCCTCGATGATCGCCTCAGGAACCGCCCCGGAGGCCGCTCAGGGCGCCCTGGAGGCTCTGGGAGCGGCCGTTGCGGACGCGAACCCCGTGACGGTGATCGCGTCGAGTGCGGTGGACGCGGGAGTCGTCGAGACGCTGCGCACCGCGATCGACCAGAAGGTCGCGGTCGCCGTCGCGTACGTCGACGCCCAGGATCGCAAAACCGAGCGCGTGGTCGAGCCACACCGGCTCGTGACGGTCGACGGCGTCGGCTACGTCGAATGCTTCTGCCGCAGGGCGAACGACTACCGTACGCTCCGACTCGACCGCATCGACGCGGCCGAGGCGACGGACTCGCCCATTGCGACCGCGCCTCGCGCGCCGAAGGGTTTCACGCTCGAACCCGCGTACTCCGCGACGGTTCGCGTGAAGCGAGCCGCCCGATGGGCGTTCGAGAGCTTCCCCGGCGTCAAGCTTCGCGAGGAGGGGGACGACGTCGTCGCGTCGTTCGGAGTGGCCAACCCCGCCGTCGTGGTCGCCAGGTTGCTTGCTGTCGCGCCAAACCTCGTCGCCGTGGAGCCTGCGGCCCTGCGTGACGCCCTGCGCGAATCGGCGGAGGCCGTGCTCGCTGCGGGGTGACGACCGCCCGGGTGGGTAGACTCAACGAACGAGCGAAGGGAGCGTCGCGTGGGAAACTTCCGCGGTTGGGAATGGATCGTCATTGCGGTCGTCGTGGTCGGCATCTTCGGTTTGCCGAAGCTCCCGAGCGTCGCGCGTAGCGTCGGCAAATCGCTTCGTATTCTCCGCGACGAGGTGAAGGGCGAGGCCACCTCGGACACCGACGACGCGACCGGCGAGGCTCCGCAAAAACCCGGCGACGGCAAGGCGCGTGACTAGGCGCAATCCCGACAGGCGCATGCCCCTGCGCGACCATCTGGTCGAAGCGCGACGGCGTGTGCTGCTCGCGGCCGCGGGCATCGCGGCCGGGGCGATCGGTGGATGGTTCCTCTTCGACCGAACCTTCGCGCTTCTCCAGCAACCCATCCTCGACGTCGCGGCCAAGCGCGACGCCGCCGTCTCCATCAACTTCTCCGGCGTCGCCACGGCCCTCGACCTCAAGCTTCAAGTCGCCGTCTTCCTCGGGGTGATTCTCTCCTCGCCGTGGTGGCTCTATCAGATATGGGCGTTTGTCGCCCCTGGCCTCAAGAAGCGCGAGAAGCGGTACACGCTGGGATTCCTCGGCGCCGCCGTACCCCTGTTCGCGATCGGCATTTTCGTCGGGTCGATCCTGCTTCCTAAGGCCGTCGAGCTGCTCACCACGTTCGTCCCCGAGCACGCGACGAACCTCATCGACGCCCGCACGTACCTGACGTTCGTGATGCGGATGCTCGTCGCTTTCGCGCTGGGATTCGTCTTCCCCGTCATCATGGTGGGGCTGAGCTGGCTCGGCGTGGTGCCGCCACGCGTGTGGCTCAAGAGCTGGCGCTGGGCCGTCATCATCATCTTCCTCTTCGCCGCGATCGCGACCCCGACGGCAGACGCGCTGTCCATGCTCGTGCTGGCCATTCCGATGACGGCCCTATACTTTGGCGCCATAGGCATCGGCGCCCTTCGCCGACGCACGCGGCGAAAGGCGGAGGCATGAGCCACACCATCGGAGTGATCACCAACCCGACGTCCGGATCCGGGCGGGGTCTTCGATGGGGACGCGAGGCCCTCGCCGCCCTCGCTGCACGCGGGCACAAGGTTCGCGACCTTAGCCACGGCTCCTGGTCGAGCGCGTTCGAAGCCGCGATGAAGGCGCGCAAGCATCTCGACGCGCTCGTGGTGGTGGGCGGCGACGGAATGGTGCACCTGGGCGCCCAGATCTGCGCCGAGCGCAAGGACCTTCCCCTCGGAATCATCGCGGCGGGCTCCGGAAACGACGCCGCGTACAGCTACGGCCTTCCCCTACTCGACATCGAGGCGGCTGCGGAGCGTATCCACGAGGGCCTCATGGGCGACGTGACGGCCGTCGACCTTGGAAAGGTGACCGGGCACGGCGTCGGCGAGCCGGGCGACCCGCGCTACTTCACGTGCGTGCTCTCAGCCGGCATCGACGCCGCCGTCGCGTCGTACGCCTCCAACCTGACATGGCCCAAGGGCCCGCTGAAGTACAAGGTCGCGACCTTCCGCGAGGTTCCCCGATTCCGTCCGTACGGGGTCAAGGTGACGGCGGACGGCAAGCGCTGGCAGGGCGCCGCGACCCTCGTCGCCGTCGCGAACACCACCGTCTTCGGCGGGGGTCTCATCATCTCGCCCGAATCGAAGGTGAACGACGGCGTCTTCGAGGTCGTCACGGCCGAGGACGTCTCCCGGGCGGGAATCCTTCAGCTCTTTCCGAAGCTGAAGGACGGGTCGCACGTGAAGGACCCGCGCATCACCATCCGCTCCGTCAAGGAGGTCAAGATCGTCCAGTCGGACGAGGGCGCCAAGCTTCCCGCAGCGTTCGCCGACGGGGAACTCGTCGGGCCCGAGCCGCTGCACATCACGATCGCGCCTCGGGCGCTGCGCGTTCTTGGGGCTCGCATCCCGTAGCCTCGACGGTATGGACGATTCGCCCGCGGAACGTTACCGGGCGGCCCGGAACCGAACCGCGCATCCCGCGCTCCGCGCGTTTGCGGAGACCCTTCCGTTCCCCCTCGATCCGTTCCAGATCCAGGGGTGCGAGGCTGTAGAGGACGGGCGCTCCGTCCTCGTGGCTGCTCCCACGGGCGCCGGCAAGACCGTCGTGGGGGAGTTCGCCGTTCGGCACGCGCGCGAGCGCGGCGAGAAGTCGTTCTACACGACGCCGATCAAGGCGCTGTCGAACCAGAAGTTCCGGGAGCTCCAGGCGGTTCACGGGGCCGCGGCCGTCGGGCTTCTCACGGGAGACACCTCCATCAACGGCGACGCGGACATCGTGGTGATGACCACCGAGGTGCTCCGCAACATGATCTACGCTGGCTCGCGCGCTCTCGACCGGCTCGGCGTCGTGGTGCTCGACGAGGTGCACTACCTCGCGGACCGGTTCCGGGGCAGCGTCTGGGAGGAAGTGATCGTCCACCTCGCCCCGAGCACCCTCATCGTCGCGCTGAGCGCCACCGTGTCGAACGCGGAGGAGTTCGGGGCGTGGCTCGACGAGGTGCGGGGCAACACCGCCGTGATCGTCAGCGAGACGCGTCCGGTGCCCCTGTGGCCGCACGTGCTGCTGCGCGAGGGCCTCTATGACCTCTATTCGCCGGGCGTGGATCCGGCCCACCCCGGACCGAATCCCCGCCTCAACCCCGAGCTCGAGGCGCTCGTACGGCGCCAACGCCACGATGTTCATCACTACAACGCCGCGCGAGGCAACCGCGCGGCCCGGCCCGGGCGTCGGCCGCCGGGCAGGCGAAGCCCGCCCCGCTTCGCCGTCGTCGACGTGCTCGACCAGGACGGGCTCTTGCCCGCGATCGTCTTCGTGTTTTCGCGCGCGGGCTGCGACGACGCCGTGGACCAGGTGCGCTCGGCTGGCATCGCGCTGACCACGCCGGAGGAGAAGCGAAAGATCGCGGACGTGATCGAGGCCCGATGCGCGGGGATGAGCGGCGAGGACCTTGGCGCGCTCGGCTACGTGCACTGGCGCGACCACCTGGAGGCGGGCGTCGCTGCTCACCACGCGGGCATGATCCCGCTGTTCAAGGAGGTGGTGGAGGAACTCTTCACCGCCGGATTGATCAAGGTGGTGTTTGCGACCGAGACGCTCGCGCTCGGCATCAACATGCCCGCGCGCTCCGTGGTGCTGGAGAAGCTCGTCAAGTGGGACGGGGACAGCCACAAGGACCTGACGGCGGGGGAGTACACGCAGCTCACGGGCCGCGCGGGACGCCGGGGGATCGACGTCGAGGGGCACGCGGTCGTCGTCGAGCACGTGGGGTTCGACGCCGAGGTGCTGGGCCGCCTCGCCTCGCGGCGCACGTACCCGCTGATCTCCAGCTTCCAGCCGTCCTACAACATGGCGCTCAACCTGGTGGCGCGCTCCGGCGTGACGAAGGCGCGTCAGGTGCTGGAGATGTCGTTCGCGCAGTACCAGGCGGACCGCGCGGTCGTCTCCCAGGCGCGGCGGGTCAAGGAGATCGACGGCGTTCTGCAGGGGTACCGCGATGCCGCGGCGTGCGACCGGGGCGATTTCATGGAATACGCGGGCCTCCGCAATCGCATCACCCAGCTGCAGAAATCCGACTCGCGCGCGAAGACGCGCGACCGCCAGGACGCGACGGCGAACGCGGTGCGCGCCCTGCGCGCGGGGTCCGTGATTCGCATCCTCGGCGGCAAGCGCAAGGGCCTCGCCGTAGTGACAGCTCCGGACAAGAGCGACCATCCGCGACCGGTCCTTGTGACCACCGAGGCCCGGTCGTTCCGCCTCAGCCCCGCCGATCTCCACCAGGGTTTCGAGGAGGTTGGCGAGCTACGCGTGCCGAAGAAGTTCGACGCGCGGAAGGCACCTGCACGGCGCGACCTTGCCTCGGTCCTCGCGGCGAAGAGCGGCGAGTTCGCGCCGGCCAAGGTCCCCACGCGCAAGGGCCCGGTGCGTGCCGGGGGCTCGGAGGCGGAGCTCGAGGACGCCCGGCGCGCCATGCGGGCGCACCCGTGCCACCAGTGTCCGGATCGCGAAGACCACGCCCGCTGGGCGGAGCGCTACTTCCGATCCCTCCGCGACCGCGATCGTCTGGCAGGCGAAATCTCCCGCGAGACGGGTTCCATCGCCCGGATATTCGATCGACGCTGCGCCGTGCTTGTCGAGCTCGGCTACCTGCAGGGGAGTGGCGAAGACCTCGAGCCGACCGAGAGCGGCGTGATGCTCCGCACCATCTACTCGGAGAACGATCTCGCGATCGCCGAATGCCTGCGTACCGGGGTGTGGGGCGGCCTGGGCGCGCCCGGCCTCGCGGCCGCCGTCTCCAGCCTCGTCTACCAGGGACGACGCGACGAGGACGATCGCTCGCCCCGCATCCCCCAGGGGCCGACGGGCCCGCTCGGCCTGGCGCTACGGGAGACGGTTCGCGTGTGGTCCCGCGTCGACGAGCTCCACACCCAGCACCGCCTCCCCCGACTCGATGCCCCGCAGTGGGGGATCGTCGGCCCGGTACACGCGTGGGCCCAAGGGAAGAACCTCGACGCGGTCCTGAGGGGCACCGAACTCGCGCCAGGGGATATGGTGCGGTGGTTCAAGCAGGTGATCGACGTGCTCGAGCAGGTGGCACGCGCGGCGCCGAACGACGAGTTGCGGCGGAGGGCCCAATCTGCGGTCACGTCGATGCGGCGTGGAATCGTCGCGTACTGACCTTCGACGCGGTACCCCTCGCGTAGTCTGAGCGGGTGGCGAGGCGGCGGAGGGCGAAGGGCGCGACGACGCGCAGGCAATCGCTCAGGAATATCGCCCTCGCAGCGATCGGCGGCTGGACCGTCAACCTCGCCTTTCCCACGGCGAACCTGTGGTGGGCCGCACCCGTGGGCCTCGCCATCCTCTGGTGGTCGGTGGAACACGCGAGCGTGCGCGGCGGATTCGGGCTCGGCGTCGTCTCTGGTACGGCGTTCTTCTTGCCCCAGTTGTGGTGGATCGATGTCTCTACCGGCATAGTGCCCTGGGTTGTGCTCAGTGTGTTCGAATCCCTCGCGATCGCCCTTGCCGTGGCGGCATGGTGCTGGGTGCGTACGCGCGAGGTCATCAAGGGGCGCCTGTGGGCGGAGCCGCTCGTGTTCGGGATGCTGTGGGTGTCCGCCGAACAGCTCCGCTCGATCGTTCCGTACGGCGGGTTCCCGTGGGGCCGCCTGGCCTTCTCCCAGCTCGACACGCCGGTCGCGGCCCTCGCATGGCTCGGCGGCGCCCCGCTCGTCTCCTTCGCCGTCGCCGTCGCGGGAGGAGCCCTCGGCCTCGCGTTCGAGGCTGTTCGCGGCCGCCGCGTCGTCCTGCCCGCGATCGCCGTGGCCGGAATGGTGGCGGTCTACCTCGTCGGCCTCGTCATCCCGCTCGACACCGCCGCGGAGGACGGGACCCTGCGCGTCGGCATGGTTCAAGGAAACGTCCCCAACCTCGGCCTCGACTCGTTCGAGCAGGCCCGGCTCGTGACCCAGAACCACGCCGACGAGACCATGCGGATGATCCCGGACCTGCCGTGGACGCCGGACCTCGTCGTCTGGGCGGAGAACTCCGTCGATATCGACCCCCGTACCGACGCGACGTCCGCCGCCATCGTGACGGACGCTGCGGTGGCCGTCGGCGCACCGATCCTTCTGGGCACGAACGATTACCGACCCGTCAACGGCCGGTACAACACGGCGCTGCTGTGGTCGACGTCCGGCGAGGTCATCGACACGTACACGAAGCAGCACCCCGCGCCCTTCGCGGAGTACCTGCCGCTGCGCGCGCTTGCGGAGAAGGTCAGCGCCGCCGCGTCGCGCCTGACCGTGGACATGCTTCCCGGCACGGGCGTCGGCCTGGTCACCCTGCCGTCGGAGCGGCTGGGGCGCGACGTGCCCGTGGGCGACGTGATCTGCTTCGAGGTGGTGTACGACCCGATCGTCCGGTCGTCGACGCGGGCCGGGGCGGAGCTCCTGGTGGTTCAGACGAACAACGCGACGTTCGGGCTCACGAACGAGTCCGAGCAGCAGTTCGCGATGACGCGCCTCAGGGCGATCGAGACGGGACGCGCGACCATCCAGGTCTCGACGGTCGGGGTGAGCGGATTCATCGCGCCCGACGGATCGGTGGTCGCCAAGACGGCCCTCTTTACCGCGGAGCACCTCGCTCGCGAGGTTCCGCTGCGTACGTCGGGCACGCCGGCCATGGCGGTCGGCGGAATACTCGCGTTCCTGTTCCTTGTTGCCCCAGTGGCGCTGTGGCTTGCGAGATGGCTGCTGTCGCTTCGAGGCCGATGGGAGTGGGACTGATGAACACGCTCGTGATCATCCCGACGTACAACGAACGCGAGTCGCTGCCGGTCCAGTTGGCGGGCGTGCGAACCCACGCGCCCGACGTCAACATCCTGATCGCCGACGACAACTCGCCTGACGGGACGGGGGAGTGGGCAGACGCTCAGGCGGCAGCTGACCCTCACGTGCATGTGCTGCACCGGCCGGGCAAGGCGGGGCTGGGCGCGGCGTACCGGGCGGGCTTCGCGTGGGGCCTCGAGCGCGGGTACGACGCCCTGGTCGAGATGGACGCCGACGGGTCCCACCAGGCGCACCAGCTTCCCGATCTTCTCGCGAAGGTGGGGGAGGGGCCGGGGAAGTACGACCTCGTGATCGGCTCCCGTTGGGTGCCGGGCGGGTCGGTGGTGAACTGGCCGCGTTCGCGCAAGTTGCTGAGCGTCTGGGCGAACCGCTACGTGCGGCTGTGGCTGGGCCTCGGCGTGCGTGACGCGACCGCGGGTTTCCGCGCGTACACCGCGTCCACGCTACGGGCGATCGACCTCGCGTCGGTGGATTCGCAGGGGTACGGATTCCAGGTGGATATGACGCTGCGCGCGCTGCGCGAGGGCGCGACGGTTGTGGAGGTGCCCATCGAGTTCGTGGAGCGCGTCCAGGGCGTGTCCAAGATGAGTGGCGGAATCATCCGCGAGGCGTTCATCAAGGTGTTCTTCTGGGGGTTCGCGCGGCCGTTCAGGAGCCGCGCCAAGAAGACGCGGCCCGGAGAGCGCGAGACGTAGGCCGACAGAGTCGGCCTGGGGTCACACGGCGACTACGCGCCGACGCGGCCCGCCCGCAGGAGTTCCAGACGCTCGTTGAGAAGATCCTCAAGCTCGGGGATGCTGCGACGCTCCAGGAGCATGTCCCAGTGCGTGCGAACGTGACGCTGAGCCTTGAGGTCGGGTGCGTCGCCGAACCTGAGGAGCGCGACGGCTCCGCAGTGGCAGTCCCACACGCTGGGAACGTCGGCCTCAACCGAGAACGGCATGGTGGTGACGTGCCCGTTCGGGCAGTCGTACGTGACCTCGCGACGCTCGGCCAGTTCAGCGCCGAGGGTCGTTTCCATGCTCTGCGTGCCGAGGCGCATGCCTCGAAGTGCGCGATCCGCCATGGGATCCTCCCTTTACACAAACACGGGCCTACGCGCCCGTCTGACTGATTGAACGCCGCGCAGGCGCGGATTGTTCCCCGGGAAGGGGCATTCGAAGTCCCGACGCGTGACTGAAACGGATGCGCTACATCCTAGGTCGCGCCTTCTGGCACGTTGCCGAGGTCTGGGAACGCGTCGTGGTGAAGGGGCGATGAGTTGCCAGCAGCTGTCGCGTTTCTGACAAGCCCCTCGATCGGGTTGAACACTTAGCGTTCCCGCGCGCCTACAAGCCTTCAGAAGCTGATGTAGGTGTCCTTCAGAACATCTAGCGGGGACAGATCTGTCACGGGATTGCCCTCCAGATTCAGCGAGGTGAGGTTGGTGAGGCCAGCGAGAGGCGCCACATCCACAATCTGATTCCCGTCCAGGAGAAGCACCCTTAGGTTGATGAGACCGGCGAGAGGCGACACATCCACAATCTGATTGTCGTACATCTCAAGAATGTCAAGGTTGGTGAGGCCGGCGAGAGGCGACACATCCACAATCTGATTGTCGTAGAGAAGAAGCGTGGTGAGGTTGGTGAGACCGGCGAGGGGCGTCACATCCACAATCTGGTTTTCGATCAAGAAGAGGTCGGTGAGGTTCGTGAGACCGGCGAGGGGCGTCACATCCTCAATCCTGTTGCCCGATAGAAGAAGCGTGGTGAGGTTGGTGAGACCGGCGAGAGGCGACACGTCCACAATCTGGTTTTCGCTCAAGTAGAGCGTGTCGAGGTTGGTGAGACCGGCGAGGGGCGTCACATCCATAATCTGGTTGCCGTCTACCACAAGCCCGGTGAGGTTGGTGGCGGCTTCCAGCCCGGTGAGGGATACGATGCCCATTTGCCGACACGTCAGAATCCAGGTGAGGGCTTCCATGTGCCCCCGGGTGATCGGCTCCCCAGGAGACAATCCGAGGGCATCTTCCATACACGAACGCAGTGCCGGGTCGGGGAAAGTGACCTCAGTCGATACCGGGTCGGGGAGAGTGACCTCAGGTGATGCCAGGTCGGGGTTTGCGGCTCCGGAACTTGAGACGGTGATCTCGGATGTTGAACAGGCGGAAAGAGCCCCGGCGACCAGCACCGCCACGATGGCGCCCCGAATTAGGCGTCCGGTCGTCGCCATAGTTGCCTCCTCGAGGATACGCAGGCCGCAGGTTCGGATCCGCGACCAAACGGATCCCCGTTGGATCGAACGATACCGGCGCCGGCGGTTTCGCGCGCGGGAACGGCATGATCCAACTGGTAACACGTCGTGTTGATGAACGATGAGTTGATTGGTCCACCGTCGCATTCAAGGACGATGAGTAGGCGACCTGGAGCGTGACTGTCTGGGGCCATCCGTCGGTCTATTGCTCGCCAGCCACGCGTTGTAACCAATCCGTCACCAACGCTGCCGTGATGGCGGGCTGGTCGAAGAGTACGTTGTGCCCGGCCGCATCGAGCACCACGAAGGTTGTGCGTGGATAGTGCTCGATCCGGGTCCATGCATCCCGGTAGCCGACGACATGGTCCTGTCGCCCTGAGATGAACAGTCCCGGCTGCGTGAACGGAGCAGGGGAAACCTCCTCAGGCTCCTCGGCGAGAGCATATTTCTCGAGGATGCGATCAAACACCTCTTTGTCGACGGACATCAACCCCGGATGGACATGCTCGACAAAGGCTCGCGCGTTGTCGGGTGTCTGGACCACGGCCATCTCTGCATACATCTCGCCAACTTCGCCAAGGTCACGCACCACCGCCGGGTCTTCCCGTAGCACCGCCCGCTCGGGCAGGTCCCAGTCTCCAAGGGCAGAGATGTGCACGGAGGCGAGGGTCGCGAGTCCGAGCACCTGATCCCGGAAGTCGTGCGCGACGCTCCTGGCGATCATCCCGCCGAAGGAGCTTCCCAAGACAGCAAACGGTTGTTCGCCCACTCTGGTGCGGATCTCCTCTTCAACCCCAGCGATGACATCCGCCGTGCTCTCCACACCGCCTGCGAGGCTTTGCCCGTGGCCCGGAAGGTCGAGGTAGATGCGGTGCCACCCGCCGACGGCTTCTATCGCTGGGTCAAGTGGCAGCAGTAGACGGTGATCGACTCCCAACCCGTGGAGAAGGACAAGAGGCGTGCCTGACCCTCGTTCAATGGCGTGCATCCCGCGATCGTATCGATCGGGACTGACACGAGGCTCGTGAGTGCCCGATACCTAGGCGGACACCGGAAACTCGTCGAGAAGGGTCCGCATATCCAACGCAACTCGTTCATGTTAACGCCGATAATGGACATTATGTCAGTTTGGACGGGGGCGAGAGGGTTCCCTGTAGGCGAACGGCACTCCCCCGGAACCCGGATTATGCGCAGCGTTGGTCGCGGTAACTGTTCAGGACCGTGTACGCGTCCACTTGCCCTTCGGCGTACATCTGAGACGCATCGGTCGCGAGGAATGCGGTTAAGGACAACGCAAGATCGCGAGCGGACGTCGCTTCTGCGAGCATCTTTCCCGTCGGGATCGACACCTCATTGTTCATATCGCTGACGAAGGCCATAGCGGATGCCGCCTCCGGGTCGTCGATCAGGGGAAGAAGCCGGTCATTTAGCATCGCGCGTACGGTAGCGAGTCCCCACAGGGTGATCCCGGCATCGTTGACGGCTGCGAGAGCGTCGGGGTCGTAGGGCGATTGATTCAGCGCCCCCGTCGCGGCGTTGGCGTTGTTCGTCACCGTGACGTTGTCGAACTCGATGGCTTCGTATACGTCCTGAAGATCGCAATACGCATCCCCCGTGTCGAGACCGAAGTCGCCAACGTACGCCGCTAGCGCAAGCTTCGCCCGTTCGATGATGAATCCCGCCTGGTCGCCGGGATCCGTCGCGGGGACGGAATGGTCCACGGTGGGAGTCGTCGCGGCCGTCGGCTGGGTATCTCCGGGGGACGAGCAGCCGGCGAGAAACAGGGCGACGACGATGGCGGCGGGTACGAGACGCGTACGCATGTGACGACTCTCCCACACTCCCGGAATCAACCACCCTCCCCCGAACGTTGACCTAAACATGAGTACTGCAACGGTGGTGAACCTCGACGACATCGAGGTGACGACGATCGACGGCGAGAAGACGTCGATGGGAAAGTACGCGGGCGACGTCAAGCTCATCGTCAACGTTGCGTCGCGGTGCGGCTTCACGCCGCAATACGAGGGCCTCGAACGCCTCCAGAAGGAGTATGGCGACCGCGGATTCACCGTCCTGGGCTTCCCGAGCAACCAGTTCTTCCAGGAATTAGGTAGTGCCGAAAAGATCAAGGACTTCTGCGACCGTACCTACGGCGTCACGTTCCCGATGTTCGAGACCGTCCGCGTCAACGGGCGTCACAGCCACCCGTTGTTCGCGGAACTTACCAAGGCAGCGGACGCCAACGGGCATGCGGGCAAGGTTCGGTGGAACTTCGAGAAGTTCCTCGTCGCGCGCGACGGCACGATTCGACGCTTCCGCACGGCGGTAGAGCCGGATTCGTCCACGATTACGGGCGCCATCGAAGAAGCGCTGAGCGTTCCGCCTAGCGCACCGAACGCCTAGTCCCGAGCGGGCTGCTCTGCTCGCTTCGGCATCTTGGTCAGTTGGTGCGCGATCTCTCGTGCCCAGTTCTTGACCTGGCCCCACTCGCGGTAGTCCCCCACCGACGCCTTGAGTCCGCGAATGATCGCGCGCTCGCCAAAATTGAGGCGGTCGGGGTTGAGATAGCCGCTGAACATCTGGTGGCCATAGGCGTTGATGACGTCGACGAGCGAGTCACCCTCCCCCGCGGGCTCCGTTGGACGCGGAGGTAGACCCACCGGGCCGCTCGAGAAGAGCCACACGGGGATCTTCCGGAGTTCATCGGCGTGGTCATGGACAAGGCTCGACGCGTCGCGCCGCCAGAATCCGCCGTACACGGCGCTTCCGATAATCGCGGCGTCAAAGGTTTCGACGTGCTCGACGTCCCGGGCATCGTGCCAGACGGCGTCATAGCCGAAGTCCCGAAGGACATCCGCTATGGTCTGGGCGATTTCCCTGGTGGCGCCGTACTTGGATCCGACGGCGACTAGCACCTTCATGGACGGCCTCCTTTGGACCTCTTCATCGTCCTACGCGGCGGAAGACGCATACGGGGACGAAGGTCCCTTGGCGGACCTACTGGACGACAATCACCAGATCGCCACCCGCAAGGGTTTCCGTCTGGTGGATGAGGACACGCATGACCTTCCCTGCTACGGGGGTGGTGATGGCGGCCTCCATCTTCATGGCCTCGATCGTGGCCACGGTGTCGCCGACGCTGACCTTGGCGCCCAACTCGACCGTCGGCGTGACGGCCCCAGAGAACGGCGCGGCAATCTCGCCCGCGACCTCAGGGTCGGCCTTCTCGCGCTCGATCACCTGGACCGAGGCGGCCTCGTCCCGCACCACGACCGGGCGAATCTGGCCGTTGTGGTTGAAGATCAGCGTGCGCGTGCCGTGATCGTCTGGCTCCCCCACCGCCTCGAGGGTGACGAGCATCGTGACGCCCTTCTCGACGTCGATCACGACCTCCTCTCCCCCACCGGGCACGATGCCGTAGAGGTAGTGGAACGTGTCGAGCACCGAGACGTCGCCGTACGTGCTTGCTGCTTCGTCGTATTCCTTGGACGGGCCGGGGAACAGCAGGTGGTTGAGCTTGCGACGCCGACGGATGCCGGGCTTGCCGAGCGCAGCGTGGTCCTCTTTGGTGAGTTCCTGCGGCTTCTTGGCGGGCTTCCTGCCCTCCAGCGCCTTGGTGCGGAACGGCTCGGGCCAGCCTCCTGGCGGGTCGCCGAGCTCCCCCTCGAGGAACCCGATGACGCTGTCAGGAAGGTCGTAGGACGCGGGGTTCTCCGCGAAGTCGGCGATATCGGCGCCTGACCCCACGAGCTGGAGGGCGAGGTCGCCGACCACCTTCGACGACGGGGTGACCTTGACGAGGCGCCCGAGAAGCGCGTCGACGCCCGCGTACATGTCCTCGATCTCCTCGAACCGGTCCCCCAGCCCGAGCGATATCGCCTGCTGGCGAAGGTTCGACAACTGCCCGCCCGGAATCTCGTGACGGTATACCCGGCCCGTCGGGCCCGGAAGCCCACTCTCGAAGGCGTGGTAGAGGCGTCGGACGCTCTCCCAGTACGGCTCGAGGTCCTGGCACGCCTTGAGGGAGATGCCCGTGTCGCGTTCGGTGTGCTCCAGCGCGGCCACCAGGGCGCTCATCGGCGGCTGGGACGTGGTTCCCGCCATCGCCGCGTTCGCGACGTCCACGGCGTCCACGCCCGCCTCCGAGGCGGCGAGGAGGGTGGCGAGTTGCCCGCCGGCCGTGTCGTGGGTGTGCAGGTGCACGGGCAGGTCGAAGCGTTCCCGAAGCGCTGTCACGAGCGTGTGGGCCGCTTGGGGGCGCAGCAGGCCCGCCATGTCCTTGATGGCGAGGATGTGCGCGCCTGCCTCGACCAGAGAATCCGCAAGAGTGAGGTAGTAGTCGAGCGTGTAGAGGTCCTCGGCGGGGTTCGCGAGGTTGCCCGTATAGCACAGGGCGGCCTCCGCGATCCCGACCCCGCCGTCGCGCACCGCTGTGATCGCAGGGCGCATCTGCTCGACGTCGTTCAGGGAGTCGAAGATGCGGAAGATGTCGACGCCGAAGGTCGTCGCCTCCTCGATGAAGGCGTGGGCGACCTCGTCCGGCATCGGCGAGTACCCCACCGTGTTCCTGCCCCGGAGAAGCATCTGGATCGGGATGTTCGGCATGGCGTCGCGAAGGTCGGCGAGACGCTGCCATGGGCTTTCCTTGAGGAAACGAAGCGCAACGTCGAACGTCGCGCCGCCCCACGCCTCCATGGAGAGGAGCTCGGGGGTGGTACGGGCGACCGCGCGCGCGGCGCCGAGGAGATCGAACGTTCGAACGCGCGTCGCGAGAAGGCTCTGATGGGCGTCCCGGAACGTCGTCTCCGTGACGGCGAGAGCCCTCTGCGCGCGAAGGTCAGCCGCGAACTTCTCCGGGCCGAGCTCGAGGAGGCGTTGGCGGGTGCCAGCAGGGGGTTCCTTCTCGAGGTTCACCTCGGGAAGCTTGAGGCGGGGATACGTGGCGGGTCCGGGCGGGTCGCCGTTGGGGCGGTTGATGGTGGTGTACCCCAGGAAGGAGAGCAGCTTGGTGGCGCGGTCGGCCGTCGGGATGGCGCGGGCGAGATGGGGGCGCTCGTCGATGAACGACGTCGTCACTCCCCCGCGCTGGAAGTCAGGGTCGCTCAGCACGGCCAGCAGGAACGGGATGTTGGTGGTGACGCCGCGAATACGGAACTCCGCGAGGGCGCGCTTAGCGCGGGTGACCGCCTGCTTGAAGTCGTGTCCGCGGCAGGTGAGCTTCACCAGCAGCGAGTCGAAGTGCCCCGTGACCCGTCCGCCCGCAAGACCCGTCGCTCCGTCGAGCCGGACGCCCGCGCCACCCGGCGACCGGTAGGCCGTAATCCGTCCCGTGTCCGGGATGAAGCCGTTCGACGGATCCTCGGTCGTGATGCGGGTCTGCATCGCGAAACCGTTGACCGAGATCGAATCCTGCTTGAGGCCCAGGTCCTTGAGCGTCTCGCCCTGCGCAATCCGAAGCTGAGCGACGACGATATCGACGCCCGTGACCTCCTCGGTGACGGTGTGCTCCACCTGGATGCGCGGGTTCATCTCGATGAATACGTGCTGCCCTGCCCGCTCGCCCTCGGTGGAGACCAAGAATTCGACGGTACCGGCGTTGACGTAGCCGAGGCTCCTCGCGAACTTGACGGCGTCGCGACAGAGGGCGTCGCGAATCGCGGGGTCAAGGTTCGGGGCGGGAGCGATCTCCACGACCTTCTGGTGGCGACGCTGGACGGAGCAGTCACGCTCGAACAGGTGGATCACGTCGCCGCTCGCGTCCGCGAGGATCTGGACCTCGATGTGGCGCGGGCCGATGACGGCCTGCTCCAGGAAGACGGTGGGGTCGCCGAAGGCGCTATCCGCCTCGCGCATCGCGGCGGCGAGGGACTCCGACAACTCCTCGCGGGTCTCGACGCGACGCATGCCGCGGCCTCCCCCTCCGGCGACGGCCTTGACGAAGATGGGATAGCCGATCTCGTCGGCCCACGCGGCGAGTTCCTTCGGGTCCTTCGACGGCTGCGACGAATCCAGGACGGGGATCCCGGCCTCCCGCGCGGCCTTGAGGGCAGCGACCTTGTCACCAGCCTTGGCGAGGACCTCGGGCGGCGGGCCGATAAACGTCAGGTTCTCTTTCCGGCAACGCTCGGCGAACACGACGTTCTCGGCGAGGAATCCGTACCCGGGGTAGACGGCGTCTGCTCCACTCAGGTGGGCGACGCGAACGAGCTCGTCGACATCGAGGTAGGCACGGACGGGGTGGCCGACGTCGCCTATCTGGTAGGCCTCGTCCGCCTTGAGGCGGTGCTCGGACATGCGGTCTTCGTGCGGGAAGACCGCGATCGACTTGAGACCCAACTCGTACGCGGCGCGGAACGCGCGCACGGCGATTTCCGATCGGTTCGCGACGAGAACCTTGTGAAACATGAATTGCCCTCCGACGTTTGCCTCATCTTGCCAGGTTTGTCCGCACGCGACCAATGCGCGTGCGTCAGGCTCCCGCGTCGTCGCGAGGGGTGAACGAAGGCCGGTTAGCCGGCCTGGCTGCGGGCCTGGCGTCGAAGCGCCAGCTCATCGACAGCGTTCGACGAGGGCACGGGAGCGTCGTCGTCCCGTTCGACGGGGAACGAAGCTAGCGAGCCCTCGAGCTCGCGCCACACCTTGCCAAGGGCGATGCCGAAGACCCCCTGGCCGCCCTGGACCAGGTCGATGACCTCGTCGTCGGACGTGCATTCGTACACGGAAGCGCCGTCGCTCATCAGCGTGATACGACTCAGGTCCTCGACGCCGCGCTCGCGCAGGTGCGACACGGCGCTACGGATCTGCTGAAGGGATACGCCGGAGTCGAGAAGTCGCTTGACGACGCGCAGGACGAGGATGTCGCGGAAGCCGTAGAGGCGCTGAGTTCCGGAGCCGGTCGCCGAGCGAACCGTGGGTTCGACGAGCCCGGTGCGGGCCCAGTAGTCGAGCTGACGGTACGTGATGCCTGCGGCCTTGCACGCGGTCGGTCCGCGGTAGCCAGCTTGGTCGTCGAGGGTGGGAAGACCGTCGCGGAACAGCAGGCCCTGGTCGCTCGAAGGAGTCGCGTCGGGGCGGTCATCCCGGGCCATTGCGCCCTCCTCAAAAGTCGTGCTGCCAGTCACGCTGATGCTTCCGCAACGGACGATGTTCTGCCCGTCGTGCCTAGGCTACCGCGACGCGGACGGGGTGACCCGAAAGACGCGCGAAACGCCGTGTTGGGCGTGTCGCACCTGTCACATCAGTCACTCTGGAGCGAGCGCCGAAGCGTCGCGCCGAACAGCCGAATCGCGGCCTCGCCCAATTCGTCCGCCGTGTTCGCTGCCTCTCCTGCGCGTCCGGTCGCCTTGAGTGGCGACGCGACGTTGCGGGCCTGGTCGGCCTCGCGCGTCGCCGCGTTGCTCACCACGCGGGCGGCCCGTACGTCTCCTCCGGCGTCCACGTAGTCGGCCGCGGCCCTGACCACGGCGATCGATGCGCGCGGGTAGCGACCCGGCATCCGCGTCGGCAGCATGCCCGCCTCGTCGAGCGAAGCCACCAGGTCGGGAGTAACACCCGCTAGCGAGGCGAGCTCGCCCGCCGAGAGCCATGGCGACTGTTCGTCACCCACCTCGTGCGGGACGACGGCCTCGGTGTCCTGCCCCGCGTCGAGCGCGGCGAGGCGCTCGGCGATCACGCTCAGCGGCCGGTAGTGGTCGCGCTGCTCGCGAAGAACGAACCGCAGACGCTCCGTATCCGCGGGCGAGTACTGGCGATACCCGCTCCCCGTCCGTTGCGGAACGACCAGCCCCTGAGCGTCGAGGAAGCGCAGCTTGGACGGCGTAAGCGCGGGGAACTCGGGCTGGACGAGGGCGAGCACGTCGGAGACGCGCATGATCGGATCGTGCGAGAGCGCGTGTGGCCATCGCCCGTACACCGCGGGTGATGGCTGCGCCGACGCGTGGTCCGGCTCGGACGGCAGGGGCGTCGCGGCGAAGGCCGAGGGCATCGTCAGGCGGGGCCCGGGTAGAACGTCAGCCGGTACTTGCCGATGTGGACCTCGTCGCCACTGTCGAGCTTGCGACTCACGATGCGCTCGTAGTCGACGTAGGTGCCGTTCAGGGAGCCAGCGTCAACGGCGTAGAAGTCACGTCCGCGGCGCTCGAAGCGCACATGCTCGCGCGAAACCGTCACGTCGTCGAGGAAGATGTCGCCGTCCACGTTGCGGCCAGCCGTCGTCACATCCTGGTCGAGCAGGAAGCGCGCGCCAGCGTTCGGTCCGTGGTGCACGATCAACAGCGCCGATCCCTCCGGAAGGGCGTCGACCGCAGCTTGATCCTGCGCGCTGAGGTGATGTGGCGAGACTTCGGCCTCAGGGGTGCGGGAATCAATGGACAGCGTCTGCTCTACCGGGGATTCGTCCTCGGTCATCGTCGGCCCCCTCTCAGCGTGTGGTGGTTCCCATCGTAGTCCGGCGTCACGCGCGGGGCATATCGGGAATCGCCCTGAGTGTCGGATGCCGGGGTCGCTTGGCTCGGGTAGTTCGAGAACGTCCCTGCAGGCAATTGCGGTCGATGGTGGACGTCGCCGGGCGGCGGAAACGTCCCTGCAGGCGTTTACGGTCGGAAATCGCCGGATTCTCGCCCATTTCTGCCTGCAGGGACGTTTCGACCGTGCGTCGCGCGGGGGTCACGTCCCGTCGGCTGGGCCGTCGGCGCCGGTGATGCAGTTGCCGTTGAGGTCGCAGTCGACGCGGTGGGTGTGGGGGTTGTACACGTGGACGGTGATGGGCGTGGACGTGGTGTGTGCGGTGCCGGGGGCGTTGTGCCAGGTGGCGCCGCCGTTGGTGGTGTACTCGCCGCGCCAGGACGTGGTGAGGCGGATCGTGACGTCCTGTTCGGCGTACATGTAGGTGTGGGTGACGGTGGCGTTCGGGTAGGGGGCGCCCGGCTTGGTGGTGACGGACTGTGCACCATCGCCCCACGTCCACGTGTACGCGGAGGCACGGGCGCGGATGGTCACGGGGGTGCCCAGTAGCGTGACGGCGCGGGTGCGGGGGTTCTGGTCGACGTAGACGACGGTGGGCACGGTGGTGAGGACCCAGCCGGTGTCGGGTTGGATGGTGATGGTGTTCGGGGCGATCGGCATCTCGGCCCATGCGTTCGCGAGCGCCGCGGCGAACAGATCCGCCGTGCACTGGTAGCCCGAGCGCGACACCCACGCGGTCCACACGCCGTTAGCTCGGCGATAACGCATCCACCACGGGTCCAGGGCCTGGGTGCCGTCGGGGCAGTATTCGACGATGGGTAGCGTCGGGTACAGGCACGTGGGCGTGGTTCGCTCCTCGAGGTCGTAGTAGAGGCAGAACGGGGCGCGCATCCACTCCTCGACGCGACCCTCCTGCGACGACCCCGCGGTCGGAGCACCCTGCTCCGCGGCTTCTGCTGCCGTGACGGTGACCGAGTTCTCCGATCCGTCTGGCCGTCGATGAAGCCCACGTGGAGGGACCGAAGCGACCGCCAGAATGACGTGATCAGTGGACGGAACGCGAGTTCGCTTGTAGACCTTGGCGACGCATGGTTTAAGACGACCATGACGCTCGACATCGACGACGCTGCCAGATGGCGTTCGATCCGAACGATCATTCGAAGTGAGATCTTCCCCATTCGCCGGCCGTCCTTCTCGGACTGTCGGTGCTGCCATCAGCGTGGTGAAGCACCTCGGCGGAATCTTGCGAGTATAGGGAAACGTGACGTAGGTGTAACCGTCCTTCGGCGAAGAAGTTGGCGACGACGTTGTCGGTATTCGAGATGCAGGGTATTTCCCTGTCTCATAATCGCCGGCGACCGCTTCGTTTCAGCGCTTACGTTGCTCACGAACGGACTCGCAGAATATGCAGTCGGGCATCGACAGGGCATCCCACGCGCGTAGGTCGCCGGTCTCGTAGCACCGATGGGCGTACTGCTCGAGAAAGAACTTGGCAGTCGCGATCGCCCCGCGCACGTCGCCAAACGCGGCGTCGGGGGGCATCATCGCGAGGAGCTCCTCGTCGGTCAGGGGTCCGAGCGAGGCCGACGGCGCGGGCGAGGACGTCGCGGAAGGCGCCGCCCTCGTGGGGCTCGGAGTCTCGGTCACGATCCCCCCATCCGTGCACCCGGCAATAAGCGCGACAACGACGGCGGACAGTACTACGGAGACAATGCGACGCACGTTCATGCCGCCGACGGTAGCGACGGAGGAGAATCAACGCCCGCCGAGCGCACAAACCTGTGGATAGCGGCTATTCGCCCATTCCGGTGCCCGCCACCGTGCCTGAGCGTCGTGCGACGTCGGCGACGTATCCGAGCCCCGCGTACCAGTACAGGCAGGCGGAGGCGACGGAGCCCCAGATCCCGACCGCGTGCCACGCTTCCGAGTGGCCGTACGCGAGGTAGCTGAGCGGCAGGAACCAGTACAACCCGAAGGTCGCTGTCTTCCCGATGAACGTCACCTGCGGCGACGCCACTCCCCTGCGCCTACCAACGAGGAGCGCGATGCCGACCACGGCGTCGCGGGCCAGGAGGGCAGCCACGAGCCACCACGGGATGATTCCGCGTAGCCCCAGTCCGATGACGACGGCGAGGGTGAGGAGCCTGTCGGCGGCGGGGTCGAGGATGCGGCCCAGCGCTGTGACCTGGTTCCAGCGTCTCGCGAGATAACCGTCGAGGAAGTCCGAGACGCCAGCGGCAACGAGGGCGATGATCGCCCAGCCGTCGGCGTGGCGAGCGAGCAGGACGGCGAACGCGACGATCAGGACGATGCGCAGCATCGAGATGATGTTGGGAATGGTCCAGACGCGGTTGGAGGGTTCTGCTGTCGAGGCGGGTTCGTTCACGCGACCACTCTAGGCCGAGGCCTACGGCAGTTGCGCGGGTTCGATCCCGAGCGAGACCAGGAGCTCTTCGATGCGGCCCCTGATTTCGTCGCGAATCGGGCGTACGGACTCGATCCCCTGGCCAGCAGGGTCATCGAGCTTCCAGTCCTCGTACCGCTTGCCGGGGTAGAACGGGCACGCGTCGCCGCAGCCCATCGTGATCACGACATCGGAGTCCTGGACGGCGCCGTCGGTGAGCACCTTGGGCTGCTCGGTCGCGATGTCGACCCCGACCTCCGACATCGCCTCGACGGCGACGGGGTTGATCTGGTCGGCTGGCATGGATCCGGCCGACAGGACGCTGACGCGGTCGCCAGCGAGCGCCTTGAGCCAGCCTGCTGCCATCTGGGAGCGGCCTGCGTTGTGGACGCAGACGAACAGAATGGTGGGGTGTGCCATGACTCCAGGCTACGTGGCGACGCCCGACATCTGGGGCGCGTTCACCGAGAGTTCACCTAGCCGCGTCGGGCGACGACGACGGTGTCGCGACGCTTGAGCGGTCCGTCGGGGCCGGTGGCGTCGCGGACGCGCACGTCGCTCGTTTCGACGTCGATCCCGCGGGCCGAGGATAGGGCCTCCTCGACCTCCTCCGGCGCGAAGAGAACGGAGGGATCGCGGGGTCCGCGCCCCGCGGGGTGCTCGTCGTCCGGGTGGTGACCCACGATGAGGAGGGTTCCGCCCGGCCCCGTCGCCGCCGCCTCGGCGAGCCACGTGGCCAGCCGCACCTCGCGCGGCTCGTGAACGTAGTGGGTGGTGACGAGGTCGAAACGCGCGTCTGCGCCGATGCGCTCGGGGATGGTGGGATCGGTGGCGTCTCCTGCCACCCACGTGCATCGTTCGGCGACGCCGGCGTCCTCCGCGGCACGGGCCGCGCGTTCGAGCGCGACGGTCGAGAGGTCGAGGCCTACCACTGTCCAGCCCTGCTCGGCGAGCCAGACGGCGTCGCCTCCCTCGCCGCATCCGACGTCGAGCGCCGTGCCGGGCTCGAGGCGGGCGGCGACTTCGCGAAGCGTGGGGTTGACCTTGCCGCTCCACACCCGGTCGCTCTCCGAGTACCTCTGATCCCATTTCTCGGGGGTGGACCGCTGCTGCGATTCGGTCATGATGCCTCTCCCGTGACGGTGAACTGGGGGCCCGCATCGAGCTTCGCGCTCACCAGGCGTACGGTCTGGTCCTTGCCCGCTTGGACGCCTCCCGAGCATCGTGCCACGACGGCGGGGTGCGAGAGTTGGACGGTTCGGTCGTCGAGGCCGATGCCGTCGAAGTCGGTACCAACGTACGGGGCGAGGACGGCCGACTCGACGGCGTCGATGCAACGCCGGTCGACGTCGCGGGCGGTTCGCGTGCCGTGCTCCATCTCGTCGCCGATCGCGGGTAGCGCCTGCTCGACCCATTCGGGTACGCGTGATCGCGTGGCGTGGGCGAGGCAGATCTCCGTGGCGTAGCGGTCGACCAGGCGCCTGAGTGGCGCCGTGACGTGCGCGTAGGGCACACCGAGGGCGCCGTGGGTTGTGATGCTGGGTCGCGGGAGTTCGGGGTTCGAATCATCGAACGGAACCCAGCGGGCGCCGCGGAAAAGGGTGGTCGCCTCGGCGAGGAACGCGGCCGCAGCGGGGGTCGAGGCGTCGAGGCGGGCCAGGCAATCCGCGTACGTCTCGTCCTCGTGCCACGACACCCCGAGAGCGCGCGCCTGATGCCGGAGGCGCCGGATGGAGCGATCGTCGGCCGGGGGCATGGTGCGGAGGATGCCCGCTCCCCCGTCGATCATGAGCCGCGCCGCGGCTTCTCCCGTGAGCAGGCTGATGTGCGCGTTGTCGTCCTCGACGGCGGCGCCGGCGCGGAACGTGAGGCTCACCTCGTCGCCAGTGACCACGACCTCCTGCTCGGGTTTGGGTAGCGTCACCCCTCCCCTGTCGCGCGTGAGGGCGCGCCTGCGATCCCCTACCTCGCGCAGGAGGCCCAGGAGCGCGCGGGACGGGTGGTCGGGGTTCCCGGAGAGCTCGTCGTACGAATACTGGCGGCGCGAGCTCACCCAGGCGCGTTCGACGTTGATGTCACGGATCTCGCCGACGCCGTCGAGGCTGATGGTCCACAGCACGGCTTTGGTGCGCTGGTGTGGAAGGAGCGACGCGTACCCCTCGGACATGACGGCGGGGTGGAGGCCGATGCGCCGGTCGGGGCAGTACACGGTTTCGACGCGCGTGTGCGTGTCGAGGTCGAGGGGACCCCCTGGCACGACGTGGGCTGCGACGTCCGCGATGGCGTAATAGACCCGATGCCCGTCTCCTTGCGCTCGACGTAGAGGGCTTGATCCAGGTCGCGGGATCCTGCCGGGTCGATCGTGACGAGCGGAATGCGACGTTCGGTTGGCGCGGGTTTGGGGAATGTGGGCGTGTTCGCGCTCCTGGGCGCCGTGATCCGCCTCGAAGTAGACCTCGGGCGGGTAGCCCTCCGCGACGCCGCGCGAGGCGCGGATGCGAGGCGAAGACCGGCTCGAGTGCGTGCAGGGGTGTTCGGAGGATCTTCCGACGCACGCGCATGATACGAGCCTAAGCGGCCCCGGGAGTGCGAATTGCCCTAGACGTGCGCCGCGACCCTGACGGCCTTGAGCGCCTCGGCCCATGCCTCGAGTTGATCGAATTCGCTCTGGAGCGTCTGGGCTCTGGCGGTCGGTCGGGGTGAAGTCGGTTCGGTTCGCGAAGTCGGAAAGGATGGAGAACCCGATCTGGCGCTGAACCGTGGCGACCTGAACCTCTGCCAGGACCTGGCGAAGTGTTCGGCTGCACGGTTGCCCGTGGTGCTCGCCCCGTAACTCACGATCGCGGCGGCCTTGTTGTTCCATTCGCGGTTGAGGTAGTCGATCGCGTTCTTGAGCACGGCGGGCACGGAGTGGTTGTACTCCGGCGTGACGAAGACGAAGGCGTCATAGGGTCGATGGTCGGCGGCCCAGTCGAGCGAGTATGCGTGCGCGTACTCGTGGACGGACGGCGGGCCTAGCCTCGTCGTAGAAAGGGAGCGGGTGCTCCTCGAGATCGATGATCTCGTAGTGGGAAACGCGCGAGGCGGCCTGGCCGAGCACCCAGCGGGCGACGGCTTCGCCCTTGCGTCCGGGGCGCGTGCTTCCGACGATGATTCCGATCCTGAGGTCTTCGGCGCTCATGGCGTTCTCCTTGCGTCTCTTTGCGGTCCGGTGGCCGCGCGTCTACCTCCGTCAACCGGTTGACGCATCAACTTTATTCCCGAGATTTCGATGACACGTCAACCTTTCGGCGTAACCTGAAGGTATGACGACGGCGACAGTGACGGACCGTGATCGCGCGGTGTGGCGCTCGCTCGCCCTCATGGGTAGGCGCCTCGCCCTCGCGGCCGAGCAGCGCCTCCAAGCGGAGGCGGGCGTCTCCGCGCCCGACTTCGAGATACTCCAGGCGCTCGCGGCGGCCCCGGAGCACCGCGCACGCCCTGTCGAGCTCGGAGAGATGCTGTCGTGGGAGAAGAGTCGTATCTCCCACCACGTCACGCGCATGGAAAATCGCGGTCTCGTGGAACGGGTCGAGTGCGAGACCGACCAACGCGGCACGTGGGTGGGGATCACGGGCGCGGGGCGCGACGCCCTGCGCCAGGCCGTCCCCGTCTACGAGGACGTCATCCGCGCGTCTCTCGTTGATCACCTCGACCGCGAACAGGTCGACGCGTTGACGGCGGCAGCGCTCGCCGTCGTTCGCGCGAGCGAGCCGGAAGCGTGCGCTGCCGAGCTCGACAGCCTCGAAGCGCCGGGCGGGGCTGACCGCCCCTACCCGACCGCCAGGGTGGGTGTGCTCTCCCGCAAGATGACCTGGCCGTCGACCGTTCGCCACTCCTCGGCGACGTGCAGGGGCCTAGCACGAGATCGATCGCCTCGCGGGCGACCTCTCGACGGGGATATGGACGGTGGTGAGCGCGGGGACTGGACGTCGCGCAAGACGACGATGTCGTCGAACCCGGCCACCGCGACGTCCTCAGGCACGCGTAGGCCCGCCGCGCGGAGGGCGGACATGGCGCCCATCGCCATCACGTCGTTGACGGCGAACACGCATCCCGGCAACGTCCCGGTGTTGATCATGAGGTTCGCCGCCTCGTATCCGCCGTCGCGCGAAAAGTCCGCCCGAAAGATCCGGTCCGCGTGCAGGTCGAAACCGTTCTCCTTGAGTCCCGTGCGGAACCCTTCGACGCGATCGGTTGATGTGCCGTACGACGGGGGCGACGCGATCACGGCGAAGTCGCGATAACCGTTCTCGCACAGCGCCGCCGCCAGGGCCCGAGCGCCCGCCCGCGTTGTGCACGGTGACGGTGTTCGCCTTGAGATCGCGATGACTAATGAGGGCGACGCGCCCGCCTTGCTCGTTGTAGCGATCGATTTCCCGCTGAAGCGCGGCCTTGTGGTCCGCGCCCCCGAGCGCGACTTCCGGCCACGATGATGGCCCGCGCCCGCTGATGGCGGAACCCCGTGAAGTACTTCAGTTCTCGGTCGGGGTCGCGCCGGGAGTCCGCGATGACGTCATGAGGCCGCAGCTCCTCGCCCGCCTTGATGCACGACGCTGGCGATGGTGGCGAAGTAGGGGTCGACGATGTCGTGGACGATGAGTCCGATGACGTTGGAGGTCCCTCGGGCGACGGCCTGGGCGATGGGGTTGGGCGCGTAGTGAAGGCGCTCGGCGACCTCAAGGACGCGGAGGCGGAGTTCTTCGCTCGGCTTGCGGGGGCCGTCTCCTAGGGCGCGCGACGCTGTCGCGAGCGACACGCCTGCGATCCGAGCGACGTCGGCGAGCGTGACCTGCCCATCGATTCCATCGTCCGCACCGCCATTCTTCGCGCGGCTAACTGGTGACACCCCGTCGCCTCCGAGCCCCGGTGGATAGCGCTTTCCTACTCAGAGGCTACCGATCGCGGCGGCTCACGTCACTATTGCGGATGTCACAGCCTGCGCGCGGGATCCCTCGCGTCCGCCGCGGCCTCGTCGACGGGAACCATCGCGTCAAGAAGTTCGTCGACGACCATGGAGACAACCTCGATGCGATTGTCCCCGACGCCGTACGGGAGCCACAGAATGCCGTCGTGCACCAGTCCCCCGCAGGAGTAGACGACGTTGGGCACATAGCCGGGTGCGCGGTCACCTCCGGGCTCGATGAGAGGGCACTCGAGTCGCGCGAGGACCTTCTCGGGATGATCGAGATCGAGAAGGATGGCGCCGATGCAGTAGCGACGCATCGGGCCGACGCCGTGCGTGAGGACCAGCCATCCCCGCTCAGTCTCGATGGGCGAGCCGCAGTTTCCGATCTGGACGATCTGCCACAGGAGCCGGGGGGCGTGGACGGGAGCGGTGTGCTCCCAGTTGAGGCCGTCCTCGGATTCGGCGACGAAGAGCGTCTCCCCGTCGGTTCGGGTGAGCGCGAGCCTCTTTCCCCCAACCTGCCGGGGGAACAGCGCGACGCCCTTGTTCTTGGCCGCCCGACCCGTCAGCCGATGGATGGAGAAGTGAGCCAGATCGGGTGTCACGATGAGGCGAGGCGCGATCTTGCGACCGTCGTACGCCGTGTAGGTCGCCTCGTACCCGGTGGAGCCGTCGGGGTAGGTCACGTGAACGAAGCGCGCGTCCTCGATCCCCTGCTTCTCCTCGGGAACGACGGGGAACAGCACGCGCTGCGACAGGTGCGTCTTCAACGAGAAGGTGGACTCGTACGCCGAAGCGAGGGTCCGGCGAATCGAGTCGACGTCCCTGCGTGCCTGGTAGTGATGCACCATCTCTCGAGGCAATGTGCGGATCGCGTGCTCGAGTTGGTCCGCGTCGAAGAGCTCGGGAAGGGCGCGGGCGACGGCGTTGGTGAGCTCGTTGCGGTATCCGTCGTGCTCGAGGGCGCGAATGAGGTCGGAACGCTTCCAGCGTGCTTCCGTGATGGTGGGAGAGACGATCGGCATCTGGCGCTCGCCGAATGCCCACTCGCGCTCGGGGCCGATCACGGCGTCCATGAACCCGATCGACGAGACGTGTCCCTCGCCGATGCCGCGCACGGAAAGCGCGATCCGCAGCTGCCCCGGTTCGAGCCCGGACTGGTCGGGGTGGACGACGGCACTCGGGTTGCACAGTGCGGCGCCTTCGATCGCGTATTCGGAGGTGACGGCCGCGCCGAGCACAAGGTTGCGTTCGCGAGAGAGGGACTCCACGTCGTCAACGTGAAGACTGACCGTCGCGGCGTGATCGAGAAGGACGCGAGACAGGTGGTCGACGCTACTGCCGAAGCTCTGAAGGATCTGAGCCGCCGCCTCGACGACCTCGTCCTCGGGAAGCGCGATGATCCGCTCGACGACCTTGCCGACGCGGGATATCTCGTCCGGGTGATCCTCCCCGGGAAGGAACAGCTGGAGCGTGACCCGGGAGGGGTCGTGGTGGAGGACCTCCGCGTGGTGAATCATGGGGACGGCCGGGCGAGGATTCGTCATGTTGCCCTTTCGAGGTCGAGTGCGAAGGACGCTCCGAGGAGGCGGCGAGCCTGCCAGAGCACGGTGAGGGCGGCGAGCGTCGATTCCGCTCCCCTATTGGCGTTTCTCCCGATGGGAGTGAGCCCATCGAAGCCCGCGCCCGTCGCGACGTCGATCATGGGCGTGCCGCTGTCGTTGTTGCCGAGGAACCACTCCCACGCCATACGAACTCCATCAATCCAGTGTGCATCTCCGGTGACGTCGAACGCCGTCGCGCACGCGTTGGCGAGCGAGGAAACCTCGATGGGCTGCTGGTCGAATTGCGGGCCGGCCTCGCCCGGATCCCTCCCGTATCGGCTCGTCACCGACACGTGCCCGTCCAGCATCTCCACGTCAAGCAGAAACGACAGAAGGCTGAGCCCGTGCGATACGAGGGCGGGCTGGTCGAGGGCCTGGCCCGCGCGAAGGAACATCTCGGGAAGAACGCCATTCGCGTAGCGCAGGCGCGGCTCCGGCCACGGCCAGGGCGTCTCCCGCGACGCGGTGAGTCCGACCGCATCGACGGCGCGATCGACGAGCCGACGCGCGCGGTCAAACGCCCCCGTGAACGCGCTACCGGAGACGATCACGTGCGAGGCGCCGATGGAGGCGAAGGCCATCGAGCGGACGTCGTTCGAGTCCCGCTGGGATGCGAGGGAGAAGGCTCGGAGGGCGCGTCGACGAGTGTCGGCGTCAGGAGCTATCGCGGCGGCCGTGCCGAACGCGCGAATCGCGCGCCCCCACCAGTCCCCCGTCCCTGGCTCATCCGTCCACTCCCCTGCGACGTTCATGCGATTGTGCATCGAGCCGTCTGGCTCGATAGCACGCTCAAGGAAGCTCAGGTATATACCCGCCATCTGTTGGAGCCGGGGACTCGGCTCGGGCTCCTGAACGGCCACGATCAGCGCTCGCGCCACGTCGTCGACGCAGTACCCGTGTTCGCGTCGGGGCGCGTCGTGATCGGCGTGCTCGAACAGCCCGCGCTCGTCGGTGAGACGGGAGAGGTGGGCGAAGTGCGTCTCGGTGTCGCCCTGCTCGCCCTCCATCAGGCCGCGACCGTGCTTCGAAGTCCTACAGCCAGGTTGCGGAAGCGGGCACCAACCGAGGCCCACGACGTGTCTTCTTGGACGGGCGCGCCGCTTGACGCCGCGCGCGCACCATGGCGGCGACCAAGCACGTCGCGAAGAGCGTCCGCGATGGCTCCGGGGTCCTGGTGCGGGACGACTCGTCCCCGTTCGCGGTTCACCAATTCGACGGCGTGCGGGAATGCCGTCGCGACTACGGGCTTGCCTGCCGCCACCGCCTCGGACAGAACTCCCGACGTCACCTGAACTCGCGAATCGTACGGAAGTAGGACGGCGTCGGAGGCAACCAAGTTGTGCGCGAGATTGTCGGAGCTGAGGTAACGACCGTCGATGGTCACGACGTCGTCGAGGCCGAGCGACGTAACGAGGGAGCGAAGGCTCTGCCTGTAGGTGTCTCCGTCCAGGGCGAGCACCTTGGGGTGAGTCTGACCGAGGACGCGGTATCGCGGCATCGGATCGAGGTCGACGAGTTCCGCGAAGGCGCGGATGCCCCATTCGATGCCCTTGCCCGGCCCCAGCAGTCCCCAGGTGAGGACGACGGGTCGGTAGTCGTTGCGCCTCCACGGCGGCGTCGCCGAGGCGGGCAGCGGGAGGGGAAGCACCCCGTGCGGGATGACGGTGACGGCGGCGCGACCGATGGCGTAGCGCTCGAGGAGCAGCGTGCGCGCGGCCTCGGTCATCACGACGACGGCGGTCGCCAGGTGCGCGACCCGCTCGAGGACGCGGCGCTGATGGGCCGTCGGCTCGGAGAGGACGGTATGGAGGACGACGACTGAGGGTGCGGTGAGGCCCCCGAGAATCTCGAGAACCTCGTCGCCGTCACGGCCAGCGAAGATTCCGTATTCGTGTTGGACGATCGCGACGTCCGCGCTATTGAGCGCGCGAATGGCAGCCGCGACGGAGCGCTTGTCTCCGTTGCGCATCGTCACGACCGGCATGCCGCGGGAGCGCGAGGGCTCGCTGGGCGAGTACTCGTCGAGGACGCGGACGACGAAGGCTTCGTCGTGCGGGCGGAGCATCGATTCTGCGAGATTCTCCGTAAACGTCGCCAGACCGCATCGCGTGGGAGGGTAGCTGCTGAGGAATCCAAACCGTGCCATAGCGCGACCTTCTCTCAGGCGGGGAACCGTAAATGGATTCCCGCATGTGAGACGTCTGCCTTCTGGCACCCCTCAGGGGATAGACACGAATGAGTCGCTATCCGGTTGCGCCTTGGAAGCGGCGTCTCTGCCAAGGAGCTTTGCCACGATTTTACCACCGGGTGTCTTTCGAGGCTTGCCCGGAGATTCGATGCCTGCGGCGACGGTCGCGTACCCGACACGTTGGGGGTGGCAGCCGCGTTGAATTCGTATAGGACGCGGCTCGCGCGCCTGCTCCGCTAGGCTCGTCGGCGTAGGTTTGGCTGGCCGACACGCGCATCCGCTCACGGATCGGGTCGCCACCACAAGCACGGGGGATATCCATGAGAACAACGTTGACTCGAGCGATCGCGCTTGTCGCGGTGACCGTCGCGTCACTCGCGGGATGCTCGCCGTCCGCGCCTCAAACCACGTCCATGCACACGAGGGACAAGGCCTCGGCCACTCCGAGCGAGACGCCGACCGCGTCGACGACGCCGGACCAGGCCGCGACCGAGCCAGCCTTCCCCGCAGATTCGTTGATCGGGGTGTCGCTGCCGACATCGGCGCTGCTCTACTGGCTGAATTCGGGCGACACCTTTACCAGCGAACTTCAGGCAGCGGGCTTCACACCGAAGGTCATGTACGCCGACTACGACGTCGCCCTGCAAAGGGAGCAGATTCGCGAGCTCGTGGACGCAGGGGCGAAGATCATCTTCGTCGCCGCAGTCAATGTGACGTCGCTCGGTAGCGAGGTGGAGGACGCGAAAGCCGCGGGCGTCACGGTGATCGCCCTCGACCGCCTGTTGCTCGACACGGACAGCGTCGACTACTTCGTTTCCTGGGACATGCACAAGGTCGGCACCCTTCAGGCGAAGGCCCTGCTCAAGGGCTTGAGCGAGGCCTATCCTGACCAGTCGTCGTACAACGTCGAACTGTTCTCGGGAGCCCCTGACGATCCCGCAGCAGAGTGGTTCTTCGATAGTGCGATGGCCGTCCTGCAGCCAAAGATCGACGATGGCACGCTCGTCGTCGTCTCGGGCCAGACGACGCAGTCGGAGACCTCGACGGAGAACTGGAGCCAGGTGAATTCTGAGGCTCGCATGGAGTCGCTACTCGCGAGCTACTACTCCAGCACCAACCTCGACGGCGTTCTTGCGCCGAACGACGGCGTGGCGCTGTCTGTCATCGATGCGTGCCAAGCCTTCGGCAAGCCCATCCCGGTGATTACCGGCCAGGATTCTTTGCCCGAATCCGTCACGTCGATCATGAACGACGAGCAATACATGACGGTCGACAAATCCCCTATTACGCTCGCGAAGCGTGCGGTCGTCATGGCGCAGGAGATCCAGCGGGGACGGAAGCCGCCGGTCAATGACAACACCACCTACGACAACGGCTGGATCGTCGTCCCTGCCTACCTGCTCATGCCGGTCGTGGTGACCAAGGAAAACGCTGCCGAGGTATATCAGATCGATCCCGACCTGTACCGCCTCACGCAGTAGTAGGGGCGAACTGAGAAAATCGCCCCTTCGCGGGAGGTCGAATGCGCCCCGTTTCCTACGTAGGTGACAATGGGGTATGGGTTTGTTCGACAAGAAGAAGGACGCTGCGGAGCCGGACGTCGACGCGCGTCCGCTGACCTTCCACCCGGACCCGACCGAGTATTGGGAGCCGACGGAGTCCCCGTTCGATGAGGGCCTCGCGGATCTGGCTCCCGTCACGCGCTCTGGCACGCAGGAACCCGCACGCCCCGCACGCACGAAGGCGGGAGCCGCGTCCACGAAGAAACCCGTTACCAAGAAAAAGACCGCATCCAAGAAGAAACCCGCGGCAAAACC
Source organism: uncultured Actinomycetota bacterium (assembly GCA_963768475.1). Classification (GTDB taxonomy): domain Bacteria; phylum Actinomycetota; class Actinomycetes; order Actinomycetales; family Demequinaceae; genus JAFGBM01. The sequence goes on from CAVYHY010000011.1 coordinate 409,267, forward strand.
CGCAACGCTCCGCGAGGAGATCGCCCTGATCGGGGAGGAATACGGGGAGGCTCCCATCGAGGAGATGGTGGCGGAGGTCAAGAAGGCCCTCGCGGCGCACGGCCAGGACGTGCCGGACGAGTGGGTGACGTCGATCGTCGAGGGCCTGCGTAGCCACGGCCAGACGGAAATCAACCTCGGAGAGGAACCTCCCCGCTAGTGTCGGTCCCGTGACTTCTCTCGCCGTCAACCTGTGGCTGTGCGGAGCCGTGACCGCCGCATGCTGGATCGCCTCCGTCGCCACCCGCGAATACTCGTGGACCGACCGCATCTGGTCCCTCTCCCCCATCGCGTACGCGTGGGTCTTCGCCGCGTACGCGCACGACGCCCGCGCGACCGTGGTCGCCGCGCTCATCACCGCGTGGGGCGCGCGGCTCACGTTCAATTTCGCGCGCCGCGGCGGGTACGCGCCCGGTGGTGAGGACTATCGCTGGGCCATCCTGCGCGAGCGGCTCCCCGGGTGGCGGTTCGGCGCGTTCAACCTCGGATTCATCGCGATCTACCAGAACGCCCTGCTGCTGGCCATCGTGCTTCCCGCGTGGACTGTCGCGTCCAACCCTGGTCCCTTAGGCGCGGCCGACGCCGTCGCGGCCTGCGTATTCGTCGCGCTTCTTGTCGGGGAGACGGTCGCGGATCAGCAGCGGTGGAACTTCCACCAGGCGGGCGCGCCGGGGGGCGTACTTCGGACGGGCATGTATCGGTTCAGTCGCCACCCCAACTACTTCTTCGAGATCTCTCAGTGGTGGGTGGTGTTCGCGTTCGCGGCGATCGCCACAGGCACCGTGGTGCTGTGGACGGTGGCGGGCGCGGTGCTGCTGACGGGGCTGTTCATCGGCTCCACGCTCTTCACGGAGCAGATCTCGCGCGACCGACACCCCGAATACGCGGCGTACAAGCGCTCCACCTCGATGCTGATTCCGTGGTGGCCCCGCGGGGCGTGATCGAACGCGCGGAGCCGGTCCCTCGGGGGACGCTCAGAGGCGCTTCCGCATCTTCACGCTGGTGGTCTCGTATCCCAGCGAGTCGTACAGAGCCCTCGCGGCGGCGTTGAACCCAAAGACGCTGAGACCAAGCGTTTGCGCGCCGCGATCGCGCGCATAGCCCTCGGCCAGCAGCATGGCCTCGCGGCCGAAGCCCTTACCCCGGTGTTCCGGGTAGACGACCACGTCCCAGACCCACCACGATGACGCATCATCCGAGTTGTCGCGGCCAACCCACAGATAGCCAACGGCGTTCCCGGATTCGTCAACGAGATCGAGCACGGCGTTGTCTGCGGTCGGAGCGTTCTCGGGAAAGGCCCGAGAGAGCGACTCGGTGGCGTGCAGGCGCGCCTGTTCCGGATTCTCCCCTGTCGCGATCAGATCAGCGGTGTATTCCTCGCGGCTTCGTTCGAGCCACGCGGGGAATCGTTCTGTGGCGATGGAGACGAGCTCGATGGGCATCGCACTAGTCTGCCAGCGCCGCGGTTCGGTGGGCCCGTAGGCTGGGCTCGACGTCCGGCGTAGCGGGCGGACGGCGTGAAGGAGGTTGCCGCGATGTCCACTATCCGTGTCCTCCCGGCGAACGAGGCTCCGTGGACGGATCTCGACCTGATCATGGGACCGCCGGGCGACGCGTACGGCTGCCAGTGTCAATGGTTCAAGCTTGAGAAGCACGAATGGCGAGCGGCGTCCCGCGACGAGCGTGCGGACAGGCTGCGAACGCAGGCTGCGTGCGGCAACCCGGACTCGCCCACGACGAGCGGCCTGATCGCGTACGTGGGCGACGAGCCCGTCGGCTGGTGTGCCGTGGAGCCCCGCAGCGCGTACCTGCGGCTGCGGAAGGCGCGGACACCCTGGACGGGGCGCGACGAGGATCCGGCCGACGATTCCGTGTGGGCCGTGACGTGCTTTCAGGTGCGCGCGGGTTTCCGACGGCGAGGCGTCAGCGCGGCGCTCGCCCGGGCCTCGGTGGAGTTTGCGCGTGAGCGCGGGGCGCGGGCGGTTGAGGGCTATCCGACGGTGATCGAACCGGGCAAATCGGCGCCGGAGAGCAATCTGTACGTCGGCACGGTAGGCGTGTTCGAGCAGGCGGGCTTCGTCGAGGTCGCGGCGCCTTCGACCCGGCGTCGCGTGATGCGGGTGGAGCTGTAGCCGCGGGTCCTACAGTCCGAGCGTCGTCATCGCCGCCTCGGGGTAACGCGTCCCCCGGATCTCGACGGCGTCGGAGGCTGCAGTGATCTCCGCAACGTCGGCGTCGCTCAGGGCGAGGAGAGCGGCGCCGAGGTTCTCCTCGAGTCGCTCGAGGTGTCGCGTCCCGGGGATCGGCACGATCCACGGCTTCCGCGCCAGCAGCCAGGCGAGGGCGATCTGCGCGGGCGTCGCCCCCACGCGCGCCGCGATCTCCCGGACGCGGTCCACGAGCGCCAGGTTGGCCGCCCGGTTGCGGGCGTCGAATCGCGGGGCGATCGTGCGGAAGTCGCCCTCGGGGAACGTCGTGTCCGCGGCGATCGTCCCGGTGAGGAAGCCGCGCCCGAGCGGGCTGTACGGGACGAAGCCGATGCCGAGTTCCTCGACCGTCGGGAGGATCTCCTCCTCGACGCCGCGCTCCCATACGGAGTATTCGCTCTGGAGGGCGGTGACGGGCTGCACGGCGTGGGCGCGACGGATGGTCGCGGCGGCCGCCTCGGACATGCCGAAGTGACGCACCTTGCCAGCCTCGATGAGCTCCTTCACCGCGCCGGCGACGTCTTCAATGGGCACGTTCGGGTCCACGCGGTGCTGGTAGAACAGGTCGATCGCGTCGATCCCGAGCCTCCCGAGGCACTCGTCGGCGACCTTCGCGATGTGCTCGGGCTTGCTGTTGAGTCCCAGGCGGGTTCCGTCGGGGGCGAATTCGTGCGCGAACTTGGTCGCGATGACCACCTGGTCGCGGACGGGGCGCAGGGCCTCGCCGACGAGTATCTCGTTGTGGAACGGGCCGTACATCTCGGCGGTATCGAAGAACGTGACGCCGCGGTCGACGGCGGCGCGGAGTAGGGCAATGTTGTCGGCGTCTGAGGGGCCGGGTCCGTACGCGTACGACATGCCCATGCAGCCGAAACCGAGGGCTGAGACGTCGAGGGAGGCGGGGCCGGTGCCAAGGGTTCTGGTTTCCATACCCCTAGTGTCCCTCACGGCATACCGAAGGGTAACGTCGTCAAGAATCGACCATCGTGGCCTGGGAGGGCGGATGAGGGTATTTGTTGCCGGTGCGACCGGAGCCATCGGAAGGCTTCTGGTGCCGATGCTCGCGGAAGCGGGTCACGACGTCGCGGGGATGACGCGCGATACGGCGAAGACGGCGCAGCTGACGGAGGCGGGGGCGCGCGCCTACGTCGCGAACGCCTATGACGCCGACGCCGTGGCGGCCGCGGTTGCGGACTTCGGGCCGGACGTCGTGGTTCACCAGCTGACGGACCTTCCGCGGTCCGCCGCCGCGCTTCCTTTGAAGGTCGGGGGAAACAACAAGATACGGAAACTCGGCACGGATAACCTCCTCGCTGCCGCGAAATCCGCGGGCGTGCGACGCGTGATCGCGCAGAGCGTCGGCTTCCCGCTCCCCGCTATCGCGCGCTCCGGCCCCGAGCATCTAGAGAAGGCAGTGCTTGCCGCCGGCGGGGTGGTGCTCCGATACGGGCGGTTCTACGGCCCCGGCACGTGGTCCGACGAGCCCGCCAAGAAGGGGCCGGTGGTCCACGTCGAGACCGCCGCGCGCCGCACTGTCGATCACCTCGACGCCGCACCGGGGGTGTACCCCATCACGGACTAAGCCTCTGGCTGCGATCGTAGACTGGGGCGCGACCCGCCCGACGCGGGCGACGACCGTGAACGGAGCTTGGCAATGGGCCTGTTCGGCAAGAAGAAGGACTACACCGCGTTGGCGCTCGAGGAGGCCCGCCGTCGAGAAGCTGGCAACGCCGCGGCCCGGTTCGTCCCGGGGACACCAGAGGCAGCCAGCGGTCCTGCCGTCACGAAGTTCTCGTTCAATAAGACGATTACCGCGCAGGAAGGGATGGAGTCGGCCCTGGCCGAGTTGGTGGCAAAGGTCAGCGAGAATGCCCCGGCGCCCGTGACCGCGGTGATCCCTGGCGAGACCGTAAGGATCACGACCGTCCACAGTCTGGATGTGAATGACCCTCGGCTGAACGATGCCTTAGCCGCATTGGGCTTCGGTCCCGGTGCGTCCCCGCAGGTGCCGGGATTGGGCGCGCAGCAGTCCGACGGCGGTTTTTCGGCCGCTCTCGATGGTATTGAGAGGGACTACGTAGGCAAGCCGGTCGCCCAGGTCAAGGTCGTGGTCGAGGCGGCGTTCAAGGCGCACGGTCATAGCGTCCCGGACATGGTGGTGGACATGATCGCCAAGAACGTGAGCGAAGGCACCGACGTCGACGTCACGTTCGGAGGCTAGCCGTCGGCCGCCCAGACCGCGTTCCTCGCGGTCCAGGCGGCGAGGGCTATACCAACCCGAGCCGGATTTCCGTGCTCGATCGACTCACTTCTCGGACCCCGCGAGCAACGCTTGCACGAAGTATCGCTGGAACGCGAAGAAGACGATCAGCGGAACGATCATCGACAGGAAGGCGCCCGACGACAGCACGTCGATGTTGGCGCCAAACTGCCGCAACTGACTCTGAATCGCCACCGTGATCGGCTGAGACTCGGCGTTGGTGAAGATGAGTCCGATCAGAAGATCGTTCCAGGTCCAGAGGAACTGAAAAATCGCCAATGCCGCGATTGCGGGCCCACCGAGGGGCAACACGATCTGTCGGAAGATGCGCCAATCGCTAGCACCGGCGACCCGAGCAGATTCGAACACCTCCTTGGGAATCTGTTTGAAGAAATTGCGTAGTAGGAAGATGGCAAACGGCAGCCCGAACGCCACGTGGAACATCACCACGCCGGCGATCGACCCGAAGATGCCGATGGCGCCGAACATACGCGCCACCGGAATGAGTGCCACTTGTAGCGGCACGGCGAGCAGCACGATGACGCCGATGAGTAGCCAATCCCGGCCGGGAAAGTCCAACCAGGCGAACGCGTATGCCGCAAGCGCGCCGATCAGCACCACGAGAATCGTCGCCGGGACCGTGATGAGCACGCTGTTCCAGAAGGACGACGTAATGGCCGAGTTGCTGAGGAGGTTGGTGTAGTTCTGGACGGTCAGCTGGCCGGGATGAATGAGCGCCTCCCACCAACCGGAGGACGTGCTGTCGCCGACGTTGCGGAACGACGTGACGAACAGCCCGAACGACGGGACGAGCCAGAACACGGCCACGACGATGAGCGCCGCGTTGACGAATCCCTTATTGAAGAAGCCGAGAATTCGGCGCGCGACGGTGGGTTTGCCGCGGACGATAGTCAGTTTGGTAGTCATTCGCGCTCCTGCTTGAACCGTCGGACATTGATGATCATGAACGGCAACACGAGCACCAGGAGCAGGATGGCGAGTGCGCTACCCAAGCCCTGGTTGTTGCCGCCGCCGAATGACACCGTCCACATTTCTACAGCGATCACGTTGGCGGCTGGCTTGGATGACCCGGGCGGAATCACGTAGACAAGGTCAAAGATCTTGAGAACGTTGATGATGAGCGTGACGAACACGACCACGAGCACGGGTTTCAGTAGCGGGGCGGTAATGCGCGTGAACACCTGCCACTCGTTGGCGCCGTCCACGCGCGCCGCCTCCTGAAGAGAGCGGTCCATGGCCGACAGCCCGGACGCGATCATGACCATGGCGAACCCTGCCCAGATCCATACGTACGACAGGATCACCACCGCGGTAATGAAGGTTGAGCTGAGCCATGGCACGCCCTGTGGTCCGGCCGAGAAATTGGCGGCCGGTAGGGCGATGCGATAGCTGCCCGGCGGCAGATTGTTGATCACGTATCTGCCCGAGCTATCAGTAGTGGCGGAGCCCGCGATGGTGCCGTCGGCAGCGACGGCATCGACTCTGATACCGGGAAGGCCCTTCTCGGTGGGGTCGATGGCACCGTCCACTCCCCCGCCACCCTTGACGAAGTCCAGCCACGCAGTTCCCGTGATTTGACCCGGGCCGGGTGAGGATGCGGGCTGCGCCAGCGCGGCGTTCGCGGGAACGGAGTCCGTGCGTACTCCCACGAGCGGGAAGTTCTGGGTCGAGCCGGGCGAAACGGTGGCGTCTGTAGAGATGATGCCCTGGTCGGACGCGAGTCCCTGGTTGGTGCGTGGGGTTGCCCCCGGGTATTCGGCGCCGTGAGCGAACGCGCTTTCCACGCCGACGATCGACGCATTCACGACGCCGAGGTTGGGATCCTCCTGGAACATTCCTCGGAAGATCACACCAGCGGCAAGCATGGAAATGGCCATGGGCATGAAAATGATGATTTTGAACGCCGCCGACCAACGGATCCTGTCCAGCAACACGGCGAATATCAAACCGATGATCGTTACCGTTGCAGGCGCAACAATTACCCAGATGATGTTGTTGCGAATGGCCGTGAATGTCGACGCGTTCGTGAACATGGCGACGTAGTTGTCCCACCCGACAAACGTGTCTCCGGGCGCGTTGTAGAACGACCGGATGACCGTGTAGATGACGGGATATACGACCAGCGCCCCGAGGAACACGAGCGCTGGCGCCATGAAGAGTAGGGCGATCCGCAGTTGCCGTCGACGTGAGCCGACACGGGAGGCCGGGACTTGCTTGGCCTTCCGTGCCGGCACGTCAACAGGGACTGCTTCTGATGGCTTGTTCATTTCACCAGTCCGCAGTTCCTTGTTTCCTCCTACTTGTAGGCTGCTTTGGCCGCGGCCTCAAGAGCCGCCTGGGTACCCGCCACGTCGGACGGGTTCTGCAGGAACTGGATCATGATCTTCCACTCGCCCTGTCCGGTGGTCCCGCCAAACGCGGTGGGAGTCTGGTCGGACATGTCGAAGCGGAACGTCTTCGCGCCGGTGAGCGCCTCGGCGATCTGCTTCGAAATGGCGTCGGGGTAGAGAGCGGTGTTGACGTTCTTGTTGGGGGACGTCATACCGCCGTTGGGCACCCACACCTCGGCCGAAGCAGGCGAGGCGAGGTACGTCATGAGCGCCTGCGTCGCGGGATCGTCCGTGAACGCGACCGCAACGTCTCCACCACCGACCACGGCAGGAGCCGAGCCGTTGATAGAGGGGAAGTTGTAGAACAGGGCGTTCCCTCCGACGGTCGAGTTGCCGTCGGCGGTGATGTTGCCCGCTACGAAGTCACCTTCGTAGACGGTGCCAGCCTTGGGGTTCGCACCGAAAACCTCGGTGACGGACTCCGGGAAGGTCCGCTGCGCGGAACCAGGCTCCACCACATTGCTGCTAAACAGGGTCGCGAGCACGTTGAGCGCGTCGGTGACCGAAGGATCGGTCCACGGAATCTCGTGCTTGGTTAACTGGTCGTACTTCGCGGCGCCCGCCGTTCGCAGGTACACGTTCTCGAACCAGTCCGTGATGGGCCAACCGACGTCGGCCCCAATCGAGATTCCGGAGTAGCCGGAGTCGTTGACCACCTTGAGCTGCTTCATGAAGTCATCCCAGGTGGCGGGCACGGTAGCCCCGGCCTGGTCGTAGATGGTCTTGTTGTACCAAACGGTCGACTTGTTGGCGGCCTTGAACCACACGCCGTAGTTGGTGCCATTCACCGTGCTGAGGTCGATCCAACTCTGTGAATAGTTCTTGGCTACCTCGGCCGACGTTGACGCAGACAGCGGCTTGAGGTTGCCAGCGGTCGCCAGTTGGTTGAGGAGGGCAGGCTGCGAGATCACGGCCACGTTCGGGGGATTACCCCCGGCGATCTGCGTTCCGAGGGTCGTCGACGCCTGGTCGCCGAAGCTCGTGTAGTTGACCTTTGCCCCGGTCTCGTCAGAGAACTTCTTCAGCACTGCTTCGAAGTTCTTCTGCTCTGCGCCCGACCATGCAGCGGACACGTTGAGGGTCTGTCCGCTGAAGTCCATCGAGCTTCCGGTGGGGCTTCCGGATGGCGTCTGGCCTGTGGTGTTTCCACCGGATGAGCAACTGGCAAGAGCCAGAGCTGCGACGGTACTGAGAGCGATCACGCCAGCTCTGCGACCAAAAAAGCGAGACATTATGCGAAACCTCCTCTTTCGGAATTACCGGGAGGTGCACGGGTAACCAGACTTGGATCAGAGAGGCACGCACCTCCACAACCACCGTAAAACGGTGGCCTAGGAAAGACAATGACAATTCGTTAGTTATTCCGCGAGACCAGTGTCTGCTCCCGTCGCGCGCCACGGACTCGCCGCGCGGATCGGCGGCCTTGCCGTTACTGTCGGTGCTGGGTACCCGTCGCATCGGAGGGCAACATGTCTCGCCGTCGATACCACGTCATCGTCGCCTTGGGCGCAATGCTCGCGGTCGCGGCGTGTGAAGCGCCACTCACGGGGGCCGACGTGACGGACGGCCTTTGGACGTGGGGGCGAACGCCTTCTCGCTGTCCTTGCCCGTGGATCCCGTGGCGCACGGATCCGGCGTGTACGCGCTACTCGGTGTGTACCTCTACGCCACCGAGATGGACCTCCCGTTCGCCGAGGGTTACTACACCTCCGTCACGATAGGCGACGGGACGGCCTGAGGCCCGCGCGACTCTCGCAAGGGCCCCAGGCGTCACTTTCTAGTCGAACAGGCCGTTGCTCCCGTGTATCAACTGACTTATGGTGAGCGCCCCGACCCAACGCGGGTACACCACGCTGGGCGTCGTTCCGTCGAGATAGACCTTGAAGTAGATCTCGTCGGCCGCCGTCTTGTCGCTCCACTCAGCGCATTGCATGACGGCGTAGTCCCCTTCGATCACGGCGGTGGGGTCACACCAGCCGTTGGGGCCCAGGAGGGGGTGCCACGACGACACCTCGTCCGTGACGAGGTCCTGCTTGAGCCACTTCCACTCCTCGTTGCCGTTGACTCGATACGTCGCAACACCGTCGGCGACATCGATGCTCATGGAAGCGCCGTCGGCGGTGAACTCGTCGTTGACGGCGCTTCGGACGAACGCACCAGACGGCGTACGCCAGAAGACGTCGCGAACAAGGCCAGCGGTGTTCTGGCGAACCCACAGGTCATTCCCGTTGGACAGCCGTCCCACGTAGAGCACGTCGGTCACCATGCCGTTCGATCCGGCATCCAGCGTGAGGGCACCGTCCGTCCAGTTGGTGACGATTTCCCCCGAGCGGGCGTTCACCTGGATGGTCGCTCCGTACCAGACTCCTTCGAAGTTCCCGTAGCCGTACTCGACGAGGTAGAGCACGTCCTGCTCGGGAATCGTCGACTCCACGTGGAGTAGCGACGTGGTCGGAAGATCCAGCACCCGGAACTCGTCTCCGTCCGGCGCGACGATATTCAGGGACTGGATCGCCGGCGCTGAGGTGCGATCCGCTTGCGGGGCGCCTTCCCCGACGCCGATCTGCTCGACACGGTAGGTCCAGTCGCTATCGACGAGGTCCCAGACCCACGGTTCCATCTGTCGAACCGGAGCTTCGCGCGGATCGAGGCCGGCTAGCAGCGGCGGGCGCGCGTCGTCTGGAACGTCCGCCCACGACTGGTACTCGGGCGCCGTCGCACTGGGCGAGGAGGTGGGGGAAGAGGTGGGCGAAACCACAGGGCTCGGGCTCACCGCCGGGGTTTCAGTCCGGGACGCGAGGTTCGCAACGGCGAAAGCGCCCGCTCCCACGGCAACCACCGCGGCAAAGGCGGCCGCAACGGTCGCCGTCGCGCGAACCGCACGCTTCCGCGCAATAGAGCGCTCCGTGTGTCGCATGCTTCCGGGGCCGTCTCCCGAGACGCGAGCGGCGTTGTTGTTCAGCTCGCTGGCGAAGAGTTCTGTCAATTCGGGCATGGTCTTACTCCCTTCCTTCGGCCACGGGCACGAAGATCGCGCTATCGGGTAGATCGTCTGTGCCCAGCGCGCCGTTCAGTGATTCGACGGCGTCATGGACGTACCGCTTGACGGCCCCGGCGCTGATGCCAAGAGTCGCGGCGGTTTCGGCCGTCGACAGCCCGTCGACGTATCGGAGCGTTACCGCTGCACGCTCCCGCGGAGACAGCGTCTGCAACGCGTCGCCAAGCGTCGTGCGATCGGCAACGTCGGCGTCCATCATCCTGACGCCCCGGCCGTCTCCGCCCGCCGCGCGAGTGAACGCCCGCCTCTCGCGCTCCTTCTTTCGTCCCTTGTCGACGAATCGATTGGCGATGGCCCGACGAACGTATCCCTCGGCAGCGCCGCAATTCGCGATCTTTCGTCGCGTCCCGAACGTCGAGACAAGCGCGTCGTGCGCTAGGTCCTCGGCGTCGGCGCGGTTGCCCGTCAGAAGCAACGCATAGCCGACGAGGTATGGATATCGTTTCGACACAAGTTCGTCGAAGAGTGACCGCCATGCAGTCATGGATCCTCCTGCCATTGATGTTCTCGCCAACGAAACGCCAATGGGGGTGGTTCGGTTGGGTCGCGTTTTGCGAACCCGCTTCGTGCAGGCTATCGAGAACCGTCCGGTCGTCGCGAGAGCGACGAGTCACGCGCGCTTCTAGAGCTCGCCCCGCCAGTGAAACTCCCCCTGGATGGCCTCGCGCATCGCCGTCATCGCCTTCGCAATCGTCGCCTGGTAGACCCGGGATTCCTCGGTCGTCACGGTCTCGGCGGCGGCCTTCGCGCTCGCCTCGTGCTTGGCGAGGTACGCGACCACCCGCTCGCGCTCCATCCGCTGGCCCTCCGCTCGCGCGTCGGCGAAATCGTCGTGACCGTCGGCGTCGTGCCCTGAAATGTCGTCCGTCATGGCTCCATCGTAGAGGCGCCGCGCCCGCTTCTCCGGGGCGGTAACGGGCTCCGACGGCTTAGCTGAGCCCCGTCGCGGTTGCCGCGCACGCCCACAGCGTCAGGATGATCAAGACGGCGAGCACCCACGGGAGCCAACGTGACAGCCGAGTGGCGGGGGTACCGACGCCCATCGCTCCCGCAATCATCGTCGCGACGCCCACAAGCGCCGTCGCTCCGTAGACCGTCGGGTGAAGGTAGTACCAGATGTGGCTGTCACCACCGAGGACCCAGTACACCGTGACGGGGTAGGTGGTGTAGAACCACAGGCCCACGGCCGCGGCGACCACGCCAACGGCACTGAGCGCCATGAGGGCGGAATTGGGAGTGCGAGTCGAGGTAGGCATGAAACCCACATTAACCCTGGCGGGGCGCGCGCACGCCGAGAAAGAAGGCTGACGCTGCGGCGAGTACTAGCGTCGACAGCACCAGGGCGGTGAGCACCGGCCCTACCCACGCCACGGGGATAAGGAAGAAGACGTCTCGGTCCCAGACGCTCGCGGGCCAGCCGTCGAGCACCCGGAGGAACAGGTAATACGTCAGGTCCCACACCGTGAACGCGATGAAGAACGCCGCTAGCCTGCGCCTCCACGCGGTCGCCGCGATCCAGCCGACGGCGGCGAGCATGACGAGGGTCGCGGCCTCGCGCACGGTCTCGACTCGCGTCAGGTTCGGGTCGACCAAGGCGGAGCGCTCCGGGCGGATGAACGCTATGAATCCGAGGTCAAGGTAGGTGTGGGCGGCGTGGACCTGGTCGGGTAGTTGGTCGCCCACGATCCGCCGCAGGTAGTGCACCACCGTCGCCTCGACGTACCCGAACCCCACGCCGAAGGCCACGAGCGCCACCCATCGCTCCCAGATTGCGCGTTTCGCCATAGCCCGACCTCCGCCGTCTACCGGATTCCTACTCGTGCCCGACGATTGGTGGCAGATCGGGCCCAGGGAACTCCGCTTTCCGAGGGGTAAGCAGCATGAGCATTGAGAAGTCGTCCAGACTCACCGTCGCGTTCTCGAGGGTCGTCACGCCGGCATCCCTGACGATGTCTCGGAGTAGCACGGGCTCGTCCGGAGCGTCGGCCATCGCGAAACGAACGGTCAGGTAGTTGTTGGTCCACAGGGCCGACGTCGACGTCATGAAGGCGTCGTAGACGCCGCGCAGGGAGTCGTACGTCAGGTTCGCGTCCGGACGAAGGGTCACCGTGGCGTCGAGGTAGTACTGCCCTTCGCTGCCGATCATGAGCGCCCGCACGCTGACGGATTCCACGTCAGCGTTGCTTGCCTCGACGGCATCGATCCACGCCACGCGCTGGGATGGCAGCGAGTAGCTTACCCCCAGCGCATTCGGCGTTCCCGGGTACCCTCCGACATCCGGGTTCGGGACAACGTTGAAGGTGTTGTCGAGGCAGTAGGCCCCTGCCATGTACGGATCCTGCAGTCCCGCGGCCTCACACACGTCGGCGAGCGGTAGCGGAACATGCCGCTCTCCCTCATGGTCGAACCAGAGCGAGATGGTCTCGCTCTTCAACCCCTCCGGAGTTGACTCGAGCGCGGCGTCGTACAGGGCCTTCATGAGTTTCGGCGTCGGTTCATCGTCCGCACCGAGCGTGACGGCAACATCGAGGTAGTAGCTGCCGGTGACGACGTCCTGGTACGTATGCGCCAACACATCGGTCACCGCAGGGTCGCTGGCCTTGAGCGCCGTCGCCAATTCCGGTCGCTCGGGATCCGACGCGGTGGGCGCTGGCGCACTACATCCCGTCAACGTCAACGCCAGGAAAGCGCCGATCGTCGCGACGATCGTGGCCTCCGTCATCGTCGCGCGAGATCCGACGTTCGCCACTTTCGCCGTCCCGCTCATCCAGAACCCCCTGCGTTAGGTGCCGCACTGCGAGCAAGGCTACCGCCCCGCCTCGCACGACGCTTGCTGCCGCGATATGCTCCGGGAGACTCGCGACCCGCACGCACTATCGCCAGGCTGATGGGTCGCTATCCGTTCGGTCGTAACCTTGGTCGCGTTCGACGCCGGAGCCGCACTGGAAGGAACGCGTCGTGAAGAAGCGCACTCGCACGATCACCGCCATTGCCGTTAGCGCCGTCGTTGTTTCGGTCGCCGTTATCGCCTTTGTCCGCGTCACGCGCGACGACGCGGTAGACCCCGTGCAGCAGGAGATCATCGCCGCCCAGAAGTGTTACCACGACAAAGAGCCGACGATTACGTCGTACCTCGGCACCCTTGCTCGGGAGTCCAGGACGACGGCGACGGCCTTGTCCCTCCGTCGGTCGCTTGGTGACCTGGCGAGCCGCGTCAATATCGGGCCGGGTGACCCGGTGGGCGCCTTCGGCGACGGGATGACCGGTGATCAGTTCTGCGCGCAGGTGAGGGAGCTGTTTCTGAAGGCGAACGAGGCGTGGCGCACGATGCCACCGCCGCTTCCCGATCCGTCCCCCACGCCAACCCCATCCCCTGCGTCGGATAAGGAGGCGAGCGAGTGATGCGTTCAGCCCTCGCATGGATCAGAAAACACCCGGGTCGGACGCTGTTCCTCGTCGTCCTCGTCCTCTTTGTGTACTGGGTCTGTTGGCCCAGGGACGTCTGGCCAAGGGGGCACGCGAAAGTCGACCTCTACCAGACCCTCCGGGAAGTCTCGGGCACGGTCGAGCACCCATCGTCGATGCGGAACTCCGACGGGAGCGCGCTCGTTGAGGACCTGCCCCATGACACCCGGTGGCGTGTCACACACGTGAAAGACGTCTTGGAGGCCCTCCCCGCGGACGGATACGAGGACGGGCGATGCCTCGTCGCGCTGGGGAAAATCTACGGAGGGGATTACTACGAATTTGACGGCGACGCGCCCCCGCTGACCATTACCTACGCCGCCAACGGGGTCACTCTCGAAACGGGAGACGCGGCCCGCGCGTGCAACGCCGACGCGATCGCTCAAGCGGTGATCGACGTCTACGGGGGCAGTCGCGGCGACATGTTTCCGCTCGACGAGGTCGCGATGGCGTCGTCGGAGCACACTCAACGCGATCGGTCGTTTTTTCACGTGACCTACCTCGTCGGCAACGTCGAGCCCGATGTGGTGGTGGTCGCCGCCGTCGTTCCCGTGGAAGGGGAGCCCGTTCCCGCGCAGGACTCGAACGTTATCGCCTTCCAGTTGTCGAACCCGAACGCCTACGGCACGTGGATCGAGGCGTGGAATGAAATCTTCGGCTTGAGCCACCAGTCGTCTGACGCTGAGGAGGGGGCCGAATAATGCGAGCAGCGATGAGGTGGATTCGCCGTCACTGGATTATCGTGAGCGGCGCGGCGGTCGCGGTCGCGGCCCTCGTTGTTGTTGCGGCGGTCTGGATCACCGCGCCTCAGCGCCCAACAAGCTACGCCGCGGGGACGAAGAAGGCGCCCGCCGTTCTCGGCGAAACGTTCCGCCAACTTGACGACCAGGGGGCGCCATGGCGGTGGGGCGCGCTGGCGCAGGTTGCGGAGGTGCTTCCCCTTGCCGACGGATATACGGGACGGTGCTACGCCGCTGTCGGATGGGTGGAGACCACGCGCGCGGGCTACGCGACCGCCTCGGCGGACGACCTCGCGATGACGGTCGCGTACTACGCCGACGGCGCTCTTCTTGCGACCGGCGACGCCGCGGCCGCCTGCCGTGCGGACGACTTCATCAGCGCGGCGGAGACACGAGGGTACGCGCCGCTGCAGAGCGTCACGGAAAACGACCTTCCGCTCCCGCAGTTCTACACGGTGACGTACATCGTCGACGACGTGAACCCGGACTTCGTAACGTTCGGTTCGGCCGCAACGGACCTCCTGACCGATGCTCCCGCCGACGTCTCGGTGTACAGGTTCCACGAGCAAACCGATTACAGCGAAGGACCCGATCGGATTCTGTACGACGGAATCTTCTTCGGCGGTCGCCCCGGACGCTAGAGGCACGATCCGCCCGCGGGGTTAGCGTTCCCGCGGCGGCCCCTGCTTCCTGCGCGACGCCCGGAACAGGCAATAGCCCGCGCCTGCGACGGTGGCGACCATGATCGCCCACGACGTGGCGTCGGTCGACTCGGGTCCGTTGGACCGGGCGCTGAGCGCGACCACACCCGCGACCGCAATCGCGACGGCCGCTACGAACCACGCCCCGTGAACCCGCCCGCGCCACATGCGCGCCTCCTTCTGCATCGGTACCCGACTCTACGTTCCCCTATCGTTGTGCGCGACGAGGCTTAAGGTGGGCGCATGATCCTCGCAGCATTCGTTATCGCGGCCATCGCCGCCGCATTCCACGTCTACGTCTTCGCCCTCGAGTCGCTCCTGTGGACCACGGACAGGGCGCGCCGCGTCTTCGGGACGACTCCGGCGGACGCGCAGACCACGCGCGGCCTCGCCTTCAACCAGGGCTTCTATAACCTGTTCCTCGCCCTGGAGATCGCGGCCGGCATCGCGCTCTACGCCATGCATCACACGACCGCGGGCGCGATGCTCGTGTTCGTCGGCGCGGGAACGATGGTGGCGGCTGGCATCGTCCTCATAGCCTCGCAGCCATCCAAGGCGCGCGCGGGCCTGCTCCAGGCTGTTCCTGCGCTGCTGGCCGTGGTGCTGCTTACTCTCGCGCTGGCGACGTAGATCAAGGGCGGCACGCCGCGTATTCTTGCCCGCGCGCGACCTGAGGCACACCGCTACTCTGAAGCGACCGGTAACCATTTGCGATTCAAGGAGACCATGGTGTTGGCGATCAGCGATCCGTCAGCTCCCGGCTGGAGTACCCGTAAGCCGTCAATGACGCGGGGTGAAGTTGCACAGTGGGTATACGGACGGTACCGGAAACTGATTCGCCTCTTCGTGATCACGTCTGCGGTTCGCGTGGTCGTCCTTATGGCTGGCGCCGTCGCGGTGACGCTGTCTCGCGGGGACGAGGAAAACGTCACCGCCAGCGCTGCGGCGTTCGGAATCGTGGTCGTCGGCATCGCCGCACTGATCGTGTGGCTTGGGTCGCGACGCGTCATTCCGGGGACGCTCTCTCTGGTGCTCTGCATTCTTGGATTCATCCCGATGTTCGGCGAGTGGATCACGACGGCCGCCCTGGCTATGGCGGGCAACATTCCACCATGGGCGGCGGTGTCGTCGTTCTCGCTGTCCTTCGTCTGGTGGGTGTTCGCTCTCGCCACGCCAACGATGGCGTTCGTCCTCGAGCGACGCGGAATCACGTTCTAGCGCCGATGATCTCCGCGATTGCGTTCGACCTCGACGACACCCTCGCGCCGTCGAAGTCCAGGGTTCCCGACGAACTCGGGCACCTTCTCATGGAGATCGCCCGGCACATACCCGTCTGCGTGATCTCGGGTGGTGCGTTCCCCCAGTTCGAGGCTCAACTTCTGGGCGCGCTCCACGGAGCGCCAGAGGAGTTCGCGAACCTTCACCTGATGCCCACGTGCGGGACGAAGTACTTCACGTATGCATCCGGACGCTGGGCGATGGTCTACTCCGAGGACCTGACGGCCGACGAGGTCGCTCGCGCCACGGCGGCGCTCGAACGCGAAGCGAGGGACCTCGGACTATGGGAGCCGGCCGAGCGGACGTTCGGCGAGCGCATCGAGAACCGAGGCTCGCAGGTGACGTTCTCCGCGCTCGGCCAGGAGGCCCCGGTAGACCTCAAGCACGCCTGGGATGCGGACGGGAGGAAGCGCGAAGCCCTAAGAGAACGCATCCAGAAGGACCTGCCCGACCTCGAGGTGCGCGCGGGCGGATCGACCTCGATCGACGTGACGCGCCGCGGCATCGACAAGGCGTACGGGATCCGCGAGTTCGCGCGCATCATCGGCGTGGATTTCCCGGACATCCTCTTCGTGGGCGACCGCCTGGAGCCCGGGGGCAACGACTTTCCTGTCATTGCCCTCGGCGTCGCGACGCGCGCGGTCACCGGGCCCGACGACACCACGGCGTTCGCGCAGGACTTCGTCGCGAGCCTCCGCGCAGGCCGCGGCTAGAGTCCCCACACCACTCGGCTCCCACGAGAGTGGAGGGGATCGCGGGCGACCGTAGGTAAAGCGACTACCGTGAGTACATGCCCTCTCGCCCCTCGGCCACGCACGACTCCGCCTCCGACCCCGTCCTGACCTTCGCGGACCTTGGCCTCGACGACGCCGTCCTGAGGGCCGTCCACGAGGCGGGCTACGAGACCCCATCGGCCATCCAGGCCGCGACCATCCCGCCGCTGCTGGCCGGCCGCGACGTCGTCGGCCTGGCACAGACGGGAACGGGCAAGACCGCCGCCTTCGCGCTACCCATCCTGAGCCGCCTCGACAAGGCCCAGAAGAACCCTCAGGCCTTGGTGCTCGCCCCCACGCGCGAGCTCGCGCTCCAGGTGTGCGAATCGTTCGAGAAGTACGGCGCCCACAAGGGCGTCCACGTGCTGCCGGTCTACGGCGGCCAGGGGTACGGCACTCAGCTTTCGGCGCTGCGGCGCGGCGTCCACGTGGTCGTCGGAACCCCGGGCGCATCATGGACCACCTCGAGAAGCGCACGCTCGACCTCAGCGAGCTCACGTACCTGGTGCTGGACGAGGCCGACGAGATGCTCAAGATGGGCTTCGCCGAGGACGTGGAGACCATCCTCGCCAAGACGCCGGAGTCCAAGCAGGTCGCGCTCTTCTCCGCCACGATGCCCGCGCCCATCCGCCGCCTCGCCGCGAAGTACCTGCACAACCCCGAAGAGATCACCATCCGCGAGACCACGTCCACGGTCGCCAAGCTCACGCAGCGCTACCTGGTGGTCAGCTACCCGCAGAAGGTCGATGCGCTCACCCGCATCCTCGAGGTGGAGAACTTCGAAGCGATGCTCGTGTTCACTCGCACGAAGAACGAGACGGAGACGCTCGCGGAGAAGCTCCGCGCCCGCGGGTTCGGCGCCGCCGCCATCAACGGCGACGTGGTCCAGGCGCAGCGCGAACGCACCATCAAGCAGTTGCGCGACGGCAAGCTCGACATCCTGGTGGCCACGGACGTCGCGGCGCGCGGGCTGGACGTGGAGCGCATCAGCCACGTGGTGAACTTCGACATCCCCATCGATACCGAGTCCTACGTGCACCGCGTGGGGCGCACGGGCCGCGCCGGGCGCGCGGGGGATGCCATCAGCTTCGTCACGCCGCGAGAGCGACGCCTGCTCAGCTCGATCGAACGCGCCACCAGGCAGCCCCTCACCCAGATGTTCCTGCCCACCGTCGACGACGTCAACGCGACCCGCCTCGCCCGCTTCGACGACGCCATCACGGCCGCACTCGCCCGCCCGGAGGAGATCCAGCAGTTCCGCGACATCGTGGGCCACTACGTGGAGCACCACGACGTCCCCGAGGGTGACGTGGCCGCGGCCCTCGCGCTCGTGTCCCAGGGCGATACCCCCCTGCTCCTCAGTCCGGACGAGGAGCGGATGCGTAACGAAAGCTTCAACCGCGAGCGGGGGGACGACGCCGGCAGGGCTTCCGGTCGCGGCTCCGGCTCGAGCGGCGGTCGGGACGGCGACAGGTCGGGCGGGCGCGGGCCGGACGCTGGGCGCCGAGGCGACCGCACCCGAGGCGAGCGTCACTCCGTCTCTGGACCCTCGACCGTCTACCGGATCGCCGTCGGCAAGCGTCACAAGGTGGAACCGCGCCAGATCGTCGGCGCCATAGCCAACGAGGGTGGGTTGAGCCGCGAGGACTTCGGCGCCATCACCATCCACCCTGGCTTCTCGCTCGTGGAGCTACCCACGCACCTGTCGCCCGAGACGCTCCGCAAGCTCGCGAAGACGCGCATCAGCGGCGTGCTCATCGCCCTCAGGCCGGACACGGGCGTCCCCGCGGGCCGTCCCGTGCGTAAGCCGCGCACGAAGCCGTAGCGACCGAGCGCTGGCACGGCGTTCAGGCCGAGTCGATCCCCGCTTCCAAGGCGCAATCCACGGCGCCGTCGGTGTCGGTGAGAAGCTGAACGGAATCCCAAAGAAGTTCTTGCTTAGGCGTCTTCTCGTCGACGGCCACGCCGTTCTCGATGAGGCACTCGCGCAAGGCGGGGAGCTGCTTCTCGACGTGCGCGTCCGTCAGGTCTTGAGATGACGGCTGCAACTGGTACACCTGGCTGACCCAGGAGAATTCCTGGGCATCGCACGCGTCGATGATCTTCTCCTCCGGCGGCGGGAACGTGTCGCTAACCGCAGCCTCGTAGCCCGGAATGAGAAGGCCTGCGTTCGTCGTGTACTCGCTGTACTTCGCTTCGACACCGCTGTCGATCATGCACGCGATGGTCGCGCGTGCGGCGGTGCGGTCGTCCTCCAGCGTGATCTCGCCCGCGATGCGGGACCGCTCGAGGATGGCCAACTGATCCTCGCCCGCGCCACCCGCCCTGGCGTCGTCGATCGCCTGGCCGAGGCGCTCATCGAAGGACGTGCGCGCGCCCGTGGTCGCCGGAGACTCAGAAGAGCACCCGCTCAGCAATGCAAGTGCCGCGCCGACGGTCGCTGCCGCTAGTAGTCGTGTCGCTCGAAACCTCACGTTTGCTCCTGTTCGTAAACGCCTAGGCGCGTCGCGCGTCGGACCGCCGTCGATTGGCTCGCCCGACGTCTAGTTCGTATTCGATTCCTGGTCGCAGTCCACGGGATCGTTCGGGTCCTGACGAAGTTCGGATGCGAGCGAGAAGAGTTCCATCCCCGTCATCGCCGAATCGGCCGTGACGCCATGTTCGGCGAGGCACCCGATCAGGTACGGGGCGCTTCTCGTTGAGCTCGTTTCGTCCGAGTAGACGTCCCACAGGTCGTTGAAGTACACCCCGCGGACCCAATAGAACTCTTGGAAGTAGCACGCGGCGAATCCGTCTTGGACTCCCGAGTCCGGCGAGCCACCCGTTACACGGATTCCCGGCACTCTCCCGGCTTCATCCGAGAGGTCCTTGACGTACTCGGCATCGATCCCGCGGGCGGTCATGCATGCGACGGCCGCGCGCCCTGCCTCCTCGATCTGATACGACGTAACGGATTCGTAGCGCTTGGAGTCCTCCAGGATCGCCACCTGGGCTTCGCTCGCACCGTTCGCTTGAGCATCGTCAATCGTCATGTCGACGAAGTAGCCGTACGGGTGGTTCCATTCGTAGGACTCGCCGGAAACTCCGCCCACGGTCGCAAGGAACGCGATCGTGAAGACAGCGAGGACGGCGACGACGGCGACGACGATCAGCCTGACGCGACGTGTCATCACTCCGCCCCCGCTTCTTTGGTCCCGCAACGCCATGCTATTGGCGCTCCGCCCAGCGCGCTCGGCCACGTGGATAGCGCCGGAAGCATACGATCGAAGACACCACCCACGAAGGAGCGTCCGATGAAAACACGTGTCATGCCGGGAACGGACATTACGGCGCCCAACGTCGTGCTCGGGATGATGCGCATCTGGGAGATGCCCGACGACGACATTCGTGCGCTCGTGAACGCGGCCCTCGACGCTGGCATCACGTTCCTCGACCACGCGGCCGTCTACGGCGACGAGTTTCACGGGTGCGAGCGCCGATTCGGCGAGGCGATGAGCCTCACGCCGTCTCAACGCGACGGGCTCATCCTCCAGACCAAGGTCGGGATCGTGCCCGACGGGCCGTACTTCGACTACTCGTACGAGCACATCATCGAGTCCGTTAACGACTCGCTCGCCGCGCTCCGCACGGACCGCATCGACATCCTCCTGCTTCACCGGCCCGACGCCCTCGTCGAGCCGGCGGAGGTTGCGCGGGCGTTCGAGCAGCTCCACGCGGCGGGCAAGGTGCGGGCGTTCGGCGTCTCGAACCACACCCCCGGGCAGATCGAGCTCCTGAAGCGCGACGTGAAGCAGCCCCTGGTCGCGAACCAGCTTCAGCTCTCGATCACCCACGCGAACCTCGTCGCCCAGGGCACCGCCGCCAACATGGACGACCTCGACCAGTCCATCTCACGCGACAACGGGATCCTCGACTACTGCCGCCTGCACGACATCACCGTCCAGGCGTGGTCGCCCTTCCAGGCGGGATTCTTCACGGGCACGTTCCTCGGCAACCCCGAGTACCAGGAGCTCAACGCCGCGATCGATCGCCTCGCCGCCAAGTACGCCGTCCCCGCGATCGCCATCGCCGTCGCGTGGATCACGCGCCACCCCGCGAACATGCAGGTCGTCGTCGGCACCACGTCGCCCGAGCGGGTCGCAGGCTCGGCGCTCGGCTCCGACGTTCCGCTCACGCGGTCAGAGTGGTACGAACTGTTCCGCGCGGCGGGTCACACCGTCCCGTAGTCGGCGTCGCTACTTCCCCGTCGCATCGTCCCCAAAGACGCGTTCATACACGTCCCGACCGAAACTCGTCGGCAGGGGCTCCCCGGGCTCGAGACGGAAGGTGCGTCGGCCGTCGGCCTCCCTGGGGGCCCGGAGGAATACCGTGCTTGGGGCGGCGGCGGCGTACATGCCGTGCGCCAGGTCGTACAGGTGGGTGACGAAGACGACGTGGATGCCGGACTCGATCAGGGCATGGAGCATCTCGCGTGAGACGTGGGAGCCCTCGCGCTCGTTCGTTGCAAGGAACGACTCATCGCGGGAGTCGAGGGGGTGGCGGTAGTACGGTTCGAGTCCGTATTCGCGATGCCCGGTGGTGACGCCCTCCACGATTTGGTCCAGGTTGAGGTCAGAGAAAGCGTCCGCGAGCATGCGGGGTTCCGCGGCCGCGTCGCTAGGTGCGTCGAGAAACAGGATGCTCGGAAGTCCCGCCATGGAACCACCGTATTCGCCTTCGCGGCAACGACGTGACCGTCATCGCCGTACGCGATACTGGGCCGATGAACCCGCTCCATGCGCGCCTCTCCCCCGACTGGGCCAACCTCTCTCCCGAGGCGCCCGTCCTGCTCCTGTTACACGGCTTCGGCTCCAACGAGGACGACCTCCCCGGTATCGCGCCGCTGCTGCCGCGAGGCATGCCGTGGGCGTCCCTGCGGGCTCCGCTCGACATGGAATTCGGCGGCGCGGCATGGTTTCCCCACGCCGAGGTCTCCTCCTTCGAGCCCGCGCCTATCGTCAGCGCGACGGACGCGCTATGGGCGTGGGTCGACGCGAACGTCCCCGCGGCTACTCCCCTCGTCCCGCTCGGATTCTCTCAAGGGGGTTTCATGGCGCTGCAGATGCTCCGGACCCGTCCCGAGCGAATGGCGGCGACCGTCGTCCTCTCGGGGCTTGTCTGGGACGTGGAGCAACCCGCCGACGCCTTGATCGCCGAGTCTCGCCCGCCCGTGTTCTGGGGCCGGGGAGAGGCGGATACGGTGATTTGGCCCGCCATGATCGAGCGGATGACGGCCTGGCTACCGGGGCACGCGACGCTCACCGAGCGCGTCTATCCTGGCCTCGCCCACGGCATCAGCGAGCAAGAGATGCGCGACGCGCGAGAGTTCCTCCGGTCCAACCTGTAAGCCCCTGTTGCGGCTACCGCGTGATGGTCGCGTCGATGAACGAACGGCGCCCGAACCGGCGCTCGTCGACCAGACGCAGGTGGGTCGACCGCATCGCGTACATGCGTGCGTGTACGCCCGCCTTGAACTCGCTCGGGTTCTTGAGAAGCGCGGTGAAGGCGGGAAACCGTGACAGGTAGAGGCGCATCGAGGTAAGCAACTCGGTCCCCACCTTGACCTCCTCGCAGCGGCCGTAGATCTGAATGCCGTACAGGTCGTCGCCCCAAGCGTCCGGGGTCGCCCATATCGCGGCGGCGGCGGACGGGTTGTCCGCGAAATTCGTGCTGTGAATGTCCGAGGCCGCGGAGATGAAGTACAGGGTGAGGTCGCGGGTGAAGGCGAACGACACCGTAGCGATGTGCGCGTTGGCGCCGTCAACGGATGCGAGCGCGGCAAGCTCGCAACCGGACAGCAGGTCCCCAATGCTCTCGGTCAACTGTGCGTCGGAGTAGTCGGCGTGGCCGAACGTGGCGGTGACGGAGGTCATCGCGCTACCGTAGCGCGAGCCGGACGCGGATGACGAAACGGCGGCGTGGCGCGCCTAGACAGGCTCGATGCTCTCTCCCGCGAGACGGCGCGCTAGAAGCGTGCCCCCCGCGACCGCAGCAGGCAGCACCAGGACCGCCGCGAACGGTATCGCCGCTAACAGATAGGCGGTCACGCCGAATCCCCGAACGAGAGACCGGTTCTCGGCGAGAACGCGGTCCTGCTCCGCACCCGCGATGCCCCGCCGCTCCAGGGGAGCCTCGGTCAGTTCACGGGAAAGCCCGCGTCCCCCCAGGAGCGCGCCCCCGATTGCCGAGAGGAACGATCAGCGGTGCGAGGCCAACGATGAACGCCGAGAAGTTCCTCAGCGCCGATTCCTAAGCAGACGCACTGCGTCTGCTTAACGAATCGGCACTCGGACTCCTGGCGTTCATCGTCGCCCATCGCACCGCTGCGATCGGATCGATCTCCTCTCGGCCATCGGGGGCGCGCTCCTGGGGGACGGCGGCTTGCCCGTGAACTGACCGAGGCGCCCCTCGAGCGGCGGGGCATCGCCGGTGTGGAGCAGGACCGCGTTCTCGCCGAGAACCGGTCGCTCGTTCGGGGGTTCGGCGTGACCGCCTATCTGTTCGCGGCGATACCGTTCGCGGCGGTCTTGGTGCTGCCTGCTGCGGTCGCGGGGGGAACGCTTCTAGCGCGCCGCCTCGCGGGAGAGAACATCGAGCCGGTCTAGGCGCGCCACGCCGCCGTTTCGTCATCCGCGTCCGGCTCGCGCTACGGTAGCGCGATGACCTCCGTCACCGCCACGTTCGGCCACGCCGACTACTCCGACGCACAGTTGACCGAGAGCATGGGGACCTGCTGTCCGGTTGCGACTTGCCGCGCTCGCATCCGTTGACGGCGCCAACGCGACATCGCTACGGTGTCGTTCGCCTTCACCCGCGACCTCACCCTGTACTTCATCTCCGCGGCCTCGGACATTCACAGCACGAATTTCGCGGACAACCCGTCCGCCGCCGCCGCGATATGGGCGACCCCGGACGCTTGGGGCGACGACCTGTACGGCATTCAGATCTACGGCCGCTGCGAGGAGGTCAAGGTGGGGACCGAGTTGCTTACCTCGATGCGCCTCTACCTGTCACGGTTTCCCGCCTTCACCGCGCTTCTCGAAGAACCCGAGCGAGTTCAAGGCGGGCGTACACGCACGCATGTACGCGATGCGGTCGACCCACCTGCGTCTGGTCGACGAGCGCCGGTTCGGGCGCCGTTCGTTCATCGACGCGACCATCACGCGGTAGCCGCAACAGGGGCTTACAGGTTGGACCGGAGGAACTCTCGCGCGTCGCGCACTCTTGCTCGCTGATGCCGTGGGCGAGGCCAGGATAGACGCGCTCGGTGAGCGTCGCGTGCCCCGGTAGCCAGGCCGTGATCCGCTCGATCATGGCGGGCCAAATCACCGTATCCGCCTCTCCCCGGCCCCAGAACACGGGCGGGCGAGACTCGGCAATCAAGGCGTCGGCGGGTTGCTCCACGTCCCAGACAAGCCCCGAGAGGACGACGGTCGCCGCCATTCGCTCGGGACGGGTCCGGAGCATCTGCAGCGCCATGAAACCCCCCTGAGAGAATCCGAGCGGGACGAGGGGAGTAGCCGCGGGGACGTCGCGTCGACCCACGCCCATAGCGCGTCCGTCGCGCTGACGATAGGCGCGGGCTCGAAGGAGGAGACCTCGGCGTGGGGAAACCATGCCGCGCCGCCGAATTCCATGTCGAGCGGAGCCCGCAGGGACGCCCACGGCATGCCTCGCGGCAGCAGCGGCGCGATACCGGGGAGGTCGTCCTCGTTGGAGCCGAAGCCGTGTAACAGGAGCAGGACGGGCGCCTCGGGAGAGAGGTTGGCCCAGTCGGGGAGAGGCGCGCATGGAGCGGGTTCATCGGCCCAGTATCGCGTACGGCGATGACGGTCACGTCGTTGCCGCGAAGGCGAATACGGTGGTTCCATGGCGGGACTTCCGAGCATCCTGTTTCTCGACGCACCTAGCGACGCGGCCGCGGAACCCTGCATGCTCGCGGACGCTTTCTCTGACCTCAACCTGGACCAAATCGTGGAGGGCGTCACCACCGGGCATCGCGAATACGGACTCGAACCGTACTACCGCCACCCCCTCGACTCCCGCGATGAGTCGTTCCTCGCAACGAACGAGCGCGAGGGCTCCCACGTCCCACGCGAGATGCTCCATGCCCTGATCGAGTCCGGCATCCACGTCGTCTTCGCCACCCACCTGTACGACCTGGCGCACGGCCTGTACGCCGACGCCGCCCCAGGCACGGTGTTCCTCCGGGCCCCCAGGGAGGCCGACGGCCGACGCACCTCGTTCGAGCCCGGGGAGCCCCTGCCGACGAGTTTCGGTCGGGACGTGTATGAACGCGTCTTTGGGGACGATGCGACGGGAAGTAGCGACGCCGACTACGGGACGGTGTGACCCGCCGCGCGGAACAGTTCGTACCACTCTGACCGCGTGAGCGGAACGTCGGAGCCGAGCGCCGAGCCTGCGACCCGCTCGGCGACGTGGTGCCGATGACCACCTGCATGTTCGCGGGGTGGCGCGTGATCCACGCGACGGCGATGGCGATCGCGGGGACGGCGTACTTGGCGGCGAGGCGATCGATCGCGGCGTTGAGCTCCTGGTACTCGGGGTTGCCGAGGAACGTGCCCGTGAAGAATCCCGCCTGGAAGGGCGACCACGCCTGGACGGTGATGTCGTGCAGGCGGCAGTAGTCGAGGATCCCGTTGTGCGTGAGATGGACTGGTCGAGGTCGTCCATGTTGGCGGCGGTGCCCTGGGCGACGAGGTTCGCGTGGGTGATCGAGAGCTGAAGCTGGTTCGCGACCAGGGGCTGCTTCACGTCGCGCTTCAGGAGCTCGATCTGCCCGGGGGTGTGGTTCGAGACGCCGAACGCCCGCACCTTGCCCGCCGCGTGGAGCTGCTCGAACGCCCGCGCAACCTCCGCCGGCTCGACGAGGGCGTCGGGCCGGTGAAGCAGGAGGATGTCGATGCGGTCCGTGCGGAGCGCGGCGAGCGAGTCGTTAACGGATTCGACGATGTGCTCGTACGAGTAGTCGAAGTACGGCCCGTCGGGCACGATCCCGACCTTGGTCTGGAGGATGAGCCCGTCGCGCTGCGACGGGGTGAGGCCCATCGCGTCGCCGATCGGCGCTCGCATCCGTGAAACTCGTCGCCGTAGACGGCCGCGTGGTCGAGGAACGTGATGCCAGCGTCGAGGGCCGCGCCCACCAGCGCACGGATGTCGTCGTCGGGCATCTCCCAGATGCGCATCATCCCCAGCGCGACGTTGGGCGCCGTAATGCCGGTTCCCGGCATGACACGTGTTTTCATCGGACGCTCCTTCGTGGGTGGTGTCTTCGATCGTATGCTTCCGGCGCTATCCACGTGGCCGAGCGCGCTGGGCGGAGCGCCAATAGCATGGCGTTGCGGGACCAAAGAAGCGGGGGCGGAGTGATGACACGTCGCGTCAGGCTGATCGTCGTCGCCGTCGTCGCCGTCCTCGCTGTCTTCACGATCGCGTTCCTTGCGACCGTGGGCGGAGTTTCCGGCGAGTCCTACGAATGGAACCACCCGTACGGCTACTTCGTCGACATGACGATTGACGATGCTCAAGCGAACGGTGCGAGCGAAGCCCAGGTGGCGATCCTGGAGGACTCCAAGCGCTACGAATCCGTTACGTCGTATCAGATCGAGGAGGCAGGGCGCGCGGCCGTCGCATGCATGACCGCCCGCGGGATCGATGCCGAGTACGTCAAGGACCTCTCGGATGAAGCCGGGAGAGTGCCGGGAATCCGTGTAACGGGTGGCTCGCCGGACTCGGGAGTCCAAGACGGATTCGCCGCGTGCTACTTCCAAGAGTTCTATTGGGTCCGCGGGGTGTACTTCAACGACCTGTGGGACGTCTACTCGGACGAAACGAGCTCAACGAGAAGCGCCCCGTACCTGATCGGGTGCCTCGCCGAACATGGCGTCACGGCCGATTCGGCGATGACGGGGATGGAACTCTTCTCGCTCGCATCCGAACTTCGTCAGGACCCGAACGATCCCGTGGACTGCGACCAGGAATCGAATACGAACTAGACGTCGGGCGAGCCAATCGACGGCGGTCCGACGCGCGACGCGCCTAGGCGTTTACGAACAGGAGCAAACGTGAGGTTTCGAGCGACACGACTACTAGCGGCAGCGACCGTCGGCGCGGCACTTGCATTGCTGAGCGGGTGCTCTTCGAGTCTCCGGCGACCACGGGCGCGCGCACGTCCTTCGATGAGCGCCTCGGCCAGGCGATCGACGACGCCAGGGCGGGTGGCGCGGGCGAGGATCAGTTGGCCATCCTCGAGCGGTCCCGCATCGCGGGCGAGATCACGCTGGAGGACGACCGCACCGCCGCACGCGCGACCATCGCGTGCATGATCGACAGCGGTGTCGAAGCGAAGTACAGCGAGTACACGACGAACGCAGGCCTTCTCATTCCGGGCTACGAGGCTGCGGTTAGCGACACGTTCCCGCCGCCGGAGGAGAAGATCATCGACGCGTGCGATGCCCAGGAATTCTCCTGGGTCAGCCAGGTGTACCAGTTGCAGCCGTCATCTCAAGACCTGACGGACGCGCACGTCGAGAAGCAGCTCCCCGCCTTGCGCGAGTGCCTCATCGAGAACGGCGTGGCCGTCGACGAGAAGACGCCTAAGCAAGAACTTCTTTGGGATTCCGTTCAGCTTCTCACCGACACCGACGGCGCCGTGGATTGCGCCTGGGAAGCGGGGATCGACTCGGCCTGAACGCCGTGCCGGCGCTCGGTCGCTACGGCTTCGTGCGCGGCTTACGCACGGGACGGCCCGCGGCGACGCGCCCACGTCCGGCCGGAGGTCGATGAGCTTGCCGCTGATGCGCGGTTCCGAGCTTGCGGAGTGTGTCGGGCGACAGGTCCGCGGGAGGTCGACGAGAGAGAAGTCCGGGTGGATCTTGATCGCCCCGAAGTCGTCGCGGCTCAGCCCACCCTCGTTGGCGATTGCGCCGACGATCTGTCGCGGTTCGACCTTGTGGCGCTTGCCGACGGCGATGCGGTAGACGGTCGGATCCAGTCGGCGTGAAGCTCGCATCGGAAGCGGTCGCCGCGCGCGTCCGGCCGCGCCGGCCGAGGGGCGCTCGACCGCCGCTCGACGGACCGGGACCGGGCATTGACGGGTCGACTCGCTCAGGTTGCAGCGTGCGGGACGCCTCCGCTCCTCGTCCGGGTCGAGCAGCAGGGGCGTGTCGCCCTGCGCGACCACGGCGAGCGCGGCGGCCACGTCGCCCTCCGGCACGTCGTGGTGTTCCACGTAGTGGCCCACGATGTCGCGGAAGGCCTGGATGCGCTCCGTCTGGCCCAGGGCCTCCGTGATGCGGTCGTCGAAGCGGGTCAAGCCGGGTGGCGTTGACGTCGTCAACGCTCGGCAGGTGCATCTGGGTCAGCGGCTGGCGGGTGGCGCGTTCGATGGAGGTCAGCAGCCGCCGCTCGCGCGGCGTCACGAAGCTGATGGCGTCGCCCGTGCGGCCGGCCCGGCCGGTGCGGCCTACGCGGTGCACGTAGGACTCGGTGTCGACGGGGATGTCGAAGTTCACGACGTGGCTGATGCGGTCGACGTCGAGGCCGCGGGCTGCGACGTCGGTCGCGACCAGGATGTCGAGCTTGCCGTCGCGCAGCTGCTTGACGGTGCGTTCGCGCTGGGCCTGCACCACGTCGCCACTGATGGCGGCCGCCGCATAGCCGCGAGCGCGCAGCTTCTCCGCGAGCGTCTCCGTCTCGTTCTTGGTGCGGGTGAAGACGATCATCGCCTCGAAGTTCTCGACCTCGAGGATGCGGGTGAGGGCGTCGACCTTCTGCGGGTAGCGACACCACCAGGTAGCGCTGGGTGAGGTTGACGGAGGTGGTGGTCTTCTGCTTGACCGTGATCTCTTGGGGTCGTTGAGGTACTTCGCCGACAGGCGGCGGATCTGGGCCGGCATCGTGGCGGAGAACAGCGCGACCTGCTTGTCCTCGGGGGTCTGGGCGAGGATCGTCTCGACGTCCTCCGCGAAGCCCATCTTGAGCATCTCGTCGGCCTCGTCGAGCACCAGGTACTTCAGCTCGGAGAGGTCCAGCGTGCCCTTCTCCAGGTGGTCCATGATGCGGCCCGGGGTTCCGACCACGACGTGCACGCCGCGCCTCAGCGCGGACAGCTGCGTGCCGTAACCCTGGCCGCCGTACACGGGCAGCACGTGGACGCCCTTGTGGTGCGACGCGTAGCGTTCGAAGGCCTCGCACACCTGGAGCGCGAGCTCGCGCGTGGGTGCGAGAACCAAGGCCTGCGGATTCTTCTGGGGGTGGTCGAGCCTTGAAGGATCGGCAGCGCGAAGGCGGCAGTCTTGCCGGTTCCGGTCTGGGCGAGACCGATGACATCCCGGCCCTCCAGCAGCGGCGGGATGGTGGCCGCCTGAATGGCGGACGGCGTCTCGTAGCCCGCGTCCTTCAGGGACTTGAGGACGCCGTCATCGAGGCCGAGGTCGGAGAAGGTCAGGACGGGGTCGGAGGCGGAGTCGTGCGTGGCCGAGGGGGCGAGAGGGCATGTACTCACGGTAGTCGCTTTACCTACGGTCGCCCGCGATCCCCTCCACTCTCGTGGGAGCCGAGTGGTGTGGGGACTCTAGCCGCGGCCTGCGCGGAGGCTCGCGACGAAGTCCTGCGCGAACGCCGTGGTGTCGTCGGGCCCGGTGACCGCGCGCGTCGCGACGCCGAGGGCAATGACAGGAAAGTCGTTGCCCCCGGGCTCCAGGCGGTCGCCCACGAAGAGGATGTCCCGGGAAATCCACGCCGATGATGCGCGCGAACTCGCGGATCCCGTACGCCTTGTCGATGCCGCGGCGCGTCACGTCGATCGAGGTCGATCCGCCCGCGCGCACCTCGAGGTCGGGCAGGTCCTTCTGGATGCGTTCTCGCAGGGCTTCGCGCTTCCTCCCGTCCGCATCCCAGGCGTGCTTGAGGTCTACCGGGGCCTCCTGGCCGAGCGCGGAGAACGTCACCTGCGAGCCTCGGTTCTCGATGCGCTCGCCGAACGTCCGCTCGGCCGGCTCCCATAGTCCGAGGTCCCTCGCTTCGCGTTCGAGCGCCGCCGTGGCGCGAGCGACCTCGTCGGCCGTCAGGTCCTCGGAGTAGACCATCGCCCAGCGTCCGGATGCATACGCGAAGTACTTCGTCCCGCACGTGGGCATCAGGTGAAGGTTCGCGAACTCCTCTGGCGCTCCGTGGAGCGCGCCCAGAAGTTGAGCCTCGAACTGGGGGAACGCACCACCCGAGATCACGCAGACGGGTATGTGCCGGGCGATCTCCATGAAGAAGGTGCCCGAGTTCGTCGGGAACCCTGGACTTCGACGGCGCGAGGGTGTCGTCGAGGTCGAACGCAATCGCGGAGATCATCGGCGCTAGAACGTGATTCCGCGTCGCTCGAGGACGAACGCCATCGTTGGCGTGGCGAGAGCGAACACCCACCAGACGAAGGACAGCGAGAACGACGCCACCGCCGCCCATGGTGGAATGTTGCCCGCCATAGCCAGGGCGGCCGTCGCGATCCACTCGCCGAACATCGGGATGAATCCAAGAATGCAGAGCACCAGAGAGAGCGTCCCCGGAATGACGCGTCGCGACCCAAGCCACACGATCAGTGCGGCGATGCCTGACGACCACGATTCCGAACGCCGCAGCGCTGGCGGTGACGTTTTCCTTGTCCCCGCGAGACAGCGTCACCGCGACGGCGCCAGCCATAAGGACGACCACGCGAACCGCAGACGTGATCACGAAGAGGCGAATCAGTTTCCGGTACCGTCCGTATACCCACTGTGCAACTTCACCCCGCGTCATTGACCGGCTTACGGGTACTCCAGCCGGGAGCTGACGGATCGCTGATCGCCAACACCATGGTCTCCTTGAATCGCAAATGGTTACCGGTCGCTTCAGAGTAGCGGTGTGCCTCAGGTCGCGCGCGGGCAAGAACACGGGGCGTGCCGCCCTTGATCTACGTCGCCAGCGCGAGAGTGAGCAGCACCACGGCCAGCAGCGCAGGAACAGCCTGGAGCAGGCCCGCGCGCGCCTTGGATGGCTGCGAGGCGATGAGGACGATGCCAGCCGCCACCATCGTTCCCGCGCCGACGAACACGAGCATCGCGCCCGCGGTCGTGTGATGCATGGCGTAGAGCGCGATGCCGGCCGCGATCTCCAGGGCGAGGAACAGGTTATAGAAGCCCTGGTTGAAGGCGAGGCCGCGCGTGGTCTGCGCGTCCGCCGGAGTCGTCCCGAAGACGCGGCGCGCCCTGTCCGTGGTCCACAGGAGCGACTCGAGGGCGAAGACGTAGACGTGGAATGCGGCGGCGATGGCCGCGATAACGAATGCTGCGAGGATCATGCGCCCACCTTAAGCCTCGTCGCGCACAACGATAGGGGAACGTAGAGTCGGGTACCGATGCAGAAGGAGGCGCGCATGTGGCGCGGGGCGGGTTCACGGGGCGTGGTTCGTAGCGGCCGTCGCGATTGCGGTCGCGGGTGTGGTCGCGCTCAGCGCCCGGTCCAACGGGCACCGAGTCGACCGACGCCACGTCGTGGGCGATCATGGTCGCCACCGTCGCAGGCGCGGGCTATTGCCTGTTCCGGGCGTCGCGCAGGAAGCAGGGGCCGCCGCGGGAACGCTAACCCCGCGGGCGGATCGTGCCTCTAGCGTCCGGGGCGACCGCCGAAGAAGATTCCGTC
>CAVYHY010000012.1:0-169792 GCA_963768475.1 uncultured Actinomycetota bacterium
CCTCGCGGAAGCCTTCCGTTCCCGGGAATCGTTGACACCGTGGCCCGAACGTTGGACGCGTTCGAGCCGTCGGGCGACGTGACGCTCGAGGCCGTGCTTGACGCGGAGCGTTGGGCTCGTCACACGGCCAGTGAACTCGCCGCGAAAGGGACGTAAGGTGGCACCGTGAGCTCAGAAGCCGTCGCCTACACGATCGGCGTTGTTGTCGTGTTCGTGGGGATCCTCGCCTCGATCGGACTCCACGAGATCGGGCACATGGTGCCAGCCAAGCTCTTCGGCGTGCGCGTCAGCCAGTACATGGTGGGCTTCGGCCCGACCATCTGGTCGCGCCAGAAGGGCGAGACCGAGTACGGCATCAAGGCCATCCCGCTCGGCGGGTACGTGCGTCTGATCGGGATGATCCCGCCGGGGGCGAGGTCAAGCCCGTCAAGGGCACCGGCTGGGCGGCGCGCGTCATCGAGGACACGAGGCAGAGTTCCGTCGAGGAGATGAACCCTGGCGAAGAGCACCGCGCCTTCTACCGTCTCTCGTGGTGGAAGAAGGTCATCGTCATGGCCGGCGGCCCCGCGATGAACCTTGTCATCGCGATCGTGATCTTCACCGGCATCGCGTCGATCAACGGCGTCCAGACGGCGCATTCCCACCGTCGGCGCCGTCGGTGGACTGCGTCCAGGCTGCCGACGCGACCGGGCCATGCACCTCGAGCGACCCCAAGACCGCCGCGGCCAAGGCCGGGCTCCAGCAGGGCGACGTCGTCGTCTTTGCCAATGGTGAGCGGATCAAGAACTGGGACGAGCTGAGTTCGCTGATTCGATCCACGCGGGCGTGCCGATGCCGTTGGTGATCGACCGCGGAGGCCAGCCGCTCACGCTACGGTGACCCCCACTCCCGCCGACGTTCCCGTGTACGACGCCGTCGGGGACCGGACGTACAACGCCGACGGCTCGCTCGCGACCCAGCGGGTGGGATTCCTGGGCATGGCGCCGGTTCTGACGATGGAGCGCAAGAGCCTGGGCTACGGCACAGGGCAGACGTTCACCTACCTGGGGCAGACGTTCACGCTCGTGTGGCACCTGCCGGAGTACGTCTATCACGCGGGGCGTACCGCGCTCGGGCTTGAGACGCGCGACCAGCAGGGCCTGATGAGCGTCGTGGGCGTTGGGAGGATCGCGGGCGAGATCGCCGCGACCGACATCGACGGCGTCACCATGGGCGACCGGATCGCCGGGCTGCTTCAGCTGGTGGCCGCTCTGAACTTGGCGTTGTTCGTCTTCAACATGATCCCCTTGCTTCCGCTCGACGGAGGCCACGTCGCGAGCGCGCTGTGGCAGGCGGTCAAGAACGCGTGGGCGCGCGTGCGGAGCCTTCCGCGCCCCGCGCCGGTGGACGTGGCCCGCATGATGCCGCTCGCCTACGGCGTGTTCGCCCTGCTCATGGGGATGGGGCTGCTGCTGATGTACGTGGACCTCGTCGACCCCATCAGGATCTAGCGAGCTAGCCGTCGTCTCCGGTGAGCGATACTAGAGGGGTGACGTCTGTATCTCTCGGTATGCCCTCGCTGCCCCAAACACCCATCGCCCCTCGCCGTGCCTCGCGCAAGATCCGCGTCGGATCCGTCGAGGTGGGAGGGGACGCCCCCGTCAGCGTGCAGTCCATGACCACCACCCTCACCGCGAACATCGACGCGACGCTCCAGCAGATCGCGGAGCTCACCGCCGCGGGCTGCGACATCGTTCGCGTCGCCGTCCCCAGCCAGGACGACGCCGACGCGCTACCGGCCATCGCGAAGAAGTCCCAGATTCCCGTGATCGCGGACATCCACTTCCAGCCCAAGTACGTGTTCCAGGCGATCGACGCAGGCTGCGCCGCCGTCCGCGTCAACCCGGGCAACATCATGAAGTTCGACGACAAGGTCGGCGAGATCGCCAAGGCGGCCAAGGACGCCGGGCGTCTCCCTGCGCATCGGCATCAACGCGGGCTCGCTCGACCCGCGCGTCATGGAGAAGTACGGCAAGGCGACGCCCGAGGCGCTCGTCGAATCCGCCGTGTGGGAGGCGTCGCTGTTCGAGGAGCACGACTTCCACGACTTCAAGATCTCCGTCAAGCACCACGACCCCGTGGTGATGATCCACGCGTACCGCCAGCTCGCCGAGCGCGGCGACTGGCCCCTCCACCTGGGCGTCACCGAGGCCGGCCCCACCTTCCAGGGCACCATCAAGTCCGCGACCGCGTTCGGCGCGCTCCTCGCCGAGGGCATCGGCGACACCATCCGCGTCTCGCTGAGCGCCCCGCCCGTCGAGGAGGTCAAGGTCGGCATCCAGATCCTCCAGTCGCTCGGCCTCAAGGAGCGCAAGCTCGAGATCGTCTCGTGCCCCAGCTGCGGGCGCGCCCAGGTGGACGTCTACGAGCTCGCGGAGAAGGTCACCGCAGGGCTCGAGGGCATGGAGGTTCCGCTCCGCGTCGCCGTGATGGGCTGCGTGGTCAACGGACCGGGCGAGGCGAGGGAGGCCGACCTTGGGGTCGCCTCCGGCAACGGAAAGGGCCAGATCTTCGTCAAGGGCGAGGTCATCGCGACCGTGCCCGAGCGCGACATCGTCGAGACCCTCATCGCCGAGGCAATGAAGCTTGCCGAGGGCATGGAGGCGGTCGAGGGCGCGTCGCCGGAGGTATCCATCAGGTGAGATTCGCCGCGGCATGACCTCACGGGTGAGGGCTCACCGATGACCGACTCGCTCGTGCGACGGTCACGACTGAAGGTCGCGCTCACACCCCTGCGCGTGGACGAGGTAGGCGAGGCGCTCGAGGTGTGCGCCCAGGACCCCGTCGCGTACGTCATGCCCGTGATGCACCTGGAACACGCCGCCCTCACGGGGCGCCTCGTCTCCGGGCAGCTCTGGGGCGTGCGCGACCGCATCGCCCCGCTCCGGGCTGCTCGGGCGTGGCCGCGATCGCACCGCGCCGCTCACGGGCGTGATCTGGTCCGGCGCCAACCTGGTCCCCGCCCTACCCGACGCGTCCGAGGACGTGATCGACGCCGTCGCCGACGCCGTGGTCGCGCGGGTGACGCGCCCCAGCGCCCTCGTCGGCGAGGCGGCCGTCGTCCTGCGTATGTGGGAACGTGTCGCCCGCAAGTGGGGCCCGACGCGCGACCGACGCCCCGAGCAGTGGCTGATGGCGCTCACCGGCGATCCCGTGCGGCCCGAGCCGCCCACCCCGGGCGACCTCACGCTCGAGTCGCTGCGCCTCGAGCCGGTGAGGCAGGCCGTGCTCGACGACTTCGATAACGTGCTGCCCGCCGCCGTCCACATGTTCATCGGCGAGGTGGGGTACGACCCGCTCGAGCACGGGCGCGCGGGCTACGAGGAGCGGCTGCGTCGGCTCATCCGGCTGGGCCGCTCGTACGTGCAATTCGGCGTGATCGCCGGGGTACGGCAGGTGGTGTTCAAGGCCGAGGCGGGCGCGGTCGGCGGGGGAGTGGCCGAGCTTCAGGGCGTGTGGGTGCATCCGAACCTTCGCGGCAAGGGCTTCGGGAGGTCCGGCGTGGCCGAGGTGGTCGACCTGGTACACGAGACGCTCGCGCCGACGGTGTCGCTCTACGTCAACGACTACAACGCGCGCGCCATCCGGGCGTACGAGGCGGTGGGATTCGAGCGCGTCGGGACGTTCGCGACCGTGATGATGTAGCCCCCACTAGGCTGACCCCATGCTTCGAATGTCCACGCTCTTTCTCCGTACCCTCCGCGAAGACCCCGCCGACGCCGAGGTCGCCTCGCATCGCCTCCTGGTCCGGGCGGGCTACATCCGCCGCGCCGCGCCGGGGATCTACTCGTGGCTGCCGCTCGGGCTCAAGGTGCTCGCCAAGATCGAGGCCGTCGTGCACGAGGAGATGGAGGCCGCGGGAAGCCAGCAGGTCCACTTCCCCGCGCTCCTGCCCCGCGAGCCCTACGAGGCCTCCGGGCGCTGGAAGGACTACGGCCCCAACCTGTTCCGCCTCAAGGACCGCAAGGACGCGGACTACCTGCTGGCGCCCACCCACGAGGAGATGTTCACCCTCCTGGTGAAGGACCTGTACTCGTCGTACAAGGACCTGCCGCTCTCGCTGTACCAAATCCAGACCAAGTACCGCGACGAGGCTCGCCCGCGCGCCGGCCTCATCCGCGGGCGCGAATTCATCATGAAGGACGCGTACACGTTCGACCTGACGGACGAGGGCCTCGCGGCCGCGTACGCGATCCAGCGCGCCGCGTACATCCGCGTTTACGAGCGGCTTCACCTTCCGTACGTCATCGTCTCCGCGATGTCCGGCGCGATGGGGGGCTCCGTGTCCGAGGAGTTCCTCTGCCCCGTCGAGGTGGGGGAGGACACGTACGTGCGCTCGGCTGGCGGCTACGCGGCGAACGTCGAGGCCGTGACGACGGTCGTGCCCGACGCCGATCCCGTTCGACGACGCCCCCGGCCTCCCACGTCGAGGACACCCCCGACGTGCCGACCATCGAGTCGCTCGTCGCCCTTGCCAACGAGCGCTACCCCCGGCCCGACCGCCCCTGGACGGCCGCCGACACGCTCAAGAACGTCGTCGTCGCCGTGACCGACACCGCGGGCGAGCGCTCGCTCGCCGTCATCGCCGTCCCCGGCGACCGCGACGTCGACCTCAAGCGCACCGAGGCCGTTCTGAACCCCGCGCTCGTCGAGCCCGCCACCGCGGCGGACCTCGCGAAGCACACCAAGCTCGTCCCGGGCTACATCGGCCCCGGATACGGCGACGAGGACGTGCCCCACTACTTCGACCCGCGCATCGTGCCTGGTACACGGTGGATTACGGGCGCGAACGCGACGGACAAGCACGTGTTCGACCTGGTGGCTGGTCGCGACTTCGAGGTGAGCGACACCATCGAGGCGGCCGAGGTGCGCGCGGGCGATCCCGCCCCCGACGGCTCCGGCCCGCTCGAGCTCGCGCGCGGCGTCGAGATCGGCCACATCTTCCAGCTCGGCACCAAGTACGCGAAGGCGCTCGGGCTGAGCGTCCTCGACGAGAACGGCAAGGCGCGCGTCGTCACCATGGGCTCCTACGGGCTCGGCATCACGCGCGTGCTCGCCGTCCTGGCGGAGCTCAACAACGACGAGCTGGGCCTCAAGTGGCCCGCGCACGTCGCGCCGTATCACGTGCACGTGGTCGCGACCGGCAAGGACGACGCGGTGTTCGTCGCGTCGGAGGGGATCGCCGAGGCGCTCGAGGCGCTGGGCGTAGAGGTCTGCTACGACGACCGTCGCGGCGCGTCTCCCGGCGTGAAGTTCAAGGACGCCGAACTGCTCGGGGCGCCGTTCATCGTGGTCGTGGGCAAGGGTCTCGAGGCGGGAACGGTCGAGATCCGCGACCGCCGCGCCGGGACCACGGACGAGGTTCCGCTGGCCGAGGCCGTCGACGCTGACGGCGGAGCGCGTCGCGGCGGCGATCAGCGCCTAGCGGCGGGTTTCGACCGGCGCGCTACTCGCCGGGAAGGACGACGCCGGGGAGAGGGTCCGCGTCCGCGAGCGTCGCGCCGGGCCACAGCAGGCTTTGCACGAGAGCGTCGTAGGCCCCCGACAGGAGCCACGCGCGATCCCCGAGACCCTCGGGGCCGAGGGCAACCGCCGTAGTGAAGGCCGTGATGTAGCGGTCGGCGATGCCGGTCTCGGTGTCCCGCGCGAGGGCGTTCATGGCGTCCGCGCCCACGAGCTGGGCGTGATCGACCACGTACGCCGGGCTGCGCGGGTCGGTCGTGGCGAAGGCGACGAGGTCGTCCGCGCGCTTCTCGTGGATCCGCGATCGCGCGAGAGCCTGCGTGCGGATGTCGCCCGACGTCCTCGCGGCGATGACCTCGTAGACGTACGACGCGTAGTCGTGGGCGACGATGATCCCCTCGAGCGTGGCCTCGTCGAGGGCCGTCGACGTCGGCACGAGGCTCGCGAAGGCGTCGCCAGGCGCGGGTCGCTCGTCCGAGATCGGGGCGTTGCCCGTCGCGATCAGGTCCTGATACGCCCCGACGGACAGCACCTCGGCGTGACTGAGCCCCATCGACGCCAGGAGAAGCGCGAGCTCAGGGTCTTCGGCAACGAGCGCTCCGGCCAGCTCGGTGTCGCGCGCGTGGGAGGCCGCGATGATCAGCGTCGACGGAGGCTGGGGGCCGGTGGGCGTAGCCGAGGGCGAAACCGTCGGGCTCGCGGACGGGTACGGAACGTAGACCCCGCCGAGCGCGTCCAAGTGGGGCGTGGCAAACGCCGTCTCGGAATCGACGAGGAAGTCCCACCCTGTGGTGTCCGTTCCCGTCGTCACGGCAAGGGCGTCGAGGACCTTCGCCTCCCGGTCAGCTGCCTCGCTCCGGAGCTGCTCGTACTGGCTCGCGGTCGGCGTGACGAGTGGGGAAGTCTCTCTGCGGAGCGAACACCCGCTGCCGGTCGCGACGACGAGCGCGCCAAGAAGGACAAACGCCGCAGACTTATGCGATATCCCCATGCGCGCCATCATTCCACGGGAGCGGCCGTGACCCTAGACTGATGGGCAACTACAGACGAGGTGTGCACGTTGTGCAGGGGGAGGCGAGTCCTATGGACATCGATCTCGCCGCGCTACGCGGACTCGAGAAGGAACGGGACATCTCGTTCGACGTCCTCGTTGACGCGATCGAGCAGGCCCTCGTCTCCGCGTACCACAAGACGCCGGGAGCGCATCAGCACGCGCGCGCCGAGATCGACCGGACCACGGGCAAGTCCGCATCCTCGCGCGCGAGGACGAAGACCCGGAGTCGGACGAACCGGCCGCGGAGCTGCCCGAGTTCGACCACACGCCCACCGACTTCGGCCGAATCGCCACGGCGACGGCGCGGCAGGTCATCATCCAACGACTCCGCCAGGCGGGCGACGATCACGTGCTCGGGGAGTTCGCGGGCCGCGAGGGGCATCTCGTCTCCGGCGTGATCCAGCAGTCGTCCGATCCCCGCAACGTCCACGTCCAGCTCGGCGAGGTTGAGGCCTTCCTTCCCGCGCACGAGCAGGTGCCCACGGAGACGTACACGCACGGCGAGCGCATCCGCGGATACGTCCTCGAGGTCACCCGCGGCCTCAAGGGCCCCTCGATCACGCTCTCGCGCACCCATCCCGGACTCGTGCGGCGCCTCTTCGAGCTCGAGGTCCCCGAGATCGCCGACGGAACGGTCGAGATCATGGCCCTAGCCCGCGAGGCGGGTCACCGCTCCAAGGTCGCCGTACGCTCCACGGTCGCAGGCGTCAACGCCAAGGGCGCGTGCATCGGGCCCATGGGTGCCCGCGTCCGCGCCGTCATGGCGGAGCTTCGCGACGAGAAGATCGACATCGTCGACTGGGATGAGGATCCCGCCACGTTCGTCGGCCACGCGCTCTCGCCCGCCCGCGTCGTGAGCGTGACCGTGGTGGACGCTGCAGCCCGCGCCGCGCGCGTCGTCGTACCCGACTACCACCTGTCCCTCGCCATCGGCAAGGAAGGGCAGAACGCCAGGCTCGCCGCGCGCCTCACCGGATGGCGCATCGATATTCGCTCGGACGAGGCCCCCGAGGTTCCCGGGGCGAAGCAGGAGGACGGCTAGGCTGACGCCCGGTCGCGCCACTTCCCGCTACACTAATGACGCCGAGAAACTCGCCTCGCGCGACCGCCGCCCACACGCCGGAACCTCACGGTCCCGTGCGCACGTGCGTCGGATGCCGAAAGCGGGCCACTCGGTCGGACCTTGTGCGGTTGGTCGTGAGCGACGGAAACGTCGTGATCGACGAGTCGCAAAGCATGCCGGGTCGGGGCGCGTACCTGCACCCCAGCACGGAATGTTTGGACCGGGCGCGCTACACGCGAGCCATCGGGAGGGCCTTGCGCCAGCCCGAGGCGAACCTTGGCGCGTTGTTTCCGGACGTCGGCTTCCTTGCCTACGAACCGGGAGCGCCGGGAACATGGCCGCCAACCGTACCCAACCGTCGAAAGAACGGGAACCATCCCATGAGCTCACGATGAGTACCGCGAAATGAGTTTCGCTCACTAACGATGGTTCGGCCCTGCCTCGGTCGAACCGAGACAGGAGAGTTGTGGCAAAGCCCCGCGTTCACGAGATCGCGAAGGAGCTCGGTATTCCGAGCAAAGACCTAATCGCGAAATTGATCGAGATGGGCGAGTACGTCAAGGGACCGTCCTCGACGCTCGAAGCCCCCGTCATCCGGAAGGCCCGCGAAGCCTTCCCCGCGCCCAAGAAGGCGCCGGTAAAGGACGAAGCCGCCAAGCCCGCGCCCAAGAAGGCCGCCGCGAGCAAGCCCGCACCCGAGCCCGAGCCTGAGCCCGCGCCCGCGCCAGCGAAGGCGGCAAGCGAAACCGCGCCCGCGGCAGAGACGACGACGCCCGCCGATCCCGGTGCCGCCTCGAGCCCGTTCGCCGCGCCCGAGAAGTCCGCAAGCCCCGACCCCAAGGCGACGGAAGCGTCGGACGCCTCCGACGCCTCACCCGCGTCCGCGACCCCGGCTGATGCCGCGCCGCGCCCGCGCCCGCGTCCCGGTGGCAACAACCCATTCGCCGCGCCGCGCCCGCGCCCGCGTCCCGGTGGCAACAACCCGTTCCAGTCTCCGCGCTCGACCCGGCCAGCCGCCGGTGCGCGCGGACCGGCGACGCCCGGCGCAGCGGGGCCCGGCGCGCGAGGACCCCGCCCCACAGGGGCAGGAGCCCCCGGCGCACCCGCCGGTCGCGGAGCGCCAGCAGGCGGCGCTCCCGGACGCGGCCGTGGTGCTCCCGGAGGCGCGGGCGGATTCGCCCCCGGTTCTCGCCCAGCTGCTGGCGGTCGCGGTCGCGGCGGAGGAACAGCAGGTGCGTTCGGTCGCGCCGGAGGCCGGCCCGTCCGTGGACGCAAGAGCAAGCGCGCGAAGCGTCAGGAATACGAACAGCAGCAGGCGCCCGCGATCGGTGGCGTGCAGGTTCCCCGCGGGGACGGCACCACCATTCTTCGGCTCCGTCGCGGCGCGACGCTGTCCGACTTTGCCGAGAAGATCGACGTCAATCCCGCGTCGCTCGTCACCGTCCTGTTCCACTTGGGCGAGATGGCGACGGCGACGCAGTCGCTCGACGAAGGCACCTTCGAGACCCTCGGGGTCGAGCTGGGCTACGTCGTCCAGATCGTGTCTCCCGAAGAGGAAGACCGCGAGCTGCTCGAGGACTTCAACATCGACCTCGACGCGGAACTCGCTGCCGAGACCGACGATGACCTCGTGGTGCGGCCCCCGGTCGTCACCGTCATGGGTCACGTCGACCACGGAAAGACGCGCCTGCTCGATGCCATCCGCAAGTCGGACGTCATCTCCGGCGAGTCCGGCGGCATCACCCAGCACATCGGCGCCTACCAGGTGCACCACGAGCACGATGGCACCATGCGCGCCATCACCTTCATCGACACCCCTGGCCACGAGGCGTTCACCGCCATGCGTGCCCGTGGTGCCAGGGTGACGGACATCGCGATCCTGGTGGTCGCGGCGGACGACGGCGTGATGCCCCAGACCATCGAGGCGCTCAACCACGCGCAGTCGGCGAACGTTCCGATCGTCGTGGCCGTCAACAAGATCGACAAGGAAGGCGCCAACCCCGACAAGGTTCGCCAGCAGCTCACCGAGTACAACCTCGTGGCTGAGGAGTACGGAGGCGACACCATGTTCGTCAACGTCTCCGCGACCAAGGGCCAGGGCGTCGACGACCTCCTCGAGGCCGTCCTGCTGACAGCCGACGCAGGGCTCGACCTCCGTGCCAATCCCAACAAGGACGCTCGAGGCGTGGCCGTCGAGGCTCACCTCGACAAGGGAAGGGGCGCGGTCGCGACCGTGCTCGTCCAGTCCGGAACCCTGCGGATCGGAGATGCGATCGTCGCGGGCACGGCCCACGGGCGCGTGCGCGCCATGTTCGACGAGCACGACGAGCCCGTCGAGGAAGCCTTCCCCGCGCGGCCGGTCATGGTGCTCGGACTCCAGTCCGTACCGTCGGCTGGCGACTCGTTCCTCGTGGCAGATGACGAGCGCACCGCGCGTCAGATCGCCGAGAAGCGCGAGGCAGCCGTCCGGGCAGCCGAACTCGCCAAGCGCCGCAAGCGCATCAGCCTCGAGGACTTCACCGAAGCCCTCGCCGCGGGCAAGGTCGACACGCTCAACCTCATCATCAAGGGTGACGTCTCCGGTGCCGTCGAGGCGCTCGAAGACGCTCTCGTGGCGATCGACGTCGGCGAAGAGGTGGACCTTCGGGTCATCCACCGCGGCGTCGGCGCGGTCACGCAGAACGACGTCAACCTCGCGACGGTGGACAACGCCATCATCATCGGGTTCAACGTGCGTCCCGCCGAGCGCGTCCAGGAGCTGGCGGACCGCGAGGGCGTGGACATGCGCTTCTACTCGGTCATCTACCGGGCGATCGAAGACATCGAGGCCGCCCTCAAGGGCATGCTCAAGCCCGAGTTCGTCGAGAACCAGACGGGGTCGGCGGAGATCGTCGAGATCTTCCGCTCGTCCAAGTTCGGGAACATCGCAGGGTGCATGGTGCGCACCGGGTCAGTCCGTCGCAACGCCAAGGCGCGCGTCACGCGCGATGGCTCGGTGATCGGCGAGGCCGAGATCGAGACCCTGCGCCGGTTCAAGGACGACGCCACCGAGGTTCGCGAGGGCTTCGAGTGCGGCATCGGACTGGGCAAGTTCAACGACATCCAGGTGGGAGACGTCATCGAGACGTTCGAAACGGTCGAGGTTCCGAGGACCTAATGACCGACTCGCCACGCGCGCTTCGAGTCGCGGGCACGATCCAGAGGGTCGTGGCCCGCGCACTCGAGTCGGAGATCAAGGATCCCCGCCTGGGATTCGTCACCGTCACGGACGTTCGGGTGACCGGTGACGTCCAGCACGCGACCGTGTTCTACTCCGTCTACGGGGACGAGGACGCGCGCACCGACACGGCCGCCGCGCTCGCGTCAGCCAAGGGACGCCTCCGCTCGCTCGTGGGTGGCGAACTCGGCATCCGCCTCACGCCGACGCTCGAGTTCGTTCTCGACGCCGTTCCGGAGACGGCGGCAAGCCTGGAGAAGGCGCTGAGCGAGGCCAGGGCCAGGGACGAGGCGGCGGCCGCCGCGCGTGAAGGCGCGGCCTACGCGGGCGACGCTGACCCGTATCGCCACCCGGAGGCCGACGCGGGTGACGACTCCTAGCGCCGCCGTCGCCGGCTTCGTCGTCGTCGACAAGCCCGCGGGTTGGACGTCGCACGACGTCGTGGCGCGCATGCGCCGACTCGCCTCGACCCGCAAGGTCGGCCATGCGGGAACGCTCGATCCCATGGCGACCGGCGTGCTCGTCGTCGGTATTGGCCAGGCGACGCGGTTGCTGTCGTTCGTCACGGCGGCAGACAAGGACTACGACGCCACCATTCGGCTCGGCGTCGCGACGGTCACGGACGACGCCGAGGGCGACGTGACCGAGCGCGTCGACGCATCCGGGGTTTCGATCGCGGCACTCGACGCGGCGATAGCCGCGCTCACCGGGCGAATCGAGCAGGTCCCGAGCTCCGTGAGCGCAATCAAGGTGGACGGCAAGCGGTCCTACGCGCGGGTACGCGCGGGGGAGGGCGTCGAACTCGCGGCGCGTCCCGTGACCGTGAGCCGCTTCGAGCGGGGCGACCCTCGCGCGGGACAGGACGAGGGCGCCGCGCTGCTCGACGTCGACGTATCGGTCACGGTCTCGTCGGGAACGTACGTGCGCGCCCTTGCGCGCGACCTGGGGGCATCGCTGGGGGTGGGCGGGCACCTCACGGCGTTGCGCCGCACGCGCGTCGCAGGATTCGACCTCGGGGCAGCGGCGACCCTCGAGGATCTGGGCGCCGCGGCGGAGGCGGAGCGGCCCCTTCCGATCATTCCGCTCGCGACGGCCGCGACCGGGGCGTTACCGTCGCGCGTCGTGACAGAGGATGAGGCGCGCGAGCTCAGTTTCGGGCGGCGCATCGCCCGAACCGAGGACGACGGCTCGCCGACTCCGGACGCGCCCCTCGCCGTCGTCGGACCGGACGGCGCGCTCGTCGCCCTCGTCGTCGCGGAGGGCGAGACGCTCCGTCCGAACGCCGTCTTCGCCGTGGATAGGATGGGCGCACCATGAACACGGAGGCGCGGGCGGCTGCCGCCCACGACGGGCGATGACCGACGTATGGCGTTCCCTCGCGGACGTTCCCGCGGACCTAGGGCCCACCGTCGTAACGCTCGGGAACTTCGATGGCGTCCACCGCGGGCACCAGGCAGTCCTTGAGACGCTCGTAGCCGACGCGCGCGCGGCGGGCCGACGCTCCGTCGCCGTCACCTTCGATCCGCACCCGCGCGCCGTGCATCGACCCGAGAGCCCCCCGATCCTCATCACGGGCATCGAGGACCGCATCGAGCGGCTCGGCGAGACGGGCCTCGACGCCGTGCTCGTCGTGAACTACACCCTGGAGTTCGCCCATCAGAGCCCCGAGGAATTCGTGCGGACGTGGTTCGTCGACGGCCTTCGCGCCGCGACCGTCGTCATCGGGCACGACACCAAGTTCGGTTGGGGCAACGTCGGCAACGCCGACACGATGCGCGAGCTGGGCGCCCAGATGGGCTTCGCCGTGGAGATCGTGGAGTGGGCAGGCGTCGACGGCGGCGGGGAACGGCGATGGTCGTCCACGTGGGTCCGCGAGCTCATCGAGAAAGGCGACGTCGCCGGAGCGGCCCGCGTGCTCGGACGGCCGCATCGCCTGCGGGGCGAGGTGATCCACGGGGACGCGCTGGGCAGGGAGATCGGCTTCCGCACCGCGAACCTCGACGTCTACGCCGGGATGATCCCCGCGCAGGGCGTCTACGCGGGGACCTTCACCATCGTCGATCCCGGACCTAGCGCCGACGCAGCGACCCTCCTGGGCGAGCGTATGGCGGCCGCGGTCAGCCTGGGAGTGAACTCCACCGTCGGCGGCACGCAGATGCGTGTCGAGGCGCACCTGATCGACAGGACCGACATCGATCTGTACGGCGCGCGGGGAGCGCTCGACTTCATCGACCGGCGGCGCGACATGGTCAAGTTCGACTCGATCGACGCGTTGAAGGTGGCGCTCGCGGAGGACGTCGTGTGGTGCCGCGAGGTGCTGGGCTCGTCCTAGGAATCCGCTCGCTCCCGCGATCGAAGCGTCCCTGCAGGCAATCGCGGTCGCCCACGAGGCGTATATAGACCGTCAACGCCTGCAGGGGC
This sequence comes from uncultured Actinomycetota bacterium, assembly GCA_963768475.1. Lineage (GTDB taxonomy): Bacteria > Actinomycetota > Actinomycetes > Actinomycetales > Demequinaceae > JAFGBM01. Next base: position 13,258 of record CAVYHY010000012.1, read on the forward strand.
GCTTGGACCCGGCACGCCGCGCGAAATGCGACCGCAATCGCCTGCAGGGGCGCCGGCGACGCATCGCGAGGGTCCGCCCGCCCGGCCCAGCGCTGGTACGATGATCCCCGCCGTGAAACGGCCGCGGAATGTAGTGCCCCGGAGAACAGGCCCGGGAGCGCCGCGCAACGACCACAAGGAGACGACGTGCCACTCGAGCCCGACGTGAAGAAGACCATCATGACCGAGTACGCGACCAGCAAGGACGACACGGGCTCTCCCGAGGTCCAGATCGCGCTACTGAGCCGCCGCATCACCGACATCAACGAGCACCTCAAGGTCCACAAGCACGACCACCACTCGCGCCGCGGACTGCTGCTCCTCGTGGGTAAGCGTCGCAGGCTTCTGGGATACCTCCAGAAGATCGACATCGACCGCTACCGCGCGATCATCGAGAAGCTCGGCCTTCGCCGCTAGGCGCAGGCCCAGCCTCCGGGAGCCTCGGCGCCCCTCTGATACCATGAATGCGGCTCCCTGGCCATGCCGGGGACGCTATCCAACTGCATCACACATACCCGAGCAGGCTTCCTGAGCGCTGGTCATCGGTGGTGATGGGCAGAGCGGTGAGTTTCTTCCCGCTCTGAGCATTTCGACTGACGATCAGCGGCGAAGCTTCGGCATCGCGCCCTCGCCTGCCTGCTCCCGCACAAAAGGAGCGACTTCCTGATGGAAGGTCCCGAAATTCAGTTCGCCGAAGCCGTGATCGATAACGGCAAGTTCGGCAAGCGAACCGTCCGGTTTGAGACCGGGCGTCTCGCGAAGCAGGCGGCAGGCGCCGTCTCCGCTTACCTCGATGGCGAGACGATGGTTCTGTCCGCCACGACGGCAGGCAAGAAGCCCCGTGAGGGCTTCGACTTCTTCCCGCTGACCGTTGACGTCGAAGAGCGTCAGTACGCAGCTGGCAAGATCCCCGGCTCGTTCTTCCGCCGCGAGGGTCGTCCCACCACGGACGCCATCCTCACGTGCCGCCTCATCGACCGGCCGCTGCGCCCGTCGTTCGTCAAGGGCCTCCGCAACGAGGTCCAGGTCGTCATCACCGTCATGGCCGTCCACCCGGACGACCAGTACGACGTCGTCGCGATCAACGCGGCCTCGATGTCCACGCAGATCGCCGGGTTGCCGTTCAGCGGCCCCATTGGCGCGACGCGCAGTCGCGCTCATCGACGGCCAGTGGGTGGCGTTCCCGCGCTACTCCGATCAGGCTCGCTCGGTGTTCGACATGGTCGTGGCAGGCCGCGTGGTGGGCGACGACGTCGCCATCATGATGGTTGAGGCCGAGGCCACCAACGACTCGCTCGACCTGGTCTCCGAGGGCGCCACCGCGCCGACCGAGGCCGTCGTCGCCGAGGGCCTGGAGGCGGCCAAGCCGTTCATCCGCGCCCTGTGCGAGGCTCAGGCCAAGCTCGCCGAGACCACGTCGAAGCCGACGGGCGACTTCCCCGTCTTCCTCGACTACCAGGACGACGTCTTCGAGGCGGTCTCCAAGGCCGCCGACGCTGACCTCGCCAAGGCGCTTCAGATCGCCGACAAGCAGGAGCGGGAGACGCGCCTCGACGAGATCAAGGCGGCGACGATCGCTGCGCTTGAGGGCCAGTTCGAGGGCCGCGAGGGTGAAATCTCCGCTGCCATTCGCTCGGTCACCAAGGCGAACATCCGTCAGCGCATTCTCAAGGACGGCGTCCGCATCGACGGGCGTGGCCTTGCGGACATCCGCCCGGTCTCCGCGGAGGTTGCGGTTCTCCCGCGCGTTCACGGCTCGGCGCTGTTCGAGCGCGGTGAGACGCAGATCCTCGGCGTCACCACGCTCAACATGCTCAAGCTGGAGCAGCAGATCGACTCGTTCTCTCCGGAGAACAAGAAGCGCTACATGCACCACTACAACTTCCCGCCCTACTCGGTCGGCGAGACCGGTCGTGTGGGTAGCCCCAAGCGCCGCGAGATCGGACACGGGGCGCTCGCCGAGCGGGCCCTCATGCCGGTCCTGCCCAAGCGCGAGGACTTCCCGTACGCGATCCGTCAGGTCTCCGAGGCCCTTGGGTCCAACGGTTCGACCTCGATGGGTTCCGTGTGCGCGTCGACCCTGTCGATGCTCAACGCCGGGGTGCCGCTGCGCGCGCCGGTCGCGGGTATCGCCATGGGCCTCGTGTCCGACACGGTGGACGGTGAGACCCGCTACGCGGCTCTGACCGACATCCTGGGCGCGGAGGACGCGTTCGGCGACATGGACTTCAAGGTCGCAGGCACCAAGGACTTCGTCACGGCCATCCAGCTGGACACCAAGCTCGACGGCATCCCCGCCGACGTACTCGGAAAGGCGCTGGCCCAGGCTCACGACGCGAGGCTTCACATCCTTGGGATCATGAACGCCGCGATCAGCGAGCCCGACGAGATGAGCGACAACGCGCCGCGGATCATCACGGTCCAGGTGCCCGTCGACAAGATCGGTGAGGTCATCGGCCCGAAGGGCAAGATGATCAACCAGATCCAGGACGACACGGGCGCCGACATCTCGATCGAGGACGACGGCACGGTGTTCATCGGCGCGACCAACGGCGAGGCGGCTGAGGCCGCGCGCGCCGCGATCAACGCCATCGCCAACCCGCACATGCCGGAGATCGGGGAGCGCTTCGTTGGGACCGTCGTCAAGACGGTCGCGTTCGGCGCGTTCATCTCGCTCAGCCCTGGCAAGGACGGCCTGCTCCACGTCTCGGAGATCCGCAAGCTTGCCGGTGGCAAGCGCGTGGAGAACGTCGAAGACGTGATGAGCGTGGGCCAGAAGGTCCAGGTCGAGGTCAAGGAGATCGACCCGCGCGGCAAGCTGTCGCTCGGGATCGTGGAGGACGCTGCGGCTGCGCCTGCGGCCGACGCTCCTGAGGCCGACGCGTAGGCCCTACTTCAGAACGAACGCCGAGGGGCGGTGCGGGGAAACCCGTGCCGCCCCTCCGTCATTTGGCTCGCGTTCTCCTCGCCGCAGCGGACCGCGCCTCTTGTGTCGCATGCACGATACAAGCGTGCTAGCGTGTATCGCGTGGTTGATACAAGGAGCGCACGATGAATGGTCTAGGCCTGTACGCCGTCGGACCGCTATCCCTGATACTCGGAGCCGTCTCGCTGCCGTTCGCGCTCCGTCGGGACCAGTTGACGCAGGTTCGCGGGAGGCTGGTGCTCGCAGTCAGCGCCGCGGGCATACTGCTCACCGTTTTGATCTACCTTGGCGTGGACGCGCTGCCCTCCTCGCTAGGGGCGCTCGTGGTGGCGAGCCCTGGGCTCGCGTGCGCCGCCGCGATCGCGACCTTCGCGCTACCGCGGTGGCGTGTTCCCCCCGCGGGGCCCGTGCGCACGGCGGCTCTGGACACGCGTGAACCCGCCAGCCTGGTGCGTCGCTCCGCGACCACCGCGCTCATCGTCCTCACCGCCGTGCTCCTCGCGGCTATCGCGCTCGGGGGTCTCACCGCATCCGACGACGATATGGGGCGGCCATCCCGGGCGTTCGCGGCGACGCGAGGCGATGTCAGTTCCATGTCCACGCCGTACGCGGGTTGGTACTACGGCGTCCCCGCGCTCGTGGGTCTTGTTGCTCTCTTGGTGGCGCTGGCGCTCGGGCTGCGCCGTCTCGCGTATCTTCCGGCCCTCACGGACGATGCCGAGGTAGATCTCGCCTGGCGTAGGACCGCCGCGCGCGGACTGGCGGCCTTGGCGGGTGCCGCGATCCTGATGTACATCGCGGTGTTCGCCATGCTGCTTCGCCCCGCGTCGGTCCAACTCGCCGATCTAGGCTCTCCTGGCCCGTGGGGGGCGCTGCAGGCTGTCGCGCTCGGCGTGATGCTCGTCGCGGCACTCGGCGCGTGCGTGGCGGCGCTCGTGTCGGTCGTCAGCGGCGGCACCGTGGGTCGAGGCGTCCCCACGCGTGAGCGAGTCGCGGCGTGAAGGTCGTCGTCGACGTCACCAGCCCCGTACCGCCCTACGAGCAACTGCGCGCACAGATCTCCGCGCTCATCGCGACCCGGGACCTCGCGGACGGGGTCCGCCTGCCTCCCATTCGCCAGCTCGCGTCGGATCTCGGCGTCGCGCCAGGCACGGTAGCGCGGGCCTATGCGGAGCTCGAGGCAGAGGGGTGCGTCGTCAGCGCCAGGGCACGGGGAACCCGCGTTATCGGATCATCGGCGGTGGACGACGTCGTGCTCTCAGCGGCGGACGCCTTCGTGGCCCGCGCGGTGGAGCGGGGTCTCGACCCTGCAGCCGCGGCGGCGTTGGTGCGCAGCCGATTCGAGGGGACCACGGCCGCAGCTGACGCCTAGGCGCCTGCGCCTACGTGCAGAACGTGGTCTCCGCTTCCGTGACCGCGTCGAGGGCAGCACTCGCCTTGGCATCGCTGTCCTCGTCAGGGCCGGGGATGGATTCCAGCCCGCCGAGGAAGGCGTCGAGGTCGTGGGCTTCGCTCGCGGCCGAGTAGACGGACGCCAACGGTTCGAGATTCGCGATGAGAACGTCAAGCGCCCGCGCCACATCGTCCGAGGGGGCGGCGTCCTTCGCTCGCTCCAGATCTCCGATGTTCGCCGCAAATGACTCCGACTTCGCGTCGCCCCATTCGTGCAGGGCGTTCATGTCGCCTGCCTCCGCCTCGGCCATGATGATCTCGCTCGGGAAGTTCGCGGACATCCCTCCGAACGACTCCAGCGTGTCCGAGACGCCGCAGAAGTCGCTCGTGGAGCCAGCGTCGGGGCTAGCGTCGGAGCAGGCGGCGAGCGACGCGACCGCGAGGGCGCCGAGGACGACGAGCGCTGCGGGTCGAGTCATGGGATCAACCTATCCGACGGGCGGGAGGCGAGGCGGGTGGCGACTGCCCTGGCGGGCGTCGCCTGGCCGAACTAGGTTGAGAAGCGGGGGTGGCGCCGATTCGGCGCCGACGACGCACGGGGAAGGACGGCCATGGACAAGATTCCGCTCAACACGCTCGTGATCGCGACGGAGAAGTGCGGACGATTCGGGGCGATCGACGCCAACACCGTCGGATTCACCTTCCGCGAGGAGGGCTCGAAGGTTGTCGTCGTTTTCAAGGTCAAGAACAAGACGTGGAAAGAGCACGTCGTGAATTACAAGCAGGTCAAGCCCGTCTAGCGCTGCCCGCCGCGCGACTCGCGCCTCCCGGCACTACAGTCGGAGAATGAGCGGTTTCCGACCGGTCCCGGTGTTCGACGCCGTCATCGACCGGGTCATTGCCCGCGACCCGTCCGCGCGCACGGCGGCACTTCCTGACGAGGATGTCCAGCCGCGCCGGTGCGGCACGTGGGCTCCCGGGAGCTGGGATGCTGCGATCCGCGCCCACGTCAGGCCCCGCGAGGTCGGCGTCAGGGGCGATGTCATTCGCGCGATCGTCGACGCGTGTGAGGACACCACGGGTACCCACGACCACGCCGTCACGCGGGCGGTGCTGGGTCTCGAAATCCCCCTCTACCTTCACTCCATGGTGCGCACGCTTCAAGGCCTCAACCTCGACTCGGAGCACTTGTCGTCGCTCGCCTCGCGCCTCATGGAGCGGGCGCTGCACCGCGAGACGGTCAAGGTCGGCATCGTCCTCGCGGGGGTGGCCGGCCTCGACTCCACCATCTATACGGTTCGCGCATTGGGCACTCACGACGAGTTCGCGTACTACGCGTCGATCGCCGCCGACCTGGGCCTCGCGAGCCCCGCTCGGGAACTATGGCTCGTTGCCACCAACAACTCCCCATGGACCACGGACTACGCGGTGGCGCGACTATCGAAAGACATGCGCACCGACATCGAGGCGTGGATTCGGTCGAATTTCCACGACGATCACCCGGTCTAGCGTTCCCGTTCGGAGCCAGCACCAATCGCGCGGGCGCGATTTATACGTTTCCCGCACCCACTCCGCAACCACCTACTCCCCCTCTCTGGCGTCGTCGTGATCCTGCCGCGTGATGCGTTCACGGCGCTCCTTGCCTGGAACGTCCGGCGCATCCGGGGGCACCGGGCATGCAACAGTGCGGGGGCACACGAGAGTCTGGGGCCTAGATCTCCCTGATCACCCGCGCGGGGTTCCCGCCCACGACGACCCCGGGCGGGACGTCCTTGGTCAGCACGGACCCGGCGCCCACCACGGAGCCTTTCCCGACGGTCACGCCGGGGCATATCACTACGGAGCCCCCGAGCCACACGTCGTCCTCCAGCGTTATGGGCAGGCCGAGTTCCCAGCCCGCGTGGCGCAGGTCGAGGTCCATGGAGTGGTTGGGCGTGTAGAAGCGCGTGCACGGGCCGATCAGCACGTTGTTCCCGATGGTGATCATGCCGCTCCCGATCACCATGAGGTCCGCGTTGATGAAGACGTTGCTGCCGATGATCATCCGCTCGGCGTACTCGATCGAGATGGGCGGGCGGATGTCCAGGCCCGGCCCGCACTCGGCCACGAGCTCGGCGAACATCGCGTTGGCGCGCTCGGGGTCCGAGGGGTAGAGGGCGCTGAGCTCTCGGCACGTCGCGAGCGTCTCGCGCTGCATCGCGGCAAGCTCGGGGCCTAGGCGGTACTTGAACCAGTCGTCGGCGCGAAGCTTCTCTAACTCCGTGCGCGTCGAGTCTTCCGTGGGCCGCTCGTTCTTGCGGTTCTGCCAGACTGCGTCCGCCATCGTGGCCTCCTCGGATTCCTATTCTGGCGCACGTGATGGCCGTCGAGTGCCATCGCCCTCGGCGCCAAACGGTTCTGACGCGCGGTCGAAGCGCCCCTGCAGGCACTGGCGGTCGCGAACCGGTTCTGGCGCGCGGTCGAAGCGCCCCTGCAGGCACTGGCGGTCGAATCGCGCCGGGATTCCGACCGTAAATGCCCGCAGGGAGGTTCTGATCTCACGCTGGCCCGAGCCGTGGGTACAGACACATGTGACCTAGAGCGACACAGCCCGACGGTCTCGCACCCGAAGGACCCACTTGCGGGCCTCCATCGTCAGAGGCACCACGAGCGCCAACCCGAAGCATTCGCCCCACTGTTCGATCGTCAGGGGCGCCGTCGAGAAGGCATTGTTGAGCACCGGAACGTGCACCACCGCAACCTGCAGGGCGAGGGAGAGAGCCACCGCTGACCACAGCCATGGGTTCGTGAATAGGCGATGCACGATGCTCTGGGTCTCGGACGCGCGCGGAGAACGCGTTCATCAGCTGTGCGAGGACGAGTACGGTGAACGCGGCCGTGCGCGCGGTCGCTACGTCCTGGGAGCCGTTCACGAGCCCGCCGGGAAGCTCCATGTCAATCGCGAAGAGGGTCACTGCGGCCATGACGGCCCCCGTCAGCGCGACGCCGCCCCACATGCGTCGGTCGATGAGCCGCTCCGACGGCCGCCGCGGCCTGCGCGACATCAGGTCGTCCGCGTAGGGCTCGGCTCCGATGGCGAGCGCGGGCCCCAGATCCGTGACGAGGTTCATCCACAGAATCTGCCCGGCGAGCAAAGGTGCGACCAGGGCACCAGCCGGGTCCCTCAAACCCAGCCACGCGGCGCCGACCACACCCAGGAAGACCGCGAGAACCTCGCCGAGGTTCGACGCGAACATGTAGCGCAGGAACCGCTTGATGTTGTCCAGGAGCCCGCGGCCCTCGTTGACCGCCAGGACGATCGTCGCGAAGTCGTCGTTCGTGAGGATCATGTTCGACGCCTCGCGCGCCACCTCCGTCCCGCCAAGGCCCATCGCCACGCCAATGTCGGCGCTGCGTAGCGCGGGGGCGTCGTTGACGCCGTCGCCCGTCATGGCGACCACCTGCCCGTGGCTTTGGAGCGCGTCGACGATGCGCAGCTTCGTGCTCGGGGGCTACGCGGGCGTACACGGAGGCCGTCCTGACGGCGTCCCGCAGTGCCTCGTCGCTCATCTCGGCAAGTTCGACGCCGGTAATGACTCGGGATCCTCCTCGACGATTCCGAGGGAGACCGCGATGGCCGACGCGGTGAGTGGGTGGTCGCCGGTGATCATGATGACCCGGATGCCGGCGCGCTGCGCCGCGGCGACGGCTGTGCGCGCCTCCTCGCGCGGGGGATCGACGATGCCGACCATCCCCGCAAGTACCAGGTCCCGCTCGAGCGATTCCGCTTCGGCCTCGGATTCGTCGGCCCCCCGGCGGTGCGCGACGGCGAGCGTACGCATCCCCAGGGCGGACATTCGCTCTACCTCTGCCAGGACCGGGCGCGGGCGGCGTCGTCGAGCGGCCGGTCCTCGTCCCCCACGAGCTCCGCCGTGCACGCGTGGAGCAGCACGTCCGGCGCCCCCTTCGGCGCGCGACGTAGAAGCCGCCGCGCCCATCCGACGCGACCACGGACATTCGCTTGCGCTCCGAGCTGAAGGGGACAGAGCCGAGCTGCGAGAAGCGCTCGCGCCTCGCGACCGCCAGCCCCAACTCCCACTCCGCCGTGAGGAAGGCGGCCTCCGTGGGATCGCCGCCGAACGTCGGGTCGTCATCGTCCCCGCCCACCAGGGCGTCGTTCGCCACACGCGCCGCCCGTCATCACGGCCGTCACCTCGGCGCCGCGCGCGCCCGAGGGAAGCCTGTCGAGCGCCCCAGTCGAGGTCCGTCTCGCCAGACGCGGTGACGACGCGCGTAATCGTCATGCGGTTCTGGGTGAGGGTTCCGGTCTTGTCCGAGCAGATGACCGGACGCCGAGCCGAGCGTCTCGACCGAAGAAAGGTCCTTGATGATCGCGTGGCGCCTGGCCATGCGCTGCACCCCGAGGGCGAGTACACGGACAGGATCGCGGGAAGCCCCTCCGGCACGGCGGCAACGGCTAGCGCGACGCCGAGCAGGAGCACCTGGACCGCGCCCGCGAGAGTGCTGATGTCCTCGGTGAGGAACACGGTCCCGATGACGACGGCGGCGATCGCGAGCACCCCGATCCCGAGCACCTTGCTCAGCTGCGCGATCTCGCGCTGCAGGGGAGTGGGGTCCGACGCCGTCTCGCCCAGCAACTGGGCGATGCGACCCGTCTCGGTGTGCATGCCCGTGGACGTGACGATCGCGCGCCCGGTGCCGCGCGTCACCGCCGTACCCGCGAATACCATGCATGACCTATCGCCGATGCCGGCGGGGCCGTCGAGCGGGGCCACGCCCTTATCCACGGGCGCGCTCTCGCCCGTCAGCGCCGCCTCCGCTACGGAGAGCGCGGACTCGGTGAGCCGGGCGTCGGCCGTGATGGCGTCGCCAGCTCCGAGCACGAGGACGTCGCCGACGACGAGGTCGAGCGCAGGGATGCGGTCGATGCGGCCGTCGCGCACCACGCCGGCCGTCGGGGCGGCCATCCGCTGGAGGGCGGCGACGGCGTCCTCGGAGCGCCGTTCCTGGATGAAGCCGAGCGCGGCGTTCGCAAGGATGACGAAGGCGATCACGATCACGTCGTAGGGGATGCCCTCGCGTCCTTCCGCCCACCAGGCGGCCAGCGCGATCGCGGTGGCCGCGAGCAGGAGGTACACGAGCGGGTCCGCGAAGTGGCCGAGCAGGCGGCGCCACGCGGGGATGGCGCGGCGCGCGACCAGCTGGTTGGCGCCGTCCCGCTCCAAACCGAGCGACGGCCTCCGACGTCGGTGAGCCCCGCAGAGGCGTTGGTGCCCGCCTCGGTCGGCGACCTCGTCGGCGGCTGCTGAGCGACGGGTCGAATCCCGGTGACAGCGTGGCCATGTCCGACTCCCGTCGCGGCCGCTGGTGCGTGGATCGTGCCGTCCAACGCTGCGACCTCGCGTCCCCCCCAGTGTGCCCGCTCCTGGGGGAGTGCGCGAGGACCTACGTCGGGCTACAGGTACATCGGCGTGAGCGCCTCGTAGTCCTCGACGCTCGCCGTCGCGCATGCACACCTCGATGATCTGGCGGCCCAGCGGGTCCAGGTCATCGGTGAGGAACTGCTCGAGCTCGCCTTGAAGAAGCCCGTGAGGATCGCCGCAGCCCTCGTCGTACGCCTCGATGCCCACCTGCGGACTGCGTGTCGGGGCGCAGGAGCGTGCGGCGCACGGGCTGGCCGTCCAGCGTGATCTCCTTGGGCGCGTATCCGAACAGCGGGCAGCGCGGCTTGGTCGAGCTGGTCAGCGCGCATGCGGCCGGCGCCGCGGCGCGCGATCCACTCGCGGGTGAGCCACTCGGCGGAGAAGCCCACGGGTAGGCGCCGATGTGCTGGTTGGGGGTGAGCACGTAGCGCGTCGCGGTTAACTCATGATCTGCTGGAGCAGCAGGTTCGCCGCGGCCACCTTGGTGCCGGTGGAGAAGGGCCAGAACGAGCCGACGCCCTCGGCGACCATGCCGCCGTGCTCGAGCTTCTTGACCGCGTCGCTCGACTCGCCGATCGACGGGTTCTTGTCGCCGCGCGGGCGCGATCAGGCGCCACAGCCACGCGATCGACGGCGGCACAAAGTGGGTCATGCCCATGATCCCGTAGGTGGGGTTGTCGCTCGTGCATGCGGGCATGCGGACGCCGAACGTGCGCACGTCCACGCCTCGGGCTCGTTGATGACGTCCTGCAACATCGCGCCGGGGAATCACGATGCGCGGGTTGGGGCACGGCTTGCCGTTCGAGTCGAGCGTGTGCTCCCACGGAAGCGCCGTCGCGTCGGGCGACGCCGTCGATGTTGAAGAACACGAGCGGCTCGTCCGGGTGGATCGACCGCCCGCTCAAAGTCCGCGTCCTGCCCGTATTCGCGTGAGGTTGTCGACGCGCACGAACCAGCCGTCCTCGGCGTCGGCCACGTACATGCGCCCGTCGCCCTGTCTGGATCGACGGGTGGCACAGCGTCATGTCGTCGGTGCAGGGGTCGAGGTCCGAGGACTCGCTCAGCGTGATGTGGTACGGCTCGTCCGTTGACGACGTTCGTGCCCAGCAGGATGCGGCCGTCGTCCTCGCGGCGCAGGTCCTGGTACATCTCGGACTTGCCGCCGCCGGAGGCGCCCTCGTGCATGACGACGGTCTCGTTGTCGTACGGCGTGGTCACGCGGACCGACGACGCGTGGGCGGTGATCCAGCCTCGCCCTCCTTCTCGCCGATGTCGAGCAGGACGGAGAAGACGCCCTTCTTGGCGCTCGGGCCCGGGTACAGGTTGTAGGCGAAGATCTCGTGGAGCGTCTCGCGTGCGGTCGTGGACCACCATCTGCTTGTTGTCGAAGTGGGTCTGGCGGAACGGGGGAGCAACGTAGATGATGGAGCGCGGCGTGAAGTCGCCGAGCTCGTCGAACGTGACCCAGCCGGTAGGTCGCACAGCGTCAGCGCGAAGAAGGCGGCGTTGACCGGCACGATCGCGAGCGAGGGGGAGCCGAACCTCAGGGCGCCTGCCTTGAATGGCACCACCACGAGTTCCTGGGTGCCGAGCCAGTCGAGCGTCTCCTGGCGCACCGGGGCGAAGGGCTTGCCGAACTTCTCCGTGTAGCGGTTCTTGTCCGTGGGGAGGTCGTCCGCGATGTGCATGCACTGCGGGTCGCGGCGGCGCATGTAGTCCTCGGGGTAATTCACCGCGATGCCGTTGCGGCAGCGGACGACGGTGGCCTCCGTGACCGTCTTCCCGTTCGCCTCGTAGTCGACGCAGAAGACCGGGCCGCCTTCGGGGCCGAGGGAGATCTGGTAGAGATCCTCTCGCGTTTCCGGCATCACCAGGCGGGGGCTCGCGTCGAGCGCGGCACGCACCTCGGGAGCGAGCGCGATGCGGTCAAGAATGGCCTTCTGAGCAGCGGTGGACACGGTGCCTCCTTCAGCGCGGCATGCAGCTGCCTACCCGCGCGGGTCTTTACCCCGAGTTTGCCGTATGTCGACCCGGCAGTGTCGGGACATTCGTCTCGGTCAGCGTAGCGGGAATGACAGGGGCCTTCGTCGACGGGGAGTCCCCGCCGACGAAGGCCCGCTCCGTCCTAGAACCACCAAGGGATGAAGATGAACCCGTCGCAGGTGTGTCCATAGGCGCCCGCTCCGTTGAACAGCAACGAGTGCGGCGGGTAGTTCCTGTACGAGGACGCCGGGTCGGTACACAGTCCGTAGCGACCGTTCGACGACGCCGTGAGGTGGTACCCGTATCCGGTGGAACCCGCCACGAAAGCGACGCCGTTGCCGGAGTTCTTCACCGCGTTGGCGTAGGTGACGTATCCCGTGCCTCCCGACGCCACGCGGATCCCGTCAAGGGAGTTGCCTCGGAACGTTCCACGGGAGACGGAGGCCCGGCCAGATGACACCAGCACACCGTATTGACCCGAGCTCGCCGCGTACAGATCCGTGAGCGATACGGCGTTCCCGCTACCCACATTGACCCGGACACCGTTGTGCGTATTGGTGGATGCCGAATCCGAGGTGGACGTGCCCGTGGTCCCCATGTCCCACAGGAAGCCGTTGCTCAGATTCTTGTTGGCGGCGTTCCCGGACGACGTGATCCTGCCGCCTATAGCGACGAATCCGTCTCCCGCGTTCCCGGTAGCGGTGTTGTTCGTGAGATACCACGCTCCCAGGCCGTCGAAGGCGATTCCGTCCTGCCCATTGCTCGTCGCAGTCGAGCCCGAGATGGTGGCGTGGAAGGAGACCAGGTTGCCGGTCGTGGCATCGAGTCCGGAGCTCAGCCAGATGCCGACGCCTCCGTTACCCGACGCATTCACGCCGGTGATCGTGGCCTGCCGCAGGTCGTCGACCAACACCCCGTGCGACCTATTCTTGTTCGCGTCTACGGTGTCGATGGTGACGCTTCCCGAAGATCCCGTGTGGTCGAACTGGATGCCGTTCTCGTTGCCCTCGAACGTCGAGTTGCGGACGGTGAAGGCTCCCGTCGTGGTCCACGCCTGAACCCCGTCGCCGGCGTTGTTCGCCGCCTCGGTGCCAGACACGGTGAGGTTGGTGACGCCCAAGGTGAGGACTCCGTTGCCGCGGATGCCCGACAGCGACGAGTCAGTGACGTTGACGCCACCCGAGTCATGAATCTCAATCCCTGCTTCGGGGTAGTAGCCATCCCCCATGGGTACCTCGTCGCCTGGCGTCCACGTACCGGAGACGGTCGAGTGCTCGACGGACAGTCCGCCCATGGCGGTCGCCCACATCCCCCAGTACTGCGACGCGTCAAGGACGACCGTGTCGACGAGGAGATTGGACGAGTGATCGGCGACGATCCCGGCGTCGAAACTGCGGATGGTGCCGCCCGTGATCCTGGCCCCGCTCGCCCCGGTGACGCGGATGCCTACGGAGTAGCCGTCGTAGCGAGGATCGCCGCCACTGGTCGCCGACGGATCGGTCCATCCTCCCTTGATGGTGAAACCCGCGAGATCAACGGTGACGTTGTCTGCCGCGACCGTCAGGGCGGTCCCGTCGCAGGCGAGGTTGGCGGTAAGCGTGACGACGGTACCCGGGGTCGTGATGATCTGCCCGCACCACGCGGGGTCGGCGCTCGCGGCCGTTGCAGGCAACGTGAATGTGCCGAGGGCGACGATGCCAACGGCTACTCGGGTCATGGTCTTCATGGTTCTTCCTCTCCCTGTCGTTACCCATCCGACGAGCGGGAAGGGGTGGGAGGTTGACACGGGTCGGTTCGCCTAGTCTGGGCGCATGCCCCACGCACTCCCTCTTGCCGCCTCAGGCGAGGACGGCTCCGAACTCAGCTTCGAGCAGGATCACGGCGCCCTCATCCGGCGCTCGGTGCTTCCCGGCGGTGTCCGCGTGCTCACCGAGCAGATCCCCGGTATGCGCTCCGCGACCATGGGCGCGTGGGTCGGGGTGGGTTCGCGCGACGAGACGCCCGAGCACGGAGGCTCGACCCACTTCCTCGAGCACCTGCTGTTCAAGGGCACGCCCACGCGCACGGCGCTCGAGATCGCGGAGTCGTTCGACCGCGTGGGCGGCGAGCACAACGCGATGACGGGCAAGGAGTACACGGCCTACTACGGTCGCGTCCTCGACGCCGACCTGCGCATGGCGATCGAGGTCACGCTCGACATGGTGACCTCGTCGCTCCTGTCCGTCAGCGATTTCGAGCTCGAGCGCACGGTGATCCTCGAAGAGCTCGCGATGAACGACGACGATCCAGGCGACGTCGTCAACGAACGCTTCGCGGAGGCGGTCTTCGGCGGCCACCCGCTCGGCAGGCCGATCGGCGGGACGCCCGAGATCATCCGCGCGGTGCCGCGCGACGCGGTGTGGGCGCACTACCGCGAGAATTACGTCCCCGCAGGCCTGGTGCTCGCCGCAGCAGGGGGAGTGGACCACGACGATGTGTGTCGCATCGTGACCGAGGCTCTTACCGCGGGCGGCTGGGACCTCGGCGCGCCAACCGCGCCCCTCCCGCGCCGCGACGTGAACGCGCCACTGGACGCGACGTTCTCTCCGACCCTCGACGTCGTGCGCGACGAGGAGCAGGTCAACATCATCGTCGGCACGCGCGGTTTCAAGGCGACCGACCAGCGTCGGGCCGCGCTCAGCGTCTACAACACCATCCTCGGCTCCGGCATGTCGTCCCGGCTGTTCCAGGAGGTGAGGGAGAAGCGCGGGCTCGCGTACAACGTCTTCTCCTTCCCGTCGCCGTCGGCGGAGACCGGGCTGTTCGGCATGTACGCGGGATGCGTGCCCGAGCGCGCGACGCAGGTGACGGAGCTTATGGTCGCCGAATTCGAGCGCATGGCCGAGGGCGTGACGGAAGCGGAGCTCAAACGCGCCAAGGGACAGATCGCCGGCTCCACCGTGCTGAGGCTCGAGGACTCCTACTCGCGTATGTCCCGCCTCGCCCGATCCGAGCTCGTCTTCGGGGACCTGTGGAGCATCGGGGAGGCGCTCGACGAGGTTCGTGCCGTGACGTCAGACGACGTCGCCCGGGTGGCATTCGAGCTCGCCTCGCGGGAACGCGCGGTGGTCCGCGTGGGGCCACGCCCGGGCGCGTAGGGTTGTCGCATGGTTAGGGTGACGACATGATTCGGGTTGCCGTGCTCGGGGCCGCCGGGCGAATGGGGTCGACGGTGGTGCGAGCGGTCGAGGCCGCGCCGGACCTTGAGCTTGCTGCCGCGCTCGACCTCGACGACGACATGAGTTCCGCCGTGGCCGCCAAGGCCTCCGTCGCCGTCGACTTCACCGTCCCCGACTCCGCCGAGTCCAACGTCCACGCGCTCATCGACGAGGGTCTCCACGTCGTCGTCGGCACCTCCGGCTGGACCGAGGAGGCGCTCGAACGCGTGCGCGACCACCTGCTCGACGCGCCGGACATCGGCGTGCTCATCGCGCCGAACTTCGCGCTCGGCGCGGTGTTCGCGATGCGCTTCGCCGCCCAGGCCGCCCCCTACTTCGAATCCGTCGAGGTGGTCGAGTACCACCACCCTGACAAGGTCGACGCCCCCTCCGGAACGGCCCGGCACACGGCCACGAGGATCGCCCAGGCGCGACGGGACGCGGCGAGCGCCCCCATCCCTGATGCGACGGACACGGCGCTCGACGGGGCGCGCGGCGCCGACGTCGACGGGGTGAGGGTTCATGCCGTGCGTATCCGCGGCGCCGTCGCCCACGAGGAGATCCTCCTGGGCAACCCGGGAGAGATCCTCACGCTCCGCCACGACAGCCTCGACCGCGAGTCGTTCATGCCGGGGGTCCTGCTCGGCATACGGCAGGTCGCGTCGCACCCCGGCCTCGTCGTCGGCCTCGACGCCTACCTCGACGACTAGGCGCGCGATGCGCTTCATTCGGCAGCCGGCCGTGCTCATGGCCGCGACCATGCCGACCGTCCTCGTGTTGTACTTCGTCCTCGTCGCGGATCGCGCGCTCATTCTCCTGAGGACGCCGGACGCGATCGCGCGCGGCTTCGGGGCTGGGCTGATCGTGCTTCCCGCGCTCGGAGTGTGGTGGCTGTATCACGAGTGGCGCCTTGGCGTCACGGTCCAGCGGATGGCGGACACGCTCGACAGCGAGGGGCGCCTCCCGATTCACGACGGCGAGACCCTGCCGTCTGGCAAGCTCACGGACGACGCGGCTATGGCGGTATTCGAGGTCGCGCTGCGCGGCGTCGAGAGCCGTCCGGAGGACTGGGCGGCGTGGTTCCACGTCGCGTACGCGTACGAGGCCAACCGCGACCGACCCATGGCGCGCAAGGCGCTGCGGCACGCCGCTGACCTCTTTCGGGCCGAGCGTAGGCGCGGGTCCGATCCGGCCTAGCCGCCCCTAGCCCCAGCCGAGTGCGCGGAGCCCAGCTGCCACGGCGGCGGCCGCGATCACGACCACGAGGAACGGGGCCTTCCTCCACAGCAACACGGCGGCGACGCCGAGCGCGGCGAGCCTGGCGTCGATCAGGACGGCCGTTCCCTTGGTGAAGGTCTGGCTCGCGACGAGTGCTGCGAGCAGGCCCACGGTGACGAGGTCCGCGGTCCGGGTCACGAGGCGGTGCTCCAGCCACTCCACGGGCACCAGGTGTCCGACGAGTTTGAGCGCGAACGCCAGCGCCGAGGCGATGAGGAGGGCGACGGTCCAGGTCATCGAATCGCCTCCCCGATCAGGACGGCTGCGAGCGCGGCGAGGAGCATGGGGATCCCGCTGGGGAGTACGGGCGTGAGCGCGAGCGTCGCCGCGACCGCGACGAGGGCCGCGATGCGCGCCCGTCTCGAGGTCAGGTGCGGCCACAGCAGTCCGAGGAACGCAGCGGGGGCCGCGGCGTCGAGACCCCACGCCGCGGGGTCGCCGATGCGCTCGCCTGCGAGCGCCCCGACGATCGTCGCGAGGTTCCAGGTGACGTACACCGCGACGCCAGCGGCCCAGAAGCCCGCCCGGCCCGACTTGCGGTGATGCCTCGCGAGCCCCGCGGCCGCGGATTCGTCGAGCGTCACCTGCGCGGCGAACACGAGGCGCCATCCGCGCAGGGGGCGCAGGAACGGGGCGAGCAGCGCGCCGTACGAGGCGTGGCGGATGCCGACGAGCGCGGAGGTCGCGATCGCGGCGGCGGGCGTGCCGCCGCCCGCCATCACGCCGATGAAGGCGAACTCGGAGGCGCTCGTGAACATCAGGAGGCTAAGCAGGGACGCCTGCCACGCGGCAAGGCCGGACAGGACGGCCAGCGCGCCGAAACTCAGCCCGTACGCGCCTGCCGCGATGCCGATCGCGATGCCCTGGCGTCGGGCGGCCGCCTTTCCCATGGGGCCATGGTGGCACGCGGCGGCCCGGCGAGTCCCGCGCCCTGTCGGGACATAAGTGCACGTTCGCGCGCGTTGCGGGCACTCACGTACCGACACGAGGTCGGGCCGCAAGGTTAGGCTGTGCTGGTGACCGACGACGCTCCCATCCAGTTCCGTTCCGACGTCGAGGTGGAGTTGGTGCGCGCCAGCGCCCACGACGCCGACGTCCTGTTCTCCGCCCGGGTGTCCACCAAGGGCGAGCAGTCCCTCGACGACATCGACGGCGATCCGGCCAAGGGCGCGGGCCTCATCAACTACCTGATGCGGGATCGCCACGGCACGCCGTTCGAGCACAACTCGATGACGTTCTACGTGCGCGCGCCCATCTTCGTGTTCCGGGAGTTCATGCGGCACCGCATGGCCTCGTACAACGAGGAGTCCGGCCGCTACCGCGAGCTCCGACCCGGACTTCTACGTGCCCGGCCCCGAGCGCAAGCTCGTCCAGGTGGGCAAGCCCGGCGCGTACACGTTCGAGGACGGCACCGCTGAGCAGCACGCGATCGTCGACCAGGAGATCCGCGAGAGCTGCACGCAGGCGTACGCGGCGTATCAGCGCATGCTCGACGCGGGCGTGGCCCGCGAGGTCGCGCGTGCCGTGCTCCCGGTCACCATCTACTCGTCGATGTACGTCACCATGAACGCCCGGTCGCTCATGAACTTCCTCAGCCTCCGCACCACTCGCGAGGGCACGCATTTCCCCTCGTTCCCGCAGCGCGAGATCGAGATGGTCGCGGAGAAGATGGAGGACATCTGGGCGGGGCTGATGCCCATGACGTACGACGCGTTCAACAAGAACGGGCGCGTCTCGCCATAGGCTCGCACGGCGCGCGTCTGGGTGCCGTCGGGCGCGACCCTGCACCGGTAGGCTGAGCCCCATGAACCGTCCCTTTGGCACCGTGCTGACCGCCATGGTGACCCCCATGCGCGACGACGGGTCGATCGACTTCGGCGCCGCGCAGCGCCTCGCGACGCACCTGCTCGACCACGGGTCCGACGGCCTGGTGATCTCGGGCACGACGGGGGAGTCGCCGACGACGCACGCGCCGGAGAAGGTCGAGCTCATTCACGCGATCACGGCCGCGGTCGCAGGACGCGGCCCCGTCGTTGCGGGCGCAGGATCCAACGACACGGCGCACGCTGTCCGCATGGCCGAGCAGGCTGCGGAGGCAGGGGCGGACGCGATCCTGTCCGTCACGCCGTACTACTCGAAGCCCAGCCAGCGCGGCATCATCGCGCACTTCCGCGCGATCGCGGGAGCGACCGACCTTCCCGTGATGCTCTACGACATCCCGGGCCGCACGGGTATCCCCATCGGGGACGACGCGATCGATACCCTCGCGCACGTCGACACCATCGTTGCAGTCAAGGACGCGACGGGTAACGTCGCGCAGGCCAAGGACCGCATCGAGCGCACGGGACTCGCCTGGTACTGCGGCGACGACCACCTCAATTTCGAATACATCCGAGCGGGCGCATCCGGCGTGGTGTCGGTAGCGAGCCACGTGATCGGCGAGGAGATCGCGCTGATGTTCGCCGCGGCCGACGCGGGCGACCTCGCCAAGGCGGAGGCCATCAACGAGGAGTGCGTGCCCGCCGTCCAGGCGATCATGGGCGCGGGGCTCGGCGCGGTCTACGCGAAGGCTGCGCTCGAGGCGATGGGCATTCTCGACAGCCGATTCATGCGGCTGCCGCACGTCCCGCTTGACGACGACGAGTTCCAGCGCCTGCGCGCGGCTCTCGCCTCCGCCGGGATTCTGTAGAGTCCGCCTCGTGCACTTTCATCCCGAACTCAGCGCCCCCCCGCCCCTAGCTCCCGATACCCTGCGCGTCGTCGCGCTTGGCGGGCTGGGCGAAATTGGCCGCAACATGCACGTGATCGAGCTCAACGGTCGCCTGCTCATCATCGACTGCGGCGTCCTGTTCCCCGAGGACACCCAGCCCGGAGTTGACCTGATCCTCCCGGACTTCAGCTACATCGAGGACCGCATGGATCAGGTGGACGCCGTGGTGCTCACACACGGGCACGAGGACCACATCGGCGCCGTGCCGTACCTGCTGCGCCTGCGCGGGGACCTCCCGATCATCGGCTCAACCCTGACGCTCGCGTTCCTCGACGCCAAGCTGAAGGAGCACCGGCTCGCGCCCCCGACCACCCTGGTCGCGGAGGGCGACCGCATCACCGTCGGCGCCTTCGACCTTGAGTTCGCTGCTGTCACCCACTCGATCCCCGACGCGCTGGCCGTGTTCGTTCGCACCTCTGCTGGCACCATCCTCAATACCGGCGACTTCAAGATGGATCAGCTCCCGCTCGACGGGCGTATCACCGACCTGCGCGCGTTCGCGCGATTCGGCGAGGAGGGCGTCGACCTGTTCATGGTCGACTCGACCAACGCCCACGTCCCTGGCTTCACGACGCACGAGAAGGAGATCGCGGCCACCTTCGACCGCATCTTCGATCAGTGCGAGGGGCGGATCATCATCGCGTCCTTCGCGAGCCACGTGCACCGCGTTCAGCAGGTGGTCGACGCGACCGCGGCGCACGGGAGGCGCCTCGCCCTCGCCGGCCGCTCGATGGTCCGCAACATGAGCATCGCGGCCGAGCTCGGCTTCCTCAAGATTCCCGACGGGCTGCTGGTCGAGGCTAAGGCCGCGGACGATCTTCCGCGCGACAAGGTCGTCTTCATGGCCACGGGATCGCAGGGCGAACCCATGGCCGCGCTCAGCCGAATCGCGAACCGCGACTACAAGGTGACGGCCGAGCGCGGCGACGTCGTCATCCTCGCCTCGAGCCTTATCCCCGGCAACGAGAACGCCGTCTACCGCGTCATCAACGGGCTCGCCAGGCTCGGCGCGACAGTCATCCACCAGGGCATCGCTCGCGTGCACGTCTCGGGCCACGCCTCGGCGGGCGAGCTGCTCTATTGCTACAACATCCTCCGCCCCAGGAACGTCATGCCGATCCACGGCGAGGTGCGTCACCAGCTTGCCAACGGGGCGCTCGCCGTCGAGACGGGCGTCGATCCCGAGCGCGTGATGATGGCCGACGACGGCTTCGTCATCGACGTCAAGGACGGGATCGCCAACGTCGTGGGCGCGGTGCCGTGCCACTACGTCTACGTGGACGGGGCGAGCGTGGGCGAGCTCACGGACGCCGAGCTCAAGGATCGCCGCATTTTAAGCGAGCAGGGATTCGTTTCGGTGTTCGCCGTCGTCGACTCGACGACGGGCAAGGTGGTGTCCGGCCCGATGATTCACGCGCGCGGCGTCGCCGAGGACGATTCGGTCTTCGACGCGATCATCCCGGAGGTCACCGCAGCGCTCGAGGAAGCGGCGAAGGGCGGGGGCGTGGATAACCACCAGCTTCAGCAGGTGATGCGCCGCGTGATCGGCCGCTGGATCGGCACCAAGCTTCGCCGCCGCCCCATGATCATCCCGGTCGTCGTCGAGGCGTAGCCGAACGGGTCCCTCAAGGCGCACTACGCGCTGTTGGGAGTGATCGATCCGCCGTGCCTGACGCGACGGGTCGCCGCGTCGGGGTAGCGTGGCGGATCATGGCTCAACGCAAACCCGTGCGCCGCACGACTACCCAGCGCACCCGCAAGATGCCCGCGCGCAAGAAGCGCGCGCCGTGGCCCCTGCGCCTCGTCCGCAACGCCGGCATCGGCGTCTCCCACGCCCTCGGCGGGGGCGCGCGGAAGGTGGGCGACGGCGTCCGCGGCGTGGATCCGAGCGTCCGCCAGAGCGTCGCGGCGCTCGCGTGGCTCGGCCTCGCGATCGTGGTAGCCGCGCGCGAGTGGTGGGGATGGGCGAGTCCGGTCGGGAACTTCACGCACTGGCTCGTCGCGGGGACGTTCGGCGTGCTCGCCGTCGGTCTCCCTGTCCTGTTGCTGCTGCTCGTCATCCGGATGCTGCGTCACCCGGAGGCCCCGCAGGAGACCACGGGCATCGTCATCGGCGTCTTCCTCGTCGCGTGGGCGGTCGCCGGCATCATCCACATCGGCGCGGGCCAGCCGCGGCCCGACCACGGCCTCGAGGGCGTCCAGGGCGCGGGCGGGGTGCTCGGATTCATCGCGGGCACGTCGCTTTCGAAGCTCGTCACCGCCCCCTTCGCGATCGTGCTGCTCGCCCTCGTGGTCTTCTCCGGGATACTCATCGCGACGCGCACCCCCGTCCGCGAGGTGTGGCCGCGGATCCGCGCCCTGTTCGACAGGGGCGGCGACGACGGGCTCGACATGCCGGAGCACCGCACCCTCGCAACGCGGGCAAGGACAAGGCCTCGCGACGCGATCACGGCGGAAGGCGAGCCAAGCCGGCACACGCGTCGGAGGAGATCGACTCCTACGTGGGCGACGAGGCGTTCGCCCGCACGCTCCGCACCGAGTTCGACGATCTTGTCGGCGGAGACGGCGCCCACCATCGCCCTCGGGGCGGGATCGGCGACGACGCCCCGACGCCCCCGCTCGGGACAACAGAGAAGGGCCTGCGCGTCTCGCCGTACAAGCTCGACGGCGACGGTCACGAGGCCGCGGCGACCACCCAGGCGGTGCCAGCACCCCGGCACGACGAACCGGAGATGACCGGCCCGTACACGCTGCCCGCCCTCGACATCCTGGTGAAGGGTGCTCCCCACCGCTCCCGCTCCCAGGCCAACGACCGCGTCGTCGAATCGCTCCAGGGTGTCCTCGAACAGTTCGACGTGGACGCGGAGGTCGTGGGGTTCACCCGCGGCCCCACGGTCACGCGGTACGAGGTTGAACTCTCCTCGGGCGTGAAGGTCGAGAAGATCACGCAGCTGGCCAAGAACATCGCCTACGCCGTCGCGAGCCCCGACATCCGCATCCTGAGCCCCATCCCGGGCAAAAGCGCCATCGGCATCGAGATCCCCAACGTGGACCGCGAGACCGTGGTTCTAGGCGACGTGTTGCGCTCGCAGGTGGCGAAGAAGATCGATCACCCGATGGCGATCGGGCTGGGCAAGGACATCGAGGGCGGGTTCGTCATGGCGAACCTGGCGAAGATGCCTCACCTTCTGGTCGCAGGCGCGACGGGTTCGGGCAAGTCGAGCTTCATCAACGCGCTGATCATGTCCGTGCTCATGCGCTCCGCGCCCACTGAGGTGCGGATGGTGCTCGTGGACCCCAAGCGCGTCGAGCTCACGGCGTACGAGGGCATACCTCACCTCATCACGCCCATCATCACGGACCCCAAGAAGGCCGCTCAGGCGCTCGAGTGGGTTGTCAAGGAGATGGACGTCCGCTACGACGATCTCGCCCAGTACGGCTTCAAGCACATCGACGACTTCAACAAGGCCGTGCGCACGGGCGCCGTCAAGCCGCTCCCCGGCTCCAACCGCAAGGTGACCACGTACCCGTACCTGCTGGTCATCGTCGACGAGCTCGCCGATCTCATGATGGTCGCTCCGCGTGACGTCGACGACGCCGTCCAGCGCATCACCCAGCTCGCCCGCGCCGCGGGAATTCACCTGGTCCTCGCGACGCAGCGCCCGTCCGTCGACATCATCACCGGAACCATCAAGGCGAACGTGCCGTCGCGCCTCGCCTTCGCCACCGCGTCTCTCGCGGACTCTCGCGTCGTGCTCGACATGCCCGGGGCCGAGAAGCTCGTGGGCCAGGGCGACGCGCTGTTCCTCCCGATGGGGGAGTCGAAGGCGGTCCGCATCCAGGGCGCATGGGTGTCCGAGAGCGAGATCCACGCCGCGGTCGAGCACGTCAAGACCCAGGCGCAGCCCCGCTACCGCGAGGACGTGATCACCGCGCACGCAGCTGGCAAGCCAGCAGAGGATATCGGGGGCGACCTCGAGGAACTCCTCTCGGCGGCCGAACTCGTCATCACCACCCAGCTCGGCTCGACGTCGATGCTTCAGCGCAAGCTCCGCGTGGGCTTCGCCAAGGCCGGGCGACTGATGGATCTGCTGGAAAGCCGGGAGATCGTCGGCCCGTCCCAGGGTTCGAAAGCCCGTGAGGTTCTCGTCACACCTGACCGGCTCAGCGCGACGCTCGCTATCCTCAGAGGAGAGGTCCCCACGCCCATGGGGGGCAACCAGGCGACGCGCAACGGAGACGGCGGATGGACGGACTCGTAAACTTCGTGCAACAACCGGCGTTCGTTATCGCCGCGAGCACGTTGCTGCTGGTCGTCGGCGTCGTCAGCCTCGTCTCGTTCTCCCGGGCGGGGAAGGCTCGCGAGGCGCGAGACCAGGCGCTCGCTCGGGCCAGCGGTCTCCGTCGCCAGCTCGAGGCCGTCCTCTCGTCGTCGCGCGACGGCGTGGTCGTGACGTCGACGACCGAGGAGATCCTGATGATGTCCGAGGCCGCGGCCGCGAGCCTGGGGGTCTCCGTCGCGGAGGTGGTCGGCCGCCCGGTCGCGAGGCTCGGTATCCGGGCCATCGACGAGGGTATGCACCCGCTGAATCTCCAGGAGGTGTTCTCCGCCCGCTACAACGAGGGCGCGGAGCCCAGGATCATCGGCGTTCCCGGACGTCGGGGCGCCGACGACATTCGCTGGATTCAGGTCACGACGATCGAGGTTCCTGACGCGGATCCCAGCGGCCCCGTCAGCGTCTCGCGGCTCGTCGATTCCACGGGCACGACGGAGGCGGTCGAGGCGTCGAACCGCACCGATCAGCAGTTCCGCAAGGCGATGGAGAACGCCCCGGTCGCGATGGCGCTCGTGGATCTTGAGTGGCGAATCATGGAGGTCAACCGCGCGTTCGCGGAGATGCTCGGCTCGACGGTCTCGGCGCTTCGCGGAACGCCGCTCGCCGCGCTGTCGCACCCCGCCGACGTTGCAAAGGAACGCGAGGACCTCCAGCGCCTTTACGACGGGGCCCAGACGCACTTCTCCGTGGAGAAGCGCTTCGTCAAGTCGGACGGGCTTGTCGCGTACGCGGTGCTCAACGTCGGGCTGGTGCGTCACACGGGCGGAGCCCCGGACCACTACGTCATCCAGCTTCGCGACACCACCCAGGATCGCGTCCACTCGGACCAGCTCGCGCACGCGGTCGAGCACGACCCCCTCACGCGCCTCGCGAACCGGACCCTGATGAACGACGTGCTCGAGAAGGCCGTCGGCCAGCCCGACGCGATCGGAAGGGTCGCGACGCTCGCCGTGGACCTCGACGGATTCAAGGGCCTCAACGACCGCTTCGGGCACGCCGTTGGCGACGACGCGTTGTTCCACACGGCGCGCGTCCTCGAGGCAGCGGCCGGTCGGCACGGCAAGGTCGCGCGCGTGGGCGGCGACGAATTCATCATCATCATCGACGAGGTGGACGCCGAACGCGTGGCGGGCGAGGTTGCCGAGAGAATCCACGAGGGTCTTCGCAAGCCTCTGGCCGTCAAGCGACACCAGATCAACCTGCACGCGTCCGTCGGCATAGCGCTCGCGAACGCGGACACCCTGGCGGAGGGCATGGCGAGCCTCCTCAACGCCGCCGACGCGGCGATGTACCGCGCCAAGGCCGCGGGAAAGAGCCGCACGGAGAAGTACGTTCCGTCGATGCGGATCGACGCCGAGGCTCACGGGGTGCTCGTCTCCGAGCTACGCGGCGCGATGGCGAACGGCGAACTCATCCTGCACTACCAGCCGATCCTCGAGCTCTCGGATCGCACCGTGGTCGGGTACGAGGCGCTCGTGCGCTGGCAGCACCCGACGCGCGGCCTGCTCCTTCCGGGCGCCTTCCTCCCGCTCATCAACGACCGTCAGCTCAGCGTCGAACTCGGTTCGGCTCTCGTGGATCAGGTCGCCGAGTTCCTATCCGACAATCGAACGAGCCACGCCTGGGTGAGCCTCAACGTCTCGGCGGATCAGTTGGGCGATAGCGAGTTTGCCGACCGAGTCCTGACGAGCATCGCCAAGCATCACCTCTCGCCCCACCGGCTCGTCGTCGAACTGACGGAGTCCTCGCTCGTCTCGCCCAACACGCGCATTCGACACGAACTCACGGAGCTGCGCAACGCGGGGATTCCGATTCTGCTCGACGACTTCGGTACGGGCGTCTCCCCGCTCAGCTACCTGCGCGACCTGCCCGTTTCCGGGGTGAAGCTCGACATGTCGTTCACGGCAGGCATCCCCGAGGACCCCGCAGGCGCGCGCGTCTCGAGGGCGCTCGGCGCGCTCGCGAGGGAGCTCGGCCTCGCGACCATCGCTGAGGGTATCGAGACGGAGTCGCAGGCCGAATACCTCAGGAGTTGCGGGTGGCGGTACGGCCAGGGATGGCTCTTCGGCGTCGCGCAACCCTCGTCAGTGAAGCCCGACGCGTCGGTGATGTTCTCCGAAAGCCTGATCGACCCTCGGCCCAACGACGACATCGACGCGGAGGACTAGCGAGCCTACTTTCCTGGCGCTGTCCAGGGT
This sequence comes from uncultured Actinomycetota bacterium, assembly GCA_963768475.1. Lineage (GTDB taxonomy): Bacteria > Actinomycetota > Actinomycetes > Actinomycetales > Demequinaceae > JAFGBM01. The sequence goes on from CAVYHY010000012.1 coordinate 38,801, forward strand.
GTGCGCTCGATCCAGAACGCGGAGTCGGCGAGGTGTGTCGGCGGCGTCTTCCGCTCCGGGGCTTGGTTACCGACGTCGTCGCGGAGTAGCGCGTAGCGCTTGGCGACCTCGGCGGCGCTCAGGTTCCCGACGCCCTTGGGGATATCGGACAGGACGTACAGTTTGTGCCCGCCCGTTCGATCGACGGTGACGCCCGTCCACTCAACCCCGACGTCCACGGTCCCATCGACGGCAACCGTGAAGGTCGCCGTCAGTAAGACGCCCGTTGCCGTTTCCGTATGGCCGACGGTGGAGTAGTCCTGGTTGGAGATGTAGTTTCCCAGGCCGTACGCGACCCACATGCCCTGACCGTTCGGCCCGCCCGACAGCTTCTTGATGGGCTGAACGACGTGGGCGTGGTGCCCGATCACGAGGTCCACGAGGCCCGAATCGGCGATCTTCTGCATGACGGCCTGCTGCGCGGCCGTGGGCTGCGTCTGGTACTCAACGCAGCAATGCACCGAGGCGATCACGACGTCGGCGCCCGCCGCGCGCGCGGCCTTTGCCTGGGCGAGAAGGCCGCTGACGTCGGCGGCGTTCGCGTTGAACGTGTTGACGGACCACGGCTTGCCGGACGGCACGGGTAGCCCGTTGGTGCCGTAGGCCCAGGCGATATGCGCGACGGTGATGAAGCGATTCCCCTGCTGGACCTTATACAGCTGGGGCCGCGACGCCTCCTCCGCGTTGATGGACGTGCCGACCGCGCCCATGCGAACGGAGTCGAACGCCTTCAGGCTCGCGACGATGCCGTCCCAACCTTTGTCGACCATGTGGTTGGAGGCGGTCGAGCAGCCGTCCCAGCCCTGCTGCTTCAGGGCGGGGACCATCCCGGCAGGCGAGGAAAACACGGGATACCCCGACGGCTTGGTCCCCGGCGGTGCGACCGGGACCTCCATGTGGCAGATCGCGAGGTCCGCTCCGGCAATCCATGGGTCGAGGTTGCCCCACAGGGGCTCCATGTTGAACGTTCCGGACTTCTGGGCGTCCGTCACGACGGCGCCGTGGGGCAGGACGTCGCCTGCGGCGACGAGCGTGAACGATACCGGGCCGTCGGGCTCGCGGAAGGTCGCGGTCGCGGAGGGGGTGACGTGAGGAGCGGGCTCCATCAGCTGGAAACTCGCCGGCTGATCGAGGACGTCGGAGACGGTCCATCCCGTCACGGCGGCCGTAACCGCGGTGGCGATAACCGCTACGCCAAGCGTGATTCCCACGATCGCCAGCGCACGTAGCCCGCGAGACCGCGTGCGGACGTGCGTCGAGGTACTCCCATGGGTATGCCGTGCCATGGGGGAACGATACCTCGCTTCGTCGACGAAATCTCGCCGCCCACTAGGGTTATCCCGTGACCTCCCTGGTGCCCAACGCCCTCACCGCGCTTCGGCTGTTCGCCGTGCCCGCCGTCGTATGGCTCGTCGTCGCGGATGACGGGGCGGACGGTTCGCTGCGATGGTGGGCCCTCTTGGTGTTCCTCGTGGCGTCGGCGACGGACTTTTTGGACGGATTCCTCGCGCGAAGATGGCAGGTCGTCAGTTCGTTCGGCAAACTCGCCGACCCGATCGCCGACAAGGCGCTCGTGCTCGCGGCTCTCGTGGCCATCAGCGACATCGACGGCGTGCCATGGTGGCCGATCGCGGTGCTGGCGGTGCGCGAGGTCGCCGTGACGCTGGGACGTTTCGCTGTCATCGACAAGGGAGTGCTCGCGGCGTCGGGCGGAGGCAAGGTCAAGACGGCCGTGCAGATCGGCGCGATCACGTTCTTCCTGTGGCCCCACGGCCCCGAGTGGCTCGACGTTGTCGCGTGGTGGTGTCTTCTGCTCGCGGTCGCCATCGCGGTGGTGACGGGACTCCAGATCGCCCGCGAGATTGTCCGCATGCGGCGCGCGGGGACGCGCGCGGGCTAGGCCATGCCCGAAGGAACCGCAGAGGAAGCCCTCGCGCTCGCCCGCGAGAGGCGCGTGACCCTCGCGACGGCGGAGTCGCTCACGGGCGGGCTCGTCGCGGCGGCGCTCACGTCGGTCCCCGGCGCCTCTGATGTTTTTGTTGGCGGGGTCGTCTCGTACGCCGTCGGCGCGAAGGAAGACATTCTCGGTGTGCCCGCGTCGGTGCTCGCCGAGTCAGGTCCTGTCAGCGAGGAGGTCGCCCTCGCCATGGCGGAAGGGGCGCGGCGCGTATTCGGGGCCGATGTTGCCGTCGCGACGACGGGCGCGGCAGGTCCCGAGCCGCACGGCGGCCGTATGCCCGGCACGTTCTGCGTCGCCGTCGTCGGCCCGACGGGGTTTGCCCGCTACACCGACGTCGTCGCGGGCGATCGCGACGAGGTTCGCTCCCGGGCCGTCTTGAGGGCGATTTCGGCCGTGTGTGACCTTCTCAATTCGGAAGGTATCGCGGGAACAAGGGTGGGGTAGTCTGCGTTGTGACAGACGTGGAGACCACAGGAATGATCCGGAAGGGAGGGCGAATGCCTATTCTGCGCAACGAGATCGGCGACGTCCTCCGTGACGCACGCCTGACTCAGGGCAAGACTCTTCGCGACGTGTCGTCGAATGCGCGCGTCTCGCTGGGCTACCTCTCCGAGGTCGAGCGCGGACAGAAGGAAGCCTCGTCCGAGTTGCTCGCGTCCATATGCGAGGCCCTCGACGTGCCGATGTCGGACATCCTGCGTGACGTGGCCGATCGTTTCACGGTGGCCGAGGCGCTTGCGGCGGAGGTCGTTCCGACCATCCCCGACACGGTGCCCGAGCTCTTCACGTCCACGCGTCGCCCCGGTGGCGGGGTGCTCGCCGGCCGACGCTGAATGCGCGCTCGCGAGTTCTACACCCTTCTTGATGACGTCTTTGGTCCGGAGTATGCCCGGACGCTTGCGCGCGAACTCGTGATATCCGATCTTGGCGACCGCACGGCGGTGGACGCGCTCGAGGACGGCGTCGCGCCGCGCGACGTGTGGCACGCCCTGTGCGTCGCGATGGATGTCCCGCTATCCCGCAGAGACGGCGGCGATCGTACGCGACTCATCCCGCCGCCGAGATAGCGGCGACACGCCGAACGCCCGCTCGCCGTTCGAACATATGTTCGGTATCCTCGTGTTTACGACGGTGTACCCAGGGCTTCGGCCGCGGCGATTTCTCCCCAGGTGGGAGCGGCGCCGAATCGATGTCAGGGGAGCGTCCTAGCGTGGTATTCGAATCGTCAAGCGGCGGAGACGCCGGGGATAGGTGGCAGCGATGGCAGGCACGGATCGCGAGAAGGCCCTCGAAGCGGCGCTCGGTCAGATCGATCGGCAGTTCGGCAAAGGCTCGGTTATGCGTATGGGAGAGGGAACGCGCGTAGCGGTCGAGGTGATCCCTACGGGGTCGATCGCCCTGGACGTTGCCCTCGGCATAGGCGGGCTTCCTCGCGGAAGGGTCGTTGAGATCTATGGCCCCGAGTCGAGCGGCAAGACCACGCTGACCCTGCACGCTGTCGCGAACGTTCAGAAGGCGGGTGGGGTTGCGGCGTTCATCGACGCCGAGCACGCGCTCGACCCCGAGTACGCCAAGAAGCTTGGCGTCGATATCGAGAACCTGATCATCTCTCAGCCGGACACGGGGGAGCAGGCGCTCGAGATCGCGGACATCCTCATCCGCTCCGGGGGCGTCGACGTACTGGTGATCGACTCCGTCGCTGCGCTCGTGCCGAAGGCGGAGATCGAGGGAGAGATGGGCGACAGCCACGTCGGGCTTCAGGCGCGACTGATGTCTCAGGCGCTCCGCAAGATCACCGGCGGACTCAGTACTTCCAAGACGACGGCCATCTTCATCAACCAGCTTCGCGAAAAGATCGGCGTGTTCTTCGGCTCTCCGGAGACCACGACGGGCGGCAAGGCACTGAAGTTCTACGCCTCGGTCCGTCTCGACATTCGGCGCATCGAGACCCTCAAGGAGGGCACGGACGCGGTCGGTAACCGTACGCGGGTCAAGGTCGTGAAGAACAAGATGGCTCCGCCGTTCAAGCAGGCGGAATTCGACATCCTGTACGGCTACGGCATCTCCCGCGAGGGAGACGTGATCGACCTCGGCGTGGAGCACGGCTTCATCCGGAAGTCCGGTGCGTGGTACACGTGCGACGGCGATCAGCTCGGGTCAGGGCAAGGAGAACGCCCGAACGTTCCTGAAGGACAACCCGCAACTGTGCGACGAACTTGAGGTCAAGATCAAGCAGAAGCTGGGGATTGGTCCCGGGGCGATTCCTGCCGTTGGCGAAGAGAGCCAGGCGCCCGCTACCGAACCCGAAGACGTCGTCGCTCCGTCGACCGATACGGACGAGGCGGCGCACGTTCTCGCCGAAGCCGAGGCTGCGGTCGAGGGTGCATCGCAGTAGGCCATGGCCGGGCACACCCGGGACGCTGCCGAGGCATCGGATCCGGCGGAGCGCGCTCGTGCGATTGCGCTTCGGATTCTCACGAACGCGCCCAGGAGTGCGGCGCAGCTCCGGGAAGGCTTGGTCGATCGGGACGTTCCCGAACTCGTCGCGGACGAGGTGATCGAGCGCTACCGCGAGGTGGGTCTGCTCGACGACGCGGGGCTCGCCGCGACCATCGTCCGAACACGACACAACGAACGGGGACAGGCGCGGCGAGTGATTGCGCAGGAGCTCCGTCGTAAGGGATTCGGCGCATCCAACATCGAGGAGGCGCTCGCGCAGGTGTCCGACGGTGATGAACGCGAGGCCGCGGCCGGCCTCGCGCGAGCGCGCTGGGAGGCACTTGCCGGAGTGCCGCGCGATGCTCGTATACGGCGCGTCGTGGCGCACCTCGGGCGCAAGGGATACCCCCCGGGTCAAGCCTTCGACCTTGTGCGGGGACTCGATCGTGCCGATATCTGGGAGGATCGGGAGGTGAACCCCGTCGAGGAGGATGTCACGTGATCGACGTCAACCAGATCGCACAAATCGTTCTGGTGCTGGGACTGACGCTGCTCGCGCTGTTTGTCGTTCTCTTAGGCAGGCGCGACGCCGAACAGGAACGCGCATCCGCCAAGCGTGATGCGGCCGCGGTTCGCGAGGAATCGCGAACCCTCCTTGAGGACCTCCAGAGGCGAGAGGAGCGACTCGCGTTACGCGAGCGCGAAATCGCGGAAGACCAACGCAACCTCGGTGCGTATCAACGAACTCTCGATGAACGTGCAGCGGCTATCGCCAAGAGCGAGCGCAAAGTCGCCGCCGAAAGCGCGGCGTTGCGAAGCAAGGAGAACGAGGCTCTAGGCGCGATCGCCGGGATGAAGCCCAAGGAGGCTCAGAAATCCCTGACGGATCGCCTCATCCAGGACGCTACGGCGGACGCGGCGGGTGCGCTTCGCCGAATCGAGAAGAGGGTCGAGGCGGAGGCCGAGGCGAAGGCCCGCGAGATTCTCATCACCGCCATGCAACGGCAGGCTGCTGAGACGTCTGCTCAGCAGAGCGTCACCCGAATCGACCTTCCCTCGGACGAGATGAAGGGCCGTCTGATCGGGCGCGAGGGGCGGAACATCCGAACGTTCGAGGCGCTCACCGGTGTCTCCATGATCCTTGAAGACGGCGCGGACGGCGTCCTGCTCTCCTCCTTCGACGTTGAGCGGCGCGAGATTGCGGAAGAGACCCTACGCGCGCTCGTCGCGGACGGCCGGATCCAGCCCCCCAGAATCGAGGCGACGTACGCCGCCGCCGTCGCCACGGCCCCGGAGAGGGCCACGAAGGCGGGACTCGACGCCGCCGAAGCGGCAGGCGTCACGGGACTTACTCCCGAGATCACGGAGATTCTTGGCCGGCTCCGTCTTCGCACGTCCTACGGACAGAATGTGTTGGCCCACCTGGTGGAGTGCGCAAACATCGCGGCAGCTATCGCCGAGGAGGTAGGCGCCGACGTCGAGGTCGCCCGACGCGCGGGCTTCCTCCACGACCTTGGCAAGGCGCTGTCCGCCGAACGCGAAGGCACCCACGCCCTGATCGGAGCGGAGGTTGCTTCAGAGAACGGGGAATCGCCCGCAGTCGTCAACGCGATCGGCGCCCACCACGACGAGATTCCCCAGGAGTCGCTCGAAGCCGTGATTGTCCAGATTGCGGACGCGGTCTCGGCGTCGCGCCCCGGTGCGCGCCGCGAGGACTTCGACGGCTACGTCGAGAGGATGTCCGCCCTCGAAGCGCTGATCCAGGCCATCCCGGGAGTGAGCGACGTCCTCGCGATGCACGCCGGGCGGGAGGTGCGTGTCGTCGTCGCTCCTGACCAGGTCGGGGATGCGGACCTCGAGGGGTTGGCGCGTACGATAGCCGGACGCATCAACGAGCACGGCAAGCAGCCTGGGGAGGTCAAGGTCACGGTGATCCGCGAGCTGACGAGCGGAGGCCGTCGCCGGATAGCACGATGATGGAGACGCCACACGCGCGGACGTACCTGGTGAAAACGCTGGGCTGCCAGATGAACGTTCACGATTCCGAACACATGGCCGGCTTGTTGGAGAGCCGCGGGTACGTACGAGCCCCCAAGGACGCGACGGTCGCCGATGTCGTCGTCATCAACACCTGCGCGGTACGCGAGAACGCGGCGACGCGCCTGTACGGGAATCTCGGCATGCTGGCCACGGAGAAGGCGCGTCGCCCAGGGATGCAGATTGCCGTCGGAGGGTGCCTCGCTCAGAAGGATCGCGGCGCGATCGTCGAGGCGGCGCCGTGGGTCGATGTCGTATTCGGCACGCACAACATCGACGTGCTACCCGCGCTCCTCGATCGCGCCCGCCATAATGCCGCGGCCGAAATCGAAATTGAAGAGTCGCTGGTGACTTTCCCCTCGACCCTGCCTTCCCGTCGTGATTCCGCGGCGTCGGGCTGGGTCTCGATTTCCGTTGGCTGCAACAACACGTGCACGTTCTGCATCGTCCCCTCGCTTCGAGGCAAGGAACGGGATCGCCGTCCTGGCGAGATCCTGGCGGAGATCGAGGCCCTGGTGTCCGAGGGGGCCATCGAGATCACGCTCCTCGGCCAGAACGTCAACACCTATGGGGCGGAATTCGGCGACAGGGGCGCCTTCGCGAGCCTGCTCCGCGCCTGTGGCGCCGTGGACGGTCTCGAGCGTGTGCGCTTCACGTCCCCGCACCCCGCGGCGTTCACCGACGACGTGATCGCAGCCATGGCCGAGACCGCCAACGTGATGCCGAGCCTCCACATGCCGCTACAGTCCGGATCGGATCGCATCCTTAAGGCGATGCGCCGCTCGTACCGCGCCGAGCGATTCCTCGGGATCCTCGACAGGGTTCGCGCCGCCATTCCCGACGCGGCGATCACGACGGACATCATCGTGGGTTTCCCTGGCGAGACCGACGAGGATTTCGAGGAGACGATGCGCGTGGTCGAGCGCTCGCGCTTCTCGTCCGCTTTCACCTTCCAGTACTCCTCGCGACCGGGAACACCCGCAGCCTCACTCAGCGATCAGATTCCCAAGGACGTCGTCCAGGAGCGCTTCGAGCGACTCGCCGCGACGCAGGAGGCGATCTCGATCGAGGAGAACCGCGCCCTCGTCGGCACGGAAGTCGAACTACTCGTCCTCGACGGCGCGGGACGCAAGGACGAGGCCGCCTCGCGCATGAGCGGCCGCGCAAGAGACAACCGGCTCGTCCATTTTTCGACGCCCGCCCGGCGCCGTCCCGCCTCGACCGGGAGACATCGTCACGGTTGAGGTCACGTACGGCGCCCCCCATCACCTGGTGGCCGACTCCGCTCTCGACGGTGGAACGTATCGCGTTCGCGCGACGCGGGCGGGGGATGTCGCCGACGGCACGGACGCCTCGCACTCGCACGACGCCGACGCTCCTGCGGGTCCCGTAGGGCTGGGCATTCCGGTCGTCCGGGGCGCCGGACCGATGCGATGACGGACGGCGAGCCGCGCGCGGTCGCCATCGTCGGCGCGACCGCGACGGGCAAGTCCTCGCTCGCCCTCGCGCTCGCCGAGGCGCTCGGCGGCGAAGTGGTCAATGCCGACGCGATGCAGTTCTACCGCGGCATGGACATCGGCACGGCCAAGCTCACCGAGTCGGAGCGGCGCGGGATCGCCCATCACCAGATCGACACGCTCGACGTCACCGAGGACGCATCGGTGGCTCGCTATCAGCACGACGCGCGGGAGGATATCCGTTCTATCCACGCGAAGGGACGCCGAGCGGTCGCCGTAGGGGGATCCGGCCTGTACATCCGGGCGCTCCTCGACGCCTTCGAGTTCCCCGCGACCGATCCCGATGTTCGCGCGGGGCTCGAGACGCGCGCCGAGGTCGTCGGCCCCGGAATCCTTCACCGCGAACTCGCCGTGGCTGACCCCGAGGCGGCCAGGAAGATCTCGCCGAAGAACACCAAGCGGATCGTGCGCGCGCTCGAGGTGATTACGCTCACCGGCCGCCCCTTCTCGTCGTCGCTCCCGCGCCGCGAGTACGCGATTCCAGCCGCGCAGATCGGGCTTCGCCTCCCGCGCGAGGTGCTCGACGCCCGCATCGACGCGAGGGCGGAAGCCATGTGGGAGGCGGGCCTCCTCGCGGAGGTCGAACGCCTGGTGGAGCGGGGCTTGCGTAGCGGCGTGACGGCGCGCCGCGCGGTGGGGTACGCCGAGGCGCTCGCGTGCCTTGCGGGCGACCTGACGGAGGACGAGGCGCTCGAGGCCACGGCGCGCAACACGCGCCGCCTCGCGCGCAAACAGCACACGTGGTTCGGGGCGGATCCGCGCATCGCGTGGATCGACGGCCCCGCGGGGGCGGACGACATCGACCGCGTCGTCGCTGACGCGCGCGCGGCGCTCGCTACGCTGGAGCCATGAGCGGTGAGCACCTGCCCTTCACCAAGGGCCATGGAACGGAGAACGACTTCGTCCTCCTTCTCGACGAGGATGGGGCGCTCGACCTGAGCCCCGCGCTGGTGCGCGCCCTGTGCGACCGCCGAGCGGGCATCGGCGCCGACGGCGTTCTGCGGGCCATTCGGGCGGGGCGCCTCGACGCCGGCGCGGGGTTCGCGCCCGATACCTGGTTTATGGACTACTGGAACGCCGATGGCACGACGGCGGAGATGTGCGGCAACGGAGCGCGCGTGTTCGCCGCGTTCCTCGAGCGCGACGCGGGAGAGGACTTCTCGAACGGCCAGGTCATCGGAACCAGGGGTGGTGCTCACACCGTGACCGCGCTCGGCGCCGGGCGCTACTCCGTGGACATGGGGCCGTGGCGCATCGCAGCGGACGGTGGCCCCACGGTGATCGTACGAGGATGGAATCCCCGCCCGGGCGTCTCCGTCGACATGAGCAACCCGCACGCCGTCGTCGCGGCGGTCACGGTAGAGGAACTCGCCGTCGCGGATCTCGGGACCCTACCGGTCGTCGAGCCGACGCCCCCCAACGGCGCGAACGTCGAGGTGATCGTTCCGCTCGAACTCGACGGCGATCGCGGCAGGCTACAGATGCGCGTGTACGAACGCGGGGTGGGCGAGACCCGTTCGTGCGGCACGGGCGCGTGCGCGGCTGCGCTCGCCGCGCATTCGTGGGCGGGCGACGAGGCGCCGCGCGTGTGGGAGGTCAACGTTCCCGGGGGAACGGTGGTCGTCAGGATCGAGGACGACCGGACGGTACTCGAAGGGCCCGCGGTTCTCGTCGCCGACGGCCTCGTGAATCTGCCGTCCCTGGCTCCGTAGCCGCGGGCCCCTCGATGGCGGGAATTAGCCGCCGAGCGTGCCGTCTGACGTGAGCATGAGGGCAAGAACAACCTCGCCCTGACGCAGCGCCGCCTTCATGAGCGGACCGCCGGGGTAGTCGTACGACTTGAACTCGTCAATCTGGATGCCGTACGTCTGCTCGAGTCCCGGCTGGCAGAACGGCCGGTCCGGGCACTCCGCGGGTCCGCCGAGCGAGATCGGGCCGCACTTCTTCGCGAGGTCGCTCAGGGTCGCGACGCCGTGCGCGTCCGCGAACGCCTGGGTGACGGCGAACGCGTTCTGGTCAGCTGCCGCGGCAGGCGTTCCGAACGCCAGACCCTTCTGAGGTGCCAGCTCGTTCAGGTACCCGACGGTTGCCGCGAGGTCCGACGACGCGAGCTGCTTGGCGTCGGCGCCGTTGATGGCGCGGTTGAGGTATTCGGTGACCGTCCCGACGTACTCGGGGACAACGTCGACGTCCCCGGAGATGAGCGCGGGCATGTACGTTTCCCGGTTCCCGATCGTTCGTACCTCCACGGTGTACCCGGCGTCGCGCAGCACGTCGCCGTAGACCTCGGCGAGGGTGATGCTCTCCGAGAAATTCGCCGCTCCGACGACGAGCGAGCCTGAACCCGACTGCGGGGCCTTGATGCCCTCGTCGGCGACAAACGTGGCCGCCGCGTCCTTGGACGACGTGAAGTTCACGTCGGTCTCCTTATTGAGGGCGATGAGCTTGGGGGTGGTGAGAACGGCCGATACCGCATCGAGTGCCGCAAGCACGGCGGGATCCTTGGCCGTCGCCGCGTTGACGGCGGGAATGATGTTGTCCACCGTCTGAAGGTTCTTGTCGTCCGCGAGAAGGACGAGCTGGTCGCCAGGGATGGGCACGCAGGGGCTTGCCATGACGGCGGCCGTGTTTGTTGGGTTGGCGGACGTTGTCGTTTCGGACGGGGAACAGGCTGTGAGGACCGCGACTGACGCCGCGATGGTCACGAGCATGGCGTGTGACGTTCGCACTGAACTTCTCCTTGGTATTGGGGACCTTGGCGTTCGAGCGCCGTGAAAACGTGGCGCGCGCGACTGAACCGATCTGGGCGGTTCGTCCCTCATGCTAACGAGATTCGTCGCGGATTGTTCCCCGGATGGGTTGCCTGGCCTACGCGACGAGGCTTGCCCGCGCCCGGAGGGGCGTGGGCGTGAGGCGTCGCTGCAGTCGGCCGAGGAGCGCGTCGACGCCGACGCTGAGCCCCGCGACAAGGATCGCCCCGGCGAGGGCTTGGCCGTACCGCTGCGTGCTGAGCCCGTAGTTGATGATGACGCCCAGACCGCCCCCCGCCACGAGCGCGGCAAGCGGGATGGTGGCGACGGACTGCACGGCGGACGTGCGTAGTCCCGCCGCGATGAGCGGCCACGCGAGGGGGAGTTCGACGCTCCGGATCACCTGCCACCTGGACATTCCTTGGCCGATGGCGGCGTCGCGTACGTCCGCATCGACGCCGACCATCCCCGTATACGCGTTGGTCAGGATGGGGGGAATGGCGAAGATGCCGACGGCGATGATGACGGCGCGGTCCCCGAATCCGACGGCGCCCGATGCGAACAGGGTCAGGAGGGCGAGGGTTGGGATGGCGCGCGTGAGGTTCGCGACGATCACCGTCAGGGTTCCGCCGCGGCGCACGTGACCAAGGAACAGCCCGAGGGGGAGGGAGATGGCCGCAGCGAGCGCGACGGCGGCGATCGCCATGCCGAGGTGGCCGATGGCGAGTCCCAGGATTGAGTCTCGCCCCAACCGCCACGACCCGCTCGGGCCACGGCTCCAGACCCCGTTCTGGCCCACCCAGCTCGACGCTGTCGTCAGCCAGTTCCACGCCTCGACGATGATGCTCATGCGTGCGTCCCCCTGAGCCACGGGGTCATCGCCTTGCCGAGGGCGAGCAGGAGAAGGTCGAGCACGAGGGCGAGAATCACGCACAGAAGCCCCGCCGTCGCGATCTCGGCGTGATACCCGCGATAGAAGCCGCGGAACATGAGTTGCCCGAGGCCCCCGAATCCGACGACGACGCCGACCGTAGTGAGCGCCACGGTCGTCACCGTCGCGACGCGGAGGCCGGCGATCACGCTGGGAAGCGCGTTCGGAAGCTCGACGAGCCACAGGAGGCGGAACCTGCCGTACCCGAGCCCGCGCCCCGCGTCGACGATGTCGGGGTCGACCCCCTGGAGTCCGACGAGGATGTTCCGAACGAGGGCGAGCAGAGCGTAGGCGACGAGCCCGATAAGGACGGTGACGCGCCCAATGCCCGTGTAGGGCGCCAGTATCCCGAAGAGTGCGAGCGAGGGGATGGTGTAGAAGACGGACGACGTGCCGACGATCGTGCCTGCCAGGCGGGGACGAAAGTGGGCGAGCGCGGCGAGCGGTAGGGCGATCGCGAAGGCGATCACGATGGCCTCGATGGTGAGCGACGTGTGCTGCTCGAGCCGAAACGCGATGTCGCCCCAGTTGTCATGGATGTATGCCCAACTGAGCCACGGGTTCGGGCGGTCCATGCCCCGACGGTACCCGAGAGGGTAACGTGGCGGCCATGACCGACCCGGGGATCGCCTTTTCGGGCGTACGCAAGGAGTATCCCGACGGCACCGTTGCCGTCGACGGCCTCGACCTTGAGGTGCACGCCGGCGAGCTGCTCTGCCTCGTCGGTCCGTCGGGCTGCGGGAAATCCACGACGCTACGGATGGTCAACCGGCTTGTCGAGCCGACGTCGGGCACCATCATGGTCGCGGGCGAGGACATCATGTCGCGCGATCCCGTCCAGCTTCGCCGCCACATCGGCTACGTGATTCAGCACGTCGGGCTCTTTCCTCACCGCACCGTCGCCCAGAACGTCGCCACCGTTCCCATCCTTCTCGGGTGGGAACGCGTTCGGCGCGCGGCGCGCGTGCGGGAGCTTCTCGAGCTCGTCGGGCTCGAGTACGCGACGTACGCCGACCGCTACCCGCACGAGCTCAGCGGGGGCGAGAGGCAGCGAGTCGGGGTGGCGCGCGCGCTCGCGACCGAGCCGCCCGTGCTCCTGATGGACGAGCCGTTCGGGTCCGTTGACCCGCAGGGCCGCCGCCGCCTGCAGCAGGAGTTCATCCAGATTCAGGAGTCTCTCGGGACGACGGTGATGATGGTGACGCACGACATCCGGGAGGCGGTTGTGCTCGCCGATCGCGTCGCGGTGTTCTCCACGGGGGCGACGCTCGAACAGCTCGGCACGCCGGAGGACGTCACGGAACGTCCCGCGAGCGAGTTCGTCGAGGACTTTGTCGCCGACTTCGGAGCCCCCGCGCGGGGCCGGTCACGGGCCACCAAGGCGCCGAAGGCCCGGCGCGCCAAGCCGGCCAAGCGCCCGGCCTAGGAGCGTCGGAACCGGATCACCCGGAAGCCCTTCGCGCTCGCGACCTTCTGAACCTCGCCCCACGCGCGGCCGTCGTCGTCGCGCTGCTCGGCGATCCACGGGATGAGCGAGTCCGCGCCGAGGTTGCGCTGCACCACGAGGTAGGCGTCGGCAGCGGGGCGAAGCCGGGGAAGCCAGGTGGCGAGCAGCGCGTGTAGCGCCTCCTTGCCCACCCGGATGGGCGGATTGGACCAGAGGCCGTCGAACAGGAGGTCGTCCGGCACGTCGCCGGGCAGCGCGGCGGTGACGGGCGCGATCGGGCGGGCGGCCGCGAGGCGGGCGGCGTTGGAGCGCGTGAGGTCGAGCGCGCGTTCGTTCACGTCGACGGCCCAGACGGTCGAGTTGGGGCTCAGCGCCGCCATGGTCAGGGCGATCGGTCCCCATCCGCAGCCGAGGTCGAGCAGGTTGCCCGCGGGAGGGGCGGGGACGGTACGGAGCAGGACACGGGTACCCAGATCGATGTGGTCGGCGCTGAACACGCCAGGCGCGGTCACGAGCGAGACGTCCTGGCCCGCGATCGTCGCCGAAATTTCGCGCCGCTCGCTCGCCGACGCTGGTCGCGCGCTGAAGTAGTGGTCGCCCCCCGCTGGGGTGCGGTCGGATCCCGGTGTCTCGTCCACGGCTGGAAGCGTACCCGGGTCTCACCCGGGTGAGACAATGGCCGGATCATGGCGAACCCCCTAGAACCGGCGGACGGCGCCGAGGACGGAGCGCGCTCCCGCGAGATCGTGGAGCGCGTGCTGTCGCGCGCAGGAACGGCGGTCGCGGCGGGGGACACCGGGTGGTCCTCGGGGGATGGCGACCAACTCGAGCGTGAGGAGCGCGCGTCGCTTCGTCGCGTCGGAGGCATCTCGACCGAGCTCGAGGACGTCAGCGAGGTCGAATACCGCAGGTTGCGCCTGGAACGCGTGGTGCTCGTCGGCCAGTGGTCGCACGGAACGGCTGCCGAGGCTGAGGTCGCCCTGAGCGAGCTCGCGGCGCTCGCCGAGACCGCGGGGTCCGAGGTTCTCGACGCCGTACTTCAGCGACGCGCCCACCCCGACCCCTCGACGTATCTCGGCTCGGGCAAGGCGAAGGAGCTCGCGGGCATCGTCGCCGCCGTGGGCGCGGACACCGTCATCGTCAACGGCGAGCTCGCCCCGAGCCAGCGCCGCGCGCTCGAGGACGTCGTCCGCGTGAAGGTGGTCGACCGGACCGCCGTCATCCTCGACATCTTCGCCCAGCACGCGAAGTCGAAGGAGGGCAAGGCGCAGGTAGAACTCGCGCAGCTTGAGTACCTGCTTCCCCGTCTTCGCGGGTGGGGCGACTCGATGTCCCGCCAGGCGGGCGGCCGGGTCGCGGCCGGTGCAGGCATCGGCTCGCGCGGTCCAGGTGAGACCAAGATCGAGCTCGACCGGCGTCGCATCCGCACGCGCATGGCCCTGTTACGCCGCCAGATCGTCCGGATGGCCCCCGCGCGTGAGGTGCGGCGCGAACGGCGCATCCGCTTGCCCAACGTCGCCATCGTCGGATACACGAACGCGGGGAAGTCCTCGCTGCTCAACCGGCTCACCGGGGCGGGTGTGCTCGTCGAGAACGCGCTGTTCGCGACGCTCGACCCGACGGTACGCAAGGCGCGAACGCCCGAGGGTCGCGACTTCACCATCTCGGACACGGTCGGATTCGTGCGCGACCTGCCGCACCAACTCGTCGCCGCGTTCGAGTCCACCCTGGAGGAGGTCGCGCACGCTGACCTCGTCCTCCACGTTGTCGACGCGTCGCACCCCGACCCCGAGGGGCAGATCCTCGCCGTCCGGACCGTCCTCGCCGACGTACCGGGCGCGACGGACGTGCCGGAGCTCCTGGTCCTCAACAAGTGCGACGTCGCGCCGCCCGAGGCGATCGCGACGCTCCGCGCCCGTCGCGAGCCGAGCGTCGAGGTCTCCGCGCTCACGGGCGCGGGCATGGACGCCTTACTCGCCGCCGTCGGCGAGAACCTGCCTGAGCCCGCCGTTCGCGTCGACGCGACCGTGCCGTACACGCGAGGCGAGCTGATCAGCGAGGCTCATTCGCGCGGAACGGTGATCTCGGAAAGCCACGAGGCGGACGGCACCCGGATCGTCGCCCTCGTTGAGGGCGCGCTCGCGGCGCGCATTGTCGCGGCGAGCACCTCGCCGTCGCCCGAAACCCCTGCCGCGTGAACGAGCCCGACGCCGAGGCTTTGCTTCGGCTTGCGGTTGTCGCCCTGGGTGGGCAGGAGCGTTCGGGTCAGGTCGCCATGGCGCGCGCCGTCGAGGAGGCGCTTGCGCAACGGGAGCCACGCCCTTGTCCAGGCGGGAACCGGCACGGGCAAGTCGCTCGGCTACCTCGTCCCCGCCGTCGCGCACGCCGTCCGGGACGACGCCCGCGTCATCATCTCGACCGCGACGCTCGCGCTCCAGCGCCAGGTGTTCCTCAAGGACCTTCCCCTCGTACTCGACGCCCTCCAGGAGACGCTCGGGGCCCGCCCTGGCATCGCGCTGCTCAAGGGTCGCGGCGAACTATCTGTGCAAGCACAAGCTCGGCGGCGGCTACCCGGAGCCCGACGACCGCCTCGACCTTGGGCCGATCGGCCCGACGTCTGAGCTCGGACGCGAGGTGGCGCGCCTCGGGCGATGGGCGGACGAGACCTCCACGGGGGATCGGGACGATCTCGACCCGGGAGTCTCGCCGCGCGCGTGGGCTCAGGTGAGCGTCGGAGGCCGCGAATGCCTCGGGACGACGTGCCCCGCCGCGTCCGACTGCTTCGCGGAGCGCGCTCTTGACCAGGCGCGTCGCGCTCAGATCGTCGTGACCAACCACGCCATGCTCGCCATCGAAGCGACGTCGCACGAGGTTCTGGGCCCCACGACGCGCTCATCGTCGACGAGGCGCACGAGCTCGTGTCTCGCATCACCTCGAACGCCACGGACGAGCTCGCCCCGGCGCTCGTCGCGTCGGCCGTCAGAGCCGCGCGGCGCGCCTCCGCGCCACCGGACATCTGCGACGCCCTCGACGAGGCCTCTCGCGCGTTGGAGGCCTCGCTCGACGGCTCCCGCGTCGGTCGCCTCCGCTACGGGTTACCCGAACCGCTGGCGATCGCGGTTGCCGCGGTCCGGGACGCGGCTCGACCGCTCGCCCGCTCCGTCGAGGGCAAGGGAGACGACGTCAACGCGAAGCTTGCAGCAGCGAGGCTCGGGGAGATCGGGGACATCAGCGCCGCCCTGCTCGGCGAAACGGAGCGCCTCGTCATCTGGCTCGCTCCTCCCGACGGCGACTATGGCGGCAGCGTCCCTGCGCGCATTCTTGCCGCGCCGCTCGACGTTGCGGGACTCGTCCGCTCGCGCCTGATCGAGGAGACGGCGACGGTCTTCACGTCCGCGACGCTCGCGCTGGGCGGCACCTTCGACGCGATGGCCCGTCAGCTCGGCGTCGAGGATCCGGTGACGCTCGACGCGGGTAGCCCGTTCGACCACGAATCCCAGGGCATCCTCTACGTGGCCTCCCACCTCGACCGGCCGGGACCGGGAGGCATCGCGGCGGACGCTCTCGACGAGCTCGCCGACCTCATCGCGCGCGGCCGGCGGGCGAACCTTGGGCCTGTTCTCGTCCCACCGCGCCGCCGTGGAGGCCACGGAGGCGATGCGGGAGCGACTCGACGTGCCGATCCTGTATCAGAAGGACGATCAGGTCCCCACGTTGCTCCGGCGCTTTCGCGAAGACCCGCGCGCGTGCCTCTTCGGCTCGACGACCTTGTGGCAGGGCGTGGACCTGCCCGGCGTCACGTGCCAGCTCGTCGTCATCGACCGCATCCCGTTCCCGCGTCCGGACGATCCGATCGCGCAGGCGCGAGCGGAGGCGGTAGACGCGAGCGGGGGGAGTGGGTTCATGGCGGTCTCCGCCGCGCACGCGGCCTTGCTGCTGGCGCAGGGCGCAGGAAGGCTCATCCGCACGCTGGAGGACCGTGGGGTAGTAGCGGTGCTCGACTCGCGCCTCGCGACCGCGCGGTACGGCGCGTTCCTTGCGCGATCACTTCCGCCTCTGTGGCCCACGACGGATCGCGTGACCGTTCTCGATGCGCTCCGGCGGCTCGACGTCTAGAGGCGACGCAGGACGGAGACGACCTTGCCCATGATCGACGCGTGGTCCCCGTCAATCGGCGCGTACGCCGGGTTGTGGGGCATCAGCCATACGTGGCCGTCGCGACGTCGGAAGGTCTTGACCGTCGCCTCGTCGTCGAGCAGCGCCGCCACGATTTCGCCGTCCTGCGCGACGTTCTGACGGCGGACGACGACCCAGTCGCCGTCGCATATCGCGGCGTCGATCATCGAGTCGCCTGCGACCTTGAGCATGAAGAGCTCGCCCTCGCCCGTCAGTTGAGTCGGCAGGGCGAAGACGTCCTCGACGGCCTGGTCGGCAAGAACGGGGCCACCGGCGGCGATACGGCCGACCAGGGGCACGGCGGTAACGCCGCGGGGGAGCGCGGGGCCGCCCTCGACGGACGCGAGGCGTACGGAAGCCTCGACCACGCTGGCGGGCTCGTCCTCCGGCATCGTCACCTCGATGGCGCGCGGAAGGTTCGGGTCGCGACGCAGGTAGCCCTTCGCCTCGAGCGCTTGGAGCTGGTGCTTCACGCTCGACGTGCTGGTGAGGCCGACGGCCTCGCCGATTTCGCGCATCGAGGGCGGGTAGCCGCGGTCGTGGATCGCCGCGCGAATGGTCTCGAGGATGCGGGTTTGTCTGGTCGTTAGGGTCGCGTCGGACGCGACGTCCGGGAATTCGTGGATGGTCGCTCCCACATCCGTCTCGTCGTCCATCGAAGCCTCCTACGTCGTCGGAGCGGCTTGCGCCGCCTGCGCCACCGCGGCCGACGAATGTCGGACCCGAGTGGTGTCCTCGTCTCATGACGGTAGTGGAGCGAGCCCCGCAAATCAAACACATGTTCGAGCGTGTCTTGAATTCTGTCGGCACGTCGTGCTAGAAATAGAACAGATGTTCGACGTACAGATGTTCGAATCGATCGGGATACAGGGAGGCACAACGTGTTGATGCGGGTGGATGGGCGACTCAGCCAGGAAGGGCGTCTCTTGCGTACCCTGATCGGCATCGTCGCGCTCGTCGGCGCCCTCGTGTTCGGCCCACGCGCGTTCGCTGCGGGGGACGACGCGAACGCGCCCTCCCGCACGTACGTTGTTGCCGAGGGGGAGACGCTGTGGGGCATCGCGGGCATCGTGGCGCCGGGAGATTCGACCGACACGGTCGTCGCCGAGATCATGAGCCTCAATCACTTGTCGCGACCCGACCATCTTCCCCGGCGAGCAGATCCTCGTCCCGCTCGCGCCATAGGCACCCTTCCCCGCAACCCGCGAACCAATGGTTTCGTCTTCGGTGACGCCGTGGTCGCGAACCCCTCCAGACTCGTCGGTCGGGCGGACACCCGCCCGGCCGGCGTACCATCTCCGGCACGTTCAGGGCGTGAATCGTGGGACAGTAGGGGCATGTACTGCCCCTTCTGTCGCAACGGCGACTCGCGCGTCATCGACTCGCGTACGGCAGACGACGGCGCGTCGATTCGTCGGCGTCGCGAATGCCCCGCGTGTGGGCGACGCTTCAGCACGGTCGAGACCGCGAGCCTCAACGTCATCAAGCGTTCCGGGGTATCGGAGCCCTTCAGCAGGGACAAGATCGTCTCCGGGGTGAAGAAGGCGTGTCAGGGTCGTCCGGTGACGGAGGACCAACTCGCGCTGCTCGCGCAGAAGGTCGAGGAGACCATCCGCGGCAACGGACAGGCGGAGGTCGACGCGCTCGAGATCGGGCTCGCCATCCTGCCGCCGCTCCGCGAACTCGACGAGATCGCGTACCTACGCTTCGCGAGCGTGTACCAGGGCTTCGACTCGCTCGACGACTTCGAGGGAGCGATCGCCCGGCTCCGCGAGGAAGACGCCGCCAAGTAACGCGGCGTCGTTCCCGGCGGAAGGTCGTTTACGACAGGATGCGCAGGCGCACCGTCTCGGGCATCGAGCGAAGCTCGGCGACGGCGTCGTCCGTCAGCCCGTCGGCGACGTCCGTTACGACGTATCCGAGTTCGCCTCGGGTACCGAGAATCTGACCCTCGATGTTGACGGAGTGCGACGCGAAGACGTTGTTGACCTTGGCGAGCACACCCGGGATGTTCTCGTGGATGAGCGCGACGCGGTGGCTTCCCGCCGCCGCCTCGAGCGAGAGGCTGGGGGCGTTGACGCTGAGCGAGGTCGATCCGTGCTCGACGTAGTCGCGTAGACGAGTCGCGACGAAGATGCCGATGTCGCGCTGCGCCTCCTCGGTCGATCCGCCGATGTGGGGCGTGAGGTAGACGTTCCCCTGAGCCTGGAGCGGCGTGGTGAACGCGTCGCCCTTCTTCTTCGGCTCGACGGGGAAGACGTCCACGGCCGCGCCAGCGACGTGCCCTGCGGTCATGGCCGCGTCGAGCGCCTCGACATCGACGACGAATCCGCGCGAGAGGTTGAGGAAGATCGAGCCCTTCTTCATCCTCGCGAACTCCTTCTCGCCGAAGAAGCCGGCGTTGCCCGGTCGGCCGTCGACGTGGAGCGTGACGAAGTCGGAAATCTCCAGAAGCTCGTTGAGGGAGGTCAGCTTGGTCGCGTTGCTCAGCGCGAGCTTCTCGGCGATGTCGAAGAACACGACGTTCATGCCGAGCGCCTCGGCGATGACCGACAGTTGCGAGCCGATGTTGCCGTAACCCACGATGCCGAGCGTGCGACCGCGGACCTCGTGCGAGCCGTCGGCGCTCTTGCTCCACACACCCTCGCGGAGCGAGCGGTTGTGCTCGGGGAGGCGACGCATCAGCCCGATGATCTCCGCCACCGCGAGCTCGACCACCGAGCGGGTGTTCGAAAAGGGGGCGTTGAACACGGGGATGCCGAGTCGCGCCGCGCGGGCAAGGTCGATCTGGTTGGTGCCGATCGAGAATGCGCCGGCCGCGATGAGCGACGGGGCGGAGTCGAAGACCCGCTCGGTGAGCTGGGTCTTGGAACGGATGCCGACGAGTTCGACGCCCTGAAGGGCCTCGATGAGCTCGTCCTCGTCCATGGCGCCACTGTGGTTGATGACGTCGATGCCCGCGGCGGAAAGGATTTCCGTCGCCTGGGGATGAAGGTTTTCCAGTAGAAGTGCTCGCACGGAGCCCATTGTGGCACTTCTCACGTCCTGGAATATCCGCAGAGGTCCCACGGCGTGGCACCCTAAGTTCATGAGTGCACGCTCGGGATTCTGGCTGACCTTTGGCGCCCTCGTTGTCGCCGCGGTGGTCGCGATCCTCGCCTCGGGGCTGTCGGTGACGGACGTTGAGCACCTGGGAACTCCCCGCAACGCCCTGCTCGACGGCTCCACGCAGGTGCGCGTCCCGTTGCCACCGCCGAGCGACGGGCGGGTACTTCCCGAGGTTCCGGTGACGACGACCGGCTCGTACTCCTTCATGTTCGAAGAAAACGGCACCCCGGTGCGATTCGACCCGTGCCGTCCGATCCACTACGTCTACAACCCCACGAGCGGGCCGGGCGATGCGTCGACCCTGATCGCCGACGCCGTGAAGTCCGTCTCGGACGCTACGGGGCTGCAGTTCGTCTACGACGGCCAGACGGACGAGTTCGCCAGCTTCAGCCGGCGCCTCATCCAGCCGGATCGATACGGCGACGGCTTCGCGCCGATGATCATCGGATGGTCGGACGAGGCGTCGACTCCCGATCTCGTCGGCTCCATCACCGGCCTCGGGGGTTCGAGTTCGGTGACGGGCGCCTACGGCGACCAACGATTCCTCGTGGGGGGCACGGTGGTCCTCGACGAGGACGACATGCGGAAGCTCATGGCGACCGGGCAGGGTCAGAAGGTCGCGCTCGCCGTGGTGATGCACGAGATCGCGCACGTGGTGGGACTCGCCCACGTGGACGATCCGACGGAGATCATGAACGCGAGCAATACGTCGCTCACCGAATGGGGACCGGGCGACCTCGCGGGACTGGCGATCGCGGGCTCGGGGCCGTGCCAGTAGGGGCGAGCGCCTAGGGCGCAACCGCGGGGGCGATCCCGTCGGGAAGCGGGAGCGCGTGAACCATCTCCAACACGCTCGTGGGGCGCGTGAGCGCGACGTATAGATCTCCCGGTCGAGCCGCGATCGCGGCGGGCTCGACCACGACGGCGACATCGAACTCCAGGCCCTTTGACGTCCCGTGGCCCGAGAACGCTGACCGGCTCGGTCGCCGTAGCTCACGAGCGACGGCCGCGGCGACGTCACCGTCGCGGGACGATGAGGGCAACGGTCCCTCCGCCGCTTTCCGCGAGCCGATCCGCGTGTCGTATCGCGAGCTCGGCGCCGGTGCCGACCGGATCGTCGGCGTGCGTCACGCGAACCGCGTCCTCAAGGTCGCGGGCCGCAGTCAAGACCCCGATGGGTAGCCCAGCGGCCCGACCGAAGGACTGGGCGACGTCGGCGACGGCGGACGGGATCCGGTAGCTGATGGTGAGATCGCGCTGGGTCCAGTGTTCCTTGAAGAGGGGGTCGAGCACCTCGGGCCACCAGCGGGTTCCCGCGCTCGATGCCGTCTGCGCGACGTCTCCGACGATGGTGAACGAGCGAAGCGGGCAGCGCCGAAGAAGCATGCGCCACGCCATCGGGGACAGCTCCTGAGCCTCGTCGACGACGACGTGGCCGTAGGTCCACGTTCGGTCGCGTGCGGCGCGTTCCGCCACGCTCAGGCGAGCGGGGCCGACCGCCATGCGGCGCGCGAGGTCCTTCGCCGTCATCATCCCGCCGCCCCCGAAGGTGGTGAGCACCTGCTTGGCGAAGTCGACATCCTCGGCGGAGACGTCGGCCGACGCGGAGCGGAGCCGGGCAGGTCGCCGAGCAGCTCGGCCGCCTCGTCGAGCAGGGGGACGTCGGCGTCGGTAAACGGGGCGTCCGCCGGGCGGGCGAGCAACTGGCGATCTGCCTTCGACATCCGGGGCGCCGCATGCTCAAGGAGGTACGGACGCGAGTACAGGTCGGCGAGGAGGCGCTGCGGGGTGAGCGGCAGCCACGCGAGGTTGAGCGCAATCCTCACCTCCCGCGAGTCGCGAACATCGCGTTCGAGCTCCGCCCTGTCGTCGTCGGCGATCGACGACTCGAGTTGCGCGACAAGCTGGTCGGCGAGGCGGCGGATCATCTCCTTCGCGAAGACGTCCCTCGCCGTGTTGTGCGGCGAGCCGTCTCGACGGGCGCGCGCCTGCGCGTCGGCGATATCGCGGCGCCGAACCACAATCGTGCGGCCGTCGATCTGGATCTCGCGGTCGCTCTTCGGGAGACGCTGGCGTTCGCGCACCGCTCGCGCGACGACGTGCGCCATGGACGTCGGCCCTTGATTGCCGCGACCTCGTCGGCCTCGCGCGCCGATGCGTCGACGCCGCGAACGAGGCCCGCGAGGGTGGTCGAGATGGCGCCGGTCTCGCCGAGCGAGGGCAGGACGTGATCGATGTAGCGCAGGAACGACCGCGACGGCCCGATGATGAGCACGCCAGAAGACTCGAGCTTCTCGCGGTGGTGGTACAGCAAGTACGCGGCGCGGTGAAGCGCGACGGCCGTCTTGCCGGTCCCCGGGCCTCCCTGGACCACGAGCGCCCCCGACAACGGAGCGCGGATCGCCGCATCCTGCTCCGCCTGGATGGTGGCGACGATGTCGCTCATCCGGTCCGTTCGGCGTGCCGCAAGCGACGCGAGCAGGGCCCCTTCGCCCGACAGTTCCGTGCCATCGTCGAGGGCGGAGACGTCCAAGACGTCGTCCTCAAGGGTGATGACCTTCCGCCCCTGGGTCGTGAGGTGACGGCGGCGTACTACGCCCGACGGTTCGGCCGCGGTTGCGGAGTAGAACGCGCGTGCCGCGGGGGCCCGCCAGTCCGTGAGGAGGGGGGCGTGGTCGGCGTCGGAGAGCCCTATTCGCCCGACGTACAGCCGCGTACGGTCCGCGAGGTCGAGCCTGCCGAAGCACAGGCGGTCCTCAACGGCGTCGAGCTGGGCGATGCGATCCTCGTACAGAGTCGCGAAGGCGTCGCGCTCCGAACGGTTCTGCGGCGAGCCCGAGGGGCCGGCGCGGCGAACGGACGCGAGGCGAGTTTCCGATTCCGATCGGATGGCATCGAGCCGCGCATATAGGACATCCACGATCGCCTGCTCGGCGGATAGTTCCGAGGATTCGGGCAAGGACGACGTCCTTCGAGAGCGGTGAGTGGGAAAACGGTAACCATCCATTATGCCAAGAGCGAGCGCCCCAACCCGCCGCGGGCCCCGGTGGCCGCTCGATGCCATGAGAGAATTGACAGAATGAGCGACGAACTCGTGACCTGGGACGATGCGGGCGTAGCCGCGTGGGAGAAGCGCAGACCGGGCGAGGCACGGATCATGCTCCACTCGCTTCGAGGCTTCATTGACGCTGGCCGAACGGGCCAGATCCTTGCCTCGTACATCCTCGAAGAATCCGAACCCGTCCGCGTCGCGACCTTCGACGTTGATCGCCTGCTGGACTACCGCTCGCGACGCCCGGAGATGGTCTTCAGCGTGAACGCGTGGACGCGGTACGACGAGCCGTACCTCCAGCTCGACATGGTGACGGACGCCGCCGGGACGCCGTTCCTGCTTCTCCACGGTTTCGAGCCCGACATCCTGTGGGAGCGGTTCGTGGCGGAGACGCGAACGCTCGTGGAGCGTACCGGCGTGACTCTGACGCTCGCGGCGCACGGGATCCCCATGGCGTCGCCGCACACGCGGCCCATCGGAGTGACGGTTCACGGTACCCGCCCCGACCTCCTGCCCGACGTCCCGAACCTCTTCTCGACGATCACGGTCCCTGGCGCAGCGTCGAGCCTGCTCGAATACCGTTTCGGCCAATGGGGTCTCGACGCGGCGACGGTCGCCGTCCACGTACCGCACTACCTCGCGCAATCGTCGTACCCGCAGGCCACGGTGCGCGCGATGGAGTCGCTGGAGGCGCTGGGAGGTCTACGCCTTGACGCTGCTGCGCTCGACGACGCATGCGAGAAGGCGAACGAGGAGATCGAACGACAGTCCGCGGATTCCGACGAGGTCCAGGCGCTCGTCAAGGCACTTGAGGAGCAATACGACACGTTCGTGGAGTCCCGCGAGGGCGGGATTCCGCTCGGCGACAGGATTCCGACGGCCGACGAACTGGGCGCGGAGTTCGAGAAGTTCCTCGCCGATCGCGGACGCGATTTCCCCGGTTCTGTGTGAACTCCCCCCACAGAACGCGTTTCGTGGCACACTTATAGCGTTGCAGTGATCGTTAGCGAGACCTGGCTGGAATTCCGGCGCGGGGCGTGGGACGTAGCATTGCGGCATTTTGGCCCGGCGCTGTGCCGGGTCGCCGAGTCCCCGGTTGGGATGCAAAGTAAGGATAGGTAGGCATGGCTCAGGGAGCTGTTAAGTGGTTCAACGCCGAAAAGGGTTTTGGTTTCATTGCCCAGGACGGTGGGGGACAGGACGTGTTCGTCCACTACTCCGCCATCGAGACCGATGGTTACCGCTCGCTTGACGAGAACCAGCGGGTCGAATTCGAGGTCACGCAGGGCCCCAAGGGTCCGCAGGCTGAGAAGGTTCGTCCGCTCTAGCACGCACGAGCGAACGTCACGAGGGCCGTCCCCTATGGGGGCGGCCCTCGTCGCGTACCATGTATGTCACACACGCCGTCGGGGCTACCAGCGTCGGCGCGCGGGGCTTATCCTTGAGTTAGGGCACGACTGCGGAGGAGGTTGAGATGCCGCTGTCCGAATACGAGCAGCGCGTGCTCGACGATCTCGAGCGCGATTTGGGGTCCGACCCCAAGTTGAAGAGCGCCATGACGCGCCCGCCACGCAGCGCGACCCATCTCCTCGCCGCAGGAGCGGGCGTCGTCGTCGGCCTCGGCGTCGTCCTTGCCGGCGTCATGACGCAACTGTGGCTCCTGGGCATCGGCGGCTTCGCGCTGATGATCACCATCGTTCTGTGGGCCATGATCGGCCCGAGCCCCTCGCCGCAGCGGGCCACGAAACCCAAGCAAGCCAAGAGCAAGCGCGACCGTCAGGGATTCATGACCCGTCTTGAGGAGCGCTTCGAGCGTCGCCGCGAGCAGGGTGACCTGTAACCGGTTCCTCGCTCGGTTCCGCCTCCCTCGTCACCTCGTCCAGCCACTCCTCGAGTTGGGCACTCTCGATCGTGCGCGCCGACGGGGCATACCGCAGGTCAGATACGGCGGAACTCAGCGCGAGTAGCGCCGATTCCGGTTCCGGCCGCGCCGGACGACCCCGCGCAACGCGGATCTCCGTGAGCACGTGTTCGACGGCCTCGCGCGGCGTCGCGCTCGCGGGCCACCCCCTGCTCCCCAGGCGCCTGTTGAGGCGCTGCCACGCAGCTTCGGCGCCGTGAAGCGCGCGCGAGCCGCGGCCCGCGACGCCCCGACGACGCCACAGGTACGCGAACGCGAGTCCGCCCGTCGCGCCAAGAATCGCGAGGATCGTGATGATCCAGGTCGGGAATCCACCTCCGCCGTCGGAAGCAGGAGGCGTGATCGGCACATCGTCCGGCCCCGTGTTGGGGAACACGGAACCAGGCTGCTCCGGCTGGCCCGCGTTCGGATCCGCCCAGGAGGGCAGCGCCCCGGTCTGGACGGCGGGGGTCGGTTCGAAGCGGACCCACCCGTGACCGGGGAAGTAGATTTCGGGCCACGCGTGAGCGTCGGCGCCGCGCACGACGTACGTCGAACCGTCCTCGAGGGTGCCGGGCAGGAATCCCTCGCTGAGACGCGCCGGTATTCCGATCGACCGGAGCATCATCACCATCGTCGTCGCGAATTGGATGCAGTATCCGTGGCGAGAGTCGAGGAACTCCGACACGGCGTCGGCGCTGGTGCTGGTGGCGCTCGGGTCGTAGACGAAGTTCGCGGGGTCGCGCAGGTACTCCTGAATCGCGAGGGCCTGGTCGTAGCGGGAGGTCGCGCCTGCCGTGACGGATCGGGTCAGGTCGAGGATCCGCGGGAGGTCGAGCGAGGACGGAAGCGCGACGTATCGAGGATCGGTGAGATCGTCGGCCTGCCCCAGGGCAAGACGCGCGTCCGACGCCCGAAGGGCCTCGGCGTTCTGGTACGCGAAGTCGACGACGAGGGAGTAGTGGAGGTCGTGCGTCGTCGTGTCCTTGCCGACGATCTGGTCGGTAGCGGGGTCGTAGAACCACGGCCCCTCGACGTTGGCGGTTCGCGGCGCGACGGGGACGGGAAGGTTCGACGCCGATAGCGACAGGATCGCGATCGAGAGCTCGTTGTGGGGCGTGTCCGACCAGTCGTCGACGGGAAGGGGCCATAGCAGCGTATCGGTCGCCGGGTGCGACGAGACCGTTGCGTCGACGTAGTCCCATTGGGTGCCGTCGAACGACGTGAACGTGTAGATACGGAACGCGTCCGATTTGCCTGCGGAAGCGACGTACGCGAAAACGGGGACCTCGGAGTTCACGGTGAGCGACTTGTGGAGGTCCACCTCGAGGTTGAGCTGCGTGTTCCGCCCGTCGAACAGGTCCGGCTGATAGCGCTGGTCGATGGCTCCCCACCCCGCGCCGCCGATGGCGCTCGGAATCACGAGCGCCATGAGGACCAGCGCGGCTGTCGTCCCCAGAAGCGAGGTCGTCCACGAGACCCGCCTGCGGGCGACCGCGTCGCTGCGCGAGACGGCGAGCGCCAGCACCCACGCGGCGAGGGCCACGATGAGCACCCCAGCAGAAACGTGCTCCCGCAGAACGATGGTCGGAACCCACGGAACGAGGAGCATGAGACCAGCCGTGCCGACGGCACGCCAGGACACGGCGACGTGCTCGGCCGCGACGAAGAGCATGAGTACCGCGAGCGTCAGGAGCGCGGCGAGATCGGAATCGACGGGGGCGGGGTGGGCCGACTCCTGTGCGTACGTCGCCCCGTCGCCGAAGGATCGGAACAGTGCGGAGAGCGATGCCGGAGTCGGGAAGAAGTACGTGCCCCCCGCGGGATTCTTCGCAAATAGCGGGACGAGGACGAGGAACGTTGCGGCCGCTCCGGTCAGCGTCGGCAGGGCCCGCGATCGCGAGAACAGACGCACCACGACGATCGCGGCGGCGACGATGGCTAGGGCGAACGCGGGACGTAGAAGCCAGCTCCCCAGTTCGATGATGTTCCCTGTCGCCCAGAAGGCAGCGAACGTCGCGATGGCGATGAGCGGCGTCGCGGCAACGGGGGAACGCTCGCCGCTCAGGTTCCTCATTCGAGGTCCCCGGACGTCAGCAGGGCGGACCAGACCGTCCCGAGGTCGTCGTGGAGTCCCGCGGTGCTGGCCTGCCACCCTGCCCGCCGGAGCGCCCGCGCGGTGGAGCGCGCATCGCCTCGGGACTTCTCGTCGTCTCCGGCGCGAACGATCGCCCATGCGCGACCCATGTCGCCGATCGGAGCGAGCAGGCGGATCGCGGCCTTGTCGAGCGGGCCGACGACTGCGACGGTGACATCGCCGGACAGCGCGGTCGACAGCGCCTCGCGAACGGCGTTGGCGAGGTTCTCCTCGGCAGCGGCCGTGGTGGCCGGAAGGCCGAGATCGACCGTCTGGTCGAGGAGCGTGGCTCGCGCGAGGGCGGACGTGTGCGGGTGAGGGGAGGACGAGTCGACGGGCACGATCCCGCCGCCGAGTAGCCGGACAGGGTGGCCGACCGTGAGCACGGACAGCGCGATCGACGCAGCAGCAGAGACGGTCCATTCGAGCGCGGCATCCTCGCGCGGAAGATCCATGACGACGGTCGCTGGCCGCCGGCCCGCTCGTTCGTCGGATCGAACGAGCATGGTGCCACGGCGGGCCGAGCTCTTCCAATGGACGCGGCGCAGGTCGTCGCCCTCGCGGTAGTCGCGCAACGATGCGTCGTCGGGGGAGGGGGTGCGCGCGCCGAGCACGACGCGATCGGCGTGGCCCATGAGCGCGCCCGCCGTAGCGCTGAGATCGGTGACGGCGGGCCACACGGCGATGCGCTCGTCGCCCCCGACGGACGTGTCGGCGAAGATCAGGCCGAACGGATCGGTGCTATGAACGAACGCGGGCCCGAGCGGCCATCGGCCGCGCTTCTTCGGTAACAGCGCATACGTGAGCGTGAGGGATTCCGGCTCGCGTGCGACCGTCGCCTTCGTTCCCGCCCCGCCCGTGAGTTCGGCCGCCGCCTGCTCGCGAATGTCGAGGCCCTCCGTGATGCTGCGCGCGAGGCGTCGCCCCGGGTGAAGTCCCCCGCGAGGATCACGGGTGTGTCCGGAGGAGATGACGACGGTGACGCGGCCGGGCTTGCCGACGGTCAGGGGGCGAGGGGACACCTCGCGGCGGGCGTACGGGAAGCGGAGGAGAAACGTGTGGATCGACACGAACATCCAGAGGGTCGCGACGGCGACGACGGCGACGACCGTCACGCCGATGTATACGAGCGTGTCGCTAGCGAGCCCGACGCCGAGGGCGGCGATGCTCACGCCGGAGACGGCGAGGCCGACGCCCCTGGCTGTGACGCGCGTCGTCGAGCGGCGGTCGCTCGCGGGCGAGGGGCTCATGCGCCCTCGATGGCTCCGGTCGTGGGGGCGCCGCGCCGCGGGGTCGCGTCCCGGGCTTCCGTGGGGATCGCCGTCTTCTGGACGATCTCCGTGATGACGTGGCGCGCCGTCCTGCCCGCGAGGCGTGCCTCGGTGCTGAGGAGCGTGCGGTGAGCGAGCACCGTGGTGGCCAACGCCTTCACGTCGTCGGGGAGGACGTGGTTTCGCCCGCTCATCGCCGCGCGAGCCTTGGCCGCCGCGAGGAGGTGCAGCGAGGCACGGGGCGAGGCCCCGAGGCGAAGGCCCGACTCCGATCGGGTCGCCCCGACGACGTCGACGATGTACTGCTTGATCGCTGGGGCCGCGAAGACCCTGCGCACGATCGCGATGAGCCGAGAGAGCGTCGCGATGTCGGTCACGGGGCGAATGTCCGCCAGGGGATCGGCGCCGTCGTGGGTGTCGAGCATCGCCATTTCCTCTTGGGCGGAGGGGTAGCCGACGGCGACCTGAGCCATGAAACGGTCGCGCTGCGCCTCGGGCAGCGGGTAGGTGCCCTCCATCTCGACGGGATTCTGCGTGGCGACGACGAGGAAGGGCGAGGGGAGCGGGCGGGTCGTCCCGTCCGTCGTGACGGCCCGTTCCTGCATCGCCTCGAGCAAGGCGGACTGGGTCTTGGGGGACGCCCTGTTGATCTCGTCTGCGATGACGATGTTCGCGAACACCGGGCCGGGCCGGAACTCGAACTCCCGTTCGCCCGCGCGATAGATGTTGACGCCCGTCACGTCGGAGGGCAGCAGGTCCGGGGTGAATTGGATTCGGCCGAGGGGGCAGTCGATCGCGCGGGCGAGGGCGCGCGCGAGCGTCGTCTTCCCGACGCCGGGGACGTCCTCGATCAGGAGGTGTCCTTCGGCAAGAACGACGGCAAGGGTCGCCACGATCGCGGGGTCGAGCCCGGATAGCACCGAGGCGATCGAGCCGCGTATACGTGCGGTGACCTCGGCGACCTCGACGAGCTCGGCTTCGGTGGGGACCTGTGCGTTCATGTTCACTCCCTTTGCCTCGTGGTCGAGCCTAGGTGATACGCACCCCGCAGAGCATCCTCCACCGGGTATGTCGCACGTCTACCAGGGAGGACTGTGGCGCGAAACCCGCAATACCGAAAAATCTTGCCCCGAGTGGAGGAATGTGGAGTAAAGTGGGGCGCATTGGTGGAGCCTGGCGTGCCGTGGGCGCGTTGGGCCGCGAGGAGGAGTGGTCCATGTCGGACGCTGGCGTGCAGGGAATGGGCCCCACGGGGGTCTTCCTTGGCACGTTCACGCCCCGCATCGACGACAAAGGCCGGCTCATCCTTCCCGCGAAGTTCCGCCCCCGCCTCGCGACGGGCCTCGTGTGCACCCGCGGGCTCGACCGCTGCGTGTTCGTGTTCCCCGTGGACGAGTTCCACGCCGTGCACGACCGGCTCCGGAAGGCGCCGCTCGAGAACAAGCGCGCGCGCGACTACCTCAGAAGCTTCCTCGCGAACGCGAGCGACGAGACTCCCGACAAGCAGGGGAGGGTGCTCCTCCCCCCGGCCCTACGCACCTACGCAGGAATCGACCGCGACGTCGCCGTCGTCGGCCTCGGCTCTCGCGTCGAAATCTGGGACGCCCAGGCGTGGAACGACTACCTCGCAAGGACGGAGGACGACTACGCGGAGACCGCGGCTGAGGTCTTCGCGGACATCTAGCTACGTCATCGTGGCGTGCGGCCTCTCTCCCGCGCGAACTCTGGGGCACTTCCCCGCCTCAGAGCCGCCGGAGGGAGACCGGACGACACGAAGGCACCGTCGGACGACAGGCCGACGCCGCACGGAAGCGGCGACGGTGGGGTGACGCGGAGGAGGGAAGGATGGGCGACGCCGCACGTCGGCACGTTCCCGTGATGCTCGACCGTTGCGTCGAGTTGCTCACCCCTTCCCTCGATCACCCCGGCGCCATCGCCGTCGACGCCACGCTCGGCATGGGAGGGCACGCGGAAGCCCTCCTCGCCGCCAGCCCCCAGGCCACGCTCGTGGGGATCGATCGCGACGGCGACGCCCTTCGCCTTGCCAGCGAACGCCTCGCCGGATTCGGCGAAAGGTTCGTCGCCTACCGGTCCGAGTACGACGACATCGCGGGCGCGCTCGCGTCCGTCGGCGCCGACCGCGCCGATGCGATCCTGTTCGACCTTGGAGTGTCCTCACTTCAGATCGACGAGGAAGACCGGGGCTTCAGCTACGCGGTCGACGCACCGCTCGACATGCGCATGAACCGCGACGACGAGCGCGACGCCGCCGACCTCGTCGCCGAGGCGAGCGAGGAGGAGCTCACGCGAATCCTCGCGGGGTACGGCGAGGAGCGCTACGCCCCCCGGATCGCGCGCGCGATCGTTCGCCGCCGCGCCACCGAGCCGATCACCCGGACAGGCGACCTCGTGGACATCGTTCGCGGCGCCCTGCCGCCCGCCGCCCGCGCCGCGGGAGGCAACCCGGCGAAGCGGAGCTTCCAGGCTCTTCGCATAGCGGTCAATGACGAGCTCGGGATCCTCGAGCGCGCGCTACCCGCCGCGATCGAGGCGACGGCCGTCGGCGGGCGAATCGTCGTGCTCTCGTACCACTCCCTTGAGGACCGCATGGTCAAGCGCGCCTTCGTCAGCGGCGCCGAGGACCAGACGCCTCGGCTCGTCCCGGTGACCCGCGACGAGGACCTTCCGTTCCTGAGTCTCCTCACGCGAGGTGCGGAACAGGTGTCAAGCGACGAGTCGGCGCGGAATCCGAGGAGCGCTTCCGTGCGTCTCCGGGCCGTCGAACGGACCCGCGAGACGCCCGCGGGACGGAGGGCGGCATGAGCGCCTCCGCAGCCAGGAGCCTCGCGAACCGGCCGCCGTCGCCCGCCGCGCGCGCGGCACGTCCGGCACCGAGCAACGCACGGCCGCGACGCGCCGCGCCGCCTCAGCCCGGCCTGTTCGAGGCCGAGCCGTACCGCGTTGCTCGACCGCGCCCGACCGCGCACTCCGCCGCGCCCCGCCGCGCCCCCGCGCCCCGCGAGACGACGGAGGCTCCGTCGCGCAACCCGGCGATTTCCGTCCACGCCGCCCCCGAACACTCGCGCTCGCTCGTTCCGTTCGTCGGGATGTGCGTCTCGATCGTCCTGGGCGCCCTCATCGCGGTCCTGCTACTCAACACGACGATGGCGAAGGGCGCGTACGAGACGCGCGACCTCAGAAACGAGCTCGCCTATCTTCAGGACCAGCGCTCCGAATTGCTCGCAAGCCTTGAGGAGCACGCCTCACCGCAGTCCCTCTCCCAGGCGGCCCACGACTTGGGCATGGTGCCCGCGCACCGGGTCGGCTTCGTGACGATCTCGAGCGGCGCCGTCGTCGCGCCGGGGGCCACATCATGACGCCCGTCGGTACGATCACCGCCCCACCGAGGCCGCGCACCGCGCCAAGGCCCGGCGCAATCCCGCGCGGAGCACCCGCGCGCCGAGTGCCGTCCCCGCGCGGCCCGGGGGGAGGCGGTCCGACCCGCCGCCCGCCCAGCCGTCGTCCGTCAACGATTCGCGTCGGCGATCCGCGTCGGCGGCACTCGCTCATCACGTTCTTTACCCTCGTGCTCCTCGCGGTCTTCGCGGGCAGGTTGATTCAGATCCAGGTCGTCGACAGTGCGTCGCTCGCCGAGACCGCTCTTGAGTCCCGGCTTCACACCTCCGAGATCACGGTTCCCCGCGCCAGCATCGTCGACAGGAATGGCGTCATCCTCGCGACGTCCGTCGCGCGATACAACGTTGTCGCGGACCAGACCCTCGTCGCCGACTGGACGAAGACGGACGAGCACGGGACCGTCCTTGCCGCCGGTCCCGCGGACGCGGCCGCGCTCCTCGCGCCCATCCTCGGGGAGGACGAGGCGACGGTCGAGGCTGCCCTCACGGGAGACAGGAGATTCGCGTACGTCGCGAAGAACGTCTCGATCGACACGTGGAACGCCGTCGCGGAGGTGCGCGTCCAGGGCGTTACTCGCGAGGCCACGAGCGAGCGCGTCTACCCGAACGGAAACGTCGCGGGAAACGTCATCGGATTCGTCGGCGGAAGCGCCGACAAACCGGGAGTCTCGGGCATCGCAGGCCTCGAGTACGCGTACGAGGACCTCCTGCTGGGCCAGCCCGGCTCGGTGACGCACGAGACGAACAACAACGGGAGCGTCGTCATCCCGACCGGGGTGCAGTCCGAGAACGCGGCGATCCCAGGCGAGACGCTCGTCACCACGATCGACGCCGATCTTCAGTGGTACGCGCAGTCTCGGCTCGACAAGGCCGTCAAGGACACGCGCGCCGAATGGGGCAGCGTCACCGTCATGAACGTCGCGACGGGACAGGTGTACGTCCTCGCGGATTCGAACACGGTCGATCCCAACAATCCGGGTGCCTCGGCGGCCGCAGACCGCGGCTCGCGCGCGACGTCGGCCGTATTCGAACCAGGCTCCACGGGGAAGATCATCACCATGGCCGCTCTCCTTGAGGAGGGGAAGGCCTCCCCGACGACCCCGTACACGGCGCCGTACGAGTACACGACCCCGAACGGGCAGAGTTTTCACGACTCGCACTGGCACCGCGACATGCGCCTCACGCTGACGGGGGTTCTGGCGCAGTCGTCCAACACCGGAACGGTGATCGCGGGCTCCGCGCTCACGCCGCAGCAGCGCTACGACTACCTGTCCGCCTTCGGCTTCGGCCAGCCGACGAACGTCGGCCTGCCGGGCGAATCCGCTGGCATCCTTCACGACGTGAAGAACTGGGACGGGCGGACCAAGTACGCGGTGCTCTTCGGTCAGGGGGTGTCCGTCACCGGACTGCAGACCGCCCAGGTGTACGCGACGATCGCCAACGGAGGCGTTCGCGTCCAGCCCACCGTCGTCCAGGGCGTCACCCAGGCGGACGGGACGTTCGTTCCGCGCGAGACCGCGGAGCCGGTGAGGGTCATCTCTGAGGACACGGCCACGAAGTTGCTCAGCATGCTTGAGTCGGTCGTCGACGACGGGACCGGCACGCGCGCTCAGGTCGCGGGATACCGCATCGCGGGCAAGACGGGAACGGCGCAGGCGGCCGACGGCAAGGGCGGGATGACGAGCGTGGTCGCGTCGTTCGTGGGCGTGGCGCCAGCAGAGCACCCGCGTATCGTGGTCTCTGTCATGCTGTACAACCCGAAGACGACCCAGTGGGGCGGATCCGCAGCGGGCCCCGTGTTCTCCGACATCACGGCCAGGGCGCTGGAGGCCCTCGGGATTCCGCCAAGTGGGACGTCGCCCGATCTGTATCCGACTACGTGGCGGTGAAAGTGGACGCGATGGCGCTTCGGCCCGACCGCGTGCTCCCCGTGCCACTGTCCGTGATCGCCGAACGGACGGGCGCGCGCGTCGAGCCTCCAGGAAGCGACGCGACGCTGACCGGTGCCGCGGTCGACAATCGTCAGGTGGTGCCCGGCGACCTGTTCGGGGCTCTTCCCGGGTATGCGACCCACGGCGCGACGTACGCCGAGGCCGCCGCAGCAGCTGGCGCGGCGGCCATCCTGACGGACGACGTCGGCGCCGGCATCGCGGCGTCCTCGGGACTTCCCGTGATCGTCGTGGACGACCCGCGCCACGCGCTTGGAATCGCCTCCGCCTCGGTCTACGGTGACCCGTCCCGCGCGCTCACACTCGTGGGCGTAACGGGGACCAACGGCAAGACCACCACCACGTACTTCGTCGACGCCGCGCTTCGCCGCGCCCACGCGAAGACGGGCCTTATGGGCACCATCGAGATGCGCATCGGGGCGGAGGCGACGCCTGCGGTCCGGACGACGGTCGAGGCGCCGGTCTTCCAGGCCCTCCTCGCGCGGATGGTCGAGTCGGGGGTGAGGGCGGCCACCGTCGAGGTCTCCTCGCACGCCCTGGCACTTGGTCGCGTCGCGGGCGCGCGGTTCGCCGTCGCCGCGTTTACCAACCTCCAGTGGGATCACCTCGATTTCCATCCGACGATGGACGACTACTTCGTGGCGAAGGCGAGCCTCTTCACCCCGGAGCTATCCGATCGCGGAGTGGTGTGCGTCGACGACACGTGGGGCGAGCGACTCGCCCGCGAGGCGACCGTACCCATCGTGCGGGTGGCCACGCGGCCCGAAGCAGGGGAGGCGGAGTGGACGGTGCGGGACGTGCGGATCGCCGCCGACGGAATCGGCTCCGACTTCCGGCTCGACGGTCCTGGCGGCGTGAGCCTCGAGGCGTCGAGCCCGCTACCCGCCCTGATCAACGTGTCCAACGCGGCCCTTGCCATCGTTACGGCGATGGAGGCGGGCGTCGCGCCGGAGGACGCGGTGGCCGGCGTCGCGTCGGCTCCCGGCGTCCCGGGACGCATGCAGCGCGTGCTCACAAGGGACGATCACACGCCGCTCGCGATCGTGGACTACGCCCACACCCCGGACGCGCTCGAGCGCGTCCTTGAGGGGGCGCGCACGGTAACGCCGGGCAGGCTCATCTCGGTGTTCGGCGCGGGGGGCGACCGCGACACCGCGAAACGCCCGAATTTCGGAACGGTCGCCGCTGCGCTCGCCGACGTCGTCATCGTGACCGACGACAACCCGCGTTCCGAGGACCCCTCCGTGATCCGAGACGAGATTCTTGCTGGGCTCCGGACGGCGCGACCGGGTCTTCGGGACGTGCACGAGATCGCCCCGCGCGAGGACGCCATCCGGGCCGCCCTCGCGCTCGCCGCGCCCGAGGACACCATCGTGCTGAGCGGCAAGGGACACGAGGACTATCAAGAGATCAACGGGGTGAAACATCACTTCAGCGATCCGGAACAACTCCTCGCCGCTCTCTCCGAATCGAGGAACACCTGATGCTTCCCGTCACGGCGAAATGGATCGCCGAGGTCACGGGCGGCGAGCTCGCAGCCGATCCCACCATCGAGGTCACCTCGGTCTCTCACGACTCGCGCGAGTGCCGCCCCGGATCGCTCTACGTGGCGTTTCCAGGGGAGAACGCCGACGGGCACGACTTCGTCGCGAACGCCCAGAGGGCGGGAGCGCTCCTTCACATCGTGACGCGTCCCGTCGAGGCGCCCCACATCCTCGTGGAGAACGCGACGGACGCGCTCGGGCTTCTTGCCAAGGCGTACCTGGAGCGGCTTCGCACGGAGTCCGAGATCGCGGTCGTCGCGGTGACGGGTTCCGTAGGCAAGACGACGACCAAGGATCTCCTGGCTCGAATGCTGCCCGACTGCGTCGCGCCGCGCGGATCGTTCAACAACGCGATAGGGCTGCCTCTTACCGTCCTGAGCGCCGGCAGGCACACGCGCCACCTCGTCCTCGAGATGGGGGCGAACGGCGCGGGGCACATCGCCTACCTCGCGAGCATCGCGCCCCCTGACGTCGCGGTGGTCCTGCTGGTGGGCAGCGCGCACCTTGGCGAGTACGGCACGATCGACGACGTGGCGCGGGCCAAGGCCGAGCTCGTCGAGGGATGCGCGCCCGGCGCGACCGTCGTTCTCAACGCCGACGATCCCAGGGTCGCGGCCATGGCAGCGCTCGCCTCATCCGTCACGACGTTCGGACTCGGCGCGGCGGACGTGCGGGCCGTCGACGTGACGTCGGAGCGAGGCCGTGCCCGTTTCACGCTGGTCGCCGAGGGGGTCGAGGCGCCCGTCAGCCTCGTGCTCGTGGGGGAACACCACGTGACCAACGCCCTCGCGGCTGCCACGGTCGCGCTCGCGCTGGGGGACCGCGTCGACCACGTGGCGAAGCTCCTGAGCGCAGCGGGTGCGGGCAGCCCCCACCGCATGGCCGTGACGGAGCGCGCGGACGGGGTGACGATCGTCGACGACGCCTACAACGCCTCGCCAGAGAGCATGCGAGCGGCGTTCCGTTCGCTTCGCGAGATCGCGAACGGCGGCAGGGCGATAGCCGTGATCGGGGAGATGTTGGAGATGGGCGACGCCTCGCTCGCCGCGCACGACGAGCTGGGACACCTTGCCGTCCGGCTCGGCATCGATCACCTCATCGTCGTGGGCTCCGGGGCCCGCGCCGCGTACGATGCTGCCGTGCGCGAGGGTTCCTTCGGGGACGAGGCCGAGTTCGTCGCTACGATCGAGGAGGCGCGGGAGCGCCTCGCCGATTTCCTCGCCCCCGGGGATACGGTGCTCCTCAAGGCGTCTCACGGATCGGGGCTCTGGCGCCTCGCCGACCAGTTGACGGGAGAAGCGGCATGATCGGAATCGTCTTCGCGGGCGGCGCGGCGCTTCTCGTCTCGCTCTTCGGCACCCCGTTCTTCATACGATTCCTCACCCGTCGGCAGTA
This sequence comes from uncultured Actinomycetota bacterium, assembly GCA_963768475.1. Lineage (GTDB taxonomy): Bacteria > Actinomycetota > Actinomycetes > Actinomycetales > Demequinaceae > JAFGBM01. Next base: position 75,869 of record CAVYHY010000012.1, read on the forward strand.
TGGACAGTTCATTCGGCACGACGGCCCCGCCTCCCACCACGTCAAGCGCGGCACGCCGACGATGGGTGGGGTCATCATCATCCTCGCCGCGACCACCGGCTGGATCCTCGGCAACGTGGCGATCGAACGACGCCCCCACATCTCGTCCGTCCTCGTCATCGGGCTCATGATCGGGCTCGGCGCTGTGGGGTTCATCGACGACTTCATCAAGATTCGCAGGGAACGCTCGCTCGGGCTGCGCCCGGCGTGGAAGATCGCGGGGCAGGGCGCCGTTGGGATCGCGTTCGGCGTCCTCGCCCTCCAGTTCGCAGACGGGCACGGGTGGACGCCAGGATCGCAGTCCATCTCCTTCCTGCGCGACACGAGCCTCAACCTTGCCGTCTGGGGCGCGACCGTCGGGCTCATCCTGTTCGTCGTGTGGGCGAACTTCCTCATCACCGCGTGGTCGAACGCCGTCAACCTCACGGACGGGCTCGACGGCCTCGCCTCGGGCGCCTCCGTGATCTTCTTCGGCTCGTACGTCCTCATTGGCATCTGGCAGTTCAACCAATGGTGCGGGGCGACGGGCGCCGAGGAGAACTGCTACACCGTCCGCGACCCTCGGGACCTCGCGATTCTGGCGTCCGCCATCACCGGCGCCGCGTTCGGATTCCTCTGGTGGAACGCGCAGCCGGCTCGCATCTTCATGGGGGACACCGGCTCGCTCGCCCTCGGCGGCGCGATCGCCGGGCTCAGCATCGTCTCCCGGACCGAGATTCTTGCCGCGATCGTCGGCGGACTCTTCGTCATCATCCTGATCTCGGTCGCGTTGCAAGTCGGCGGATTCAAACTCACCGGTAAACGCATCTTCCGTATGGCGCCACTTCATCATCATTTCGAACAGCTCGGCTGGACCGAGGTCACGATCGTCACCCGGTTCTGGCTCATCGCGGGGCTCTTCACGGCGATGGGGATGGGGCTGTTCTACGCCGAGTGGGTTCGGACGACGCTGTGACGTTCGCGGGACGCCGCGTCCTCGTCCTCGGGATGGGGGTGACAGGCACGGCGGCCGCCGCCGCGCTCGCGGAGGCCGGGGCGATCGTCACGACGGTCGATCGGGCGGGGCGCGCGGATTACCCCGACGTCGCGTCCGTGAACCTTGCAGACGTGGATCTTGCCGTCGCCTCGCCCGGCTGGCCCCCTCACGGCGAGTCCCTGCGCGCGGTCGAGGCCGCCGGTATCGAGGTCCTGAGCGAGGTCGAACTCGCGTGGCGGCTTCGCCGTGGCTCGACGCCGTGGCTTCTCGTCACGGGAACGAACGGCAAGACCACGACCGTGGGGATGGTCGGCTCCATAGCCCGAGCCGCCGGGCTCGACTACGCGGTCGTCGGCAACGTCGGCGACCCCGTCGTCAGCGCGGTCTCTCGCCCTCTCGATCTCCTGATCGTCGAGATCTCCAGTTTCCAGCTGCACTACACGTCGTCCGTTGAGCCGCTGGCCGCCGTGTGCCTCAACGCGGACGACGACCACGCCGACTGGCATGGCGGGCGCGACGAATACCTCGCCGCAAAGGCGAAGGTATACGAGCGAACCCGCGCCGCGTGCCTCTACCCGGCAGCCGACGCGCGTGTGGAGGCCATGGTGCGCGACGCCGACGTCGCCGATGGTTGTCGTGCGGTAGGACTGACGCTCGGCATACCGGCGGTGTCTCAGGTCGGAGTCGTGGACGGGATGATCGTGGATCGCGCGTTCCTCGACGAACGGCGGAGCGCGGGAATCGAGGCCGCGTCGATCGACGACCTTCGGCACCTCGCTGCGGGGGAGGTCCCGCCGTATCTCGTCGCCAACGCGCTCGCAGCTGTCGCGCTCGCGAGGGCCGCCGGGCTCGAGCCCTCGGCGATCTCGGAGGGGCTCCGAGCCTTCACGCTCGACGCGCACCGGACCGCGCTCGTCGCGCGCGTCGACGATGTCGCGTACGTCGACGACTCGAAGGCGACCAATCCGCACGCCGCTCGGGCAGCTCTCGACGGCGTTCCTCCGGGAACCGCGGTGTGGATCGCGGGTGGCCTTCCCAAGGGTGCTGAGTTCTCCTCGCTCGTGAGCGACGTGGAGCCGCGCCTTCGCGCGGTCGTGCTGATCGGGCTCGACTCGTCGCCTCTTCAGGAGGCGCTCGCGCGACACGCACCGCGAATCCCGGTCCGGGTGATCGAACCAGGTGACACTGTGATGAAGCGCGCGGTCGCGGCCGCACGTGAGTTCGCGCACGCGGGCGATGTCGTGCTGCTATCGCCCGCCTGCGCATCGATGGACCAGTTCCGCGATTACAAGGACCGCGGCGACGCGTTTGCCGACGCGGTGAGGGAGATGACCTAGGAGGAGCGCATGGCGGTCGCCGCACCCGACGTCGCCTCGCCCGCGCGAACGCGCACCTCGCCGGTCGCGAGTTACTACCTGCTTGCCTCGGCGACCGGGCTCCTGGTACTGATCGGGCTCGCGGCGATGCTGTCGAGTTCGTCGATCGACTCCATTCGCGAGGAAAACGGCGATCCGTACGCGCTGTTCAAGCAGCAGGTCGTCTTTCTCGCGATCGGCGTCGTCGGTCTCCTGATTGCGAGTCGCGTTTCGCCTTCGCTGCTCAAGCGCATCGCGCCGTGGGCCCTGGCCGCGAGCATCGTCCTGCTCTTCCTGGTCGCCACGACGTCACTTGGGCACTCCTCGGGAGGGAACACGAACTGGATCGAGCTCGGGTGGGTGACCGCGCAACCGAGCGAGGCCGCGAAGCTGGCCCTCGCGCTCTACCTCGGCGTCGCGCTCGCGCAGATGCGTCCCCGCCTCGTGAACGTGAAGGCAGCGCTCGTGCCCACGGGAGTGGTCGCGGGCCTCACGGTGGGGCTCGTCCTGGCCGGCCGGGACATCGGCACCTCGGTCGTGATGATCATGCTCGTCGCGGCGGCGTATTGGACCGCAGGGCTTCCCGCGCGGTTCTTCTTCGTCGGCGCGGTGCTCGCCATGAGCACCGTCGTGATCCTCATCGTCTTCCGCAGCAACCTCACCGGCCGCATCTCGGCCTGGCTCACGCCCGACTGCACCCTTCAGAAGTGCTACCAGGTGACCCACGGGACGTGGGCGCTTGCGTCGGGAGGGATCTGGGGCCTCGGCCCCGGGTTGTCGCGGGAGAAGTGGTCGTACCTGCCCAAGGCGCATAACGACTTCATCTTCGCGATCCTCGGCGAGGAGTTCGGGCTCGTCGGTACGGTGTTCGTTCTCGTGGCGCTCGCGATGATCGTCATCGCCGTCAACCGCATCGTCCGCAGGCACCGTGACCCGTTCGTGCAAATCGCGGCGGCCGCGATTGGCGCGTGGATCGTCGGCCAGGCGTGCCTCAACATCGCCGTCGTGCTGGGGCTTGCTCCCGTCACAGGGGTGCCGCTGCCCCTGGTTTCGTCGGGAGGTTCATCGATGATCGTCTCCCTCGTGGGACTCGGGGTCTTGCTCGCGTTCGCCCGTCGAGAACCCGGGGCCGCCGATGCCTTCTCTGCACGTCCGTCGCTCGTTCGGCGTTCACTCGCCGTCGTCTCAAGGGGGCGCCATGGGTAAGACCGTCCTTCTCGCGGGCGGAGGGACGGCGGGTCACGTGAGCCCGCTTCTCGCCGTGGCGGCCGAACTTGCCCGCCGGGGGCACGACACCGTCGCGCTGGGTACCGCGACGGGGCTCGAGGCCGACATCGTTCCTCGCGCGGGCGTAGCGTTCCGCTCCATTCCCAAGGTTCCGTTTCCGCGCCGCCCGAACGTGGCGATGCTTCGTTTCCCGTTCGCGTTCGCGTCCGCGCTCCGCGCGACGGGGCGCATCGTGAAGGAGACTGCCCCCGACGTCGTGGTCGGTTTCGGCGGATTCGTCTCGACACCCGCGTACGCGGTCGCGCGGCGGCGGCGCATTCCGATCGTCGTCCACGAGGCCAACGCCAAGGCGGGACTAGCGAACAGATTCGGGGCGCGACGCGCAGCCGCCGTCGCCACGAACTACGAGGGAACGCGGCTCAAGGGCGCCGTCGTCACCGGCATGCCCCTTCGCGAGGAGATAGCGAATCTCGCCGACGCGATGCGCGACCCGCGCCGCGCCGCCGTCGCGCGCATCGGTGCAAGGGGCGCGCTCGGATGGCCGGAGGATGCCCGCGCCGTGCTCGTCGTCGGGGGATCGCTCGGAGCGTCGCGCCTCAACTCCGTGATCTCGGAAGCTATTCCGGCCGTCGCTGGGCACGGCATCCACGTGCTTCACATCACCGGCCGGGGCAAGGACGACATCGCGGAACGCGCGTACGGCGACCTTGCCGCGAAGTATCGCAGCCAGTACATCGTGCGCGACTACGAACACAACATGACGGCGGCGTACAGTGCCGTCGATGCCGTCGTCTGCCGCGCGGGCGCGGTCACGGTTGCCGAGGTCTCGGCGTTGGGGCTTCCCGCTCTCTACGTCCCGCTGCCGATCGGCAACGGCGAGCAGGCCCTGAACGCGGAGGCCGCGGTCGCTGCGGGTGCCGCCGTGATGATCGAGGACGCCTGGCTGACCCCCGCTGCGCTCACCCTCGCCCTCGAGGAGATGCTGCTGGACGAGGACGACCGCTCCCGTATGGTCGCGGCGAGTCGCGAGATCGGCGTGCTCGACGCGACGAAGCGCCTCGTCGACATGATTCTCGAGGTGGCTCGGTGACCAAGGGACGCGTACACCTGATCGGGGTGGGAGGCGCGGGCATGTCCGCCGTCGCGTGGCTCCTAACCGCGGCGCGCTGGGAGGTCACGGGAACCGACGCGGCTGACGGTCCGTACCTCGCCGCCCTGAGGAACGCGGGTCTCGACGTACGGGTAGGCCATGACGCGAGTCTCGTCGACGGAGCGACGGCCGTCGTCGTGTCGTCCGCGGTGCGCGAGACCAACCCGGAGCTCAAAGCGGCGAGGGAAGCGGGAGTGCCGGTGTGGCACCGTTCGGAGGCGCTCGCTCGCGCCGTCGAGGGGATGCGGGTTGTGGCGGTCGCGGGAGCGCACGGGAAGACCACGACCTCCGCGATGATCGCGCACGCGCTCCACGCGAGTGGGATCGACGCGAGCTTCGCGATCGGCGCGCCCGTCCTGGGCGTGCGCGGGTCCGTAGGTGGCGCGTATGCCGGGACCGATGGTGTGGCGGTCATCGAGGCAGACGAGTCCGACGGATCGTTCCTGCGGTACCACCCCGAGGTCGCGGTCCTCACGAATGTCGAGGCCGATCACCTGGATCATTTCGGAAGCGTCGAGGCCGTGGAGGACGCGTTTCGGGAGTTCGCGGCGACGGCTACGCGCCTGATCGCCTGTGCGGACGACGAGAAGGCGGCCGATGTTGCGAGGGACGCTTCGGAGCGCGGCGTCGTCGTGGAGACGTACGGGACGACGGGCGCAGACGTCACGGTCGACGGGGCTTCCGTGGGCACGGCGGGGGAGCGATTCCCGCTGAGCGTGTCGCAACCAGGGGCGCACAACCGCCTCAACGCGGCGGGAGCGTGGGCTGCAGCTGTCTCCGTCGGCGCGAATCCCGCGGCAGCCGCAGCCGCGATGGCAACCTTCGCGGGGACGGGTCGCCGCTACGAACTTCGGGGCGAGGCTGGCGGGGTGCGGGTGATCGATGACTACGCCCATCACCCGACGGAGATCGCTGCGCTCCTCGCCGCGGCCAAGGAAAGGGAGACGGGAGGCCTCGTCGTCCTGTTCCAGCCGCACCTGTACTCGAGGACGCGCCTGCTCGCGCCGGCGTTCGCGGCGGCGCTCGACGTCCCTGGGGTCCGCGTGATCGTCACCGGCGTATACGGCGCCCGCGAGGACCCGGAGCCGGGGATCGGTCCCACGACGATAACGGATCTGATGGCAGGTGGTTCGGCCGTCTCGGTCGAGGCGATTGAGGACCTGCGAGCGGCGGCCGAGCGCGCGGCCGAACTCGCAAACCCCGGCGACACGGTGTTGACCGTCGGCGCGGGTTCGGTGACGGAGATCGCCTCACGGATCCTTGACCGACTTCGCAGGCAGGGAGCGGCGCGTGCCTGACGAGCCGCGCGCCTTAGCGATCGCCAGGACGGCGTCGCCGCCGGAAGCCTCGGAGCGGGCGCAACGCGAACAGGAGCGTTCGCGATCGGTGGCTCGCCGACGCCGGGGGCGGGCGGGCGGCATCCTGACGTTCGTGGTCGCGTTGGTGGGGGCGGTGTGGGTCGGGTGGTTCTCCCCGGTCTTCGCGCTCGACGACGCCGCGCTCGAGGTGACGGGAGTGGACCAACCGGGGGTCACGGTCGACGCGCAGGACGTTCACCGCGCCCTCGCGGCGTTCGTCGGAACCCCGTTGCCGCGTCTCGATCTCGGGGCGATGGGGGAGGCCGTCTCGCAGGTGGACGGGGTGCGTTCGGCGACGGTGTCGCGGGCGTGGCCCGACGGAGTGACGGTTGCGGTAGACGCGCGGGTGCCGGTCGCGGCCATACCTGGCCCAGGAGACGCCTACACGCTCGTCGATTCCGAAGCCGTCGTCGTGGGCTCGCCCGTCGCCGACCCCGGTGTGCTGCCCGTCGTGGACGTCCCCTCGGGCTCCGAGAACGTGAGGGTGCTCGACGCCGTGATCGCCGTTTTGGCCGCGCTTCCGACGGATCTGGCGCAGCGGGTGGCGACGATTGGCGCCGAGACGGAAGACACGATACGCATGACGTTGGGGGACGGGACGGTGGTCGTGTGGGGTGGCGCGGAGGAGACGAAGCTCAAAGCGCAGGTCACGCTCACGATGCTGGCGTCGGGGGCGGTTCACGCCGCAGTGATCGACGTCTCTGCGCCGACGTTGCCGGTGACGCATAACTGACGCGCGACTGACGCGAGCAATTCGGCGCGACACGCGCGGCGTTCACGGTTCGCAACGTGCGCCGGCCTTACCGTAACGGTGGATCTACTTGACATAACTCTAACGTTAAACTTCAAGGTTAGAGTTCGGCGAAAGGTTGTGACGTGGCGTCACCGCAGAACTACATCACCGCGATCAAGGTCGTGGGCGTGGGCGGCGGCGGCGTGAATGCCGTCAACCGAATGATCGACGTCGGGCTCAAGGGCGCCGAATTCATCGCCATCAACACGGATGCCCAGGCGCTTCTCATGTCCGACGCTGACGTCAAGCTCGACATCGGGCGCGAGATGACGCGCGGACTCGGAGCGGGCGCGGACCCCGAGGTCGGGCGCAAGGCGGCCGAGGATCACGAAGACGAGATCGAGGATGCGCTCCGCGGCTCCGACATGGTCTTCGTGACCGCAGGCGAGGGCGGAGGAACGGGAACAGGGGGAGCGCCCGTCGTTGCCCGCATCGCCCGCGCACTCGGGGCACTCACCGTTGGCGTCGTCACCAAGCCGTTCGGCTTTGAAGGACGGCGCCGCGCCGATCAGGCCGATGCCGGTGTCGAGCTCCTCCGGGATCAGGTCGACACGCTCATCGTCATCCCCAACGACCGACTGCTGGAGATTTCGGACAAGCAGCTATCCGTCCTCGGCGCCTTCGCGGCCGCCGACCAGGTACTCCAGGGCGGCGTTCAGGGCATCACCGATCTCATCACGACGCCCGGGCTCATCAACGTGGACTTCAACGACGTCCGTAGCGTGATGCAAGGCGCGGGAACGGCGCTCATGGGCGTGAGTTCCGCGCGAGGGGATGACCGCGCGGTCAAGGCGGCGGAGGCCGCGATCTCGTCGCCCCTACTCGAGGCGAGTATCGAGGGTGCCCACGGGGTCCTCCTCAGCATCGCGGGCGGCTCGAACCTCGGAATCAAGGAGGTCGAGACGGCGGCGAAGCTCGTTCGCGAGGCCGCACACGCCGAGGCGAACATCATCTTCGGAACGGTCATCGACGACGCCCTTGGCGACGAGATCCGCATCACGGTCATCGCCGCAGGCTTCGACGGAGGGGCGCCCCCCATCCGGCGTCACCCAGGCGCGCTGGGCCAGGTCGACGGAGCGCAGGCGAAGGAGGCGGCGGTCGAGGAGCCCGTCGACGCACTCGTCGACGCGCCCGTGCGGTCCCGGCGCTCCGCGAAGGCGGCGCCGGAGCCTCAACTGGACGAGACGGACGTCCTCAAGGTTCCGGGTGGGCTCTTCGAGAGCGACGACCTCGACGTCCCGGACTTCCTCAAGCGGTGACGACCCTCGACGCTGGCCTCGGGGTCCGCGCCTTCTTTACGACGCGGGACGGCGGCGTTAGCGACGACCCCTACGCCTCGCTCAACCTTTCGTACTCCGTCGGCGACGATCCAGAGGCGGTCGCCGAGAACCGGCGCATCGTCGAGACGCGCTCCGGAGCTCCTATCGCCTACATGTCGCAGGTTCACGGGGCGACGGCGGCGACGATCGCGGACGTCGGCGACGCTCCGGAGGCGGATGCGCTCATCACCGCGACGCCCGGAATCGCCCTCGCGGTGGCCGTGGCGGATTGTGTACCGATACTCGCTCACGATCGCGTGAGCGGCGCGGTAGCCGCGATTCACGCGGGGCGACGCGGGGTGGTGAGCGGGGTCGTCGACGCGGCGATCCGAAGCCTTGTCGCGATCGCCGGAGACGACGCGTCCATCGAGGCGAGCATCGGACCCGCGATCTGCGGCGACTGCTACGAGGTGCCCGAGCAGATGCGTCAGGACGTCGCGGCGGTGGCGCCGGAAGCGTGGTCCGAGACGTCGTGGGGAACGCCGTCACTCGACCTCGTCCTCGCGGTCGTCGCTCAGCTCAAGGCCGCGGGCGTGACGGATATCGTGCGCGCCGGGGCGTGTACGCGCGAGTCGCCGGAGTACTACTCGCATCGACGCGACGGCGTAACGGGCCGGTTTGCCGGAATCGTCGTGTGCGGACCCCACCGCTAACGCGGGCGTGTCGTTCCCGTCTGCTAGGCGCCCGGGACCATACCGTGGTGTGACAGGTGTGATTCGTTTGACTAGAGGAGGAAGGCCATGGGCGCACTGCACAAGGCAATGGTGTACCTGGGCTTTAGCGCGGACGAGAACGACGGCTACGGCTACGACGACTACGGCGACGAAGAGCTCGCCCCCGTCACGCACCTGCCCGGCGTACGTGCCGTGCGCGAGGAGCCGCGTCGTTCGTCGATCGGTGCCGCCGACCTGCGCAGGATCCAGACGGTCAAGCCGCGGACGTACAGCGACGCGCGCATGATCGGCGAGGCGTTCCGCCAGGGGATCCCTGTGATCATGAACCTGACGGAGATGGCCGACGCCGACGCGAAGCGCCTGGTGGACTTCGCCGCGGGCCTGACGTTCGGGCTTGAAGGCGCGATCGAGCGCGTGACGACGTCCGTATTCCTCATGTCGCCAGCGCACGTAGAGATTGGCGTGGAGGCGGAGCAGCCGGTTGCGGAGCACAGCCCCTTCAACCAAAGCTGATCGGTGACCATCGTTTACGAGGCGGCGGGCGTCGCGATTTTCGCGTACCTGCTCCTGCTCACCGGTCGGGTCGTCGTTTCCTTGATCTCTTCGCTGTCGCCGCACTGGCGACCGCACGGCGCCGTTCTCGTGATCACGGAATTGTGTTTCGCTGCGACGGACCCCCCGGTTCGCTTCCTGCGCGGGATCCTTCCCACCATCAACGTGGGCCATCTTCGTCCAGATCTAGGCGTGTTGGTGCTCTACCTCGCGTGTTACGGTGCCCTCAATCTCCTGTTGATCGCTCGAAACGGGTGAGGTGCGTGTGACGTATAGTGAAGTGTTTGACGAGTCGCCCCTGGAACGATGGAATGAGCGAGGACGGTAGTCGCCATGGCATTGCTCACAGCCGACGACGTGCGCGAGAAGGAGTTCTCGAAGACTAAGTATCGCGAGGGCTTCGACCAGGATGAGGTCGACGACTTTCTCGACGCGATCGCGGATACGATCGACGCGCTGACGCGCGAACGCGACCGCTTGGCCGACGAACTCCGCTCCGCGGACTCGATCTCGGTCGGCTCGGGTGCATCCGCGCTTCTTCAGGCGGCGACGGACACCTCAAGCCCGCCGTCCCCGTCGTCGATGCTCGCGATGGCACAGAAGCTTCACGACGACTACGTGCGTTCCGGCGAAGAGGAACGGGAGCGGATCGTCTTCGACGCCAAGGCGGAGGCCGATCGTATCCGCAACAGGGCCGAGCGCGAAGCGCAGCAGCGCCTCGAGAACCTCGGAGCAGATCGCGCCGATCTTGAACGTAAGATTGATGACCTACGCCGATTCGAGCGCGATTACCGCACGCGACTGAAGGCGTACCTCGAGAATCTGCTGGGAGACCTTGACCACGGTGCGGGTAAGGACCGCATGCCCAACTCGCTACCTACGCTCTAGGGCGCGAGATTGCGGTCACGGCGAGAGCCGACTAGTCTCACCTAACCGAATCAAGGAGAGTCATGACGAGCACGGACGTCACGATCATCGTGGTAGACCCCGCGGACATCAAGGCCGCGGACGCCCGCGCACTTCCCGTCCGCGATGGCGACGAGGCGTGGAAGGTTTCCGAACTTCGCGGGATCGTCAAGGTTCTCAACGACGACGTGGTGCGGCTGGTCGCCGAGGTCGAGGCAAACGCCGCCGAGCTCGACGACCTTCTTCACACGCAGGATGGCTCGGGCGACGATCAGGCTGACGCCGGTTCGACCGCCCTCGAGCGCGAGCAGGAAATGTCGATCGTCCACAACACGCGCGAGATGCTCGAGCAGAGCGTCGAGGCGCTTCGGCGAATCCAGCAGCACCACTTCGGTGCGTGCGTCGTCTGCGGCGACGGCATCGGCAAGGCCCGCCTTCAGGCTTTCCCACGCGCGACGCACTGCGTGACGTGTAAACAACGGGAAGAGCGCCGATGAAGTTGCGACCGGCCGTCTGGCTGGTCGCGCTCGTGGTGATCGCGCTCGATCAGGCCGCGAAATGGTGGGCGCAGAACGAGCTGACGGACGGCCGACGCATCTCGATCGTCGGCGATTACCTCACCCTCCAGCTTGCCCACAACTCCGGGGCTGCGCTGTCGGTGCTGCGCGGAAGCACGTGGATCGTCACGGGCGTCATGGTCCTCGTGACCCTATGGCTTCTCACGCACTACACCAGGGCGAAGGGCAAAGTCGGCGTCGCCGTCTTCGGGCTCGCGCTCGGCGGCGCGCTCGGTAACCTCACCGATCGCATGTTCCGGCCCCCTGGCCCCGGACGCGGCGAGGTGGTCGACATGATCGGCTACTACCACTGGTTCATCGGCAACGTCGCGGACATCGCGATCATCGTCGCAGCAGCTATGGCCATCCTCTGGGTGTGGCGCGGCGCCGCGATCATGACCCCGTCGGCCCGGGAGGAGCGCGAGGCGGCGGCCGCGGCCGCAGCTGCGCCGGAGGATCCCGAGGCGTGAGCGACACTCGGCGCATCCCAGTGCCCGAAGGACTCGTGGGCACCCGCGCCGACACCGCCATCGCGCGAGTGCTGGGGCTCAGCCGTACGGCGGTCGTAAGCATCATCGACGCCGGGGCGGCAGATCTCGACGGTCGCGTCCTCCGCAAGTCCGACTCCCTCACGGACGGCATCCTCACCGTCGTCATCCCCGGCGAGAGCGACGCTCCACCCGAACCTTCCGTACCCGGCGGAATCCCCGTGGCGTACGAGGACGACGACATCCTCGTCATCGACAAGCCCGTCGGCGTGGCCGCCCACGCCTCGCCTGGATGGACGGGGGCGACGGTGGTCGGGGCGCTGGCGGCCTCGGGCGTCACGCTCGCGAGCGCTGGCCCAGCCGAGCGCCAGGGCATTGTTCACCGGCTCGACGTCGGGACGTCGGGGCTCATGGTCGTCGCGAAGTCCGACCGCGCCTACACGGCACTGAAGCGGGCCTTCAAGGCCCGCGAGGTCCACAAGATCTATCACGCGCTCGTCCAGGGGCATCTCGATCCGACGAACGGCACGATCGACGCTCCCATCGGACGACACCCGACCTCCGACTACAAGTTCGCCGTTACCTCAGGAGGCAAGCCCTCGATCACCCACTACTCGGTTCTGGAGATGATGCCTGCTGCGTCGCTCACGGAGGTCGAGCTGGAGACGGGGCGGACCCACCAAATCCGGGTTCACATGGCGGCGATGCGACACCCGCTCGTCGGCGACCTGGCGTACGGAGCCGATCCGACGCTCGCGGAGCGGGCCGGCCTCGAGCGCCAGTGGCTTCACGCCGTGCGACTGAGCTTCGTTCACCCCGTCACGGGCGCGGAGGTCTCGTTCGAGAGCTCCTACCCTGGCGATCTCGCGTCGGCGCTCGAGAAGCTCGAGCCGTAACGTGCGGATCGTCCGCGCGGTTTCGCCAGCGCAGCGCGACGCGGGGCTCGCGCTGCGGTTCGCGGTATTCGTCGACGAGCAGCGCGTCGATCCGAACGCGGAGCGCGACGACCTCGACGACGATCCGTCCACCATTCACGTTCTGGTCCTCGCCGACGACGCCGTAGGCGACGCGCCGACCGAACGCGACGTCCTCGGTGTTGGGCGCGCCCTGAAGCCCCGAGACGACGGGCGCCCGCACATCGGCCGGGTCGCCGTGGCGCGCGAGGCCAGGCGTACGGGGGTCGGCCGCGCGCTCATGGACGCGCTCGAACGCGAGGCGCTAGAAGCCTGGGGTGTGGGCGGCGAGGTGACCGTCGAACTCAGCGCCCAGATACAGGCCATCCCGTTCTACGAGGAGATCGGCTACGTCGTCGCGGGCGAGCGGTACCTCGATGAGGGAATCTGGCACCGGGACGCTACGAAGACCGTTCGCGCCTCGTAGGCCCCGCGGGCGGCGTGTCGCACCGGCGTGTTGCGCCATGGGTCTTGTCAGACTAGCGACGCGTTTGTCACGGTAGTCCCATGGTCGACGTCCTCGCCGTCACGACCGCCACTGACCTCTTGGAGGCCCTCGCCCTGCGCGACGCCGTCCTCGCCGGAGGCTACGCGGATGCCCCGTGGAACACGCGCGACGATTTCGACCGCGATTCCACCACGCTCCACTGCCTCGTTCGCGGAAGGGACGGCGTGTGCATCGGGGCGGGCCGCCTCACGGCACCCGTGGACGTCGAATCGGACGGCGTGATGATCGAGGGCAACCCCGTCATCGGTCCGATCGTCGTCGCACCCAGCGCTCGCGGGGCGGGGGTGGCGAAGGCGATCCTCGCGTATCTCGAGGCCGAGGCCATCGCCTTGTACGGCCGCAACGGCACGGTTCGGGTCGAGACGCGGGTCTCCCCGGACGCCGAACACCGGGTGTCCGGGCTGGGATACAGCCGCGTCGACGACGCGCTCGAGCTTGCGGAGCGTTCGGCGCTGCGCGCCACGAAGGATCTCGCCGCCGGATAGTCTCCCGACGCGCGTGGGCGAACGCGGGAGGGTCGTCGCCCGAGCCTAGAATCGAGTCCATGCCCCCGAGCGAGTTCGCCCACCTGCATGTCCACACGGACTACTCGATGCTCGACGGTGCGGCCCGGCTCGACGACCTCTTCGCGGAGGCCATGCGGCTCGGTCAGAAGTCGATGGGCATCACCGATCACGGCTTCCTCTTCGGCGCGTACGACTTCTGGGCGAAGGCGCGCGCGGCGGGGATTAAGCCCATCATCGGACTCGAGGCGTACCTCACGCCCGGCACGGCGCGCGCGGATCGCACCCGCGTCAAATGGGGCGACCAGACCCAGGGCTCGGACGACGTGTCCGCTGGCGGCGCGTACACGCACTTCACGCTGTGGTCCCGCGACAACACGGGCCTCCACAACCTCTTCCGCATGGGCTCGCTTGCCTCGCTCGAGGGAACGTTCTACAAGCCGCGCATCGACCGCGAACTGCTCCACCGCTACTCCACGGGCCTCATCGCGACCACCGGCTGCCCGTCGAGCGAGGTGCAGACGAGGCTTCGCCTCGGGCAGTACGACGCCGCGCTCAAGGCGGCGGGAGAGATGCAGGACATCTTCGGCAAGGACAGTTACTACGTCGAGGTGATGGACCACGGCGCAGACATCGAGAAGCGCGTTGTCGAGGACATGGTTCGCCTGAAGAAGGCGCTCGGCGCGCCCTACGTCGCGACGAACGACTCGCACTACACGCGAGCAGAAGACAAGGACGCCCAGGCGGCGTTGCTGTGCATCCAGTCCGGCACCACCCTCGCGGACGAGGGGCGCTTCAAGTTCGACGGGACCAGCTACCACCTGCGCTCGACCGAGGACATGCGCGCCACCTTCGCCGACTTCGAGGGGGCCTGCGACAACGCCCTCGTGATCGCCGAGCAGTGCGAGGTGAGCTTCGACACCAGCGCCGACTACATGCCGAGGTTCGAGTGCCCGCCCGGTGAGGACGAGCACTCGTGGTTCGTGAAGGAGGTCGAGCGAGGCCTCAACGATCGTTACCCCGCGGGCATCCCCGACGCGGTCCGCGCGCGCGCGGAGTTCGAGATCGACGTCATCACGCAGAAGGGGTACGCCGGCTACTACCTCGTCGTCGCCGACTTCGTTCGGTGGTCGAAGGCCAACGGCATCCGCGTTGGCCCCGGCCGCGGCTCGGGCGCAGGCTCGATGGCGGCCTACGCGATGCGTATTACGGATCTCGACCCGCTCGTCCACGGTCTGTTCTTCGAACGTTTCCTCAACCCCGAGCGCGAGACCAAGCCCGACTTCGATATCGACTTCGACGAGCGTCGTCGTGGCGAGGTCATTCGCTACGTCTCCGACAAGTACGGCGAGGACAAGGTCGCGCAGATCGTCACCTACGGCACGATCAAGGCGAAGCAGGCGCTGAAGGACGCGGCGCGCGTGTTGGGCAAGCCGTTCTCGCTGGGGGAGCGTCTCACGAAGGCGTTCCCCGATCCCCTCCAGGGGCGTGACATGTCCCTCGCGGCTGCCTTCGACCCCGAGAGCGAGCGGTACAACGAGGCGCAGGACTTCCGCGCGGTGGTCGAGGCGGATCCGGACGCGATTCAGACCCTTGACCTCGCGCGCGGGCTGGAGAACCTCAAGCGCCAGTGGGGGGTGCACGCGGCCGGCGTCATCATGTCGAACGAGCCGCTGATCGACATCATCCCGATCATGCGTCGCGAGCAAGATGGCGCGATCATCACGCAGTTCGACTACCCGACGTGCGAGACGCTCGGGCTCGTCAAGATGGACTTCCTGGGGCTCCGTACACTCACGCTCCTCGACGATGCCCTCGAAAACCTCGTGAACAACGGCAAGGGCGAGCTCGTCCTGGAGGACCTCGCGCTTGAGGACGAGGCGACGTTCGAGTTGCTCGGACGCGGCGACACGCTCGGCGTCTTCCAGCTCGACGGCGTGGCGATGCGCCAACTCCTGCGACAGATGAAGCCCGACTCGTTCGAGGACATCTCTGCGGTCCTCGCGCTGTACCGTCCCGGGCCTATGGGCATGAACTCCCACACGAACTACGCGCTCAGGAAGAACGGCCAGCAGAAGGTCGCCGCGATTCACCCCGAGCTCGAGGAGCCGCTTCGCGAGGTGCTGGAGCCCACCTTCGGCCTCATCGTGTACCAGGAGCAGGTGCTTCGCGCCGCACAAATCGTCGCCGGGTACTCGCTCGGACGAGCCGACCTGCTGCGCAAGGCGATGGGCAAGAAGAAGAAGGAAGTCCTCGACGAGGAATACGCGCCGTTCCGCGAGGGGATGCTCGCCAACGGGTACAGCGAGGCCGCGTGCCAGGCGCTCTGGGACACGCTCCTCCCGTTCGCGGACTACGCGTTCAACAAGGCGCACACGGCCGCGTACGGCGTCATCAGCTTCTGGACGGCCTACCTCAAGGCTCATTACCCCATCGAGTTCATGGCGGCTCTTCTCACGTCGGTCGGGGCAGATAAGGACAAGTCCGCCGTCTACCTGTCCGAGTGCCGACGCATGGGTATCACCGTGCTACCCCCGGACGTCAACGACTCCTTCGCGACGTTCTCCGCCGTCGGCGAGGACATTCGCTTCGGGTTGACGGCGGTGCGCAACGTCGGTGCGAACGTCGTTGACGAGATCATTAAGGCACGCGAGCGTGACGGCCGCTTCACGTCGTTCCAGGACTTCCTCGAGAAGGTTCCCGCCTCCGTGTGCAACAAGCGGACGATCGACTCGCTCATCAAGTCGGGCGCGTTCGACTCCCTTGGGGCGACCCGCCGGGCGCTCAGCACCATCCACGAGCAGGCCGTCGACTCGGTCATCGGGATCAAGCGCCAGGAGGCTACGGGACAGTTCGACCTGTTCGGCGGCGAGATGGACCTGGGAGGAACGGTCAACGTTGCGGTGCCGGACATCGAGGAGTGGGATCGCAAGACGCTGCTGAACTTTGAACGAGAGATGCTCGGCCTGTACGTGTCCGATCACCCGTTGCGCGGGCTCGAACACGCGCTGCGAGCGGAGGCTAGTCATCAGATTCTTCACGCGACTCCCGCGCATGGCGTGGGCGAAGGCGATCAGGTGACCTTCGCGGGTCTGATCACCCGCGTAGATCGACGCGTCGCGAAGTCGGGAAACGCCTACGCCATCATCACGATCGAGGACATGACCGGCGAGATGGAGGTCTCCTTCTTCGGCAAGGTGTACGACCAATACGCACGGGATCTCGCGGAGGACGCCGTGGTCGCCATCAAGGCTCGGGCGAGGGAGCGGGGCGACGGTGCCTTCCAGTTCTCGGCCATCGAGGTGCGGGTTCCGAACGTCACCGCCGTCGACCACACACCCGTGTCGATCACGCTTCCGGCGACCCGCATCACCCCCGGCGTGATCGAGACGCTTCAGGGGATCCTTCGCGCCCACCCGGGAACGGTCGAGGTTCGCATGGTGCTGACGGGCTCGGAGGAACCCGTGATCATGCGGCTCGAGGACGCGTACCGCGTGACGCGCTCCAGCGCCCTGTACGGCGATCTCAAGGCCGCCCTCGGACCGTCGTGTCTCGCGGGCTAGGCGAGGCGAACGGTTAACCTGTCACGATGACACCCGTACTGTGGCAGCGCATCGAGGCAGGAATCATCGCAGCGACGACCCTCGCGGTCGCGATCGTCGCGGGGGAGTGGCCGTGGCTCTTCGTCTTCTTCCTCGCGTTCGACCTGTCGATGCTCGGATACCTCCGGGGGACCAAGCTCGGAGCCTGGATATACAACGCGGGGCATCTGTACGTCGGCGCGGTGCTTCTGGCCCTTCCCTACGCGTTCCTCGGGCTTCGATGGGCTGGCGTCCTGTCCCTCGCCTGGGCGTTTCACGTCGCGGTCGATCGCGCGCTCGGTTACGGGCTGAAGTTCGACGACGATTTCCAGCACACGCACCTGGGGACTATCGGCCGGGGAGGGCGGACGGCGCGCCCCTAGACTAGGGACGTGCTGAGACGAATCGACCTGCGCGGCCGCGAACTCTCGACGGCTGAATTGCTTGCCATCGTCCCCCGTTCCGCGGAGGACGTCGCCGACGCCATGGGCGCCGTCCGGACGATCATCGAGGACGTGCGGGCCAGGGGAGGGGACGCGCTGCGCGACCTCGCCGAGCGGTTCGACGGCTGCCGACCCGAGCACCTGCGCGTGCCTACCGACGCGATCGCCTCCGCGCGCGAGACCCTCGATCCCGTCGTCATCGAGGCTCTCGAGGAGTCGATCCGGCGCGTCCGTCTTTACCACGAGGCGACGGTCCCGCCGCCCGTGACCGTCGACATCGCGCCCGGCGCCCAGATCACCCAGCGCTGGATTCCCGTGCGGCGCGTGGGCCTCTACGTGCCAGGCGGCCTTGCCGTCTATCCGTCATCCGTCGTTATGAACGTCGTCGCGGCTCAGGCAGCCGGCGTCGAATCGATAGCCGTCACCAGCCCGCCCCAGGAGGCGAACGGCGGACTTCCTCACCCGACCATCCTCGCCGCGTGCGCGCTGCTCGGCGTCGATGAGGTCTACGCCGTTGGCGGCGCTCAGGCCGTCGCCATGTTCGCGTACGGCGCCATGGACGCTGGCGAGCTGTTGTGCGAGCCCGTTGACGTCATTACGGGCCCGGGGAACCGATTCGTCGCAGCGGCGAAGCGGGCCGTGCAGGGCGTCGTCGGAATCGACGCGGAGGCCGGACCCACGGAGATCGCCGTGATCGCCGACGCCGACGCCAATCCCGACTTCGTTGCGGCTGACCTGGTGAGCCAAGCGGAGCACGATCCGCTCGCCGGATCCGTCCTCATCACGGACTCGGCAGCGCTCGCCGACGCCGTCGAGGACGCGACCGAGAAGCGAACGGCGGCGACCAAGCACGCGCCGCGCGTCAAGGAGGCCCTCACGGGTACCCAGAGCGCGATCGTCCTGACCGACGGGATCGATCAGTCCATCGCCGTCGCGAACGCGTACGGCGCGGAGCACCTGGAGATCCACACAGCTGACGCCGCTTCCGTCGCCGCGCGCATCACCGCTGCGGGATGCATCTTCGTTGGCCCGTACTCTCCCGTCTCGCTCGGCGACTACATCGCGGGCTCGAACCACGTCCTCCCCACCGGTGGTACCGCTCGATTCGCGTCGGGTCTCAGCGCCGTCAGTTTCCTACGGGCGGTTTCGGTCGTCGAATACGGAGCCGACGCCCTCGCGGGCGTTGCCGATCGGGTGGTCGCGCTGGCGAACGACGAGGACCTGCCCGCGCACGGTGAGGCCATTCAGGCGCGGTCAACGGAGTAGGCGCGGTGACGGATCGCGTCGTAGACGAGGACGCGCCAGTTCGCGGAGCGCGCCGCGGCGGGCGGTTCCGGCGGCCTCCGATCGCGCTGCTCGGCCCGGCGTTCGTCGCCGCTATCGCCTACGCCGACCCCGGCAACGTCGCGGCGAACCTGACGGCGGGGGCGCGCTTCGGATACCTGCTGGTGTGGGTGCTGGTCCTCTCGAACGCCGTCGCGGTCATCGTGCAGTTCCTGTCCGCGAAGCTCGGGCTCGTCACAGGGCGGAGCCTGCCCGAGATCCTCGGGGCCCGGCTCGCGACGGGTCCCAGGCGCGCGTACTGGGTCCAGGCGGAGCTCATCGCCGCCGCGACGGACCTCGCCGAGGTGATTGGCGGAGCCCTCGCCCTGCACCTGCTATTTGGAATCCCGCTCTGGTGGGGCGGGCTCATCGTCGGGCTCGTCTCGCTCGCGTTGCTCGGCATCCAGTCGAGGCAGGGGCAACGACCGTTCGAGTTCGTCGTGTTCGGCCTGCTCTCCATCATCACGATCGGGTTCGTCGCGGGACTCTTCGTGCACGGCATCTCCTGGTCCGGCGCGGTATCGGGCCTGGTGCCCCGCTTCCAGGGTTCCGAGACGGTGCTGCTCGCCGCCAGCATGCTGGGCGCCACCGTCATGCCCCACGCGATCTACCTGCATTCCGCGCTCGCCAGGGATCGGCACGGAACGGACCTCACGGGGTCCAAGCTGCGCCACCTGATCCACGTGACCCGCTGGGACGTGGGCCTCTCGCTCGCCATCGCCGGTTCGGTGAACATCGCCCTCCTCCTCGTCGCGGCTGCCAACCTTCAGGGCGTCGGCGGCACCGACACCATCCAGGGCGCGCACGCCGCGATTGAGGGCGCGCTCGGCCCCGGGGTGGCCCTCGTCTTCGCGATCGGGCTCCTCGCCTCGGGGCTCGCCTCGACGTCGGTGGGGTGCTACGCGGGCGCCACGGTGATGCAGGGCCTGATCAAGGTGCGCGTCCCTCTCTTGCTTCGCCGCGCGGTCACGCTCGTCCCTGCGCTACTCATCCTGGCGTCGGGCGTGAGCCCCACGTGGGCCCTCGTGTTGAGCCAGGTGTTCCTCAGCCTCGGCATCCCCTTCGCCCTCATCCCACTCGTGCGCCTGACGGACTCGCGCGCCCTGATGGGGGAGTTCGTCAACGGGAGGGCTCTCCGTGCGGCCGCGTGGACCGCCACGGGCATCATCGTGTCGCTGAACATCCTTCTCGTGGTCCTCGCGGTCGCAGGGACGGGCTAGAGCCGCCCTGCGCGGCGCCCCTGGGCCCTGGGGCGGAATCACTAGACTGGCCGCCATGGACCTGCCCCTGCGCCCCGAGCTACGCGGCCTCGCGCCCTACGGCGCACCGCAGCTCGACGTGCCGGTTCTTCTCAACGTCAACGAGAATCCCTACTCTCCGCCGCCCGCCGTCGTCGACGCGATCGTCTCCGCCGTCCACAAGGCGGCCGAGGGGCTCAACCGCTATCCGGACCGCGACGCGATCGGCCTCCGGACGGACCTCGCGAACTACCTCGAGCACGAGGCCCGCGTGGACTTCCTGAGGTACGAGAACATCTGGGCGGCGAACGGGTCGAACGAGGTGATGCTGCACCTGCACCAGGCCTTCGCGGGTCCTGGGCGCATCGCGCTCAGCTTCGATCCGACGTACTCGATGTACCCCGAGTACTCCCGGGATAGCGCCACGACCTACGTGTCCCTGCCGCGCCGCGACGACTTCGCGATCGACGTCGACGCAGCCGTGGCCGAGATCGAGGCGCGCACGCCGACGCTGGTGCTGCTCGCGAGCCCCAATAACCCGACGGGTACGGCCCTTCCGCTCGACGACACGCGCGCGATCGCGCGCGCCGCGGCCGACGTGCCGGGTGGGTGCGTCGTCGTGGTCGACGAGGCGTACGCGGAGTTTCGGCGGGCGGGGGTGCCGAGCGCCGTCACCCTGCTGCCTGAGTTCGAGAACCTCGCCGTCAGCCGCACGATGTCCAAGGCCTTCGCGCTCGCGGGAGGGCGGCTCGGATACCTCGCGGCGAGCTCCGCCATCGTCGACGCGCTGCGCATCGTTCGTCTGCCGTATCACCTGAGCGCGGTCACGCAGGCGGTGGCTCGCGCGGCGCTTGCGCACCACCGCGACCTCCAGGCGCAGGTAGACGAGATCCGTGCCGAGCGCGACGAAACCGTGACCTGGCTGCGGAGCCAGGGATACACCGTTGCCGATACGGACGCGAATTTCGCGCTCTTCGGCCCGTTCGAGGATCGTGAGAGGGTGTTCGAGGGGCTACTCGAACGCGGTGTACTGATCCGCGTCTCCGGTCCCGAGGGATGGCTGAGGGTCTCGATCGGGACGCCTCAGGAGATGGCGCGATTCCGCGCCGCGCTAGTGGAGGTGACGGCATGAGTCGGACGGCGACGATCGCCCGCAAGACGAGCGAGTCCGACGTGACCGTCGAGCTCGACCTCGACGGCACGGGAGCAACCGAGATCAGCACGGGCGTGCCGTTCTACGACCACATGCTGACGGCGCTCGGTAAGCACGCGCTGTTCAACCTCACGGTCCGCGCGACGGGTGACGTCGAGATCGACTCCCACCACACCGTCGAGGACGTCGCGATCTGCATCGGCGAGGCCATCGCCGAGGCGCTCGGCGACAAGGTGGGTATCTCCCGCTTCGGCGCGGCCGTCGTTCCGCTGGACGAGGCGCTGGCCCAAGCCGTTGTCGACGTGTCTGGGCGCCCGTACTTCGTTCACGTCGGCGAGCCCGTCGGCCAGGCGACGCACCTGATCGGCGGCAACTTCGCTGGTTCTCTCACGGGACACGTGCTGGAGTCGATCGCCCACCACGCGAATATCACGCTTCACATGCGCGTGCTCGCTGGCCGCGACCCACACCACATCGTCGAGGCCCAGTTCAAGGCGCTCGCGAGGGCGCTCCGCGCGGCCGTGGCGCTCGATCCCCGAGTGACGGGCATCCCCAGCACCAAGGGGGCCTTGTGACGGCCGGGGGAGCGGAGGAGGCTCCCGAGTACCTCTCGCGCGACATCGCTGCGCTTCTCACGCCGATAGCGAGCGGGAAGGCGCTGGCGGCGATCTGTGCGCTGAACAGTTCGAAGTGCGACGTGATCGAGGTGCCGCAGGGAACGTTCGCCGTCATGGTCGAGTCCGATCGCGGTCGGGCGGATCAGGCCGCGACCGCGGTCTCGTCCATCCAGCGCGACATCGTGATGGTGACGGCGGAACGCCACGAGGGTCAGGTCACCGTTCGGCGCTGGGCTCCGGGGGTCAAGGGCGAACAGATCGCCCCCGGGCTCGCGCTCGACGAGGCGCCGGCGATCGTGCGCGACATCATGCTGGGCATCACCACCATGGAGGAGATCGCGGCCGCGAATCCGGAGATGGTCATCCCCGGTCGCATGGGGCGCATCAAGGCGTTTCGGGTGCTCCGGAAGCTTCTCCAAGCAGCATCGCGCATCCGCGGGCTAGCCGCCCGACGCGACGCACGCGTCGAAGGCCGCCTCGGCCGCCTTCGCCTCCGCCTCCGAAGCCTTGAGCGATGCTTGGCGGTCCGCGAGATCCTGCTTCGCCTTCGCGACGTCGGCGCGTGCGCTCGTCAGGTCGGCCTCGGCACGCCGCAACATACGCTCGAGGTCGTCGTGGCGAATGCTGGCCGTCGAGGCTATTGAAGTCCTGCCCTTCGCCGCCGCCCCGCGGCCCTTTGAGCGCCTGTTCGTACGACGGCTTTCTGCGCCTCGATGTCCGCGACACGCGCCGTGCGTTCGGCGAGGTAGCCGTTCGCAGCCTTCACGAGGTCGGCTCACTGGGAGGCATGTCGTTCGGCGGCCTTCCAGCGCGTCCGCTGCACCTCGCAGGAGCGCGGAGGCGATTCAATTCCGCGGATGCGTTCCCATCCGCGTCTGCTCACCGTGCACGGCCACCATGGGCGGTTGGCGCGGTAGTCGACGTAGCGCCACGTGCCGAGCCCCGCCGCTCCGGCGCCGAGGACGATCCAGAGCCACAGGCACCAAGGTCGTCGGCGAGGCCGCCCGTGTCGTCGACGAGGGAGGGGCCGGTCGGCATCGCCGAGCGTCGAGCGAGATCCGTGACATCGGCGCGAGCGCGAGGAAATGGCTGACGTGCGGGGAACGGCAGGGTACGTCGTGATGATCGACGCGCACGTTGGGCACGAGCCGTAACTGCCGTCGTGTACGTGGGAGGCGAAGCCGTACTTCCAGTTCGCTCCGCCGTAATTGATGATCGTGTCGAGGTCGATCGCCGCCATGGTCCAGCTTATCTCCGCGGGCGTAGAAGCCGTCGAACGGAACCGACGCGAACTCGTTCGCCGTGTCTTCGAGCGCGAGGTCGAGCGGCATCCCCTGGCTGGACCTGCGCGGTGAGGACGAGGGACGCCCCTTGCCACGTGTCTCCTGGATACTCGCCCAGGGCCGTCCACCCCGGAAGATCGTTCCATCCGATCAGGAAGTCCGTTTGGCACCTACAGGTCGTCGCGGGTGCGGACGAGTCGTCGCGCCGGAGACGCCGCGCGTCGCGATGAAGAGTGCGTAGTCGTTCGCGGCGTCGAGACCCGCTCTGATAGGTTCCGTACTCCGCCGAATACGACGCGATCGTCGTCGCCAGGTCCTGAGTAACCCGTCGACCCGGCTCGAGTATGACGACGCCGAGGCAGGTCGGGCGAGGCGGCCGGTACCGCGTTCGCGATCAAGGGTGGGCGCGCCGGTGGGATCGTCTCCGTAGCGATACGTGACGACCCCCGGCATGGATTTCAGGGCGTCGGCGATCGACGTGACCGCCGTTTCCTCGCATCGACGAGTCGCTAATGACGGAAATGGCGCCGGCGGTGTGTCGATGCGCTTCCGCTAGCGGGCAGGCCCACCCCGAATTGTGAGCGCGCCAGCAACGCCGAAAACGAGTGCTCGCATGGTTCCCTCCCGAGGACACCCCTTTCGGGGCACGCTAGCCACGGCGCGCGATCATGACAAGATCCCGGTGGACAACGAGGTGCGCTCGGAGCGGCGTCGGGGCTCCGCGCCCCGCCGCTAGACTTCCCCCGTGGCAAACCCCCGCGTGTGCGTCCTTGACTACGGCTTCGGCAACGTCCGTAGTGCCGTGCGCGCCGCCGAGGCTGTCGGGAGCCGACGTCATTCTCACCGCGGATCGGGGCGCCGCGCGAGTCGGCGGACGGCCTGATCGTGCCCGGGGTCGGCGCCTTCGCCGCCGTCATGGAAGGCCTCCTCGCGGTACGGGGCGATCAGATCGTCGAGCGACGGCTTGCGGGAGGACGCCCCGTCCTCGGAATATGCGTCGGCCTCCAGGTGATGTTCGAATCGGGCGAGGAGCACGGGGTCACCGCGAGCGGGCTCGCGCAGTGGCCCGGAGTCGTGGACCGACTCGACGCGCCCGTCGTTCCCAACATGGGTTGGTCGACGGTCGAGGCGCCGTCGGACTCCGTCCTGTTCCAGGGCGTCGAGGACGAACGCTTCTACTTCGTTCACTCCTACGCCGCGCGTTCGTTCGAGCTCGGCGCGTCGCCTTCTCGACTCGCCGCGCCGCTCGTGACGTGGGCCGAGGCCGGAACGCCCGAGCGTCACGACCGCTTCGTCGCCGCCGTCGAAAACGGGCCGCTGTCCGCGACACAGTTCCACCCCGAGAAGTCCGGCGACGCAGGGCTTCGACTCCTTCGTAACTGGCTGGGAACGCTGTGAGGGGCCGGGCGATGCTTGCCATGGCATTGGTGCTCGCGGCCTCCGCGCTCGCTGGTTGCGCCGAGGAGACCGGCCCGCCGACGTATCAGGTCGATGAGGGCAAGATGGGCGACGGCATCGCCCAACACGACGTCGACATGCTGGCCGAGCGCCTCCCGGTCGTGGCAGCTGCGGATGCCGTCACGTACTACGGGGGATGGCTCGGCACGCCCGAGACCGGACGCGTGCTCATTCCGAACCAGACCTCCATGTGGATCGACGCCGTCGTCACCCTCCCGCAGGGCCTCGCTTCCGTCATCGCGCTTCAGTGGGGCGCGACGCCCGAGGGTGACCCCACCGTCGTCGGGCTCCTCGACGCGGAGGTGCCGGACTGCGAATTCCTCGGCTCGTACGCGATGGACGAGTACTTCAGCGGTCCGACGTGGTTCGCGTCGGCCTGGATATGCGTGGAGACCGACCAGGTCGTGATCGCCGCGATTCAGCCCTGACGGTACCGACGGGTAATCTTGATGCGCCGACGACCAAGGAGAGATGCGTGACTGACGCGCCCAGGCTCGAACTACTGCCCGCCGTTGACGTCGCGGACGGCCAGGCGGTGCGCCTGTTCCAGGGCGAGGCTGGCTCGGAGACGTCCTACGGCGATCCCGTTGCCGCCGCGCTCGAGTGGCAGGCCGGGGGAGCGGAGTGGATCCACCTCGTCGATCTCGATGCCGCCTTCGGTCGCGGAACGAACGCCGAACTCCTCGCCGACGTGGTCGCGCGCCTCGACGTGAAGGTGGAGATGTCCGGCGGTATTCGCGACGACGCCTCGCTGCGTCGCGCGCTCGCGACGGGATGCACGCGGGTGAACCTCGGCACCGCCGCCCTGGAGGACCCCGCGTGGACGGCGCGGGCCATCGCCGAGCACGGCGACCGCATCGCCGTCGGCCTCGATGTGCGGGGCACGACGCTCGCCGCACGCGGCTGGACTCAAGGAAGGCGGCGATCTCTGGGAGGTCCTGACGCGGCTCGACGCCGCCGGATGCGCCCGATACGTCGTGACGGACGTGACCAAGGACGGGACGCTGCGCGGGCCCAACCTCGACCTTCTTCGTCAGGTATGCGACACGACCGCGGCGGCCGTCGTCGCATCGGGCGGCGTGTCGTCTCTCGACGACCTTGCCGCGCTGCGCGGACTCGTTCCGTACGGCGTCGAGGGCGCGATCGTCGGCAAGGCTCTCTACGCGGGAGCCTTCACACTTCCCGAGGCGCTCGACGTCGCGGGACGTCCGTAGGGGCGCCGAGTGGCGGACGACGACGGATTCACCGAGATTCCCGAGTCGCTGTTCTCGGATGACGACGGCACGGCCGACGCGCGACTTGCGCAGGCGCTGATCCGCCACACCTCGGGCCGCGTCGCGCTCGCGGACGTGGTGGACGCCCTCGCGTTCGCCAGGGTTCTTGTCCCGATTCTCGCCTCGGGCGACGCGCGCCACGTGGGCAGGCACGGCGTCGAGCAGGACGCCGTCGCCTCGACAGGCGTCGTCGCCGTCCAGCTGCCGGATGGCCGCGCCGCCTTGCCGGTCTTCACCGACGTCGACGCGATGCGGGCGTGGAATCCCGACGCCCGGCCCGTGCCAGCCGAGGGTCCGCGCGCGGCGCTGGCTGCTGTTGCGGAGAACTGGTCGTCGCTTGTGCTGAATCCCGGGATGGAGGCCTTGGTGATTCCGCGTCCAGCGGTCTGGGCGCTCGCCCAGGGACAGGAGTGGAAGCCCGCCGTTGTCAACGGACGCCTCGACGAGAGCGTCCGGGATGAGATCGTCGGCGCCATACGGACGGACGGCGATGTCCGCGGCGTGGACGCCCGCCCGGGGTCGGGGGCCGAGGTGGCCGTCGTCCTGCGACTGTCGCCCGGTCGCACCGCGCCAGAGCTCGACGCGATCCTCGCGCGCGTTCAGGCGGATATCTCTCGTATCGACGTGCTCGCCCAGCGGATCGACAGCCTCGAGATCACGATCGAGACGGCCGAATAGGACTCGCTAGAGGTAGTCGGGAGTGCAGGCCACGGGATTGTCGGCCTGAAGGGACGGGTCAGCGAGGACCGCTTGGAGCAAGCTCACGGGGATGACGTACGACTCGTCGGTGTCTTCGTTGCCCGCGTACAGGACTCCCACGATCTTGCCCTCAGCGTCGTAGACGGCCGAGCCAGACGAGCCGGGAGCGGTCTTCGCCGTGGTGGACACGACCCGCTCGCCGTGATCGAGGGTGTCGTCTATCCAGGCTCTCACTCGCCCCGTGGATACCTCCAGGGCGTCGCCGTTGGGGTAGCCGACGATCGTGATCGGGTCCTCGGGTTCCGGATCGTGGTCGGCGAGACTGACCGTCGGCGTGAGATCCTCCTCGATGGTGAGGATGCCAAAGTCGACGTTCGTCGCATAGACCGATTTCATGACCGTCACGTCGGTGCCGTCGGAGAGCGTGACCTGAAGCGAGCCCGTGTCCTCGACGACGTGATGGTTCGTCACGATGGTGTGGCTGTCGAGAATGAAGCCGCTGCCCGTTCCCAGCCCGTCGCATCCGACGTTGCGGATGCGTACGGCCGCCCGCTCCTCATACGTGAACCCGAAAGGGCTGTCCGCCTGCTCGGACGGCACGGGGCTGGGAGATACCGACTCCGCCCATTCGTCCGGTAGCGTGCTCGGAGGCACGGGAACCACGGAGCACGACGCAAGGGCGAGCATCGCGACGCCGATCGCGACGTGCGAGGCCGTGCGGGCCAGGGACATTCTCATCCGTTCGCCTCCGCCTCTAGATCGTCCCACTGCGAGGCGAGATCGCTGCAGAACTTCGCGACGTCGTCGTCGTAGCCGTGGACTTCCCACGTGTAGTAGTGGCGGAGGTCCTGGACGTAGCCGAGGGTCTTGGCTCGCGCGTCGGCGCAGTCCTTAAACGCCAACGTGAAGTCGTGATAGAGGTATTGGTAGTCGCGGGCCTGCGCCTTGTCGTTCGCCGTATCGATGACGTCCTGCAACGCCGCGTCGAGCGCGGCTGTGGCGGCCTCGACGTCATCGGATTGGTCGGTGACGGCTTGCTTACGGTCGCGTTCCACCTGGGTGAGCTCGTCGCGTACGGCCACGAGATCCTGGTGGTGGCGAGCCCAGAGCCACGTCATCGTTCCGAGGTACGCCGTCGCGAGAACCAGGACCGTCCAGAGGCCCACGACGAGCCAGAACCGCACGGGCGTGGCACGGCGGCGGCTCGACAGGCGGGAGGGGGACACGTCAGTCTCCCGCCGTCGCGGTGGCGAGCAACGTCTTGGCCGTTGCACATTCGGCGTTGGCCGCTGCAATCTGGGTGCTGGTCGAATTTCCCACCCACGCGGCAGCGATGGCCGCGGCTCGTTGATCGCCGCAGCGCTTATACGCGAGCGCCGCCTGCTTGAAGATGTCGGACGCATCGGACTCGGCCTGCGCATCGAGGTGAAGGTTGGCGTTGTAGTCCTGGGCGTCCTGGCTTTGAGCCTGAAGCACGTCAAGAAGTTCGGACTGCGAGGCGAGAATCGCGTCGTATCCGGCGATCTTCGCTGCCGAGCGCCTGGCGTCGTGGCGGAGGGAAGCCTCCTCGCCGCTCCAACCTCGAACGGTCACAAACATCCACGCGTCGCCGGCGATGATGAGGGCGGCGACGAGGGACCAGACGACGGCGGGGCGGAATACCGAGCGGAAGAAGCCGCGCTTGGGAGGCGCTTCGGGTGCCGCGACCACGGTGGCCTCGTCGCTCGCCACGGCGGGGGCGACTGCCGTAGGCTCCTCGGTCACGGGACCCTCCCTCTTCCGTTTGGCGTGCCGAAGTCCCGGTCTAGCCCGGGACTCACCCCGCCAATTTAACGTCTCGCGCGCGGCGACGCACCTTGGCGCGTCAGCACGAATTCTGCTCGGGGATGAGGAGCGACTCCTGATCCAGCAGTTGCCTGGAGCGTCGACACCGGGATCATGAAACTCTGATCCGAGTCGTTCTTCGCGTAGATCACGCCGACGACCTCGCCGTCCGCGTTCAGCACGGGAGAGCCCGAGGAGCCCGGTTCCACCTGGGCCGACGTTCCGAGCACGGTGCCTGCCGAGCCCCACAGGGGATCCTCGACGGATCCGAGCACGATGCCCGAGGTCGTGGTGAGGCGGCCTCCGCTGGGGTAGCCGATGACCGTGATTGCGTCGCCCACCTGGGGGTCGCGGTCCGCGAGCACCGCCGCGACGGGCAGGGTCTCCTCGACCTGGACGATCGCGATGTCCGCGGCCGTGGTGCTGCTGGCTGCCGTCGCGGAGACGGTGTGGCCGTCGTACGTGGAGATCTCGAGCGAGCTGGAGTCTTCGATGACGTGGCGGTTGGTCACGAGCGTGTGGTCGTCGATCATGAATCCGGTGCCGGTGGCGAGGAATCCGCATCCGACGTTGCGCACGCGGACGGTCATCCGTTGGGCGAGGTCGAAGCCGTCGGGAGACAGGAGGGGCCCGTACCCTGACTCGGACGCGGTGGGAGAGGGGACAAAGTCGGTTGGAAACGGTGGGGGGAGTTCGGGTACGACGCCACATCCCGCGAGGGCGAGGGCGGCGACAAGGATGAGCGTGCGGCGAGCGATCACTGCGCCAACTGCTTCTGCAGCGTCGCGTTCGCGCTTTGCGCCGCGGCACACAGCGCGTCGACGTCCGATTTGAATGCGGCGATGTCCGATGGCGTGTAGGCGTCCGCATTCTGGAGGTACCCCACGAGCGTTTTTTGCTCGTTGACGCACCGGTTGAGCGTGACCGACACGGATCCTCCGAGTGCGGAAAGCTCGGTCAGGAGTTGGATTCTTTGCTGGGCGAAGGCGACGTCGTCGCCCGCCTGAGCCGTCTGGTCGGCGAGCTCGGTGATGCGTTGCTGCGCCGTGGCCAACTGCTGCGTGAGGATGGTGATCTTCTCCGTCTGCTGCACGACGTATTCCTGCTCCGTGGCGAGTCGGGCGCCGAGGTCGTACGACTCGGTCTCGAGATCGTCGGCTCGGGCCGCCCATCGGTCGCTCGCGATCCACAGGTAGATGCTGAACCCGATAGCGGCCAGCAGGACGACGCCGAGGCTGGCGACGATGACCTGCCACCGCTTGCGTTCCGCGAGGGGAATGCGGTTGAGCGCGCCTGTGCGCTCAGGCACGGGGGTGAGGATGGTCGTCTGCTCGTTGGCGGGGTTGATGCCGACGCGTGGACGTTCGCCCGTCGCGTAGTCCGGGCGGTAGTACGCGTTCGTATCGGGTCCGGGGACGGCTCCCGTCGGGGGCGTGTTTGGCGGTGGCGGTGGCGGTGGGGTGGTCACGATACGGCTCCCGTGTATTTCTCTCCGGGCCCTTCACCCGGAGGATCCGGGTATTCCGATGCTTCTCGGAAGGCGAGTTGAACGCTGCGTAACCCGTCGCGTAGCGGGCGGGCATGCGAGTCTCCGAGGTCGGGCGCCGCGGCTGTCACCAAGCCGGCTAAGGCGTTGATGATGGAACGCGCCTCGTCCAGGTCGCGGTGAGCCTCGCCGTCCTCTGCGAGGCCGCATCGCAGCGCGGCGGCGCTCAGCAGATGTACGGCAACGGTTGTGATCAGCTCGACGGATGAAACGTCCGCGAGGTCTCGCGCCTCCTCAGTGGCCATGGTGCTATTCTTGCCTATTGACCGGCGACGGGTATCTCGTCGCGCGCAAGTGGAGTCCACTCCCACCCTCGGGCCAGAACTGGGCCAGGGTATCGGTCCCGTTGGGCGTTCGCGCCCAACGCGGATTCGTGGCCTCTGCGTGCGTTCTGGCAGGGGCCCTTTTCCTTGCTCCGGGCGGTCGCCGAGAAAGGAGCGGACATCAACGAACCGCGCATCAACGACAAGATCCGCGTGCCTGAAGTACGCCTGGTCGGCCCCGAGGGCGAGCAGGTCGGAATCGTCAGGCTCGAGGACGCACTGAGGCTTGCCCAAGAGGCGGATCTCGACCTGGTCGAGGTCGCGCCCGAGTCGCGTCCCCCGGTCGCCAAGCTTATGGACTATGGGAAGTTCAAGTACGAGGCCGCGGTCAAAGCCCGCGAGGCCCGTCGCAACCAGTCCAACACCGTCGTCAAGGAAATTCGCTTTCGCCTGAAGATCGACCCGCACGACTACGAGACGAAGAAGGGCCATGTGGTCCGCTTCCTCAAGGCAGGGGACAAGGTCAAGGTGACCATCATGTTCCGCGGGCGCGAGCAGTCCAGGCCGGAGGCCGGACGTCGGCTTCTGCAGAAGCTTGCCGAGGACGTCGCGGATCTTTCCGTGGTCGAGCATGCGCCCGTGCAGGAAGGGCGCAACATGTCGCTCGTCCTCGGCCCGCTCCGCAAGAAGGCGGAAGCACGGGACGAGGCGCGTCGCGAACGCGAGGCGAAGGTCGCAGCAGACAATGCCGAGCGCGAGGCGAAGAAGGCTTCGAAGGGTTCTCCCGAACCCGCGAAGCAGGACGAGTCGGCCGAGCAGAAGGCTCCCGAGCCTGCTACCGAGCCCGTAGCGAAGCCTGCGGCGAAGCCCGCGGCCAAGCCCGCGGCCAAGGCGGCTCCGAAGGCTGCGGCGAAGACCACGACCAAGGCGCCGACCAAGGCGTCTACAACGAAGCCCGCGACCAAGACGACCGCGAAGGCGGCGCCGAAGAAGACGTCGGACGCGTAGCCCGAACACGAAGACGCCGTGCCCCGACCGGGGTACGGCCGGACATGAGGAGAGACGGCGCCATGCCGAAGAACAAGACCCACTCTGGGACGAAGAAGCGGTTCCGGATTACGCCCACAGGCAAGGTGGAGCATAACCACGCGATGAACGTCCACAAGTTCCAGGAGAAGTCCGGCGCTCGCAAGCGTCGCGTCTCCGTGGATGCCATCCTGGCCGCACCCGACGCCAAGCGGGTCAAGAAGCTTCTGGGCAAGTAGCCCCCCGAAACACGCAAGGAGTACCGAAGTGGCACGCGTTAAGCGGGCGGTCAACGCCCAGAAGAAGCGCCGGACAGTTCTCGATCGCGCGAGCGGATACCGGGGCCAGCGGTCCCGTCTGTACCGCAAGGCGAAGGAGCAAGTCACCCATTCGCTCGTCTACGCCCACCGGGATCGCCGGGCGCGCAAGGGCGACTTCCGCAAGCTGTGGATCCAGAGGATCAACGCCGCGGCTCGTGCGAACGACCTGACGTACAACCGGTTTATCCAGGGCCTGAAGGCCGCAGGCGTCGACGTCGATCGGCGCATGCTTGCCGAGATCGCCGTGAGCGATCCTGCTGCGTTTACCAAGCTCGTCGGCATCGCGAAGGCGGCGCTGCCGAAGGACGTCAACGCTCCCGCGGCTTGAGTTCCATGTCTGGACGCCCCGCGGGTCTTGATGTGGCGATCACGCTCTCCAATGTGAGAGCGGACCGTATCGCCCAGGTCAAGGCCCTTGCGGGGCGTTCGGCACGTCGGCGGGCGCGGCGCTTTGTCGTTGAAGGCCCGCAGGGCGTGCGCGAGGCTGTGCGGTTCGCCGCGGAGTCCGTGCTGGACGTCTACGTCACCGAGGCCGCGAACGCGCGACACCCGGAGATCGCTCGCGAGGCGACGGAGGCTGGGCTTCGCGTCTACGGATGCAGCCCCGACGTCGCGAACGCGATGAGCGCAGACGCGCAGGGCGTGATCGCGGTCGTCGGACTCGAACGGGCCGAAGGGGCCTCGCTTCCCGAGGCGCCCACGCTCGTCGCCATTCTCGCCGACGTACGCGACCCTGGTAATGCCGGGACCGTCATCCGGACGGCCGACGCCGCGGGCGCTGACGCCGTGATCCTTGCCGGGGAGAGCGTCGAGGCGACGAATCCCAAGGTCCTCCGCGCGTCGGCCGGGAGCTACTTTCATCTTCCGGTGATCGAGGGACTATCGCTCGCCGACGCCGTGGCGGCCGTGCGCGCCGTCGGGCTACGGGTGCTTGCGGCCGACGGCCGCGGCACGGTCGCGCTGGGGGAGGGCACGGCGTCTCCCGCTGCCCTTGCCCCTCCGACCGCGTGGATGTTCGGCAACGAGGCGCACGGATTGGCGCCGGAGGCTCTCGCGCTTGCCGAGGCGGTGCGCGTCCCGATGTTCGGTCGCGCCGAGAGTCTGAACCTCGCCGCGGCCGCGACCTTGTGCCTCTTCGCGAGCGCGACGGCACAGAGGAATGGCTAAGCCGTGGCCGAACTCAACCCCGGCGGGCGTGGCGGATTCACCGCGCGGCGAGGTTTCCTCGTCGCCGTCGTTCTTGTTGTCGCCATGCTGGTGGTTCAGCTCGTAACGTCCATCTCGGCTGCAATCCTCTCGTCGCGGGACGCCAACGCGGCCTCCCAGCAACTCTTCGGCGTCGTCGGGGACGTCACGATCGAACGCGTCGGGCGCTACGCCCAGGCGGCGGAGGACGCGGTGGGGGAGTCCGTGCTGGAGCTGGGCCGTACCGGCGCCGCCTTCAACCTCGACGCTGTCGCCGCCAACCTTTATGACCGCATCCACCTGAGCCCGCAACTGGGGGCCATCAAGGTGGGATGGGCCAACGGCGACTACGTCGAATTGCGCCGCGACGCGGGGGGCTACACGTTGCGGGCCATCGTGGTGGAGCCCACGCGCGTCGTCACCGTCCGTACCTACGACGAGTCGTTCAACCTGCTCCGTTCGGTTCACGAGGCCGAGGACGTCCCATACGACCCGACGACACGCCCGTGGTACGTCAACGCGGTCGCGGAATCCGGGATCACCTGGACGGATCCGTATCTTCTGTTCGAGAGCGTCACCCCTGCCGTCTCTGCAGCGCAGGCCGCCCGATCGAACGGGAACGTCGTCGCGGTCGTGGCGGCCGACCTTCTGCTCGACCAGCTCGCGGTCGTGCTCGATGGCCTGCCGGTTGGCAACGACGGCGAGGCCTTCGTCTTCGATCAGAAGGGAACGGTCGTCGCCGCGCCGGGGGCGTATACGCAGCGCATCGAGGCCATCGCGCGAAACGACGGAAGGGTGGCCACTCGCGAGGACCTCGGGGTGCAGCCGACCCCGACCGACATTTCTGACTCGGAATTCCGTTCGTACGGCGCGTACGCGGTGGTCGAGCGCGCCTTTCCCTCGAAGCTCGCCGCAGGCTGGGTGCTTCACCTGCGCGCCACTCGATCCGGTCTCGCCCCGTCGCTCGGGGCGTGGGAGAAGACGGTGGTGTGGACGACTGCGTTGTCTGCGCTCGTGTTCCTTGGCGCGGTCATCCTCATGATTCGGGTGTGGCGTCCGCTGCTGGGCATGCGGAGCAGGGCGAGCACCGATGCTCTCACCGGCCTCGCGAACCGGCACGAATTCCAGTCCCTCGGATCCCGCATGGTCGCGTCGGCCTCCTCCGACCGGACGCCGTTATTCCTGGTGCTCGTGGACCTCGATGCGTTCAAGTCGATCAACGACACGCTCGGCCACGATGCAGGCGACGCCGCGCTCGCCGCCGCTGCGGAAGCACTTCTCGACGGGACCCGAGCGCGGGACCTTGTTGCGCGCATCGGCGGGGACGAGTTTGCCATGGTTCAACGCATGGACGAGGAGACCGAC
Source organism: uncultured Actinomycetota bacterium (assembly GCA_963768475.1). GTDB lineage: Bacteria > Actinomycetota > Actinomycetes > Actinomycetales > Demequinaceae > JAFGBM01. Next base: position 109,825 of record CAVYHY010000012.1, read on the forward strand.
GACGAGGTCGCGGATCGCGTCGAGGAGCTACGCTCGCGGGTCGCGGAACGTTTGGTCGCGATCGCGCCCGGGGTACCGAACGTGGGCGCGACCGCTGGCTACGTGATCGACCGCAGCGGGTCGCTGAAGCTCGACGGTTTGCTGCGCAGGGCCGATGGCGCGTTGATCCACGGAAAGGCCGAACGGAAGGGCGTCGCGTACGCCGCAGACGGCGAGTAGGTCCACGGCGCGCGCTGGTAGGCTCGCGGCCAGATCGAGGAGGTCGAAATGAAGTCGGAACCGCGCGACCCTGCGACGGACAACATCGCTGTGCTTCCCGTTCCTCGGGCGGCGAGCAAGGTCGAGCTGCTCGGAACGAGCGGGGTTTTCTATTCGATTCACCAGGGCGGCGAGTTGCTGAAGAAGCGCCGAGGGGCGTGGACCATCGCGTTGAAGAACGGGAAGACAGCGTCGCTGCGGTCGGCTGGCTGGATGCCCGGTTTCCAGAAGCTCTATCTTGACGGCGAGTTGATTTACGAGTTCGGCGCTGACGCTCCTCTAGCGGCGAAGATCGTCTCGTTCCTTCCGATCGGCCTGATCGCGATTCACCCGTTCATCGGGGGCGTCATTGGGATCGTCCTGGTGTTCCTCAACCTCGTCACCATCAAGAATCCGGTGTTCCCGAATCGCGTCAAGATCATCCTCCCGATTTTGAACGTCGTAGCGGGAGCCCTTGTCACGATCGTGATCCTCGGGGGGACCACTCCTTCCCCGTAGGATCGACGCTATGGCGCGACGGCACACGACGGTTCGGCGAACACGGCGCCGAATGTCCGAGTTTCTGCTCGTCGTGATCGCCGTTGGGCGCGCTCATTCTGGTCCAGGCGGGGGCGACGAGCATCGCCGGATACGTAGCGCTGCGGGACGCCCGTCAGGCGAGCGATGAATTGTATTCGTACGTCTCTACCGTGACCATCGAGCGAGTATCGACGTTCGTCGACCCCGCGACGACGATGGCCGATACGATCCGCGAGCGCACGGGTAACCCACCGCCCGATGGGGACGGACTGGGGCCGAACGAGGCCCCCGCGATCGATCTGCCCGCGATCGATATGCCCGTGTTCGAGCTTCCGGTGGAAGGGCCCTCCTCCACGGAAGGGACGCCCTCCGCCGCCTCCGTGTTCGACGTTCAGGACCTCCTGAGCCTCATTCGACCGGTCGCGCAGGTCGCGAGCGCGATGGTGGCGTACCCGGACGGAGGGTATGCGGCGGTCTCGCGCGAGGGCGACGGCTACGTCGTCATCATGGCGGATCCGGGCTCGGGGCAGGAGGTTGTGTCTCGTTTCGGGCCGGGCCTCCACATCCAGTCAACCGAGACTCGTCCACGTTCCTTCGAACCGACGGAATCGGTGTGGTACACCCAGGGGTCCGCGTCCAGCGCGGTTCAGTGGCTCGAGCCGTCGCGGTCTGACCTCACCGGTGGCGCCGTCGTCGGGGTTTCTATGGGCTCGTTCGAACGTGACGGAACGCTTAGCGCTGTCGTTCTCGTCGAGATCGACATCGCGGCGTTGTCTGCCTACCTCACGGGGCTTCCGCTGGGCGGGGACGGGGAGGCGTTCATCCTGTCCGCGGACCGACGGGTGGTCGCGGCCCCGCTCGCGTACCAGGACACCGTGTCCCGCGTCGAGAAAGAAACGGGGATGGCGCCTACGGCCGAAGACCTTGGTCTCGGTGACTCCGGGACGGCCGCGAATGGCGTGTACGAGGACGGGGATTATCGTGTGCTGGAGACGCGCTTCTCCGGGGATGCCGAGACCACCTGGACCCTTCAGCTTCGCGCGGACGCGTCGCAGCTCTCGCCAGGACTCACCGCGTTTCAGCGAACCTTAACGTGGTACTTCACTGTCTTGGCTGCGCTCACGGTCTTCTCGGGTTTCGTCATCATCTGGCTCCGCAAACCCATGCTGCGCCTCAAGGCTCACGCCTCGACGGATCCGCTGACGGGTCTCGCGAATCGCCGCGAGTTCGCCCTTCGAGGCGAACAGATTGTCGATGCGGCGGTCCGGAGACACGAGCACGTCGTCGTGATGATGATGGACCTCGACCGGCTCAAGAGCGTGAACGATCGCCTGGGTCACGCGCAGGGCGACGCGGTCATCCGTGCGGCGGCCGAGGCGTTGGGCGAGGTTTCCAATTCCCGAGACCTTGCCGCGAGGCTTGGCGGAGACGAGTTCGCCCTGATCCGTTGGCTCGCGCCGGGGGAGGACGCGGAAACCGTCGCCGAGGATGTGCGCCGTCGGGTCGCGGACCGCGTACGCGAGATCGCGGGGGAGGGCGACGACGCCGACGACGGAGTCGGGGCTTCGATCGGTTTCGCGGTGGGCGGGAACAGGCGCGACACGCTCACGCGGTTGCTGGACCGGGCGGACGACGCGCTGATCGCGGGGAAGCAGGTTGGGCGCGGAGCGACGTACGCTGCACCGGGCTCCCCGACGTAGCTCGGAGACGGGCCGGGTCACGGTTCGGTACCCTCATGTCAGATCTCGAGAGGAAAGCACCATGAAGAAGGCGCCAGACGCCGGGGGTAGGCCCATCGTCCTGAAGATTCCCGAGGCAAAGGGAGCCGTCAAGCTCGTGAAGTGGAAGACGGGCCGGCCGGGCATCGAGGTGGGCGGCGTCGGGCTTCGTCGAGGGTTTTTCGGCACCTACCTCGTTCCCGCGAAGAATGGCTCGCCCATTCGGATTCAGGTACGTGGCAGCATGCCCGGGTATCTGCGCGTGTACCGGGGGCGCGAGGAGCTCGCCAACACGGGACGCGCGCCGGGGTGGATGTGGACGATCACGCTGCTTCCCGTACTTCTGCTCCTCATCATTCAAGGGCTCATCGGGTTTGCCGTCGCCTTCGGACTGATCTTCGCCAACCGCGCAATCGTGTCCAAGGAGACGTGGCCCGTCGCGCTGAGAATCGTCCTTCCGAGCATGATCTTCTTCATGGTCTTTGTTGTAGAGCTCCAACTCGCGATCGCCCTCTACGGGCTCGGCGATACAGCGACGTAACCCCGGTAGACTTTCCGCGAACCCGACCCGGAGAGGCCCGCATGCCCACGCCCGATGATCTGTCGCCGCTCGACGCCGCAGGCGTCCAGGCCGCGGTCGACGCGGCCGTTGCGGCGATCAAGGCGGCGGCGAGCCTCGACGAGCTCAAGGAGGCCAGGCTCGCCCACACCGGCGACAAGGCGCCCCTGACGCTCGCCAACCGGGGCATCGGCGCGCTCGACGCGAAGGACAAGGCGACGGCGGGCAAGACGCTCGGGCCGGCTCGAGCGGCCGTGAACGACGCCATCGCGGCGCGCCAGGCGGAGCTCGAGGCGGATCGCGACGCTCGCGTCCTGGTCGAGGAGGCCGTGGACGTTACCCTCCCGGTGGAGCGGACCCTTCCCGGCGCCCGCCACCCGCTCGAGACGCTTCAGGAGGCCATGTCCGACGTCTTCGTCGCGATGGGCTGGGAGGTGGCCGAGGGGCCCGAGGTGGAGAGCGAGTGGTTCAACTTCGACGCCCTCAACTTCGACCCGGACCACCCGGCGCGCGAGATGCAGGACACGTTCTTCGTGGACCCTCCCGAGGCGCGCCAGCTTCTGCGCACCCACACGTCGCCCGTCCAGGTCCGCGCCCTGCTGGAGCGCGACCTGCCCGTGTACGTCGTCTGCCCTGGCAAGGTCTTCCGCACGGATGAGCTCGACGCGACCCACACGCCTGTCTTCCACCAGATCGAGGGCCTCGCCGTGGACAAGGGCCTCACCATGGCGCACCTCAAGGGGACGCTCGACCACCTGGCGCGCGCCATGTTCGGCCCCGACGCCGTGACGCGTCTGCGCCCCTCCTTCTTCCCGTTCACCGAGCCGAGTGCGGAGATGGACCTGCGCTGCTTCGTGTGCGACGGTTCCGACGGCTCGTGCAGGACGTGCCGGGGGACCGGCTGGATCGAGTGGGGCGGCTGCGGCATGACCCACCCGAACGTGCTGCGCGCCTCGGGCGTTGACCCCGACGTCTACACGGCGTTCGCGTTCGGCATGGGAATCGAGCGCACGCTGATGTTCCGCAACGGAGTGGCAGACATGCACGACATGGTCGAGGGCGACGCGCGCTTCTCGCGCCAGTTCGGGATGGGGGTCTGATGCCGTACGTACCCCTGACCTGGCTCGCCGAGGTCACGGACATCGTCCCGGGCTCGACGCCCGAGGACGTCGCCGCCGCGCTCGTCAAGGTGGGGCTCGAGGAGGAGGGCGTCAACGGCTCCGGCGTGACCGGGCCGCTCGTCGTCGGCCGCGTGCTGAGCGCTGAGAAGGAGACCCACAAGAACGGCAAGACGGTCAACTACTGCCGCGTCGACGTCGGCGAGTTGAACGACGACGCGACCGAGGAGTTCCCCGCGAGCCGGGGCATCGTCTGCGGCGCCCACAACTTCGAGGCGGGCGACCTCGTGGTGGTCGTGCTCCCTGGTGCGGTCCTTCCCGGCGACTTCGCGATCACCGCGCGCAAGACCTACGGCCACGTCTCCGACGGCATGATCTGCTCCCAGAAGGAGCTCGGCCTCGGCGACGACCACGACGGCATCATCGTGCTGACGAGGATGGGATTTGCGGCCGACGCCTTGACGCCCGGCCAGGACGCGCTGGCGCTCCTGGGGCTGGGGGAGCAGACGCTCGAGATCACCATCACGCCCGACCGCGGGTATTGCTTCTCCATGCGCGGCGTGGGGCGCGAGTACTCGCACTCCACCGGGGCCGCGTACCGCGACCCCGCCGCGATCGCGCTTTCCGGCTCGCCCTCCGGGGGTTTCTCCGTGGAGCTGGACGACCAGGCGCCCATCCGCGGGAACAACGGCTGCGACCGATTCGCCGTGCGGCGTGCTGCGCGGCTTCGATCCGAGCGCGCCCAGCCCGGCGTGGATGCAGAAGCGGCTCACGCAGTCCGCGATGCGTCCCATCTCGCTCGCCGTTGACGTCACCAACTACGTGATGCTGGAACTCGGCCACCCGCTCCACGCCTACGACCTCGCGACGGTGGTGGAGCCCATCGTGGTGCGGCGGGCGAAGAAGGGCGAGACCCTGGTCACGCTCGACGGCGAGGAACGCGCCCTCGACGCCGAGGACATCCTGGTTACGGACTCGAAGGGCGGGCGCGGCAAGCGCGCCATCGGCCTCGGCGGCGTCATGGGCGGGCTCGAGACGGAGATTTCCGCGACGACCACAGATGTGCTACTCGAGGCCGCGCACTGGGACCCGGTGACCATCGCTCGGACCGCGCGGCGTCACAAGCTCGGCTCGGAGGCGTCCAAGCGTTACGAGCGGGGCGTGGATACCGCGCTCGCGCCGGTGGCGGTGGAGCGCGCCCTGCGGCTCATGCAGGAGTTCGGCGGCGGCGAGATCGACGACGCCTACACGGATGTCAACGAGGTAGCCCCCGTCTCCGCGATCGTCATGCCCGTCGACCTGCCCGACCGCATCGTCGGCGTGACGTACGGGCCCGCGCTCGTGCGCGAGTCGCTCGAGAAGGTCGGATGCGTGGTGTCGGCGAAGTCCGCCGCCGTGTCGAAGTCCGGGAACGCAGGGCCCGCCGTCCTCACGGTGGTTCCGCCCGCGTGGCGGCCCGATCTTAGGGCGCCCATCGACTTGGTGGAGGAGGTGGCGCGGCTCCAGGGCTACGCCGACCTCCCGTCCGTTCTTCCTCAGGCGCCGGCAGGCCGCGGTCTCACGCACGCGCAGCGCGTCCGCCGCTCGGTGGCGCGCACGCTCGCGGAGCGCGGGATGACCGAGGTGCTTACGTACCCGTTCGTGTCCGAGGAGCGCCTCGACGCGCTCGGCATCCCCGCGAAGGACGCGCGCCGCAGCGCGGTGCGCCTCGCGAATCCGCTCAACGCGGACATCCCGTTCATGCGGACGATGCTCATCGAGACGCTCGTGGACGCCGCCACCATCAATGCAGGCAGGGGCGCCGCGGACCTCGCGGTCTTCGAGATCGGCAAGATCGACCGCGCCGAGGGCACGGGAACCGCGCCCAACCCGGAGGCGACGGGGCGGCCGTCGGACAAGGAACTCGCGGCAATCGACAAGGCGCTCCCGTTCGAGGAGCGCCGGGTGGCGGGTCTGCTCGCCGGGAATCGTACGCTTCCGGGCTGGAACGTCACGGCCGAGCCCGCGGACTGGACCGACGCGGTCGCCGCGGCGATGGCCGTGGCCTCGACGGCCGGGGTTGCGCTGACCGCGGCGAACGACGCGCACGAGCCCTGGCACCCGGGACGGTGCGCCGCGCTGAGCCTGGACGACGGCACGCTGGTGGGCCACGCGGGCGAGCTGCATCCCAAGGTGTTGGAGACCCTCGGCCTGCCCGCGCGGGCGGTGGCGTTCGAGCTCAGCCTCGACGCGATCACGGCGGCCTCAGAGGGGCTGGTTGTTGCCGCCGCACCGGTGCTGACGCAGCCGATGGCCAAGGAGGACTTCGCGTTCGTGGTGGACGCCGGGCTCGAGGCGGCTTCGCTCGTCGCTACCGTGCGCTCGGCCGCGGGGGAGCTGCTGGAGGACGCGCGGGTGTTCGACGTCTACGCGGGCGAGCAGGTGGGCGCCGGCAGGAAGTCGGTGGCCGTGTCCGTGTCGCTGCGCGCGGCGGACCACACGCTCGCAGCGGAGGAGATCCTCGGCGTGCGGAACGCGATCATCGCCGCGACCGAGAAGGCCCACGGCGCGAAGCTGCGTTAGCGTTCGCGCCTACCACTCGACGGAGCAGCCCCCGGCGTCGTCCGCAACGTCCACCTGTACCGTCGCGTGCGCCGACGGGGCAGGACACGGAGCGCGTCCGTCGCGTGTCCTGCCTCTCGAAGGCAACGGTTCGGTAACGACGCTCGCGCACCGACGCCCAGAGGTGCTAAGTTCGCCAGTCGCCGGTCATTCGATCGGTGACGCATCGACACACCGATCACGAAAGGGGTGCGAGATGACCGCAACGTCCACGTTGCTCGGCGGCTCCAAAGCCGCGAATCTGACGCGCCCCAGCGCGCCAGAAACCGGGCAACACGTCCGAGGTTTCGGCAGGCCGACGGCCGAGCGCGAGGATCGGCTCGTGTCGGGCAGAACGCGGTAGCACTCCACCGCTCGGCCCCGCGCGACCCGCGCCCCACCGTGACTGGCGACAGCCCCACGGAACCCCGGCATGCTCAAGCACTCCGCCGCGCCGCGTGCGTCCACGCTCCCCCCGAACATTGACAACTCCACAGTGCGCTCGAGGCCCCAAGGGCCTCACTCACGTCATCAATAGACCAACGGCGAGCCGAAGCACGAGGGTTATCCTCTCCCGACCCCTCCCGCGACTCGCATGCTCGTCGCCTATCGTGAGCGAACCGAAGAGATGTCGGTTCTCGTGGCAAAGCGGCTTCGGCTGCATGCGGGTTCGAGTCCCGCCTCGGATGGGATCCCAACCCCTGCAGGAATCCTCCGCCTTGCGGGCGGATTCCGTTCCGACCCTCACCCCATGTTCGCTCGCTTCTTTCGGTCGCATCGCGGCCATCGGTCTTGGGTACGGCGAGCCGACGAGATATCGGTTATCACAGTTAATGAACAGGTCGCGGGTTCGAATCCCGTCCGCAGCTCCGGCTGCGTTAGCTCAGTGGCAGAGCAGTCCGATACTCACCCCCATGCTCGCCCACACCAGGACATCAGAACACTCAGCACGACCACGAGCAGATGTGAGCGAGCCGACGAGGCATCGGTGATCTTCAGGTGGGCGTTGGAGAACTCCGCGCCGCGGCCCCGTGCCGCATTTCGATCCTCATCCCATGCTCGCTTGCCCAATTCGGCCGCATCGCGGCCACCAACGACGCCGAGCGGGGCGAGCCGACGAGATATCGGTTATCGCTACGGACGGGAAGGTTGCGGGTTCGAGTCCCGCCTGCGGTTCGCCGCGGTAGCTCAATTGGATAGAGCGTCATCCCGTGTCGCGGGCAACCGCGCCACGGGTCTCCGATCCTCACCCCATGCTCGCCCCGCTCCGTCGTCACCTCCACCATGCTCGCCGCGCGCGGCGAGCCGAACACTGAAAGGATTACGCACCATGGCAAACAAGAATCTGTCCGGCATCATCAAGCGCCCGGGCAAGGCCGCCACGCCTCAGTCGCGCAAGGCCGCCAAGGGCCAGAAGCGCAACAGCGCAGGCGGCTTCACCTTCAAGGTCACCGACATGGATCGCGCCAAGCGCTTCCTGATCCTCGGTTCCGACACGTCGTTCTACGAGTCGGGCGCCACTCTCACCCGGGACAACGCCAAGACGCTCATCCAGCTCGCTGAGTCCGTCCAAGGCGCGTGAGCTCGTCGACACGATCGTCGAGGTCTCCGTCGGTGGCCGCGCACCCGAAGCAGGACCCCGCGCTCTTCGCCCTGGCGATCGCCGCGTCGTACGGAAGCGACGAGGACCGCGCCTACGCGCTCTCGAAGCTGCCCCGAGGTGGCGCGCACGGCGACCGCGCTGTTCGGCGTTCCTCACGTACGCGCAGCACTTCCGTGGTTGGGGCCGCGCCCTCACCCGGCGGTCGCGGCACTGGTACACGGACAAGTCCGTGGACCAGGTCGCCTACCAGGCGGTGAAGTACCGTCAGCGCGACGGTTGGACGCACCGCGACGTGTTCCGCAAGGCACACCCGCAAGTCCGAGGACCGCGGCGTTCCAAGGGCTCGGTGAGTGGATCCTGCGAGGACGACCTTGGCGACGTGCCTGCCATCGTCCGCGGGTTACGCACTCGCTCAGGAGGCGACGCCGAAGGAACTGCCCGGGATCATCCGCGAGCACGGCCTCACGTGGGAGATGCTTCCCACGCGAGGCGCTCAATGAGCCGAAGGTCTGGGAGGCGCTGCTGGAGGGGAACGTTCCCCTTGGGGCCCTCGATCCGGCAACTCCCGCGCCTCACCCGCATCGGCGTCATCAAGCCGCTTGGGGGCGCCGCGAAGGACATCGCGGCGCGGCTGACGGACGAGGAGGCGCTGAAGAAGGCGCGGATCCACCCGCTCAACGTCCTGATCGCGCTGAACACCTATGCCTCCGGTCGAGGCATTCGGGGCAGCTCGAGCTGGAATCCGAACTCGAAGATCATCGACGCGCTCGACGCCGCGTTCTACCGTTCCTTCGTGAACGTGGAGCCGGCGGGCAAGCGCACGCTGATCGCGATGGACGTTTCCGGCTCGATGTCGTTCGGTCAGGTTGCGGGAGTCCCGCTGACTCCGCGCGAGGCGACGACGGGGCTGGCCCTCGTCCTCGCGGCGACCGAGCCGGAGACGCACATCATCGGGTTCACCGGTGGGTCTCGCGGGCAGGTGTACCTCGGCCCGAACGATCGGGCGAAGGCCGCGGGCAAGGGGGAGTACGCGTCGTCGGTGAGCGGAACTGACGATCAGCCCGAGGATGCGGCTCGACGCAGCGATCAAGGTCTTGGCGGTCTGCCGTTCGGCCCGACCGACTGCGCGCTTCCGATGCTCTACGCGAAGGAGCGGGGTCTCGAGGTGGACACGTTCATCGTGACGACGGACAACGAGACCTGGGTGGGCGACATCCACCCGCACGAGGCGCTCGAGCAGTATCGGCGGCCACGGGGATCGACGCGCGAGCTGATCGTGCTCGCCACGTCGGCCACGCGCTTCTCGATCGCCGACCCGGACGACGCTGGCATGCTCGACATCGCCGGTTTCGACGCGGCGGTGCCCGCAGCTGGTCGCGGAGTTCTCGCGAGGGTTCTAGCGCACGGCAGTGAAGGCGCGGGCGGCTGATTGCCGCCCGCGCCTTCTTCGCTGGCAGGCTTGTCGGGACCGCTCGACGGCGGGATAAGGCGCGCGGCGCGAGGTTGCGTTAGCGTTCGCCTCATGACCGAGAGCGCCCCTCAGCCCGCCGGAACCACCCGCCTCTACCGCCCGACCGGGCCGAAGGAGCGCGATCTCGTGGCGGCGTCGGGCTACCGCGAGTGGCCGCCGCGCCTCCCCGAACAGCCGATCTTCTATCCCGTGATGAACGAGTGGTACGCGACCAGGATCGCCCGCGAGTGGAACGTGCCGCACGCCGGCGTCGGCTACGTATACGAGTTCGACGTGAGAGACGAGTTCCTGGCGGCGTTTCCCGTCCAGCAGGTGGGCGGGCGCGATGTACTCGAGCGCTGGATCCCTGCGGAGCGGCTCCGTGAACTGAACGCCAACATCGTCGGTGCGATCCGCGAGATCGCCAGGTACGACACCGTGAGCGACGACAAGTGACGGCGCCGCTACTGATTCTCGACTTCGACGGCGTCGTCAACATCTTGGGCGGAAGGCGCGCTACCGAGCGTCATGCGGCGGCACTCGGGCACATTGTCCGGACGGAGCTTGAGTGTGAAGGCGCGTACTACCCCGTGCTCTACTCGCGGGAACTCGTGCGCCGCATCAACGCTTCCGTGGTGGCATCGGGCGCTGGCTTCGTCTGGCTCACGACTTGGAATGAGTGTTCCCTATCGAGCATCAACCCTGCGCTCGGGTTGCACGGAAGCGACTGGATTCGCTGGGACTCGCGCTCCGGGCGGTCGCCGACGGCCTCCGACGACGAGCGCTCTCTCGCTCGCGCTGGGGCCAAGTATCGCGCGGTCATCGCGCACATTGAGGAGGACCCGCGCCCGTTTGTCTGGGTGGACGACGAAGCGGCGGATGAGTTCGACGAGAGGGACTTTCGGGAACTTCAGCCCGACGCCATGCTCGCGATAGCTCCCGACCCCTCCGTGGGGATCTCGGCGGTTGAGCTTGCGTCCATCGAGGGCTTCCTCGCGCGCTTCCGCTAACGTCATCCCCATGAACGCCGTCTCGCCAGCCAAGCGCACCGAAATCCTGGCGCACCTGGACGCCGTCGAGGCTGAGCATCACGTGCGCATCCTGTTCGCGTGCGAGTCGGGTTCGCGCGCGTGGGGCTTCGCGAGCCCGGACTCCGACTACGACGTGCGGTTCGTCTACGTGCGCCCGCGCGACTGGTACCTCTCGATCGAATCCGGCCGCGACGTCATCGAGATCCCGATCGACGACGAGATGGACATCTCCGGGTGGGACCTCCGGAAGTCTCTCGGGCTGCTCCGCGCGGGGAACGCGACCGTGATCGAGTGGTTCGACTCGCCCATCGTCTATCGCGAGGCCGAGGGCTTCGCGGACGCGGTTCGGGCGCTCGCCGCAGCCACCTACCGTCGAGACCGGTCGTTCCACCACTACCTTGCGCTATCCACCAAGCAGCTCGCGCAAGCGCTCGGCGCGAAGGAGGTGCGCCTCAAGAAGTTCCTCTACGCACTCCGCACGGCGCTCGCCGCCGAGTGGAGCCTCGACCGGAGCGACTCGCCCCCGATGAGGCTCGCCGATCTCGCCGACGCCGTGGTGACGGACGTGAATGCCAGGCGGCTGATCGACGACCTCTTGGCGGCTAAGAGCGGGCTAGGCGAGAAGGCGCGCTACCGGGTCCCACCCGAACTCCTCGGGTACCTTCGCGCGCTGCACGCGCGCCTGGAGGCGGCGGTCGTCGAGCGCGTCGCGCCCGGCCCGGCGACGGAATTCGACGCCCTGTTCCGCGCGTGGCTGCGAAGCGACTAGCACTGCTTGGGTTACCTGCGCGGAGCTGGCCCGGCGCGTCCGCGCGGGCGCGCGCCTCGGACTCTGCCGGGGACGTGCTCGGCTGACGCGTTGGCGGCATGGGCTCGCCCCTTCGGGCGCCCTTGCGGCATAGGAGTGCGCATTTTCGCGAGGATCTGCCGTGTCAAGCGCCCCTGGAGTACATGAGTGCCGTCTTCGGCCCGAAACGTGCACTCATGTACTCCAGGGAGGTCCACGCTCCCATGACGCCTTGCTATACCTTGCATTACACGATAACGTCTATCGCATGGATACCGAAGAGCGCGTTCTCACGAACCTCCGCAAGGGGATCGTCGAGTTCTGTGTGCTCGCGATCATCGGCGACGGCGAGGCCTACGGGCTCGCGCTCGCCCGGCGCCTCGAAGCGGACGGCCTCGTCGCGAGCGAGAGCACGTTGTACCCGCTGATGGCGCGCCTGCGCACGGCGGGGCTCGTCGAGAGCGAATGGCAGGAGTCCGACGCCGGGCGCCCCCGCAAGTACTACACGCTTACCGACGCGGGGCGCGAGGCGCTCGGCGCCTTCCAGTCCACGTGGGAGCCGCTCCGCGACGCCGTTGACCGAACCCTCAGGAGGCCATCATGAAGACCGCCGTCGAGCTTCCCGCCGACGCCACGCGCTGGCTTCGAAGCGTCAATCGGCGCCTCGGCGCCTTGGCCTCCGGCGAGCGCGCGGAGATCGTCGACGGCCTGCGCGCCCACCTGATCGAAGCGATCGCCGACGGCGAGGATCCGGCCGACGTCATCGCCCCCTGGGCGACCCCGCCGACGTGGCGCAGGCGGCGATCGCAGAGTCCCGCGCCGCTGGCGACACGCCGCGCCTGCCGCGCTACCTCACGCCCAAGCGCGTCGTCCAGATCCTCGCGTTCGTCCTCACGGTCGGCGGGCGCGTTCTTGCTGATCTACCTCGAGGCGACGGTGAAATCGATCAATCTCGTCGTGAACGTCACGGTGTCTAGACGAGACGGGGAACAATATCGTCATCGACGCGCCGGAACGATGGCGGCGTCGGGCATCTACTCGGGCGCATCGCTCTCGCCGGGCTCTTCGTTGCCGCAGCCGCCTTGCCGCTGGCGATCCGAGGGAAGGCGTGGCCAGCGGTCTCGATCGCCTCGGCCGTCGTCCTCACCCCGATCGCCTTCCTGGTGTGGGGACCGGCGGACGCGTTCCTTGTCCCCGCCGCGGCGGCGTCCATTGTCGCCGTGTTTCTTCCACCGCGGCGGTAGGCCTTCTAGTCGACAAGCTTCCTAGTCGACGCAGTCCCAGCCGTTCGGCCAGTACGCGTCCGTGGGGAAGAGCCCGAAGTCGATGCGGAAGATACGACCGGTATCGCTGTACGCCCAGAAGTAGTAGCGGCCGTCGGACGCGGGATCGTCGACACGCACCTGGTGGATCGAGGATCCGTATCCGGAGTTCGTTTCGATGTGGGTCGCGCTTCCCGGATACGTGGCAAGCACGGTGGATAGCGGCGTTCCGATGCCGATCCCCTCCGCGTTCAGGGGCGGCGAGAAGCGCGCTACCGTGTCCACGTCGCCGTACATGGTGAAGATTCGAGCGGTTCCGGTCGGCGCGACCTGGTCGGCGTTCCATCCGACCGTGACGTTGGGGTCCTGACCAGGAACGGTCACGTCGGCGACCCACGGACAGGGGGCCAGCGGGCTGATGGTCACGTCCGAGCGCCCCGCGTAGTCGGAGTAGCGATCACCCGCGTGCATGAACTCGTACCGAGTGAAGTCGTAGTCCGCGACGGTCGTCACGGTCGGGGCGGGCGTGGTGGTGCCCGGTGTTGGCGTCGCCGCCGGAGTGGGCGTCGAGGCCGGGGCTCCGGTTGCCGACGGTGCCGCGGTGACGGTGGCCGTGGCGGTGACCGACGCTGCGGGCGGCGTGCACGCCGCGAGCGAGAGCATCGCCGCGGCAAGTCCGAGGCCAAGCTTCATTGTGGATGTCATGTTCCCCTCCCAGGTAGTTGCGCCTTCGCGCGCTTACATGGTTGACGCATGACGGGGGGCGTCAGGTTGACAGCCCAAACGGCGCGGATTGCCCTGTTGAAGCGCCCTGGGAGTACATGAGTGCCGTGTTCGACCCCAATCAGGCACTCATGTACTCCGAAGAGGTTCGGGGTCGCCGCTAGGGCCCACGCGGACGGCGTTACCACTCGACGCAGCAGCCCTCGGCGTCGTCCGACGCGTCCACCTGGACCGTGGCGTGCTCCAGGCCCCGCCCCGCGAGAACTCGCTGCGCCGCCGTCGTGACGGCCCGGACGTCGGCGCCCGAGCTGACCAGGTGCACGCTCGCCACGTCCATGCCGGAGGTGAGCGTCCACACGTGGAGGTCGTGCACGCCCGTGACGGTGGGCACCCCAGCGAGCTCGCGCGAGAGCGCCTCGACGTCCACGGACGCGGGCGCCGACTGCGTGAGGACGCGCAGCGCCTCGCGGCCCAGCCCGATCGCCCGGGGCGCGATGAACACCGACAGCGCGAGCGCCACGACGGCGTCCGTGTACCGCCAGCCCGTGGCGAGGATGAGCGCGGCCGCGACGATCACCCCCGCCTGGCCGATCATGTCCGCGAGCACCTCGAGGTACGCGCCGCGCACGTTGAGCGACTCGCGCTGGCCCGCGCGCAGCAGCCGGAAAGCGGTCACGGTCACGGCAAGCCCCACGACGCCGACGGCGAGCATGGGCCACGCGTGGACCTCGGGCGGGTCGGCCAGGCGGCGCACGGCGTTGTAGGCGACGAACGCGCTGACGCCGACGAGCAGCGCCGCGTTGGCGAGCGCAGCGAGCACCTCCCAGCGGTAGTTGCCGAAGGTTCGGGACGGGTGCTTGGCGGCCCGCGCTCCGGCGGAGATTGCCGCGAGCGCCATGGAGACCCCGAGCGCGTCGGTGGCCATGTGGCCGGCGTCGGCGACCAGCGTCAAGGACCCGGTCAGCAGGCCCGCGCCCACCTCGACGACGACGAGGCCCGCGACGAGCGCGAGCACGATCGCGAGGGCGCGCCGGTGGGCTCCGCCTGCCGAGGCGGGGGAGTGGGCGTGCGCGTGGCTCACGAGCGCGTCTCTCCCGGGTGACTCTCGGTCAGGTAGTGCTCGGCGGCGACGTCGAGGAGGATCCGCACGTGGGCGTCGGCGATCCGGTACCAGATCTCGCGCCCGCGCCGCTCGGAGGCGACCACCCCGGACGCGCGTAGCTTGGCGAGCTGGTGGCTCGTCGCGGATTCGCCGAGCGTGGCCGCGGCCGCGATGTCGCTGACGCACATGGAACCGCCCTCGAGGAGCGCGTAGACGAGGCGAAGCCGGGACGGGTCGGAGAGCACGGCGAACTGGCGGGCAAGGGTCTCGGCCGCCTTCCCGCCGACGCCGCGGGGGAGCGGGGAGTGAAGGTGGGGGGCGTCGGGCATCGTGACTCCTGAATATCTGAGCGGATGTTCATATAATAACACGACGATGAGGAGCTCCACGGAGTGACGTACACCACACTGGGCGTTGCGATATGGGCTTTAGGCGTCGATTGAGAGAAGATGGGTTAGGCCGTCATTCGGCGACCGACATTTGCGGGGGCGACGGTTGGAAACGTAGGTGAAAACCGTCCTGGCGTTCTCAGCACGCCAGAATCGGATCCGGTTGCCGCCCTTGCGCCAACAGAGGAGATTCTCATGGACAAGTGGACCGTCTTCCAGAACAGCCGCATCGTTCGCATTACCGCCAGCGCGAGCACCCTCGTCGCCGTCGCGACGCTCGTTGGTGCCGGTTGGAAGTGGAACTGAACCAACTCGCGCGCGAGGGTGGCGTCAAGAAACCTTTCTTGGCGTCGCCCTCGCGCCTTGCGTTCTACATAACAACGGTTTGTGCGCTCGGCCTCGCGAGCGTCGTATTTTCTCTCGTTGGAACCCCGTGGGCGACGACGTTTGCCCAGGTAGTGATCTGGCCGTCATCGTTCCTCGCCGTCGCGGCGATCGCGGGCGAGGTGAAGCCGCTCGTCGTGACCGTGCGATCCAAGGAGAGAACCCTCTCCACCTCGGCGCCGTTCGTTCTCGCGCTCATTCCCGTAGCCGGGGTCGGGATTGCCATCGCGGTTCAGGTGATCGCGAGCCTCGCTGACGATCTGCACCAACGGCGCGAGCCCAAGAAGTCCCTGTTCAACACGGCGCAGTACGCGATCAGCGTCCTGAGCGCGGGCGCCGTCTACGCGTGGCTAGAACCCGCACCCTTCCCCGGCGGCCCCTCGATCGTCGAGCCGCGAGACATCGTGCCCCTCCTCGTCGCGGGCATCGTGATGTTCAGCGTGAACTGGGTGCTGGTCGCCGGCGTCGTCTCGCTGTCGATCCCGCAATCGCTCGCCTCCGTCCTGCGCGAGGACGTGCGGGACTTCCTCATGACCAACATCGTGCTCCTCAGCGTCGGCGGCATCGCCGCTGTGGTCGCGGCGGACGGCGTCGGCCCCCTCGCGCTGCTGGGGGCCCCGGTCGTGGTCGCCCACCTCTTCGCGACGGCCGCGGCCCGCCACGCGCACGCCATGACGCACGATTCGCTCACGGGCCTCGGCAATCGCGGCTTCGCCGGCCGCGAGTTGGACCACGCCCTCGCGACCTCCCGCCTCACCGGGTCCGATGGACCCAGCTTGGTCCTCCTTGACCTCGACCACTTCAAGGACTTCAACGACACGCTCGGCCACCCCGTCGGAGACCGGATCCTCCGCGAGGTCGCCAGCCGCCTCGTCGACGCAACGCCGGAAGGCACGTCCGTCTACCGCGTCGGAGGAGACGAGTTCGCGGTCGTGGTCGACGGCGGTCTCAGCGCCGCGCGTCGGGCGGCGCTCGACCTCGCCAGCTCGTTCGATTGGCCCGTCCCCGTGGAGAGCCTGGCACTGCTCGTCCGGGCGAGCGTCGGGGTCGCGATCGCGCCGAACCACGGCACCGACAGCGAGACGCTCATGAAGAACGCCGATATCGCGCTGTATCAAGCGAAGGTCGAGCGCGACATGATCAGCATTTACGCGCCCGAGTTCGACGTGAACACCGTTGAGCGACTCCAGCTCCTCGCGGACCTCAAGACCGCGCTCGACCAGAAGGCGCTGTACGTCGCCTACCAACCGCAGGTCGATTTGGTCACCGGACGGACCGTGGGCGTCGAGGCCCTCGTTCGTTGGGATCACCCGGAGCGCGGCCCTATCGGCCCCGACGAGTTCGTCCCGCTTGCCGAAAACTCGGGGCTCATCTACCCCCTGACGTCGTTCGTCCTCGACACCGCCCTGCGCCAGGTGTCCCTGTGGCGAGCGGCGGGACACGACCTCCGCATGGCGGTGAACCTGTCCGCGCGCCACCTGTCCGACCTCACCTTGCCCGACCTCGTCGCAGGTACGGCCGCGATCCACGAGGTTCCCCTGAGCGCCCTCGTCCTCGAGGTGACAGAGACCGGCATCCTGGCCGACCCGACGCGCACCGACGTCGTCATCCGGGCCCTGCGCGAGCGCGGCGTCGCCATCGCGATCGACGACTACGGGACGGGCAACGCGTCCCTGGGCTACCTCAAACGCCTGGAGATCGACGAACTGAAGATCGATCGATCCTTCGTCAGCGACATCGGCACCGACAGCCAAGACCTGATCATCGTTCAATCCACCATTGATCTTGCCCGCGCGCTCGGGTTGCGCGTCGTCGCCGAGGGGATCGAGGATCAGCAGACGGCGGACGTTCTCCGCGGCTTCGGAGCCGTCATCGGACAGGGCTATCACCTTGGCCACCCCGTCGCGCCGGAGGACATCCGCGCGAGGCTCGAAGCCGAACGGCGGGCGTCCGGACCGACGGCGAAGGACTGATCGTGCTCGTATTGGCGG
This sequence comes from uncultured Actinomycetota bacterium, assembly GCA_963768475.1. Classification (GTDB taxonomy): domain Bacteria; phylum Actinomycetota; class Actinomycetes; order Actinomycetales; family Demequinaceae; genus JAFGBM01. The sequence continues at coordinate 127,299 of CAVYHY010000012.1, forward strand.
CGTGTGGGATAGCCGTGCTGTCTCCGCTGCTCGCCCTGCGATGGCCCGCGGGACTCCTCCTCGGCTCCTGGCGACTTCCCCTCCTGATCTGGGGGGCGCTCGCGCTCCAGGTGGTGATCATCACGGTCGCGATGCCCGAGGCGCTCGCCGCGACGCTCCACGTGCTGACCTACGCCGTCGGCATCGCGTTCCTGTGGCTGAACCGGAAAATCGCGGGAGTGTGGTTCGTGGGTGCGGGGGCGCTGTCCAACGGGATCACGATCGCGCTCAACGGCGGCGTCCTGCCCGTGAGCCCGGGAGCATACGCGGCAGCTGGCATCGACCCCAACCCCGCCTTCGCCAACGCGGCCGTCCTCGAGCACCCCGTACTGCCGTGGCTCGGCGACGTCTTCGCGTGGCCCGCCCCGCTTCCGCTCGCCAACACCGTCAGCGTTGGCGACATCGCGATCGTCATCGGCGCCTTCGTCGCCGCGTGGACCGGAACGCGCAGGTGGGGAGCCGCGAAGGCTCCGTCGTCGGATCGCCCCGCCGACCGCGCGTAGCCACGCGCGAGGGTTCCCCCGGCCCCGGTCCCCGGTTATCCACAGGTTCTGTGGATAACTCCCACGCTCCTCGCGCGGCTTCTACGGTGGTGCCACCGACGACGCAAGGAGGCTCATCATGACGGACAGGGGCACGCACCACTGGGGTTTTCGGGCGGTCGCGCGAGGAGTGGGCGTCGCGTGTGTCGCGGCCGCGTTCGCGGGCTGCTCGTCACCGACGACGACGGTCTCGCCGCCCCTACCGGAGGCCGAGGCGGTATCGTCTCCATCGCCTTCGCCAATCGCTCCCTCAACCGCAGCGCCGTCACCCGTCGTGACCACTTCGACCCCGACGATCGCCGTCGATGACGCGCCCGTCTCGATGGACGGGCGGCACGTCGAGTCCGTCTGCTTCGACTTCAGCACGAGCCCCCGTGCCCCCTACGTTCTCTCGCCGTATGCCTCGGCGTGCTACGTCGACATCGGCATAGAGGGAGGCGACGCGCTCACTCAGATCCACGTCCACGCTCTTACGGGGGCGACGGATCGGGAGTCGATTATCGCCGCGATCGAAAAGACGGGTGCTACCGACGTTGAGGCAACGACGATCTCCGTGGACGGGCGGGAAGCCGTGCAGGTGACGTCCGACGACGAGTGGGGACTGCGGACCAGCTACGTCATCGTTCCGCTCGCGAAGGGGCGCTTCACGCAGGCGGGCGCGCCTCTGACGGCGGTCTCCGTCTCGTCGTACACGTACAACTCGGATCTCGAGGCGCTCTTCGACGCCGTGGTGCGCTCGCTCGACCTTCACGAGTAGCGCACCGCGCGCACCGCTACGGCACGTTCGCGCCGCCATTGACGTTGATGACCTCGCCCACGACGAAGCTGGACTCCGGCGACGCGAGGAACACGTAGGCGGGGGCCTGCTCCACCGGCTGGCTGGTGCGACCGAGCCACGAGCTGTCGCCGAAGCCCGTTGAGCTTCTCCGTCGGCTGGCCGTCGGAGACCTGCAGGGGCGTCCACACGGGCCCAGGGGCGACGGCGTTGACGCGGATGCCGCGCGGCGCGAGGTCCTGCGGCAGAGCCTTCGTGAAGCCGTTGATCGCGAACTTGGTCGTCGCGTAGTTGATGATCATCGGCGAGGGGTTGTAGCCCTGCACCGAGGTGCTGTTGATGATCGTGGAGCCGGGCGCCAGGTGGGGGAGCGCGTCGCGCGTGATCCAGAACATCGCGTAGAGGTTGGTCTTGATCGTGCGATCGAGGTCCTCCTCGTCGAGCTCGTCGAACGTCTCGTGGTACACCTGGTGCGCCGCGTTGTTGACCAGGATGTCGAGACCGCCGAGGCCCTTGACGGCGTCGGCCACGAGCGAGTCCGGCAGAACTCGCGGTCCCGGATGTCGCCGGGAAGCTGGATGGCGGTGCGGCCCTCCGCCGTGATGACCGCGGCGATCGCGTCCGCGTCCACCTGTCTCCTCGGGAAGGTAGCTCATGGCGACGTCCGCGCCCTCGCGGGCGAAAGCGATCGCGACCGCGGCGCCGATGCCGGAGTCCGCGCCCGTGATCAGCGCCTTGCGCCCGATGAGGCGGCCGGTGCCGCGGTACGTCTCCTCGCCGTGGTCGGCCTTGGGGTCGAGTTCGGCGTCCAGCCCGGGCAGGGGCTGCCACGACGCGTGGGGGACGATGTGCGAGTGTCGCTCGACGGGGTTGTCGAACGTAAGTTGGTCGGGGGACATGAGGCTTCTCCTTGGCGAGGGTCGGACGGCTGCGCTGCCGCACCCCACGACTTTGGGGCGATACGACGGCGGCGGCGTCGTTCGCGTTCGATAACGATATCCGAAAGGCTCGCGAAGCGACAGGCGCCGCATGACCGCCTCGCGCGCCAGTACCCTGGAAGACAATGCATCCTCGCCGCAGGCGTCGGTCTGCGGGACAGCGTCGTCGGAGAGGATCTGTCCGCGCAACCCCAAGGGAGATATCCGTGCCCCCCACGAGCCAGCCACTGGCTGATTCCGCAGCGCCCGGGCGCGACGTTCGAAGCCGCGCTGTTCGACCTCGACGGCGTCATCACGCCCACGGCAGACGTCCACATGGCGGCGTGGCGCCGCACGTTCACCGAGTACTTCGACGCCCACGGCGTCACGCCCCGCGTACACGGAAACGGACTACTTCGATTACGTGGACGGCAAGCCCCGGTACGACGGCGTTCGGGCGTGCCTTGCCTCGCGCGGCGTCACGCTTCCCGAGGGTTCGCCCGACGACGCGGCGGGCACGGAGACCGTCTGCGGCGTCGGCAACGCAAGAACGACGCGTTCATCGCGATCCTTCGTGAGGACGGGGTCGACCGCGTATCCCGGTAGCGTGGCACTCATGGACCTCCTGGACTCGCTGGGCGTGCCGATGGCGATCGTGTCGAGTTCGCGCAACGCCCCCGAGGTGCTGAAGGCCGCGGGAATCGCGCACCGATTCGACGTCGTCGTCGACGGCGTCGTGACCGCCGAGCGCGGCCTCGCGGGCAAGCCCGCGCCCGACACGTACAGTACGCCGCGAGACTGCTCGGCGTACCCGAGCGCGGCGTCGGTCGTCGTCGAGGACGCGACGTCCGGCGTCGCGGCCGGCGCGGCGGGCGACTTCGGCCTCGTCGTGGGCGTGGACCGAGGCGCGGGCGCGGCGGAACTCATCGAGCTGCCGGCGCCGACATCGTGGTCGGCGACCTCGCGGAACTGGTGGCGCGATGAACGCCGCCGAAGCGCGCGAAGGACGCCGAGGCGATCCGCCGGAGTACATGGACCGGCTACGCTTCCCCGTCGACCCGTGGCGGCTCGACCGAGAACGCCTTCGACCCTTCGGACCTCGGCACCACCGAGACCCTCTTCGCCGTGGGCAACGGCTACCTCGGCCTGCGCGGAAACGTCGAGGAGGGGCGCGACTTCTTCAGCCACGGCACCTACATCAACGGTTTCCACGAGACGTGGCCCATCACGCACGCCGAGGAGGCGTTCGGCCTTGCGCGCGTCGGCCAGACCATCGCCAACGTTCCGGACCCCAAGACCATCCGTCTGTACGTCGACGACGAGCCGCTGCGGCTGTCGATCGCGGACCTTCCGGAGTACTCGCGCACGCTCGACATGCGCACCGGCGTGCTCACCCGCGACCTGCTGTGGCGCACGCCCGCCGGGAACCGCGTCCGCGTGCGCTCGCAGCGCATGGTGTCGTTCTCGCAGCGTCACCTCGCCGTGATGACCTTCGAGGTCTCGCTGCTCGACAAGGAGGCGCCGATCGCGATCTCCTCCCAGCTGCTCAACCGCCAGGCGGGCCTCGACGAGTATCGGGCGCACGGAGCGAACGGAACCCGCGGCAACGCGACCAACGGCATCCCGGATCCCCGCAAGGCCGGCGTCCTCGACGAGCGCGTGCTCGTGCCGAGGATGCACGAAGGCGACGACGATCGCGATTCTGCTCGGCTACACGTGCGCGCAGTCGGGGATGACTCTCGCCGTCGCCATGGAGCACCAGGTCAAGTCGGAGGCGTACTGCGAGACCCTCACCGAGGTGCACGAGGACTACGCCAAGCAGGTGTTCCGCTAGCCGCCTCAAGCCCGGCCAGACGCTCACCTGACCAAGGTCGTCAGCTATCACACGGCGCGATCGGTGCCGCCGCGCGAGCTCGCGGACCGGTGCAACCGCACGCTCGACCGCGTCCGCGCCGAGGGGATCGACAAGCAGTTCGCGGATCAGAAGGCGTGGCTCGACGCATTCTGGGAGCGCTCGGACGTGGAATTCGGAGGCAACGACGCGGCGCAGCAGGCGATTCGCTGGAACCTGTTCCAGCTGGCCCAGGGGGCCGCGCGGGCCGACGGCGCCGGAATCGCCGCGAAGGGCGTGACCGGCTCCGGGTACTCCGGGCACTACTTCTGGGATACCGAGATCTACGTCATCCCGTTCCTCACGTACACGTCGCCCGACATGGCGCGCAACGCGCTGCTTTACCGCCACCGCATGCTTGGCTCGGCGGAGCGTCGGGCGGCCGAGCTCGCCCAACGCGGGGCGCTCTACCCGTGGCGCACGATCAACGGCGAGGAGTCGTCGGCGTACTACGCCGCAGGCACCGCGCAGTATCACATCGACGCGGACATCGCGTATGCGATCAACAAGTACGTGCGCGTCAGCGGCGACGACGACTTCCTCGCCCGCCAGGGCGTCGACATCCTGGTTCAGACGGCGCGCATGTGGGCCGATCTTGGCTTCTGGCGGCACGTGACCCGCAAGGACGCGTCGTTCCACATCCACGGGGTGACCGGCCCCGACGAGTACACGACGGTCGTGAACGACAACCTCTACACGAACGTGATGGCGCGCTTCAACCTGCGCTGCGCTGCCGAATCCGTGCGCATGCTCGCCAAGGAATGGCCCGAGGAACACGAGCGCATGGTGGCGCGGCTTGGCCTCCAGGACTCCGAGGTGGCGGAGTGGGAGCGCGCCGCCGACGCGATGGCGATCCTGTGGAACGAGAACCTGGGCATCCACCCGCAGGACGCCCTGTTCGACGAGCGCGAGATGTGGGACCTCGCGAACACGCCCCCCGAGCAGCGGCCACTGCTCCTGCACTTCCACCCGCTGGTGATCTACCGCTTCCAGGTGCTGAAGCAGGCCGACGTCGTGCTTGCCCTCGTTCTTCAGGGCGACCAGTTCACGCCCGAGGAGAAGAAGGCCGACTTCGACTACTACGACCCGATCACGACGGGCGACTCGACGCTCTCAGGCGCGGCTCAGGGCATCATGGCCGCCGAGGTGGGGTACAGCGATCTCGCGTTGCACTACTTCTGGGACAGCCTGTTCGTCGACCTCGGGAACCTTCACGAGAACACCTCGGACGGCGTGCACGTCGCCTCCGCCGGCGGCGTGTGGTCCGCGCTCGTGTACGGTTTCGGCGGCCTGCGCGACCAGGGCGATATGCTCACGTTCGACCCGCGCCTGCCCGAGTCATGGCCGTCGCTCGCGTTCCGCCTCACGCAGCGAGGCACGCGCGTCAAGGTGACGGTCGAAGCCAAGCACGATGCGTTTCGCGATCGAGGATGGGCCCGCGATAACGGTGGACGTTCGCGGCGACCGGTCACACGGTGAAGCCGGGCGAGGACGTGGTAGTAGCCGCTCAAGGGCCAGGGACCCCGGATTCCCGGAGCCCCTGACCCCGAGGCGTTCCACGGCACGCTCCGTGCCGACGGCACGGTCATCACCGCATCGCACCCGCCAAGTCAGGCAGACATCGCCCAGGAGGACGCGGAGGCCTAAGAGCGGCCCTGCGCCGCTTGGCGGGCGTCCTAGTTGCAGTAGTCGGCCGTCGCCTCGTCGAGAGTGTCGCCAGCGTCGGTCATAGTGGCGTCGAGCGCCTCGAAGTGGTCGGTATCGATTCCATGTCGGCCATGAAGGATATCGAAGTCGGTTGCCGTACGCGGCGACCTTCGCGAAGTTGGTGAGGACGTCGAACTGGCGATAGCGTCATCGAGTGCCTTGACGGTCTCGTCGTTGGGCGCTCCGCCCTTGGCTCGTTTGATCTCAGAGGCGATGATCCTCGATCTGGCCGGCTGAACTTCCTCACCCCAGTCGTTGATCCCGGACATGTCTCCAGTGAGAGCGTTGCTCATGGCGTCGTCGGGCATGTCGGCGAAGGTGACCTCGTCGTTGGAGAACTTCTGTGCGACATCACAGAAGTCGGTACCCGCGCCCTTGGCCGAGCATGCGGTCAGGGATGCGAGGGCGATAATTCCGGCAATAGTTGCTGTTGGATTCGTTTCATGAGTAGGAATCTAGTGGGTCGAACTCCGTTTCGCGGAAAAAGGTCCTAGGTCGCGCCTACCCAGCGACGATTTTCAGGACGCGCCCCGATTTGACCTCGAGCACGTAGAGGTTGCCGGTGGCGTCGACTCCGAAGGAGCTCACGGTCGACGCCGCAACGCCGAACGCCCGATGCTCGGTCACCGCGCCGTCGACCGACCCGGAGCCCAAAGATGCCTCCGCCGCAGTAGTCGGAGAACACGTACGTGCCCCAAAGATCCGGGAAGGCGTCCCCCCGATAGACGTAGCCGCCCGTGACGGCACACAGCCCGTGCGCCTCGTCCTGGTGGTAGGCGTAGACGGGATCGACGAATCCGCGCATCAGCGCCCGAGCACGACTTGTGGGTCGAGTAGCACTCGGTGCCCTCCATGACTCGCCATCCGAAGTTCGAACCTGCCGCGCGAGTCGCGTCAACGGCATCGATCTCCTCGACGCGGTTCTGACCGACGTCGCCGATGTAGAGCATGTCGCCGTCGAAGGAGAAGCGCCACGGATTGCGCAGACCGTAAACCCAGATCTCCGGCTTCCCTCCCACGCCGTCGGCGAAGGGGTTGTCCGGCGGAATGAGGTATCCCTCGGGAGTGCCGATGTCGATGCGCAGGATCGAGCCGAGGAACGTCTTCGTGTTCTGGCCGTTTCCGTGGGGGTCGCCGCCGCTTCCTCCGTCTCCGAATCCGATGTACAGCATCCCGTCGGGGCCGAACGCTAGCTGTCCGCCGTTGTGGTTCTTGTACGGCTGGTTTTGCGTGAGGATCGTTCGCACTGGCTCGGGGTCCGCGGCCCACGAATCGACGGGGAAGTCGGTACTCCTGCGACGACGGTCTTGCCCCCGCTGCCGGTGTAGTCGACGAACATGCGCCACGGGTACGCCGGGTCGAACGCGACGCTCAGCAGGCCCTGCTCGCCTCCGTACGTCACGCGTCGCGTGATGTCGAGAACGGTGCGTACGGATGCTGCCGTCGGCGCTGAGCGCGATGACCCTGCCAGGTTGTTCCACAACGTAAACGCGGTAGTCACCCGGTCGCGACGTGAGAAAGACCGGGTGGGTAAAGCCGTCGGCCCATGGTTCCGTCGCGATGGCGACGTCGGCCAGCGCGGGCGGCGCGGGACGTGCGATCTCTGATGGTGACGGCGAGGGTGACGTCGTCGGGGTCGCGGAGGGCGTCGCCGATGCGCTGGGGCTGACGGACGCGGTCGGCGTCGAACACGCCGTGAGGGCGAGCGCTGCGGCGAAGGCAGCGACGGCGACGCGCAGGGTTGTCGTTCCGAGCATTCGAGCCTCCCGTGGATACGAGCCTTGAACATGCTTCGTTTTAGCGTATCCGTCACGGCGGTCGAAAGCCCCGTACTTCGCGAATCGGCGTTCGCCGCGCGATACGGAGGCGCCACTGCTAACGTCGTGCGACAAGACACGCGACCGTCGCGTTTCGCTCGATGACTCGATGAGATGGGATGCGCCATGGGGGAACAGCCGATGGGGACGCCGCCGGTGAAAAAGCCGTCGTACACGTGGGTCTGGTTCGTCGCAGGAGGCGCGGCGTTGCTCGTCGCGCTTGGCGTCGTCGCGATCCTGCTTGTCGGGGCGTTCCTCAAGGGCACGGTCGATCGCGTATCGGAATCCCTCGACGACTTCGGGGAAACAGCACACGCTCCCGCGCCTCCCGAGCCCGTACAGCCCACGGAAACGCCCGAACGTCCGGCGGGCACCACAGGGGTGAAGGAAATCGGCGGAACGGGATACAGCGTGCAGGGCACCATGGTGGTGACCTCGTGCTACGCGTTCGATCTTCCGACGGTTATCGATTACGAGGTGAATCCGGACTCCGCCTCGTGCCAGATCGCGATCCGCGCGCTCGGAGACAGCCTGACGGAGATCGACATCCTGCCCCAGAAGGGCGACAACAGCATCGACGGGTTCTTCACGACGCTCGGCGAAGCCATGGCCACGTCGTGGCCGGATAAGGAGTTCTCGACCGAGACGATCATCGTCGATGGCCGCGAGGCGGGCGTCGCGCATGCGGTGAACAGCCTCGGCATCTCCGCGGACTACTACATGATCCCGATCAACGAGGGCGTGTACGAGAGCGCCGGCACCCCGATCACCTCGATACTCGTCACGGGTCCGGCGTACGCAGACGTCGACGCCGCGAGCGTGCTCCCCGACATCCTGGCGAGTCTCGTCATCGCCGACTGATTGGCGCGGGTACGGAAGTAGGGGATCGGGCGCGCCCGGCTCCCCGATTCGAACATGTGTTCGAGTAACATAGTTCCATGCGGTGGCAGACCCAGACGATCGAGGCGGACACCCCCGGCGTCCTACCCGGCCTCGCGAGGCTTGCGAACCTGATCCGGTCCGTCCGTACACCGGAGTTCGAGGGGATGACGTTCCACGAGGTTGCGGCCAAGAGCGCCCTCAATCGCGTCTCCGAGGCGAGCCGCATGCCGTTTCGATGGACCATCAATCCGTATCGAGGATGCAGCCACGCGTGCGCCTACTGCTTCGCCCGCTCCACCCACACCTACCTCGGGTTCGGGGCCGGTCGGGACTTCGAGCGCGAGGTGGTCGTCAAGGTCAATATCGCCGACGTTCTCGCGGCTGAGCTTGCCCGTCCTAGCTGGTCGCGCGAGCCCGTCGCACTCGGGACGAATACGGACCCGTACCAGAGGGCGGAGGGCCGCTACCGCCTCATGCCCGGCGTTCTCGGCGCCCTCGCACGATCGGGAACGCCGTTCAGCATCGTCACCAAGGGAACGTTGCTCCGGCGAGATATCCCCCTCCTCGCGGCTCTCGCCAGGGACGTCGACGTGAGCGTCGCCGTGACCGTCTCGGTCGGGGACGAGGCGCTTCAGCGTTCGCTTGAGCCCGGGACTCCGTCCGCGTCGGCGCGGCTCGCAACCGTAGCGGAGGCGGCCGAAGCGGGGCTACGCCCCTCCGTGTTCATCTCGCCCGTGATCCCGTACCTCACCGACACCGAGGAGCACCTGGACGATCTCCTGGGTCGGGCGGCGGCGGCTGGGGCGTCGAGCGTCTACTACGAGATCCTGCACCTGCGTCCCGGGGCCAAGGAGGTCTTTGCCGACTGGATGCGCCACCACCGCCCGGAGCTCCTCGCGAGCTACCGCGAGCTCTACGGTCGCGGAGCCTACGTCCCGGACGAGTACCGTGAGGAGGCGACGGCGCGAGTACGCGCGGCGATCGATGCGCACGGCCTCGGGCGCGGGCCCTTCCGCACATCCGAGGTCGAGGCGACGGCCGAAAAAGGCGAGACGCCGACGCTGTTCGCGTGGCCCTGAGACGACCGCGTCCCGGGGCAGATAGGGGGAGCGCTCGCTTCGGTTTCGCGACTGGCGGGCTCGCAGGTTACTTTGTAGACACGAATTGAGGTGGCCGCTCGGCCGGACCTCACGGCATGAGGGAGATCAGGATGATCAAGCGTCCCACCACCACGTTCGCCGGGCGCCGTATGCGCTGGAGCGCGGTCGCTCTCGTAGGCTCGGTGCTCCTCGCGGGTTGCGGAGTTGCGACGACGCCGTCCGTATCAACTCAGCCGAGCGCCTCGGCTCCGGTTCTTGTCCCTCTTGGCCCACCCGGACCCGCCCCGACCGGTTCGCCCGTGGAAGCCGTCGGTACCACCTTCGATATCGTCGAAGGGCGTCTCGTCACCTCGTGCTTCTCCTACGCCGTGCCGGCGGGGTACTCCGTAGACGGCTCCTCGGCGCAGTGTTCCACCGCGATCCGTGCGGACGAGAACGGAATGACGGACATCAACGTGTTCGCGAGCACGGGGATCGATACGATCGACGCGTTCTTCGAGACCGTTACGACGAACGCTCAAGCGAACCAACTCGGCGACGTCACGACGAAGCTCGTGACGGTTCAAGGACGTGACGCGGGCGTCGTGTACTACTACGGCGCGTACGGGATTCCGACGGCGATCTACTACATCCCGATTCAGCCCGGGTACTACACCGTGAACGGCGCGCCGGTCACGGCGATCACCGCGTCAGGCCCGATAGCCTCGTCGGCCAGCGCGGACATCCTTCAGGGGATCCTCGACAGCCTCGAATTCCCGGGCTAGGAGTCTGAGGACATCCCGTAGCCGCACTTCTTCTGCGTGTAGTCCGAGACGGTGACGGCCCAGCCGGATACCTGCTGGAGGAGCGTCTGCAGATTCGGATCGGAGAGCAGAGTCGTCAACGACGCCGAATACTCGAGCAGCGAGTCGGCCTCCAGGCCCGCCTCAGCGAGCGGGATGGAGTACTGGTTGACGAACGACGACATGCCGAGGAATGCCTCCTTGGCGGCGGGGTCGTCCGCCGTGGCCGCTCCCGTTTCGTAGAACGCTGCTGTCACCTTTGCCGAGTCGAGGATGGCCTGGCTTTGCGCGTGGATTCCGGTCATGTCACCACTGGTCAGGGCCGACGGATCCCTCAGGACGTCGTTGAGATCGTTCGTGTCCGACTCCATCTGACCCGCCGCATCGGCACTGGCAAGGACCGCCGCGCAGAAGTCGCCGCCAGCTGCCACGTTCGATGTGTCGCCATCGGTTGCGCCAGTGGTGGTAACCGTGGTCCCATCGGCGGCCGTGCCGTCGTCCGACGGGTTCGACTCCGATGGATCGCCGCCGGAACACGCTCCGAGGGAGAGTCCGAGGATCGCGACGACTCCGATGATGAGCGCGCGAGGCGAGTGTGACGCCGTGCGGAACATGGCTACCTCCTTGGTAGTGGTCGACGGAAACCCCGCTCAGAGGTGTCTCAGCCGGCTTCCCGCCCGTGATCCTCAGTGTAGGGAGATCACGGTTCCTGCGCGCGGTCGCCACCGCTAGGGTCGTGCCGTGGACAGCACGGCCTCCGTCACCCTCTACTGGATCCCGTTGGGCGCGGGCGGCAACGGGTTCGTGCGCAACAACGGACGCGTGTTTGAGGCGCTCGCGGCGAGGCGGGAGCGTCGGCGGCCGCTCAACCTCGTTCACTCCGCGATCGAAGTCGTCGTGGACGGGGCGCGATACACGATCGAGAACGGGTGGCCGAGTCCGGATGCGAATACCGAATCCCGGGGCGTGGTCGTGGAGGGCGCGGTCTTCGCGCGGTGGGCCGGGCGGTTCCGGCCGTTCCGGTACGAGGTCAGGTGCTGGCGCGACGGAGTGATTCCCGACATCGGAGAAGCGATCGACGGGGGAGTCCTCGTGGGTTCGGACCCGGCCCTCGCGAGCGCCGTCCTAGGGCTTGTGCCCGACGTTCCCCCGCTTGTCTGGGGACGGAAACCCCCGGGTTCGCGCGAGATGTGGAACTCCAACTCCGTGGTCGCGTGGATCCTCGAGCGTGCAGGAATCGCGAAGGCGGACGCCCACCTGCCGGACGGGGCGAGGGCTCCGGGGTGGCAGGCGGGCGTCGAACTCGCGCGAGTTTAGAACCCCGTGCAGAGGTGGCTCCACTGGGTGCCCGCGCCGGGGCCCCACTGAACCAGGTCGATCACGTTCGATCCGTCACCCCACGAGCCGTCGATACCGAAGACGTACTTCGACCCGCTGCCAGCGGGGTCGTTGACCGTGATGGTCACGATGTGGCCGGCGCCGAGATCGTCGAACGAGCCCACGACGGCGCCAGGGTAGGCCGCGATGACCTGATCCTTGGTGCTTCCCACGCCGACGCCCTCGGCGTTGCGTGGGCCCGGGTAGGGGGCCGTAGCCGGGTCGACGGACGATTGGGTATAGAAGAACGTCGCGCCCGCGCCACTCGGGCTTCGAGCGTCGGTAAAGGCGTGCGTGTAGATGTACTCGGTGGTCCACAGGGGCCCATACCAGTCACAGGCGTTGGGGTACGTGTAACCGCCCACGACGGTGTGAAGCGCCGTGCCCATCTGTGGCCACGTCATGCCGATCGCGGCTCCGTGGAAGTGCGTGAAGTCGTAGTCGGGTGTCGCGGGAGCTGCGCTCGGAGCAGGGGTGACCGTGACGGTGGTGGTGACGGTGACGCCGGGCGCGGGTGCGGGACCGGAGCCCCCGGGGGTCGCCGAGGACGACGGCGGGGTACAGGCGGTCAGAAGCAGGGCGGCGGCGATGGTGCCGAGCCCCAGGGTCTTGCGTGTCTTCATGATTCCCTCCTCAAGGTGCCCGGGCGATATGGCCCTAGGCTTCATTGTGCGCGGCAGTATGGATGGCATGCACTAGGTGAGCGGGCAGTGTGCGGTCGTGTAGTCCTTCACGGTCGTCGCCCAGTCTCCGGCGTTCGACAGAAGGGGCACCGTCGCCGGTTCATTGAGGATCACGGCGACCGAACCCATGAATGCGGGAACGGAATCGGCGTCGACAGCAGCCTGACCCATGATGACGGAGTAATCGGAGACGAAACTGACCATCCCGTTGAACGCGTCCTTCGTTGCCTGGTCATCCGCCGCTGCCGCGCCGGCGGAATAGAACGCCGTCGCCTGGTCGGAGTGGTCGAGGATCCCTTGGCCCGCGCTATGAAGCGCGTTGACGTCCATGGTCGACATCGCCGTGTTCAGATCGTCCATCGACGCGGAGAGATCGTCCGCCGCCGCGACGGCGCCGATGGCACTCGCGCAGAAGTCGTCGCTCGCGACGAAGGTTGGCGCCGCGGTCGCGCCTCCCGTCGCCCCGGCGGTCGCTGCCTGCGGTGGGGGCGGCTGCGGTGGAACCCGCCGTGGACGAGGACGCGGGCGAGGATCCTGTCGGATCGCCACCCGAGCACGCGGCCAGCGTCAGGCTCAGGCCAAGGATGGTGCCACCCACGATCACGCGGCGTTTGGTCGAGGTGATGCGGAACATTGTTGCCTCCCTAGTGGTGATGGTTACGTGCCCACGCACAGGCCGCCCCATTGGCTGCCGATGGCGGGGATGGTGCCCCATTCGAGCATGTTCACCGTGGATTCTCCGTCGCTGATCGCGAAGACGTACTTCGACGGACTCGCGGGATCGTTCACGGTGATCCGGGTCATTGTCCCGGCGACGTAGTCGAGGTATGAGTCCACCACCGCGCTCGGGTACGCCGCGAGTACCTCGGCCTGAGTACTGCCCACGCCCACGCCTTCGGCGTTTCGCGGGTACGGCCCCGCACTCGAATCGTACGAGCGCCACGTGTAGAACATGGTCGAAGGTCCGTTCGGGTTGTGCGCGTCGGTGAACGCGTAGGTCCACACGCGATCGGTGCTCCAGAGCTGGCCGTTCCACGGGCACTCGCTGGCTCCGGCAACTTCGGTACCGAGCTGGGTGCTCATCGCAGGCCACGTCGAGCCGAGCTGCGCGCCGTGGAAAAACGTGAACCCGAAGTCGGGTTCCGCCGGCGCCGCGGGCGCCGCGCTGGGCGAGGGCGTCACGTTGATCGTCACCGTGACGGCCGGAGCCGGAGCAGGAGCGCCGGAGCCGGTAGGCGTGGTTGCGGGCGGATCACACGCGGAAAGGACGAGCGCGGCGGCGATTGCGCCCGCGACCATAGCGGCCTTCGTGGTCATGCTTCCCTCCCCAGGGATGCGCGTTCCTTCGACGCGACCCCTTTGACCTTACGATGCGCGGGGCTCCGGGGAAGGTTGACAGGAGGGATTCGTTATCTTTCGTTACTTCTTCTTCTCCTCGTGCCCGCCGAATCCCTTCCGCATGGCGGAGAGGATCTTTTCGGCGAAGTCGTCGCGGTCGCGGGACGAGAATCGCGAATAGAGCGCCGTCGTGAGCACGGGGGAGGGGATGCCCTCGTCGATGGCGGCGATGGACGTCCAGCGGCCCTCTCCGGAATCCGAGACGTGCCCGGCGAACTCGTGAAGATCGGGAGAGTCGACGAGGGCGGCTGCCGTCAGGTCGAGCAGCCACGATTCGATGACGCTTCCTCGGCGCCAGACCTCGGCGACGGCGGTCGTGTCGATGTCGTACTGGTAGAACTCGGGATTCGCCAGAGGCGCGGTTTCCGCGTCGGCGGCCTGCGCCTCTTGCCCGACGCTCGCGTTGCGGAGGATGTTGAGGCCTTCGGCGTACGCCGCCATGAGCCCGTACTCGATGCCGTTGTGCACCATCTTGACGAAGTGCCCCGCGCCGGACGGCCCGCAGTGAAGGTAGCCGAGCTCGGCGTCGCGGCTCGCCGGTACGCCCCTCCGTTCGCTCGATCTCTCCCAGACCAGGGGCGACGGTGCGGAAGATCGGGTCGAGCCTCGCGACGACGTCGTGCTCGCCTCCGATCATGAGGCAGTAGCCGCGATCGAGACCCCACACGCCGCCGCTCGTGCCGCAGTCGACGAGGTGGATTCCGCGCGTGGCGAGCTCGCGGACCGGCGGAGGTCGTCGCGGTAGTACGAGTTGCCACCGTCGATGATCGTGTCGCCCGGTTCGAGGTGCTCGGCGAGCGCGGAAATGACATGGTCGGTCGCGCCGCCCGCAGGGACCATGACCCATACCTGGCGGGGCGCGGTAAGCGAGGCGACGAGTTCCTCGACGCTCGACGCGCCGGTCGCGCCGTCGGCCGCCAGGGTTGCTACGGCGTCGGAATTGAGGTCGTAGACGGAGCAGGAATGTCCGTCGCGCATGAGTCGGCGGACGATGTTCGATCCCATGCGTCCGAGCCCGATCATGCCGAGTTGCATCGTGGTGGTCATGGTTTCCATCCTCTCTTGCCGCGCGGTATGCCCCGTTCTCCGCAGCCTTCGGCACGACGTATCGCCGGAGGCTTTGTAATCCAAAGAAAAGGCTAGATAAAGCCAAGGATGCGTGACAATATAGTGATATCGATATGTAAGGAGAGCATCGTGGTGCAGACGACGGAGGAGTGGGAAGCCCGCATCGGCGCCCAGGTGCGGGCGGAACGCCTTCGCAGGGGCATCGACCAGGCCTCGCTCGCGAGCGCAGCCAACATCTCCACGCCGAGTCTGTCCGCGCTGGAGAACGGCGGAGGGTCACGCCTCGCGAGCCTCATCAAGGTGGTGCGCGCGCTCGACCTCGAACCCTGGCTCGACGCGCTCGCCCCCGTCGACGACATCTCGCCGCTCGCGATGCTTCGCGACAGGAAACGCACAACCCCGCGCCAACGCGCCCCGCGGCGCGCCTCTTCGCCTCGCGAGATGAGGGCTTCGTGACCTTCGTTCCCGCGACCGTCGTCCGCGTCGACGCCTGGGGGGACACGGTTGGCGCCGTCGCCCTCGACCCCGCCACGGGCCGCGGCGTATTCGAATACGATCCGCGCTGGGTCGAGTCGGGTCGCGAGCTATCCCCGCTTCTCGCGCCGACGTCGTCGCGCATAGTCCGCGGAGAATCGCGCTCGCCCGAGACCTACCTTGGCCTTCCGCCGTTTCTCGCCGACTCGCTGCCGGACGACTTTGGCAACGCCGTCGTCGATGCCTACCTCACACGCGAACGGATCGACGCGAGCGCATTCTCGCCCCTCGACAGGCTCGTCTACGCGGGAGGCAGGGCGCTGGGCGCGCTCGAGTTCTATCCGCCGGCGCCACGGGTTGACAACCCGAGCGCGCTCGACCTCGGCGCCCTCGTCACCGAGGCCCGCCGCGCGCTCACAGGAGACCTCGCGGGCGACCCGGCATCCGCCCTGCGCGACCTGCTCGGCGTCGGAACGTCGGCAGGGGGAGCGCGACCCAAGGCTGTTGTCGCCATCGACGCGAATGGGCAGCGTGCGCTCGGGCTCCCTGCCGCCCGAGCCCGGATGGACGGACTACCTACTCAAGTTCGATGGAACAGGCAACGACGCCCATGCCACGGACGGCTTCACTCGCATCGAGTACGCCTACCACCTTATGGCGGGGGCGGCCGGGCTCTCGCTGCCCGAGGCGCGGCTACTCGAGGAGGGCGGGCGCGCGCACTTCCTCACGCGACGGTTCGACCGCGACGGGGGCGAACGGATTCACCTACAGTCGCTGTGCGCGATGCGAGGCCTCGACTTTCGCATGGTCGGAACCCACGATTACGGGCAGTATCTCGATGCCATAGGCGCGCTCGGGCTTGGACCCGAGGCCCTCGTGGAGGGTTACCGTCGCGCCGTGTTCAACGTGTTGGCGTACAACCGCGACGACCACACCAAGAACGTGGCGTTCCTCATGTCGAGGGACGGCGCGTGGCGCCTCGCGCCGGCGTTCGACCTGACGTTTGCGTTCCGTCCAGGGTCGTACTGGACGTCGCGGCACCAGATGGCCGTCGACGGGGTCTTCGACGACCCCACCCGCGCCGACCTCGAGCGGCTCGGCGACCGGTGGGGCGTTCCGGGGATACGAAGCGTCATCGCTGAGGTCGTCGACGCCGTGGCTCGGTGGTCCGAATTCGCGGACAAGGCGGGCGTCGACGCTGGACGCCGCGACCGCATCGGCGCCGTGATCGTTCGCTAGACGTGATCGCTCGCTCGACCGCTACTCGGCTGGCGCCGTCGATTCGGTCAGCGCGTAGGCCTGGGCGATCCATGTGGCGAGATCCGCGTCGACGTCCCTCGGGGAGGTGAGCGGGATCCGGTTGTGCCACCGCCATCGCGAGACCTGCTCCGCCCGGAGCGTCCGAGGGGTCGGGATCTCATCGGCCGTGACGATATCGACGACGAGGCCCGACATCCTCGGATGGATGCCGAGAAACGAGCGGCCGTGAACAACGTGTACCGAGGTTTTCTTAGGCTCGATCTCGAACGAACCGATCGTTTCGAGGGTCGCGAGAAGTCGGGCGTAGATCGAAGCCGAAACCTCGCGAGACATGATCGTCTCGTATGCGTCCATAGCGACAACGGTACGCGTCGGGGGCAAGGCGCGTCGGAATCAACCACCACGGTTCGCGCGTTTCCATGAAGGAAGGTATTGAAAGGATCCGAGACGAAGGAGGAGACCGTGACGACGACAACGACCAATTCCTTGCCCCTTGAGGCGCTCTCCAGCGCGGGAGTGTCCATCTGGCTCGACGACCTCAGCCGCGAGCGGCTGACCTCCGGTTCGCTAGCGGAGGACGTCAAGGGGCGCCATATCGTCGGCGTGACGACAAACCCCAGCATCTTCTCCGCCGCGATCGTTGGCGCGCACGATTACGACGACCAGCTCGCGGACCTGAAGGCTCGCGGCGTCGAGGTGGGCGAGGCGGTCCGCATGATCACCACGCACGACGTGCGCGCGGCGTGCGACGTCTTGCGCCCGGTGTACGACGCGACGGGGCGGATCGACGGCCGCGTATCGATCGAGGTCGACCCGTTCCTCGCGCGCGAGACGGAGGCGACGATCGCGGAGGCGAAGCAGCTGTGGTGGCTCGTCGACCGCCCCAACGCGATGATCAAGATTCCGGCGACGCGCGAGGGCCTACCCGCGATTCGGGCCGCGCTCGGCGCGGGAATCTCGGTGAACGTCACCCTCATCTTCTCGCTGGCCCGGTACGCCGAGGTCGTGGACGCCTTCTTGTCGGGTCTCGAGGACGCGCGGGCCGCGGGACGCGACCTGGACCGAATCCAGTCCGTCGCCTCGTTCTTCGTCAGCCGCATCGACACCGAGGTGGACCAGCGCCTCGACGCGATCTCGGCGAACTCCCCCCTGCGCGGCACGGCGGCGATCGCCAGCGCGCGCCTCGCGTACGAGCACCACGAGTCCGTTCTCGCTTCGGATCGATGGAAGGCGCTCGCCGCGGACGGCGCCACGCCTCAACGACCGCTATGGGCGTCGACCTCGACGAAGGATCCCGCGTTTCCCGACACGATGTACGTGGACGAGCTTGTTGCGCGCGGAACCGTCAATACGATGCCGCCCGCGACCATCGCAGCGGTCGCCGATCACGGCGACGTCGCCCAGGACTCCGTCAGGGGTACGTACGACGGGGCGCGAAAGGTGCTCGCCGACCTGGCCGAGGTCGGGATCGACCTCGACGACGTCACGAGGGTCCTGGAGGACCAGGGCGTCGAGAAGTTCGCGAAGGCCTGGCAGGAACTCAAGGACGGCGTTGCCGGTTCGCTTCGCCCCTAGTCGTGGAACATGGCGTCGACGCCGTCGAGGTACGCGATGATGACGCGGTCCCACAGGGCGTTCGCAGCGTCGTCGATGCTCTGGCGGGAGGCGTCCTGGGAGAACCAGGCGATGGATTCCTTGATCGTGTCTGCGAACCGGTAGCGCGTGCCGAACTCGGGCACGAGCGAGCGGAGCTTGGACGTGTCGAACAGGGCGGCGTTGGTCTTGTCTCCCATGAGCGGTCCCTCGAACGCCTCGGCGTCGAAGCGCGCGAGGATGTCCGACGGGATGTGGACCGCGAGGTCGGCGAAGACGTCCGACGGGATGCCCGCCGCGTCCGCGACAATCGCGTGAATCTGGTTCCACGTCAACACGTCATCCGAGGTGATGTGAAAGTCCTCCCCGATCGCCTTCGGGTTGCCCAGGAGCCCGGCGAGTCCGACGGCGAAGTCGCGGTGATCGGTGAGGGTCCACAGGCTCGAGCCGTCCCCGTGGACGATGAACTTCTTACCGCGCCGCAGGCGGTCGACGATCGTCCACGGATGCGTCCAGGAGTTCACGGCGAACGGGATGTCGGAGTACCCGTACGTATGCGAGGGGCGAACGATCGTGAAGGGGAAGCCCGAGGCCTTGCCTGCTGTGCGCAACAACCCCTCGCTCGTCGCCTTGTCGCGGCTGTACTGCCAGTACGGATTGCTGAGCGGCGTCGCCTCGGTGGTGATGTGGTGCGACGGCGGCGTCTCGTACGCGCTGGCCGAGGAGATGAACACGTACTGATCGGTGATGTCGGCAAACGTCTCGATGTCCTGCGCCATGTGTTCGGGGCTGAAGCAGATCCACTGGACGACGGCGTCGTAGCGGCCGCCCGTTGCGACGTCGTCGGCGAGGGCGGCGCGGAGCGTTGCGGGGTCGTAGGCGTCGGCGACGATGGTGGTGGCGCCAGCGGGCGCATCGGCCTTGGCGGAGGTTCCGCGGTTGACGAGGGTCAGCGAGTGGCCCTGCTTCACCACGAGGGGCGAGACGGCCGACGAGATGAGCCCGGTCCCGCCGATGAACAGCACGCGCATGGAAATCCTCCTGGTCGAAACGATTCGAGATGCTCAGGCTACCGGACCGAACCGCCACATACGGGAAGAACTAGGCGTGGATGTCGGAGTCGCGTAGCGCCCGGCGGTAGATGTATGCGAGATCGTCCATCAGGGTGTTCGCGGGAGCGTCGATCTCCTGGCGTTCGGGATTGGCTTCGAACCACGCGATGGACTCCCGCACGCCCTGCTCCAGCGTCGTCGGGGCCGGGAGGTCGGAAACGAGTCGCCGAAGCTTCGAGGTGTCGTACACCACGGTGGACATCCGGTCGCCGTAGACCTTTCCGACGTCGTCGGGGAAGGACGCGACGATCGCGTCCGAGGGCACGTGGATGGTGATCGCCGCGAACTGCGCCGCGGTCAGCCCGGCCGCGAGGCCGATCGTCCGGTGAAGCGTCTCCCACGACACCACCTCGTCGCCGATGACGTTGACGGCCTCACCGAACGCGGCCTCATTACCGAGCAGTCCGACGATCCCTGCCGCGACGTCGCGCGCGTGGGTGACGGACCACAGGGACGTCCCGTCGCCGGGGATGATGATGTCCGCGCCGCGCCGCATTCGATCGATGAGTGTCCATGGCAGTCGCGAGTTGCCGATGTAGCCCGGGAGCCTCGTCGGGCCGTACGTGTACGCGGGACGGGCGATGGTGAACGGCAGGTTGGCATCGCTCGCGTACTCGCGCAACACCCGTTCGCACTCGATCTTCTTGCGCGCGTACTCCCAGTGAAGGTTCTCCTGCGGGGAATCCTCGCCGGTGAGCGCGAACCGGTCGGGGATGGCGTACGTTGCGGCGCTGGAGACGAACACGTAGTGGTCCGCGCGCGGCGCAAACGTGATGACGTCGTCGGCGACGTGCCCCGGCTCGTAGCCCACGAACTGCACCACGGCGTCATACCGCACGCCGCCCGCCACGGTGCTGAGCAATTCCCGGAACGCCTTGGCGTCCCTACCGTCGGCGTGAACGACCTGCGCGCCAGGTGGCGGAGGGGCCGTCCGGGAGCGCCCGCGCGTGACGAGCGTGAGCTCATGCCCGCTCGCGGTGACGAGCGCAGCGCAGGCCGACGAGATGACGCCGGTCCCTCCAATGAAGAGGTACCTCATGGCACCATTCTCCACCGGCGTTGCCAGGCCCGATCGTCGGGAATGTCACACCGCTAGAGAGAGCAGTATTCGCCCTGCATCCCCGTTGGCTGAAGCTGGCCCCAGTTGAGCTCGCTCACGAGCCCGGCGGTGACGTCGAAGATGTACTCGTTTCCGTTGGGTCCGAGGACCACCCATTCGTCTCGCGGGCCGCGAGCGTAATCGTTGATCGCGTAGTGCGTCGCGCTCGGGTAGGCCGCCTGGAGTTGCGCGAGGGTGCTGCCGATGGTGATGCCCTCGGCGGTCGCGGGCATCTCGTACTGCGATGCCGTGGCCGGGTCGTTTAGCCAGGCCATGCGGAAGAAAGTGATCTCCGAGCCGGGCGTGTCGACGGGGGAGAGAGCCGAAACGTAGAAGCCGTTCGTGTCGTCAGAGACGATCTCGGCGTACCACGGGCAGGAGGGATGCGTCTTGAAGTCGTATCCCGGCGGCCGCGTAAGCGGTCGGGAAGTCCATGCCGATGCAGATGCCCGCGTACCGGTTGAAGTCGATGGGCGCGAGCCCGCTCTCGGCGGAGCTGTCGTTCCACGTGGGGCATCCACCTGCGGCCGTCGTGGTGGTGGTCGTGGTGGTGGTCGTCGTCGTTGTCGTGGCGGTCGCCGTCGCCGTAGGCGTCGAGGTCGCGGCCGTCGGCGTCGTGGCGCCGGTGGGGGTGACGCTCGGAGTCGTGCTCGTGGGGCCCGGGGGCGTGCATCCGGCAAGGATGAGGGCGAGGGCGGCGGCGAGAAGGGCGGCGCGTGTGGTTCGTGGGTTCATGGGATCCTCCGGGGTAAACGCTAGCCCTCCCAGACCCCGCGCGCCATGAGAGCGACTCGTACCTTTCCGTCGCGCGTGTCCTGTTCCGCGAGCTGACGGAAGCCGAGGCGTTCGTGGAAGGCGATGGAACTCGGGTTGGGGGGGTTGAGATTGACTTCGCATGTCACTTCGAGCGCACCGCGTTCGCGCGCCCGCTCGAGGACCGACGCGTACAGCGCGCTTCCGAGGCCCGTTCCCTTGGCGCGAGGAGAGACGACGATGCGGTCGATGTACTGGTGGCGCACGCCGCGCGCTTCGAACCACCGGTAGTTCTCGCTCGCGTACGAATGTCCCGTGCCGAGGCTCATGACGAACGCGAGAATCTCTCCGGCCGGGTCGGTCGCGACGAGCGCGACGTCGCACATCGAGAACAGGTCGCGGAGCCCGTCTTCGCCGATATCTTGCACCTCGGGATCGGCGGCGGTATTCAGCGCCGCGATGGCCGGGATATCCGACTCGCGCATAACGCGTAGCCGCATGTTCTGCATGTGCACATTCTGCCGCTTCTGCATGACGAACGCATGACATATGTGAGTCTTGAGCGTTGCGCGCGTTGCGTAGACATGCGAAGTACTGTATGTTTATGCACATGACAATTTCGGTTGCCGTCGCCGGCGCCTCCGGATACGTAGGCGGAGAGGTGCTCCGCGTCTTTGGCGCGCACCCCGACATTGAGTTCGGCGCCCTAACCGCCCACACGAGCGCGGGCGATCTCCTCGGTTCCCACCACCAGCATCTCCGCCCCCTCGCGAACCGTCGCCTCGTCGATACGACGCCGGAAGCGCTCGAGGGGCACGACGTCGTCATTCTTGCCTTGCCGCACGGAACGTCGGGCGAGATCGCGGCGGCGCTACCGGAGAGCACGCTCGTCATCGATTGCGGCGCCGACCACCGGCTCGTCGACCCCGACGCGTGGGCCGCGTTCTACGGAGGCGAGCACGCCGGAACCTGGCCTTACGGCCTTCCCGAGCTCATGATCGGCGGGGGCGTGAGGCAGAGGGACACGCTCCGCGACGCCCGGCGCATCGCCGTTCCCGGCTGCAACGTCATGGCGGTGACCCTCGCGCTTCAGCCGGGAGTCGCGGCTCACATCGTGGACGCCACCGACATCGTTGCCGTCCTTGCCGTCGGCTACTCCGGGGCGGGCAAGGCCCTCAAGACGCACCTGCTTGCCGCCGAGGGGCTCGGGACGGCCACGCCGTACGCCGTCGGCGGCACGCACCGGCACATCCCCGAGATTCTGCAGAACCTGAGGAAGGTGGGTGCGCCGGACGCGCGCATCAGCTTCACCCCCGTCCTCGTCCCCATGTCGCGGGGAGTCCTCGCGACCGTGAGCGCCCCCGTCGCTGACGGCGTCACGCCCGCCGCCGTTCGCGAGGCATGGGTCGAGGCGTACGCGAATGAGCCGTTCGTCGAGGTGCTCCCGGAAGGCGAATGGCCGACGACGTCCTCGGTCCTCGGGTCGAACATGACGCTCATCGGGGTCACGGTCGACGAGGCGGCCGGGCGCGTCGTCGCCGTCGCCGCGCTCGACAACCTCGTGAAGGGCACGGCCGGAGCCGGCGCTCCAGTCGATGAGTATCGCGCTGGGTCTTCCCGAGACGATCGGGCTGAACACGAGAGGGGTCGCGCCATGAGCGTCACCACGCCGAACGGATTCCGGGCCGCAGGCGTCTCCGCGGGACTGAAGAAGTCGGGCAAGCTCGACACCGCCGTCGTCGTCAACGACGGCCCCGACCACGTGGCCGCCGGGGTCTTCACGAGCAATCGCGTCGTCGCAGCGCCCGTCGTGTGGTCGCGGCAGGTGGTCCAGGACGGCCGCGTCGACGCCGTCGTACTGAACTCCGGCGGCGCCAACGCGTGCACCGGCCCCGAGGGCTTCGCGGACACCCACGAGACGGCGGAACACGCCGCCGCGGCGCTTTCGGCAGAGGGCCTCAACGTGTCGCCGGGAGACGTCGCCGTCTGCTCGACGGGGCTCATCGGCGTCCGCCTCGACATGCCCAAACTGCTGCCCGGTATCACCGCGGCGGCCGCGGCGCTCGCCTCGACCGGTGGCCCCGACGCCGCCACGGCGATCATGACGACAGACACGGTCGCGAAGACCGTCGCCATCGAGCGCGACGGATGGACGATCGGCGGGATGGCCAAGGGCGCAGGCATGCTCGCGCCCGGGCTCGCGACGATGCTCGTGGTGGTCACGACGGACGCGAAGGTGGACACCGGGCGTGCCAACGGCGCGCTACGCGAGGCAGTGCGGACGACGTTCAACCGGACCGACTCCGACGGTTGCATGTCCACCAACGACACGGTGCTGCTTCTCGCGTCCGGGGCGTCGGACATCACGCCCGGGCCGGACGAGTTCGAGGACGCGCTCACGGAGGCGTGCGCGGCGCTCGCCAGGGCCCTCATCGCGGACGCGGAAGGCGCGAGCCACGACATCTCGATCACGGTGCAGGGCGCGACAACGGAGGACGCAGCGGAGGCGGTCGCCAAGGCCGTCGCCCGCTCCAACCTGTTCAAGGCGGCGATCTTCGGCAACGACCCCAACTGGGGTCGCATCGTCTCCGCGGTCGGCACCGTGCCGGACGACATCGCGCCGTTCGACCCCCTCCACCTTGACGTCTGGGTGGGAGGCGTTCAGGTATGCAGGCAGCAGGGCGTGGGCGAGGACCGATCTCTCGTGGACCTGACCGGCAGGGAGGTGGAGGTCGTCGTCGACCTTCACGCCGGCTCCGCCTCCGCCACCGTCTGGACCAACGACCTCACCCACGACTACGTCCACGAGAACAGCGCGTACTCCACATGACACCTCCGGCCAAGCCCGACCTCACCATCCACGAGAAGATCGACGTCCTCATCGACGCGATGCCCTGGATCGAGCGATTCAAGGACGCCATCGTCGTCCTGAAGTACGGCGGCAACGCCATGATCGACGACAAGCTCAAGGCCGCGTTCGCGCAGGACATCGTCCACCTGCGGCTTCTCGGCCTGCACCCCGTCATCGTCCACGGCGGCGGCCCGCAGATCTCGTCGATGCTCACGCGGCTCGGCATCGAGAGCGAGTTCAAGGGCGGGTTCCGGGTGACGACGCCCGAGGCGATGGACGTGGTGCGCATGGTGCTCACCGGTCAGGTGTCGCGCGAGCTCGTCGGGCTGCTCAACGCCCACGGGCCGCACGCCGTCGCGCTGAGCGGAGAGGACGCGGGGCTGCTCCAGGCGATCCAGCGCCGCGCGACCGTGGACGGGGAGTCCGTGGACGTCGGCCTCGTTGGCGACGTGACGAAGGTCAACCCCGCCGCCATCGAGGACCTGATCGAGGCGGGCAGGATTCCCGTCGTCAGCACCGTTGCGCCCGACACGGACGACCCGACCATCGTGCTCAACGTCAACGCGGACACCGCCGCCGCCGCGATCGCAGCCGCGCTCGGGCGCCCGCAAGCTCGTCATGCTCACCGACGTCGAGGGCCTCTACGCGAACTGGCCAGACAAGTCGAGCCTCATTCGGCAGATCTACTCCACCGAGCTGAGAAGATGCTGCCGACGCTGGAGTCGGGAATGGTGCCGAAGATGGAGGCGGCGCTCCGCGCGGTCAGGGGCGGCGTCCCGCAGGTCCACGTCATCGACGGCAGGGTGGAACACGCCGTCCTCACCGAGATCTTCACCACCGAGGGAATCGGCACCATGATCCTGGCGGGCGACCCGCCGAAGCCGCCCAGGAAGGCGGGCTAGCGATGGGCGACGACCTGCTCGCCCGGTACGGCGAGGCTATCATGGGCACCTACGGGGCGCCCGCGCTCGCGCTCGAACGCGGCGAGGGCTCCTACGTCTGGGACGCGGACGGAACGCGCTACCTCGACCTGCTCGGGCGGCATCGCCGTCAACGCCGTGGGCTACGCGCATCCCGCATGGATCGCCGCCGTGTCCGACCCAGGCGTCGACGCTCGCGCACGTGTCGAACTTCTTCGTGACGGGACCGCAGGTCGCGCTCGCCGAGCGGCTGCTCGACCTCGACGCACGCGCCCGCCGGCTCCCGCGTCTTCCTGTGCAACACGGGAACCGAGGCGAACGAGGCGGCGCTCAAGATGGCGCGCAAGACCGGCCGCACCCGGCTCGTCGCGCTCGAGGAGGGCTTCCACGGCCGGACGCTGGGTGCGCTCGCCGTGACGCACAAGCCCGCAGATCCGCGAGCCATTCGAGCCGTCGGGCGAGACGTGACGTTCATCGCGCCGGACGACGTGGCCGCGCTTGAGGCGGCGATGTCCGACGACGTCGCGCGCGATCATCCTCGAGCCCATCCAGGGAGAGGCGGGCGTCAGGCCGCTGTCCGACGCGTTTCTCGCCGCCGCGCGGCGCCTGGCCGACACGAGCACGGCGCGCTTCTCATCATCGACGAGGTCCAAACCGGGGTCGGACGCACGGGATCGTGGTTCGCGTACCAGGGGCGGGGCGTCACGCCGGACGTCCTCACGCTCGCGAAGGGCCTCGGCGGCGGTTTCCCGATAGGCGCCGTCGTCGCGTTCGGCGAGCGGGCCGCGACGCTGTTCACCGCGGGGGACCACGGAAGTACGTTCGGCGGCAACCCGCTCGCCTGCGCCGCCGCGCTCGCGACCCTCGACATCATCGAGAGCGAGGGGCTCCTCGACAACGCCAAGGCCGTCGGGGAGCACATCCGCTCAGGCGGCGCTCGCCATCCCCGGCGTCGCGGACGTGCGCGGCGAGGGCCTCATGCTCGGCATCCAGCTCGACGCGCCGGTGGCCGCCGACGCGGTCGCGGCGGCGCGCGAGGCTGGCTTCATCATCAACGCCCCGCGCCCCGACACCATCAGGCTCGTGCCCCCGCTGGTACCTCACCGCGGCGGAGGCGGACACGTTCACCGACTGGCTCGCGGGCTTCCTCGCGGCCAGCGCGACGAAGGGGACGTCATGACGCGCCACTTCCTGAGGGACGACGACCTCACCCCCGCCGAACAGCGGGAGGTCCTCGAGCTCGCGCTCGCGTTCAAGCGCGACCGGTACTACGCGCAGCCCTTCCTCGGCCCCCAGGCCGTCGCCGTGCTCTTCGACAAGCACTCCACCCGCACGCGCGTCTCCTTCACCGTCGGCATCGCCGAGCTCGGGGGCTTCCCGCTCGTCATCGACGCGGGTAGCTCCCAGATGGGCCGGGGCGAATCCATCGCCGACACCGCGAAGGTTCTGGACCGCCAGGTCGCTGCCATCGTGTGGCGCACCCACGGGCAGGAGCGGGTCGAGGAGATGGCCTCGGTCTCTGGCGTGCCCGTTGTCAACGCGCTCACCGACGAGTTCCACCCGTGCCAGATCCTTGCGGACCTCGCCGCAGTCGCCGACGCCCGGGGTGGCGTCGACGCGCTGGCAGGGCTGACGCTCGCGTACCTCGGGGACGGCGCCAACAACATGGCGCATTCGTATCTTCTCGGCGGAGCGACGGCGGGCATGCACGTGCGCATCGGCACGCCGGACGGCTACCAGCCGGACGGCGCCATCCTGGCCCGCGCCGCCGAGATCGCGGCGGAGACCGGGGGGAGCGTCGCCGTCGTCGGGACGCCACGACGAGGCGGCCAGCGGCGCCGACGTCATCGCCACCGACACGTGGGTGAGCATGGGCAACGAGGCGGAATCCGAGGCGAGGGCCGAGGTCTTCCTTCCGTTCCAGGTGAGCGCAGCGACGCTCGCCCTCGCGGCGCCAGGCGCGCACGTTCTTCACTGCCTGCCCGCCTACCGGGGCAAGGAGATCACCGCCGAGGTCATGGACGGACCCCAGTCGATCGTCTGGGACGAGGCCGAGTTCCGGCTCCACGCCCAGAAGGCCCTGCTCGACGTGGCTGGTGGACCAGTGACCGAATCCGTCCCTGCCACCAAGGCGGCAAGGCAGGCGCTGATCCGGCGCCTCCTCGACGCGGCCCCCGTGCGCTCCCAGGGGCAACTGGCCATCGAACTCGAATCGCGCGGCCTCGCCGTCACCCAGGCGACGCTCTCGCGCGACCTCGTGGACGTCGGCGCCGTCAAGGTGAGGGGAGCGGACGGCGGACTCGATGTACGCCGCTGGCGACTCCATCGCCGCCCACGAGGACACGGAGAACCGCCTGAACCGCCTGGTCGCCGAGCTGCTGTTCAGCGCGGACGGCTCCGGCAACCTCGCCGTCCTCCGCACCCCGTCCGGCGCCGCCCAGTACCTCGCGAGCGCCATCGACTCGCACGGCGACCCCGACGTCGTCGGAACCGTCGCGGGCGACGACACCGTCATCGTCGTCTCCAGGGACGCCGACGGCGGGCTCGCGCTCGCCCAGAAATTCCTCGACCGCACCCACGCCGATCGCCACGCAGGCGATCGCCCACAGAAAGAACATCAGTCATGAAGCAGCGCATCGTTCTCGCCTACTCGGGCGGACTCGACACCTCCGTCGGCATCGGTTGGATCCAGGACGCCACGGGCGCCGAGGTCATCGCGGTTGCCGTCGACGTCGGCCAGGGAGGCGAGGACCTCGACGTGATTCGCCAACGCGCCCTCGACTGCGGCGCCGTCGAGGCGTACGTCGCGGACGCCCGAGACGAGTTCGCCGAGGAGTACTGCATGCCGGCGCTCCAGGCGAACGCGCTGTACATGGACAAGTACCCGATCGTCTCGTCGCTCAGCCGCCCCGTCATCGTCAAGCACCTCGTGACGGCGGCGAAACAGTTCGGGGCGACGACGGTGGCGCACGGCTGCACGGGCAAGGGAAACGACCAGGTGCGGTTCGAGGTGGGCATCGTCTCGCTCGCGCCGGAGCTCACGTGCATCGCGCCGATCCGCGACCTCGCGCTGACGCGCGAAAAGGCGATCGACTACGCGGAGAAGCACCAGCTTCCGATCGCGACGACCAAGAAGAACCCGTTCAGCATCGACCAGAACGTGTGGGGCCGGGCCATCGAGACGGGCTACCTCGAGGACATCTGGAACGAGCCGACGAAGGACGTCTACAGCTACACGGACGATCCCGCGTTCCCGCCCGTGCCGGACGAGGTGATCGTGACGTTCGACAACGGCGTCCCTGTTGCCCTCGACGGCGAGAAGGTCACGCCGCTCGAGGCGATCCAGGAGATGAACCGCCGCGCGGGCGCACACGGCGTGGGGCGCATCGACATGGTCGAGGACCGGCTGGTGGGCATCAAGTCCCGCGAGATCTACGAGGCTCCCGGCGCGATGGCGCTCATCGAGGCCCACCGTGAGCTGGAGAGCGTCACGGTCGAGAGGGAACTCGCGCGGTTCAAGCGGACCGTGGGCCAGCGGTGGACGGAACTCGTCTACGACGGCATGTGGTTCAGCCCGCTCAAGTCCGCGTTGGACGCGTTCCTTGCCGAGACGCAGGAGCACGTCTCCGGCGACATCCGCATGGTTCTCCACGGCGGGCGCGCCACCGTGACGGGGCGCCGCTCCGACGAGAGCCTCTACGACTTCGGCCTCGCCACCTACGATGAGGGTGACGTGTTTGACCAGAGCCAGGCCCGAGGCTTCATCGACATCTACGGGCTCGCGGCCAAGCAGGCCGCGGCTCGCGACCTGAAGTCGGGCGCGGCGACAACGAAGGGGTAGTCATGGCGGGCAAGGCGAAGCCAAAGGCGACGGCGAAACCCAAGGCGGCCCCGGCGTCGTCCACCACCAAGGGCGCCCTATGGGGCGGCCGCTTCGAGGGCGCGCCAGCGGAGGCGCTCGCCGCGCTGAGCAAGTCCACCCAGTTCGACTGGCGGCTCGCGGACGACGACCTCGCGGGCTCGATCGCCCACGCGGAGGCGCTGAATCGCGCCGGGCTGCTGAGCGCTTCGGAGTCGAAGGCGATGGTCAAGGCGCTCGCGTCGCTTCGGGGGGACGTCGCCTCGGGCGCGTTCCTTCCCGCCCCGGACGACGAGGACGTGCACGCGGCGCTCGAGCGCGGGCTCATGGAGCGGGCGGGCGAGGAGCTCGGCGGGAAGCTGCGCGCGGGCCGAAGCCGCAACGACCAGATCGCGACGCTCATCCGGACGTACCTCAGGCGCGAGGCGCGCGTGGTTGCCACGGGCGTCCTCGACGTCGTCGACGCGCTCTTGGAGCAGGCGGATCGGCACATCGACGACCCCATGCCCGGGCGCACGCATCTGCAGCACGCCCAGCCGGTCACGCTCGGACACCATCTCTTGGCGCACGCGTGGCCGCTTCTGCGCGACGTCGAGCGGCTGACGGACTGGGACTCGCGCGCAGCATGGAGCCCGTACGGGGCAGGGGCGCTCTCTGGCAATGCGCTCGGCCTGGACCCGGCGTTCGTGGCGAAGCGGCTCGGGTTCCTCGGACCGCTCGAGAACTCGATCGACGCGGTGTCCGCGCGGGACGTGGTCGCGGAGTTCTCGTGGATCGCCGCGATGATCGGCGTGGACCTGTCGCGCCTCGCGGAGGAGATCATCACGTGGGCGACGGTGGAGTTCGGCTTCGTGCGCCTCGACGACGCGTACTCGACCGGGTCGAGCATCATGCCGCAGAAGAAGAATCCGGACGTCGCGGAGCTCGCGCGCGGCAAGGCGGGCCGGCTCGTCGGCGACC
Source organism: uncultured Actinomycetota bacterium (assembly GCA_963768475.1). Taxonomy (GTDB): domain Bacteria; phylum Actinomycetota; class Actinomycetes; order Actinomycetales; family Demequinaceae; genus JAFGBM01. Next base: position 157,158 of record CAVYHY010000012.1, read on the forward strand.
TCACGGGGCTGCTCACGACCCTCAAGGGACTTCCGCTCGCGTACAACCGCGACCTTCAGGAGGATAAGGAGCCGGTGTTCGATGCCGTCGATACCTTGACGGTGCTGCTCCCCGCGTTCTCGGGGATGGTGCGGACGCTGCGCTTCCAGCCCGCCCGGATGGCGGAACTGGCCCCGGCCGGGTTCTCGCTCGCGACCGAGGTCGCGGACTGGCTGGTCAAGGAGGGCGTGCCGTTCCGGGAGGCCCACGAGGTCGCAGGCGCGTGCGTCAGGCTGTGCGAGAAGCGGGAGATCGCGCTTCACGAGATGACGGACGACGACCTGGCCGGGATTTCGCCTGCGCTGAAGCCCGCGGTGCGGGACGCGCTGACGGTCGAGGCGGCGCTCGCCGCGAGGTCGCAGGCGGGCGGGACGGCGCCGGAGCGCGTCGCGGAGCAGGGCAAGGCCGCGAGGGCCCGCGTGAAGCACTTCCGGCCGTGGGCGGCCGGAATCGATAGCGCTGTCGGCCGTGCGGTACTGACCGGAAGTCTAGCGCTGTCGGCCGTGGGGCATCTAGCGCTGTCGGCCTGCAACTCCACGCCGCGGGCGTCCCTGCAGGCGTTGGCGGTCGCTCAACGCTGAAACGATCAAGTAGAAGCGTCCCTGCCGACGCCAAAGGTCGAGATTCGGCCTGAAAACGACCGAATCTGTCGGCAGGGACGCTATGAACCTACGTCACGATCGGGCGCGGGCGTGACGGCCCCAGCGTCGGCTGCCCGCTGACGCCGTCACGAACGATCGTGCCTGGTCGCCTACTTCGCTGCGGGCTTGGCCTTAGGCGCGGCCTTCGGCGCCGGCTTGGCCGCCTCGTCGGACGTCTTGAGCGTGGCCTTGGCGCTCACCAGGAAGGCGAGCAGCACCAGGAGCCCCATGCCGAGGATGATGCCGAGCGAATCCTCGAGGTGGCCCCATGCGTTCGGGCCAGCGATGCCGAGCATCCCCAGCGGCGAGCCGTCGCCGAACATCGCGGAACCCATCGCCTGGGTCAGGAGATCGGTGGGCGACCCACCGTTGGTGGTGGAGATGACGTCCCAGGCCTTCAAGATGTTGAGGATCACGAGAAGGGCGGCTGAGCCCAACACGGACCACAGGGTGTACCGCCGAATGACCTCGAGTAGCGACTTTTCCTTCATGCCAAACGCCTCCTTGTTGAGGGCATGTGTGCCCGCGAACTAGCGTAACCGCACGCCCGGATGGAGGGCCCGATCGCGCCGGAAAAATCGCCCTCTCCGGTCGAAATCGTTTTCGTACGGGGCCGATTGTGACGTACGCGATACGCCGGTTGTGGCTTGAGCACACTGTGACCCACTCGACCCGATTCCGCGCAACGTCCGTTTCGCCGACGTAGCGTGGAGGTATCGAAAGTTTCAACAACTGAAAACGACATTGAATCCCACTGAGGATGATCAGAAAGAAGGTGGTCACGATGACAATCCGAGGCCACATGCTCGACTTGGCACTGGCGGTACTCGCCGGCCTCGGTCTGGCGGTCACGCTCAGCGTCTCTCAAGCGGAGGCGCTGGACACGCCGCCTCAGCCCGCCCAGGTCCAACACCCTCGCACCGTAGTCCCCTGGGCTGGCACGGCGCCGCCGGCGACCGAGCCTTGCCGGCGGCGCCGCCTATTTTTGGTCCGTGAGCAACGAGCGGAGCACCCGCAATCCGTCCCTCGAAGCGCTCCGCTCGAAGCTTGCGGCCACTGCCCCCCTCCTCGGCCCCACCCGCCTCGCCCTCGTCGACGGCCCAGCGGGGTCCGGCAAGACCACCCTCGCGAACCGCCTCGCCGCCGCTCTTGCGTGCCCCGTCGTCCACGGGGACGACCTCTACGAGGGCTGGGACGGCCTCGACACCCTGCAGGACACGCTCGGAACGCTCGTGCTCGAGCCGCTCTCTCGGGGCGAGGCCGCGCGATTCCGCCGGTGGGACTGGGAGACGGGCGCGCGCGGGGAGTGGATCGAGGTGCCCCGAGGCCGAAGCGCTCGTGATCGAGGGGGTCGGCGTCGCGTCGCGATGGGCGCGGCCGTACGCGGGTCTCGTGGTGTACGTCGACGCGCCGTGGGAGGTGCGGGTCGCGCGCGGGATCGCCCGCGACGGCGAGGCGATGCGCGCCGAGTGGGAGAGATGGCAGGCGGCGGAGGCGCCGCTGCTCGCGGCCGAGGGGACGCGCGAGGCCGCCGACGTCGTCATCGACGGAACCCAGCCGTGTAGCGAGCCGCCCCCGACTGACGCGCGCCACGAACGGGGGCCGGGCGACCCCGTCGGCCTGCCAGACTAGGCGCATGACCGACGGCATTCTCGACGAGCTCGCGTGGCGCGGCCTCGTCTCGCAGACCACGGAAGAGGCCGCCCTCCGCGAGGCGCTCGAGTCCGGGCCGGTCACGCTGTATTGCGGCTTCGACCCGACGGCGCCCAGCCTCCACCTCGGCAACCTGATGCAGATCCTGACCGTCCGGCGCTTCCAGGACTTCGGGCACAAGCCGCTCCTGCTCGTCGGCGGGGCGACGGGGCTCATCGGCGACCCGCGCGAGGTGGGGGAGCGGACGCTTAACCCGGTCGAGCTCGTCCACGAGTGGGTCGAGAAGATCCGCGCGCAGATCGAGCCGCTCATGAGCTTCGAGGGCGACAACGCCGCGGTGATGGTCAACAACTACGAGTGGACCAAGGACCTCGACGCGATCGCGTTCCTGCGCGACGTCGGCAAGCACTTCCGGCTCGGGACGATGCTGGCGAAGGACACGGTGGCGCGGCGCCTCGCGAGCGACGAGGGCATCTCGTACACGGAGTTCAGCTACCAGGTGCTCCAGGGGATGGACTTCCTCGAGCTGTACCGCCGCCACGGCTGCGTGCTGCAGACGGGCGGCTCGGACCAGTGGGGCAACCTGCTCGCCGGGACGGAGCTCATCCGCAAGGCCGAGGGGGCCGCGGTCCACGCCCTCGCCACCCCGCTCGTGCTCAAGGCGGACGGGACCAAGTTCGGCAAGACCGCGAGCGGCGCCGTGTGGCTCGACGCGTCGATGACGTCGCCCTACGCGATGTACCAGTTCTGGCTCAACAGCGACGACGCCGACGTGGTGACGTACCTCAAGTACTTCACGTTCCGCACGCGCGAGGAGATCGAGGCGCTTGCCCGGGCGGTCGCCGACGAGCCGTTCAAGCGGGAGGCGCAGCGGGTGCTCGCGTACGACGTGACGGCGCTCGTGCACGGCTCAGCGGCCGCAGACGCCGTTGTGGCGGCCTCGCAGGCGATATTCGGGCGAGGGGAGCTCGCCGGGCTCGACGCCTCCACGCTCGACGGCGTGGCCGCGGAGGTGCCATCCGCCGATGTCGAGGCGGGCATGACGATCGTCGACGCGATGGTCGCGGTCGGGCTTGTTGGCTCGCGTTCGGAGGCGCGGCGAGCCGTCGCGGAGGGTGGCGCGTACCTCAACAACGAGGCGGTCGCGGATCCTGACCGGGCCCTCGCGGAGGACGACGCGATCGCGGGCGGCTGGGCGGTGGTCCGACGGGGGAAGAAGACCGTCGGGCTGGTCCGGATCGGCGCTTAGCCTGGGCGATCCTTGCCTCGGATTGGTTGCGCGTATAGTCTGCTGGTTGTGCATACAACGGCGCCCGACGCCGACCGCTCGCCCACGGACCTGACCGCGAGGGCGCGGATTCGCGACGCGGCCATCGTCCGGTTCGCCGAGGCGGGGTTCGAGACGCCGTTTCGCACGATCGCCGCCCTCGCGGGGGTCTCGCCTGGGCTTATCACGCACCACTTCGGTTCGAAGGCGGTACTCCGAGCCGAGTGCGACGCCGAGGTCCTGCGGCGCTATCACGCGCTCAAGAGCGAGGCCGTCGCCGGTCCGAACGCGTACCTGCTCGAGCGGCTCGCGGTGCCCGGCCCCGCCGCCATCGTCCTGGTGTATATGCTGCGCGCGATTCGCTCGGGGGGTGCAGCCGGCGGAGGCGTTCATGGCGGGCCTCATCGACCAGGTGCGGGAGATCATGGCCGAGAGCGTGGCGTCGGGGCTCATCCGCCCGTCGCGCGACGAAGAGGCGCGCGCCCGCTACCTCACGTACCAGACGATGGGCGCGATGCTGATCGAGTTCCTCCTGGTGCCGGGCCTCACGCCGGACGAGTTTGTCGCCAGGGTGATGACCGGCCAGCGTGAGGCCGTCCTCCCCATCCTCGAAGTGCTCACCGAGGGCGTCTTCAGCGACCGCACCCTCCTCGACGAGTACCTCGCACACGTCGCCACCCCCACCCACCCCGAAAGGTAGACCCATGCCCACAGACGCGATGGCCATCGAAATCGAAGGTCTCACCAAGAGCTTTGGACGGGTCAAGGCGCTCCAAGGCCTCGACCTCACCGTCCCCTCGGGCCAGGTGACCGGTTTCCTCGGCCCGAACGGCTCGGGCAAGACCACGACGCTTCGCATCCTCCTCGGGCTGATTACGTGCCGACGGCGGCAGCGCAACCGTGCTGGGCGGCGATCCCGTGGGCCGACGCGGTACGGCTCCACCGCTCGATCGCGTACGTGCCCGGCGACGTGAACCTCTGGCCTAACCTCACGGGAGGGGAGGCTATCGACATCCTCTCGCGCCTCACGGGGGGCCTCGACGTGGCGCGCAAGAACCGCATGCTCGAGCGTTTCGAGCTGGATCCCACGAAGAAGGCGCGCGCGTACTCCAAGGGCAACCGCCAGAAGGTCGCCCTCGTCGCGGCCCTCGCCTCCGACGCGGAGCTGCTCCTCCTCGACGAGCCGACATCGGGCCTCGACCCCCTCATGGAGGCCGCGTTCACCGAGTCGATTCGCGAGGTCAAAGCCGCCGGGCGCTCCGTGCTCCTGTCGAGCCACATCTTCGCCGAGGTGGAGAAGCTCGCGGACCGCGTCACGATCATTCGCGACGGCGCGACCGTCGAGTCCGGCACCATCGCCGAACTGCGCCACCTCACGCGCACGCAGGTCACCGTGGTGATCGACGGCGGCGTCAGGCAACTCGAGAAGATCCCCGGGGTACACGACGTCCTGGCGCTCGACGGCCATGTCACCGTTCGCCGTCGACGACGCCGCGCTTCCCGCCGTACTCGCCGCAGTAGCCAAGCTGGGTCCCCGCTCGCTGACGGCCAATCCGCCGTCGCTCGAGGAGTTGTTCCTTCGTCACTACGGCGACGAACTTGCGGCCTTGAGCGGCGGCGCGAAGTGAGCACCGCGACCGCCCCGAGGCTTACCGCGCCTACCGCGACCCGACGCGTCACCGACACGCTGACCGGACTGCCCACCGCGATTCGCCTCATCCTGAGGCGCAACCGGGTGCGCCTCGTTGTGTGGTGGCTCGTCGTCGTCGGCCTGATCGCCTACGTCGGGAGCTACTACACGACCCTCTTCCCCGACCAGGCATCCCTCGACGAATTCGCCACCCTCAGCAACACCCCCGCGATCAAGGCCCTCACCGGCCTGGCGGCCGCTCCCAACACGCTCGGCGGAGCCGTCTGGACGAAGGCGTGGATGTCCGCCGCCCTGTCGCTCGCGTTTGGCGTGGCCTTCCTCGTGACCCGCAGCGGTCGTGCCGACGAGGAACTGGGCCGCACCGAGCTCCTGCGCTCGCGCGTGCTGGGCCTGCACGCGTACGCCGTTGCTTCCTGGTTGGTGAACGGCGCCCTGTGCGTCGCCATCGGCGCTGGGGTCGCGTTCGCCTCCGCCGCGGTCGGCCTCGACCCCGCTGGCGCCGGGTATTTCGGGCTCCCTCGTCTTCGGAGCGTCCGTTGCCGGGCTCGGGTTCGTCGGGATCGGGGTTGCCGCGATCGCCGGCCAGGTGGCATCGACCTCCCGCGGCGCGAACGCGCTCGCCGCGATCGTTCTCGGAGGCTTCTACGTCCTCCGGATGGTGGGAGACCTCGGCAACGGCGCGCTCACGTGGGTCTCGCCCATCGGTTGGGGCCAGCGAATGGAGCCGTTTGCCGGAAATCGGTGGTGGCCGCTGGGCCTGACCGTCGCGCTTCGCGGCGATTCTCCTCGCCATAGCCGCGCGCCTCGCGCTTCGACGCGACCTCGGCGCCGGGCTGGCGTCCGAGCGTCCCGGGCCCCCGGATGCGCCCGCCCGATACGGCACCCCGCTGGGCCTCGGGCTCCGCCTCCAACGCGGGCCGATCATTGGGTGGACCCTGGCTCTGGTTCTCACTGCCGCGCTCTTCGGCTCCCTTATCGACGCCATGTCGACGTTCTTCGACGACCCCACCTCGCCCTTCACCAAGGTCGCGGGCGGAGTCGGCCTCTCCGCCTTCCTGTCGCTTCTCGTCGTGATGATCGCCATGATCACCACCGTGTTTGCGCTGCAGTCGACCGTCAGCCTCCGTACGGACGAGGCATCCGGGATCATCGAGCCGCAACTCGCCGGCGCGATTTCCCGGTGGCGGTGGGCGCTGGGGCGCCTCCTCATCCCGGGTATCGGATCCATCGCGCTCCTCGCTCTCGGTGGCGCGGGAATCGGCTTGGGTTACGGCAACTACATTCACGACGCCTCGCAGGTGGGTTGGTTCACGCTCTACGCGCTCGCGTATTGGCCGGCGACGATGGTGTTCGTCGGCGTCGCGACGGCCCTCTTCGGGTGGCTTCCGCGCCTCGCGATCGCGCTCACGTGGAGCGTGCTCGCCGCGATGTGGTTCGTCGTCGTCCTGGGGGATGCGCTCAACCTGCCCGCTTGGCTCCTCGGCGCGTTGCCCTTCTCGGCCACGCCGTACCAGCCGCTCGAACCCCTCACCTGGACACCGCTCGCGGCGCTGACCGTCGTCGCAGCTGGCCTGATCGCTGCCGGTCTCGGCCGGTTCGCGCGGCGCGACATACAGCCGGGTTAGGGGCGTGGGTACGCGGCGAGCGAGGTCCCGACACGCCCGGGCGCGGAGGGATTTGACGCGGCTCCTGAAGCCCGTAAGTTATCCCTCGCTGCCTGAACGGGAGCGCTCGACGGAGGACTGAAGAAGGCCACGGCGAGACCCCTCAGGACGGCCCCTCTTTGGTAGGACCGATTGGTCGCTGTGTGCGCCCAAACGGAGTACCATGGAGGGCCCGCTCATCTTGGGAAACGGCCGCGAGGCTGTTTGACAGAGGTAGGCAGGATCACTAAGTTTGTAGGGTTGCCCTGACGCCGGTTGAGAAGCCGGAGCCAGGCGCGCTCGAACCTTGAGAACTCAACAGCGTGCCACATAGTCGATGCCAAAACCTCCGGCGTCGCCAGCCTCACCTCGGTGGGGGACAGCGACGCGGGATTCCTTTGGTAAAGAAACAAATGTCAGTGACATTTTGTTCATTTGCTAGAGATTAAACAGGTCCTTCGGGACCACTTCGTAAGTCGGTCACCCGCGCTTAGCGCGGATACCAGAAGACATTCACGGAGAGTTTGATCCTGGCTCAGGACGAACGCTGGCGGCGTGCTTAACACATGTAAGTCGAACGGTGACCTCGGAGCTTGCTCCGGGCGATCAGTGGCGAACGGGTGAGTAACACGTGAGTAACCTGCCCCCGACTCTGGGATAAGCCTGGGAAACTGGGTCTAATACCGGATACGCGACGAGAACGCATGGTCATCGTCGGGAAAGAATTTCGGTCAGGGATGGACTCGCGGCCTATCAGCTAGTTGGTGAGGTAACGGCCCACCAAGGCGACGACGGGTAGCCGGCCTGAGAGGGCGACCGGCCACACTGGAACTGAGACACGGTCCAGACTCCTACGGGAGGCAGCAGTGGGGAATATTGCACAATGGGCGCAAGCCTGATGCAGCGACGCCGCGTGGGGGATGAAGGCCTTCGGGTTGTAAACCCCTTTCAGCAGGGAAGAAGCGAAAGTGACGGTACCTGCAGAAGAAGCGCCGGCTAACTACGTGCCAGCAGCCGCGGTAATACGTAGGGCGCAAGCGTTGTCCGGAATTATTGGGCGTAAAGAGCTCGTAGGCGGTTCGTCGCGTCTGCCGTGAAATCCCGAGGCTCAACCTCGGGACTGCGGTGGGTACGGGCGGACTAGAGTGTGGTAGGGGAGACTGGAATTCCTGGTGTAGCGGTGGAATGCGCAGATATCAGGAGGAACACCAATGGCGAAGGCAGGTCTCTGGGCCACAACTGACGCTGAGGAGCGAAAGCGTGGGTAGCAAACAGGATTAGATACCCTGGTAGTCCACGCCGTAAACGGTGGGCACTAGATGTGGGGCTCATTCCACGAGTTCCGCGTCGCAGCTAACGCATTAAGTGCCCCGCCTGGGGAGTACGGCCGCAAGGCTAAAACTCAAAGGAATTGACGGGGGCCCGCACAAGCGGCGGAGCATGCGGATTAATTCGATGCAACGCGAAGAACCTTACCAAGGCTTGACATATACGGTTTATCCCTAGAGATAGGGAGTCCTTCGGGGCTGTATACAGGTGGTGCATGGTTGTCGTCAGCTCGTGTCGTGAGATGTTGGGTTAAGTCCCGCAACGAGCGCAACCCTCGTTCTATGTTGCCAGCGCGTAATGGCGGGGACTCATAGGAGACTGCCGGGGTCAACTCGGAGGAAGGTGGGGATGACGTCAAATCATCATGCCCCTTATGTCTTGGGCTTCACGCATGCTACAATGGCCGGTACAAAGGGCTGCAATACCGCAAGGTGGAGCGAATCCCAAAAAGCCGGTCTCAGTTCGGATTGAGGTCTGCAACTCGACCTCATGAAGTTGGAGTCGCTAGTAATCGCAGATCAGCAACGCTGCGGTGAATACGTTCCCGGGCCTTGTACACACCGCCCGTCAAGTCACGAAAGTCGGTAACACCCGAAGCCGGTGGCCTAACCCGCAAGGGAAGGAGCCGTCTAAGGTGGGATTGGCGATTGGGACTAAGTCGTAACAAGGTAGCCGTACCGGAAGGTGCGGCTGGATCACCTCCTTTCTAAGGAGCATGTGGCGCCCCGCATTAGCGAGGGCGTCCAATCTCGTTTCTGGCCCCATTCGTGGGCCGGCGAGAGCTCATGGGTGGAACATCGACGTGGCGCCCCCTCCTCACCTCACTTCGCAAGTACGCCTTCGGGCTGGAAAGCGCGGCGTAATCGGGGATGGGCGCAAGGCACGCTGTTGGGTCCTGAGGGTTCGGGTGAATAACCCCCCTCGGGCCGGTATCCCGCCCGACAAGGCGAGATACGGCCGGACGGACCATCGAATCTGGACGAACCACTCCGCGCACGGATCCAATCCGCGCATTCGGGGCAGGCACCAGAAGACGGTGGGCACGCCCGTACCTTGAGAACTGCACAGTGGACGCGAGCATCTTTGATTTATGTGGTCAAGTTAAAAAGAGCACATGGTGGATGCCTTGGCAGTAGGAGCCGAAGAAGGACGTAGCAGCCTGCGATAAGCCTCGGGGAGTCGGCAAGCAAGCTTTGATCCGAGGATGTCCGAATGGGGAAACCCCGCTGGAGTCATGTCCAGTGACCCTCGCCTGAATATATAGGGCGAGTGGAGGGAACGTCGGGAAGTGAAACATCTCAGTACCGACAGGAAGAGATATTCCGTTAGTAGTGGCGAGCGAACGCGGAAAAGGCCAAACCGTTAGCGTGTGATAGCCGGCAGGCGTTGCGTTAGCGGTGTTGTGGGGCCTCTTGGTTGGTTCTGCCGAACCAGCAGAGAGTCATAAATCCGCGCGATAGTCGAAGGGCATTGAACGGCCCGGCATAGACGGTGATACCCCGGTAGACGAAATCGTACGGACTCTCGAGAGTCACCCCAAGTAGCACCGGGCACGTGAAATCCGGTGTGAATCCGCAGAGACCACTCTGTAAGCCTAAATACTACCTACTGACCGATAGCGGACAAGTACCGTGAGGGAATGGTGAAAAGTACCCCGAGAGGGGAGTGAAATAGTACCTGAAACCATGTGCTTACAATCCGTCGGAGCCTCCTTAGCAGGGGTGACGGCGTGCCTTTTGAAGAATGAGCCTGCGAGTTAGCGGTACGTGGCAAGGTTAACCCGAGTGGGGGAGCCGTAGCGAAAGCGAGTCCGAATAGGGCGATTGAGTCGCGTGCTCTAGACCCGAAGCGGAGTGATCTATCCATGGCCAGGTTGAAGCGCGGGTAAGACCGCGTGGAGGACCGAACCCACCTGGGTTGAAAACCGGGGGGATGAGCTGTGGATAGGGGTGAAAGGCCAATCAAACTCCGTGATAGCTGGTTCTCCCCGAAATGCATTTAGGTGCAGCGTCGCGTGTTTCTTACTGGAGGTAGAGCTACTGGATGGCCAATGGGCCCCAACAGGTTACTGACGTCAGCCAAACTCCAAATGCCAGTAAGTGAGAGCGCGGCAGTGAGACTGCGGGGGATAAGCTTCGTAGTCGAAAGGGAAACAGCCCAGAACACCAACTAAGGTCCCCAAGCGTGTGCTAAGTGGGAAAGGATGTGGAGTTGCACAGACAACCAGGAGGTTGGCTTAGAAGCAGCCACCCTTGAAAGAGTGCGTAATAGCTCACTGGTCAAGTGATTCCGCGCCGACAATGTAGCGGGGCTCAAGCACACCACCGAAGTTGTGTCATTCACACTTTGCCCGGTCTTCGGATCCAGGCGTGTGGATGGGTAGGGGAGCGTCGTGTGGCGAGTGAAGCGGCGGAGTGATCCAGCCGTGGACGCCACACGAGTGAGAATGCAGGCATGAGTAGCGAAAGACGGGTGAGAAACCCGTCCGCCGAATGACCAAGGGTTCCAGGGCTAGGCTAATCCGCCCTGGGTAAGTCGGGACCTAAGGCGAGGCCGACAGGCGTAGTCGATGGACAACGGGTTGATATTCCCGTACCGGCGAAGAACCGCCCATGCAGAATCCGATAATGCTAAGCGCCCGACGCCACTCAACCCTTCGGGGAGCGGTGGAACAGCGCGCGACCCGAGTCGGTAGTACGCAAGCGCATTAACAGGGGTGACGCAGGAAGGTAGCCGAGCGTGGCGATGGTAGTCCACGTCTAAGGGTGTAGGGCGAGCTGTAGGCAAATCCGCAGCTCACATAGCCTGAGACCCGATGGTGACCGCAATAGCGGGAAATCGGTGATCCTATGCTGCCAAGAAAAACCTCGGCGCGAGGTTCTAGCCGCCCGTACCCCAAACCGACACAGGTGGTCAGGTAGAGAATACTAAGGCGATCGAGAGAATCGTGGTTAAGGAACTCGGCAAAATGCCCCCGTAACTTCGGGAGAAGGGGGGCCTGAGGCGTGACGGAACTTGCTTCCTGAGCGCGTAGGGCCGCAGAGACCAGAGAGAAGCGACTGTTTATTAAAAACACAGGTCCGTGCGAAGTCGCAAGACGATGTATACGGACTGACGCCTGCCCGGTGCTGGAAGGTTAAGGGGAGGGGTTAGCTGTAAAGCGAAGCTCCGAACTTAAGCCCCAGTAAACGGCGGTGGTAACTATAACCATCCTAAGGTAGCGAAATTCCTTGTCGGGTAAGTTCCGACCTGCACGAATGGCGTAACGACTTCTCTGCTGTCTCAACCGCGAACTCGGCGAAATTGCACTACGAGTAAAGATGCTCGTTACGCGCAGCAGGACGGAAAGACCCCGGGACCTTTACTATAGCTTGGTATTGGTATTCGGTGTGGCTTGTGTAGGATAGGTGGGAGACTTTGAAGCTGAAACGCCAGTTTTGGTGGAGTCAACGTTGAAATACCACTCTTGTCACTCTGGATATCTAACTTCGGTCCGTAATCCGGATCAGGGACAGTGCCTGGTGGGTAGTTTAACTGGGCGGTTGCCTCCCAAAGAGTAACGGAGGCGCTCAAAGGTTCCCTCAGCCTGGTTGGCAATCAGGTGGCGAGTGCAAGTGCACAAGGGAGCTTGACTGTGAGACTGACAGGTCGAGCAGGGACGAAAGTCGGAACTAGTGACCCGCTGGTGGCATGTGGAAGCGCCAGCGCTCAACGGATAAAAGGTACCCCGGGGATAACAGGCTGATCCTGCCCAAGAGTCCATATCGACGGCATGGTTTGGCACCTCGATGTCGGCTCGTCGCATCCTGGGGCTGTAGTCGGTCCCAAGGGTTGGGCTGTTCGCCCATTAAAGCGGTACGCGAGCTGGGTTTAGAACGTCGTGAGACAGTTCGGTCCCTATCCGCTGCGCGCGCAGGAAACTTGAGAAAACCTGCCCCTAGTACGAGAGGACCGGGGTGGACGAACCTCTGGTGTGCCAGTTGTTCCGCCAGGAGCACGGCTGGTTGGCTACGTTCGGAAGAGATAACCGCTGAAAGCATCTAAGCGGGAAGCTCGTTTCAAGATGAGGTTTCCATGGGCTTCGGCCCGAGAGGCCCCCGGCAGACCACCGGGTTGATAGGCCGGACGTGGAAGAGGGGACTAACGACCCTCGAAGCTGACCGGTACTAATAGGCCGATGACTTGACTTAATCAATCTTTGCTACGCGTCCACTGTGCGGTTCCCGAGATACGGTCGGGCAACCGCGATATCTCCATAGAGTTTCGGCAGCCATGGCGAAAGGGAAACGCCCGGTCCCATTCCGAACCCGGAAGCTAAGCCTTTCTGCGCCGATGGTACTGCACTCGCGAGGGTGTGGGAGAGTAGGTCGCTGCCGGACATTCATTCGCGATAGCCGCCCTTCGGGGCGGCT
>CAVYHY010000013.1:0-19088 GCA_963768475.1 uncultured Actinomycetota bacterium
GTCGGGGAAGCTCGTACGTCTTGGCGCGGTACACGCGTCCAAGGTTGGTGAAGAACAGGAGCCAATGGTGAGTGGTCGTGACGAAGAAGTGCTCGACCACATCGTCCGCACGCAGGCTCGCGCCCCGCACTCCTTTTCCGCCACGCTTCTGGGAGCGATAGAGCGAGGACTTGGTGCGCTTCGCATAGCCCGAGCGAGTGATCGTGACGACGACCTCCTCCTCGGCGATCAGGTCTTCGATGTCCATGTCGCCCTCGTGGGGCGCGATCACGGTCCTTCGCTCGTCGCCGTACTTCGCCACGATCTCGGCGAGCTCGGTCGATACGATCGACCGCTGGCGCGACTCCGACGCAAGGATGTCGTTGAGGTCCGTGATCTCCGTCTCGAGGGCGTTGTGGTCGTCCTCGATCTTCTTGCGCTCGAGCGCCGCGAGGCGGCGGAGCTGAAGGTTGAGGATCGCGGTCGCCTGAACCTCGTCCACGTCGAGCAGCTTCATCAGTCCCTCGCGCGCGGCGTCGACCGTCGCGGCCGCGCGAATGAGCGCGATGACCTCGTCGAGCGCGTCGAGCGCCTTGAGGTATCCGCGGAGGATGTGAATCTCGCGCTCCGCCTCGCGCAGACGGAACTGCGTGCGTCGGACGATGACCTCGATCTGGTGCGCGACCCAGTGGCGGATGAACGCGTCGAGCGTCAGCGTGCGCGGAACCCCGTCGACGAGGGCAAGCATGTTCGCGCCGAAGTTGTCCTGAAGCTGCGTGTGCTTGTACAGGTTGTTGAGCACGACCTTCGCGACGGCGTCGCGCTTCAGCACGATCACCAACCGCTGTCCGGTACGGCCCGACGTCTCGTCGCGGATATCGGCGATTCCCGCGACCTTGCCGTCGCGCACCAGCTCGGCGATCTTCTGGGCGAGGTTGTCGGGGTTCACCTGGTACGGCAACTCGGACACCACCAGGCACATGCGGCCCTGGATCTCCTCAACCTCGACCACGGCGCGCATCGTGATGGATCCGCGGCCCGTTCGGTAGGCGTCTTCAATGCCACGTCGGCCAAGAATGGTCGCGCCCGTCGGGAAGTCGGGGCCGGTGATGCGCGCGATCAGCGCATCGAGCAGCTCCTCCTTGGACGCCTCCGGGTTGTCGAGGAACCACTGCGCGCCCGCGGCAACCTCGCGGAGGTTGTGCGGCGGGATGTTCGTGGCCATGCCGACGGCGATACCGGCCGAGCCGTTGACCAGAAGGTTGGGGAAGCGGCTGGGCAGGATCGACGGCTCCTGGGTACGGCCGTCGTAGTTGTCCTGGAAATCGACGGTGTCCTTGTCGATGTCCCGAACCATCTCCATGGCCAGGGGCGCCATCCGGCATTCGGTGTATCGCGGCGCGGCAGCTGGGTCGTTGCCGGGGGACCCGAAGTTGCCCTGGCCGTCGACGAGCGGATAGCGCAGCGACCAGTCCTGCACGAGGCGGACGAGGGTGTCGTAGATCGCGCTGTCGCCGTGCGGGTGGTACTTGCCCATGACGTCGCCGACGACGCGGGAGCACTTCGAGTAGGCGCGGTCGGGTCGGTACCCGCCGTCGAACATGGCGTACAGGACGCGACGGTGGACGGGCTTGAGCCCGTCGCGCACCTCGGGTAGCGCGCGCCCGACGATGACGGACATGGCGTAGTCGAGGTAAGAGCGTTGCATCTCGACCTGGATGTCGACCGGGTCGATCTTGCCGTGGTTGATCGCCTCAGATGTCAAGGAATCTCACGTCCTTCGCGTTGCGCTGGATGAAGGACCGGCGGGATTCGACATCCTCGCCCATCAGGACGGAGAAGACCTCGTCGACCGAGGCCGCGTCGTCCATCGTCACCTGAAGTAGGGTCCGGGAGTCCGGGTTCATGGTCGTCTCCCACAGCTCCGAGTAGTCCATCTCGCCGAGGCCCTTGTACCGCTGGACGCCGTTGTCCTTCGGAAGCTTCTTGCCCGCTTTCGCGCCGGATTCGAACAGGAGGTCGCGCTCCTTGTCCGTGAACACGTATTCGTGCTCCGAGTTCGACCACTTGAGTTTGTACAGCGGCGGTTGAGCGAGGTACACGTAGCCGGCCTTGATGAGATCGGGCATGTAGCGGAAGAGCAGCGTGAGCAGCAGCGTCCGGATGTGCTGGCCGTCGACGTCCGCGTCCGCCATCAGGATGATCTTGTGATACCGGCACTTCGCGAGATCGAAGTCTTCGCCGATCCCGGTACCGAACGCGGTGATGAGCGCCTGAACCTCGTTGTTGCCGAGCGCGCGATCGAGGCGCGCGCGTTCGACGTTGAGGATCTTTCCGCGGATCGGGAGGATCGCTTGGGTACGGGGGTTGCGTCCGCGAACGGCCGAGCCTCCCGCGGAGTCGCCCTCGACGATGTACACCTCGGACTCGTCGGGGTTGCGGCTCTGGCAGTCGCGGAGCTTGCCCGGCATCCCGCCGGACTCGAGAAGCCCCTTACGCCGGGTCGCCTCGCGCGCCTTTCGCGCCGCGATGCGTGCGGCCGACGCCTGGATCGCCTTGCGGATGACGTCCTTGGCCTCGGTCGGGTGCGAATCGAACCAGTCGCCCAGCCGTTCCCCGACGACTTTCTGCACGAACGTCTTGGCTTCGGTATTGCCGAGCTTCGTCTTGGTCTGTCCCTCGAACTGCGGCTCGCGCAGCTTCACCGACAGGACGGCCGTGAGGCCTTCGCGCACGTCGTCGCCCGTGAGGTTGTCGTCGCGATCCTTGAGGATGCCCTTGTCGCGCGCGTACTTATTGACGAGCGAGGTAAGCGCGGCCCGGAAGCCCTCCTCGTGCGTGCCACCCTCCGTCGTCGAGATGGTGTTCGCGTAGGTGAAGACGGATTCGGCGTAGCCGTTCGTCCATTGCATGGCGATCTCGGCCGAGATCGTCGCGTCGGGATCTTCCGCCTCGAAGCTAATGATCTCCGGGTGGACGCGGTCCGCCTTCTTCGCGTCGTTGAGGTGGTCGACGTAGTCGACAAGCCCGCCGTCGTACCGGTAGGTGACGGTGCGGTCGCTCTCCTCGTCGCCCTCGGTGACCTCGTAAAGCGGACGCTCGTCGATGAGCGTGATGCTCAGCCCCCGGTTGAGGAAGGCCATCTGCTGGAATCGCGATCGCAGCGTCTCGTAGTCGTAGTCGGTGGTCTCGAAGATGGTGTCGCTCGCCCAGAAGGTGATGATCGTGCCGGTCTCGTCGGTCGCTTCGCCCTGGGTAATGGGACCCTGGGGGACGCCGATCGCGTACGACTGCGTCCACACGAATCCCTCGCGTCGGATCTCCGCGTCGAGACGCGTCGAGAGTGCGTTGACAACAGAGACGCCGACGCCGTGAAGGCCGCCCGACACGGCGTAGCCGCTTCCGCCGAATTTTCCTCCGGCGTGCAGCAACGTCAAGACGACTTCGAGCGCCGGCTTGCCCTCCGATTCGACGATGTCTACCGGGATGCCGCGGCCGTTGTCGACGACGCGGACGCCGCCGTCGGGAAGGAGCGTGACGACGATCGTGTCGCAGTGTCCGGCCAGCGCCTCGTCGACGGAGTTGTCGACAACCTCGTACACCAGGTGGTGGAGCCCGCGCTCACCCGTGGACCCGATGTACATTCCGGGTCGCTTACGAACGGCTTCGAGACCCTCGAGGACGGTGATCGCGTCGGCCCGATAAGACGGATCGGCTGCTGGCTCGACTTCGACCACGAAAAACGCCCCTTCAAGCGAGTGGCGCGGCCGAAGATGGCACGCGCGTTACTAGGGCCCATTCTAGTTCGCCCTGGGCCCCGTCACGCGCCATTCACAGGCATTTCTACTTTGACCGACGGGGCGGAGATTTCGTACTACCCGTACGTATCGCGCGGCCCCCGCCCGCGAACCGTCCGCGGACCCTTCACCCAGGAGCGTCCCGTGGGCCCGACGACCGCCACCGTTTCGACGATGTCGGTGCCGATCGCCTCGTTGAGGAGCTGCCGGATGTGGCCCGTCATCGTGGTGAGTTGCGTCGCCCACGCCGTCGACGACGCCCTCACCCGCACCGTGCCTCCGTCGAAGGAGACCTCCTCGCAGTGATCAGCAATCGCGTCGCCGACGATCTCTCGCCACCGCGCGGTGACGCCCGCGAGGGCGACGTTCTCCGTCCATCCACTCTGCTGGAAGATCGCCGCGATCTCGCCCTCGATCGGACGCGGGTCGCGGCCCTTCCCATACGGGGCTGCGGCGCCGGATTGATCGTGCCGGGACGCGCGTTCCTTCGCGGACTGCCGTGCCGAGCGCGTACTCGCCCCGCGGGACCGAGCCGACTCGCGCGCCCGTTCCATCGCCCGGCGCGCTTGACGCGCCGCGTCGGTTGCCGTCGCGCTCGGCCGTCGCGTCGGTTGCCGTCGCGCTCGCTCGGCCGTCGCGTCGTCGTCAGGCGTCGCCACGCGACACCTCCCCGCTCGAGACGAACAACGCGTCGCCCGCGAGCGCCGCTGGCACGTCCGCCCCGACGGCCGCGGTCACGATCACCTGTCCGGCGGGGGCGATGCGGGACGCCAGCGCCGCGCGCCGCGGAGAGTCGAGTTCGGCGAAGACGTCGTCCAGGATCAGGACGGGCTCGCCGTCCTCTCCGGAATCCGGTCCGGCGTCCGACGTGAGGAGGTCGTAGGTGGCCAGTCGGAGGGCGAGGGCCGCCGACCACGACTCGCCGTGGCTCGCGTATCCGCGCGCGGGCAGATCCCCGACGACGATCGAAAGATCGTCCCGATGCGGCCCGACGAGGCAGACGCCGCGTTCGATCTCCTTCGCGCGTGCGGACGCAATGGCCGCGAGGAGCGCGGCCGCGACCTCACTCATGGGTCCGTGTACGTCGGACCCGAGACTCGAGCACTCGTACGTGACCGCGCAGGCGTCGCCGTCGGTCAACTCGCCGTAGGCCCGAGCGACGTAGGGGGCCAGGGCTTCGGTGGCCGCGACGCGGGCGCGAACGATTCGGGCGCCGAGCTCCGCCTGCCGCTCGTCCCACACGTCGAGCGTCGCGAGATCCGTTCCGCGACCGCGCGCGGATTTCAGTAGGGCGGTGCGTTGACGTACGACGCGGTCGTAGTCGGATAGGTCTCCCGCGATCCCCGGCGAGAGTGCGACGCAGAGCTCGTCGAGGAATCGGCGCCGTCCCGAGGGGTCGCCCTTGACGAGATCGAGGTCCTCGGGGGAGAAGACGACCGTTCGCAGGACTCCCGCGATGTCGCGCGCCTTCGCGGGGGATCCGTTGAGCCGGTACGCCTTGGTGCGGCCCGCGGCGATGGTGGCCTCGAGGACGATCGCGCGTCCGGCCTTTTCGACGCGTGCCCGTACGTTGGCGGATGTCGCGCCGAACCGGATGAGCGGCAGATCGGTCGCGACGCGGTGGCTTCCGAGGATCGAGAGGTAGCGCAACGCTTCGACGATGTTCGTCTTTCCCGCGCCGTTGGCGCCCATGAACGTCGTGACGCCGGATCCGAATTCGATGTCGAGCGATTCGTAGGACCGGAAGTCGGTCAGCGACAGCCGGGTGACGCGCATGCTCTACGACGAGATACGGATAGGCACCAAGAGGTATCGGAACTCCGGGGACAGCTCGCCCCCTGGCTTGTCGATACCCACGAACTCAACGGGCTTGGTCTCCTGAGTGAAGCCGAAGCGCACGTAGTCTGTCGAAATCGCCCCGAGCCCGTCCAGGAGATATTGCGGGTTGAACGCGACGGTGATGTCGCTTCCCTCGAGCACGGATTCGATGGACTCCGACGCCTGCGCATCCTCGGTTTGGCCGGCGTCGAGGGTTACCTCGCCCTGCGCGAAGGAGAGCCGGACGGAACTGTTGCGTTCCGCGACGAGGGCGACGCGACGGGTCGCGTCCATGAGCTCCTGGGTGTTGACGACAGCGGTGATGGGCGACGCATCGGGGAAGAGGCGCCGTACCTGCGGGTAGTCACCGTCCATGAGAAGCGACGTCGTCTGGAGTCCGCCCGCCGCGAATCCTACGAGGTCGATCTCGCCGCCGGCTGACAGTGCGACGGTGACGTCGCCATTGCCGAGTGCTTTCGCGGTTTCGACGAGCGTCCGCGATCGGACGAGGGCGACGGCCGACACGTTCAATTCGGAGGGCTTCCACTTGAGTTCGCGCAGCGCGAGCCGGTATCGGTCGGTGGCGAGAAGAGAGATATTCGAACCCTCGATTTCGACGCGTACCCCCGTCAGAATCGGCAGCGTTTCGTCACGAGACGCCGCTGACGCGACCTGCACGACGGCAGCTTCGAATTCGTCCCCGTTTACCGTCCCCGACTGCTCGGGTAGATCCGGCAATTTCGGGTATTGGTCGACCGGCATTGTCGCGAGGGTAAATCGGCTCGCGCCGCACGTTACCGAGACCTTGGTTCCTTCGAGGGAAAACTCCACGGGCTTATGCGGCAGCGCGTTCGCGATTTCGCGAAGGAGCCGACCCGAGACAAGGGCCACCCCCGCTGCCTCGACCTGACCCGATATTTCGGCTCGTGCGGACACCTCGTAGTCGAAGCTCGCAAGCCGTACTACCCCGCTTTGCTCGGCCTCGATCTTCACCCCGGCGAGAACGGGCGTCGGCGGGCGAGACGGAACGGCTCGACCCGTCCACGCCACGGCGTCCGCGAGTACGTCCCGGTCTACGGAAAACTTCATCGGTCACTCCTCGGTTCGCTGAGCCACAGACTACGCCAAACCGTCTACGACTGGCTCGTGTCACACGGATCATCAACAACGGTCTCACGGGGCAATGACGGTGGATCGATTCTGGGACAAGAAGAAGGGAAGTAGTAGTAGTAACGGCGGTGGAAACAGGGGATAACGTGCTTCGTGGCTGGTAAAGGGTAGTTCTAGCTTGGGGATAACTTTGGATGAAGCGTGGAGCGAGGCGTCTGGCGGATGAATCCGTGTGGAGGGGACGAGGGAGGGCGAAGACTTACCCACAAGTTGTCCCATGACGAGGGGGGTTCGTCCACGGGTATTCACAGGGTTGTTCACAGGTGTGTAATTTCCTGGTGACCGACGTCACGCCGTATATCGGGACGAAAACACCGATTACGACCGCGATTGCTGCTTGATGCGCGCGTGGATCTCCGTCACCTGGTTGTACATCTGCCGCCGCTGAGCGATCTGATCTTCGACCTTCTTGACCGCGTACATGACCGTGGTGTGGTCCTTGCCGCCGAAGTGTTCCCCGATCTTCGGCAGGGAAAGGTCGGTGAGTTGCCGACATAGGTACATGGCAATCTGGCGGGCGGTCACGTACACGCGCGACCGTGAGGTGCCGGTCAGCTCGTCCATGGTGATGCCGAAGTACTCGGCGGTCTTGCCGATGATCGTCGACGCCGTGACCTCGGAATCGTCCTCGCTAATCAGGTCCTTGAGAACAGCCTGCGCGAGGCTGAGGTCGACGGGTTGCTTATTGAGCGCGGCGAATGCGGTCACGCGAATGAGGGCGCCTTCGAGCTCACGAATGTTTGTGGTGATGTTCGAGCCGATATACCCGAGGACGTCGTCGGGAGCCTGAACATCGTCGACGGCCGCTTTCTTGCGAAGAATGGCGATACGCGTTTCAAGGTCGGGCGGCTGGACGTCCGTCATCAGGCCCCACTCGAAACGCGTGCGCATACGTTCTTCGATCCCTGCCAAATTACGCGGCGAAACGTCCGACGTTATGACGACGTGCTTGCCTGCGTTGTGAAGGGCGTTGAACGTGTGGAAGAACTCCTCGAGCGTCTGCTCCTTGCCCTGCAGGAACTGGATGTCGTCAATCAGGAGGATGTCGACGTCGCGGTAGTGACGCTTGAACGCGAGCTTCCGGTCGTCGCGGATCGCGTTGATGAAATCGTTGGTGAACTCTTCCGAGTTCACGTACCGGACGCGGGTCTGGGGCTTGAGGTGGCGGGTGTAGTGCCCGATCGCGTGCAGCAGGTGCGTCTTGCCGAGGCCAGAGTCGCCGTAGATGAAGAGCGGGTTGTACGTCTTGCCGGGGGCCTCGGCCACGGCGAGCGCCGCCGCATGGGCGAAGCGATTCGAGGCACCGATCACGAAGGTGTCGAACGTGTACCGCGGGTTGAGGTGGGGGTCGTCGGAACTCGAACTCTTGCTCTTCGCCTTGGACGACTTCCGGGGCTCCGGCTCATCGTCGACCTCGATCATCTCGGGCGGGACGACGCTCGAATCGACGGTAACGGCGAAGCGGACTTCGCGGCCGAGCACGCCGACGAGCGCTTCCGTAATGATGTTGCGCAGCTGGGTCTCGAGGTAGTTCTTGGTGAAGTCCTCGGCGACAGCAAGGAAGACGTTGTCGTCGATGAGGGCGAGCGGCTTCACGAGCCGGATGAACGAGCGGTTCTGCGCCGTCAGGTTCGGGCTGGCCCGCAGGGCGTCGAGGGTCTTCGACCAAATGACGTCGATAGACTCCTGTGCCGCAGCGTCAACCACCGATCCCCACCTTTCGATTCGACTTTCCACAGGTTTCTTCACACCCGTAGACTCGCCGTCACCTATTTGTTACCTAGTCATATGCGTGTCGGTCCCCGCGTAACTGGCGATGATGGTGGAGCCTATCCTGTTCGGGCCTCCAGACCAACGCGTGCGACGAGATTTGACGCCCCCCCTCCCATCCCGTAGCGTTGGTCCGCTGATTTGACTACCCCAAACCTTCGGAGTTTCTCGTGAGCAAGCGTACGTTCCAGCCGAACAATCGTCGGCGCGCCAAGACGCACGGCTTCCGCTTGCGCATGCGCACGCGCGCCGGTCGCGCCATCCTCGCCGGCCGTCGTCGCCGCGGGCGCTCGGAGCTCTCGGCCTAGGGTGCTTCCCGCCGGCTCGAGGATGCAGGCGGCGTCGGAGTTCACCTCCGTCATGCGCCGCGGACTCAGAAGCGGACGGGCTACCGTGGTGGTCTATGTGATGCGAACGCCGACGAGCGATCGCGTCGCCGGGTTCGCCGTGTCGAAGGCTGTTGGAGGTGCCGTGGTTCGCAACCGTGTGAAGCGGCGCCTTCGCGCCATCATTGCCGCGCAGCTCGCTTCCGTCCCCGAGGGCACCGCGATTGTCGTACGGGCACTCCCCCCGGCCGCTACCGCTACGTTCCCCGAGCTCGCCGCGGATACCCAAGCGGCCCTCTCCCGCTCCCTCGCGAAGGTCGCGGCATGACCGTTCGTTCGCTCGTGCACCACGCCCTCCGTACCCCGCGATACGTGGGGATGGGGCTCATTCGTGTCTATCAGCGGGTGATTTCGCCGATGCTTGGACCCCGCTGCAAGTACTACCCGTCGTGCTCGCACTACGGCTTCACGGCCGTCGAGCGCCACGGACTGATCAAGGGCTCGATCCTTGCGGGCTGGCGCATCCTGCGCTGCAACCCGTTCAGCTACGGCGGCGTCGACGACGTTCCCGCCGTGGGCGAGCCCCTCTTCCGACGTCCCAAGGCGCCCGGCGCCTCGGAGACCCACCACTCCGTGACCATCTAGCCCTGGGGGTTTCGTGCTGACCAACATCCTGCAAGTAATCGAGATACCGGTCTCGTATGTTCTCGTGGGCTGGTATCGCGCCCTGACGTTCCTCGGACTCGACGGCTACTCCGGCTGGACGTGGGCGCTCGCGATCGTGGGCCTGGTGATCACGATCCGCGTGATCCTCATCCCGCTCTTCGTCCGGCAGATCCGCGCGCAACGAGCGATGCAGCTCCTTGCTCCCGACCTCAAGAAGATCCAGGCCAAGTACAAGGGCAAGAAGGATCAGGCATCTCGCGAGGCGATGAGCCGCGAAACGATGGAGCTGTACCAAAAGCACAAGACGAATCCCCTGTCCTCGTGCCTTCCGCTGCTCATTCAGTCGCCGATCTTCCTCGCGCTGTACCGCGTGCTCGCGACGCACCTCAAGCCGGACGCCGTTCCTCCGGGGACCCCGGAGGGGACGCCGCCGGTCTACCACGCCTTCGGCGCGATCTCCGCGGATCTTGCGCAGCGGGCGCACGACTCGACGATCTTCGGTGCGGGCATCTCGCAGTCGCTCAACCAGGCGGACTCGTGGTCCGTGCGCTTCGTTGCGGCCGGCCTCATCGTCGCCATGGTTGCGACGACGTTCTTGACGCAGCGCCAGCTGACGCGCAAGAACATGCCGGCATCGGCGCTCGAAGGTCCCATGGCCCAGCAGCAGAAGCTCCTGATGTACGGCATGCCGTTCATCTTCGTATTCACGGGCCCGTGGTTCCCCATCGGCGTTCTCATCTACTGGACGACGACCAACGTTTGGTCGATGGGCCAGCAGTTCTACGTGATTCGGCGCAATCCGACCCCGGGGTCCGAGGCGTACAAGGCGTATCAAGCGAAGCAGGCCGCCAAGCACAAGGCCCCGATCGAGGGGTTCATCGAGTCGGACGAGCCCGAGCTTCCCGGCAAACCCGTGTCCAACCAGCGCCAGCAGCCGAAGCGCAAGCCACGCAAGCGCCGATAGACCACCCACCGGCGTCGTGCCGGGTGGACCCACAGCTGTAGGAAGGAAGCTCTCATGAGCGAGACATCGAGCACCAAGAAGCTGGACCACGAGGGTGACGTCGCGGCGGACTTTCTCGAGGAGTTCCTCGACATCATCGACATGGATGGCGACATCGACATCGCCGTCGAGGCGGGTCGCGCGACGGTCGCCATCATCTCCCCTGACGGACCGAGCGCGGACCTCAAGCGCCTCGTCGGGCCGGACGGCGAGGTTCTCGAGGCGCTGCAGGACCTTGCGCGCCTAGCGGTCCAGGTGGAGACGGGCGAGATGAGTCGGTTGATGCTCGACGTCGCCGGCTTCCGTGCCGGGCGCAAGGAGCGGCTTGCCGAGATCGGTCGCGAGGCCGTCGCGAAGGTCAACGAGTCGGGCGAGCCCGTCGCGCTCGACCCGATGAACGCCTTCGAGCGCAAGGTCGTCCACGACGTTGCGCTCGCAGCCGGCCTCGTCAGCGAGTCCGAGGGCGAGGATCCCCACCGCTACGTGGTGATCCGCCCCGCGTGACGTTTCACGTGAAACATCGCAGGTCGTGAGCGAAACCGGGCAGGAGAAGGGGACCCCCGTGGGGGATCCCCTCGACGGGGACGAGCGCGTCGCACAGTACTTCGGCGCGCGCTTCGCGGCCGTTCGCGCGTTCCGCGAGCTGCTGCTATCCGAGGGCGAGACGCGCGGCCTCATCGGTCCGCGCGAGGCGGGGCGCCTGTGGGAGCGGCACCTCCTGAACTCGGCGGCCGTCGTCCCGTTCCTTCCCGCCGGGCCGGTCATCGACGTGGGATCGGGCGCGGGACTGCCGGGCCTGGTGATCGCGCTGATGGAACCCGAGCGCGAGGTCGTGCTCGTCGAGACGATGGAGCGCCGCACCGCGTGGCTCGCGGAGGCGGCCGAGCGTCTGGGACTTGATCGCGTTCGCGTCGTCCGCGCCAGGGCGGAGATGCTCGCGGGCGTCGAGCGGGCGCCGGCCATCACCGCCCGCGCCGTTGCTCCTCTCGCCAAGCTGGCCCGCTGGTGCGAGCCGCTTCTCGCCCCCGGCGGCGCGATGCTGTTCCTCAAAGGCCGGGCGGCGGCGGACGAGGTCGCCTCCTCCGAGGCCGCGCTACGCAAGCTTCGCCTCGTGGCGGACGTGCTGAACGCGCCGACGCTGCCGGGGCTCGAGCCCACGCGCGTCGTCCGCCTTGCTCGGAGGCCGCCCGACTAGGCGCAATCAGCGTCGGCGACTAGAGTCGTACCCCGGCCCGGTTTGCGTGAGGGCGCGAGTGATTGCGGGCGCGACGTTTCACGTGAAACATTGGCGGTACGCCGCCACGATGAGGCTACGACGCCGCGACAAGGAGAACGAGTGAGCGACTATCGTCCCGGCGCGGGCACTAACCGGACACACGGGGACGCGTTCGCGGGCGTCTTTGCGGACGACGACAGCCCCTTGGCGCGCGACATGATCGCCAACGAGCGCACGCTGCGCGAACTCGAAGAGGCGGACTTTCCGCTCCCCCCGCGCACCCGCGTCATCACGGTCGCGAATCAGAAGGGCGGCGTGGGGAAGACGACGACGAGCGTCAACGTCGCGGCAGCGCTCGCCAAGCGCGGGGCGACCGTGCTCGTGATCGACTCGGATCCCCAGGGCAACGCCTCCACGGCGATTGGCGTCACCCACACGAGCGGGACTCCCTCGATCTACGAGGTGATGCTCGAGGGCCGCACGCTTGCCGACGTCATGGTCGCGTGCCCCGATCTTCCGTCGCTGTACTGCGTGCCCGCGACCATCGATCTTGCGGGGGCGGACATCGAGTTGGTGAACGTCATGCGTCGGGAGTTCCGCCTGTCCGACGCCGTGAAGACGTTCCTCGCCGAGCACGGCTCGGAGTTTCACTACGTCATCATCGACTGCCCGCCGAGCCTGGGGCTCCTCACCCTGAACGCGATGGTCGTCGCGGAGGAAGTGCTCATCCCGATCCAGTGCGAGTACTACGCGCTCGAGGGACTCACGCAACTCATCCGCACGATCGAGATGGTGAAGAAGCACCTCAACCCCGCGATACACGTCTCGACGATCGTGCTGACCATGTACGACGGCCGCACCAACCTCGCGCGCGATGTCGCGGACGAGGTTCGCGGCCACTTCCCCGACCAAACGCTGGAGATCACCGTGCCCCGTTCCGTGCGCGTCTCCGAGGCCCCGAGCTTCGGCCAAACCGTCATCACGCACGACCCGCACTCGTCGGGAGCCGTGGCGTACCTCGGTATCGCGCGCGAGATCGCCGTGCGGGGGGCCGGAGCGTGAGCGCCCCGCGACGCGGCCTTGGCCGCGGGCTCGGCGCCCTGATCCCGACCGAGGGGGACACGGACCGTCCGAGCGACGCGTTCTTCTCCTCGTCCGGTAGCCGCGCTGCGACCGCGTCCGATCTCCTGCCCGTCCCTGGCGCGACCTTCGCGCACCTCGCTCCGGCCGACATCGTTCCCAACCCGCGTCAGCCGCGTACGGCATTCGACGAGGATGCGCTGGCCGAGCTCGTTGGTTCCGTGCGGGAGATCGGCGTCCTTCAGCCGATCGTCGTACGACCGAATCCCGCCGGAGCCGGGTACGAACTCATCATGGGAGAGCGACGCCTTCGCGCCGCGCGCGAGGCGGGCCTCGACGCCATCCCCGCGATCATTCGGACGACGGACGACGCCGACATGCTGCGCGACGCCCTCGTCGAGAACCTCCACCGATCGCAGCTCAACCCCCTGGAGGAGGCGGCGGCCTACCAGCAGCTTCTCGACGACTTCGGCATTACGCACGAGCAGCTCGCGGACCGTCTGTCGCGGTCGCGCCCGCAGATCTCCAACACCCTTCGATTGCTGAAGCTCCCCCCCGTTGTGCAGAAGCGTGTCGCGGCAGGCGTGCTCAGCGCCGGCCACGCTCGGGCGCTCCTGGGACTCGATGGCGCCACCGCCATGGAGACGCTCGCCCAGCGCATCGTCAACGAGGGCCTGTCCGTACGCGCAACGGAGGAGGCCGTGGCGTTGGGCGTGAAGACGCAGGCCCCGCGCAAGACGGCGACGGCTCGACGGGGCGGCGCGTACGACGAGATCGCCGAGCGCCTCGGCGATCGCCTCGACACTCGCGTCACGATCGCGGGCGGACACGGCAAGGGCAAGATCACGGTCGAGTACGCGTCGCCGGAGGATCTCGCACGGATCGCCGGGATCATCGATCCCCACGGCCGCCGGTAGGCCGCGCCCGCTGCTCTACGCGAGGGCGATGATCTCTTGGTACACGTCGCTGAGCTCGCGCCCCGCGGCTTCGATGGCCTGCGGGAATAGCGATGTCTCGGTCATCCCCGGCGAGACGTTCACGTCGAGGAACTGCGCGCCATCGCCGTCGAGAATGAGGTCGGTGCGCGATAGGTGGCGCAGCCCGAGCACGCGGTGCACGGCGAGCGCGGCCTCCGAAACCGCCGCGGTCTGCGCCGCGTCGAGACGCGCTGGGGCGAAGTATTCGGTGCGACCGGGGTTGTACCGCGCGTCGTAGTCGTAGTTGCCCTCCGTGACGATCTCGACCGGGGGGAGGGCGTACGCGGCGTCCCCGTCGCCGACGACGCTCACGGCGACCTCCGTGCCCGTCACCGCCGTCTCGAGAAGCGCCACGTCGCCGTAGGCGAAGCAGTCGACCATCGCCTTGGGGAGCTCGGAGCGGTCGGTCACGGTCGTCACGCCGAGGGCGGAGCCGCCGCGCGCGGGCTTGACGACGAGCGGAAGGCCGAGCTTGCCGATGACGGCGTCCATGACGTTGTCTGCGCCGAGCTCGCGAAAGAGGCTTTGGGGCAAGGTCACGTAGTCGGGGGTGGCGACGCCGGCGCGACGGGCGACGGTCTTCGCGACGGGCTTGGACCACGCGACGCGGGCGGAGCGGGGGTCCGAACCAACGTAACGAACCCCACACATCTCCAGCACGTCCTGGAGCGAGCCGTCCTCGCCGGAGGCTCCGTGAAGGAGCGGCCACACAATGATATCCCCAAGGTCACGCAAAAAGGGGATCAAGCCAGAGTCAACGTCGCGGACGTTCGTCTTGACTCCGACCTCGTTGAGCGATTCGGCCACGCGCCTACCGGACCGAATGGAGACGTCGCGCTCGTGCGACAGGCCTCCCGCGAGGATCAGGACATCCATGGTTCCTCCTTGGGCCCTAAGGCTATTAGGCGACGTCGGGTGAGGGAAAGGAGACGGTATCGGGGCCCTGGTTGGTACCCGTACCAAAGATCTCCACGAGATCGCTTTCCGCGTTGACGACGGTCGCGAGACGCCGAACGCCCTCGCGGATCCGTTCTGGCGTCGGATAGCAGAAGCTGAGGCGCATATGATCGGCGCCGCGTCCGTCGAAGTAGAACGCCGTTCCCGGCACATACGCGACGCGCGCGGTGACGGCGCGCGGCAGCATCGACTTTGCGTCGAGCCCCTCGGGAAGCTTGACCCACGTGTAGAACCCACCGGCTGGAACGTTCCACGTGGCGTCGGGCAGATGCTCCTCGAGTGCCTCGATGATCGCGTCGCGCCGCTCCCGGTACTGCTCGCGGAAGCTCTTGATCTGACCGAGCCAGTCGTGGTGCGCGAGGTAGCTCGAGATGGCCATCTGCGAAGCGTTCGAGGGGCACAGAATGGCCGCCTCCGATGCTAGGACGAGCTTCTCCCTGACCGCGTGGGGTGCGACGGCCCAGCCCACGCGGAAGCCAGGGGCGAACGTCTTGGAGAACGAGCCAGCATAGACGACGCCGTCCTCGCTGAGGGAGCGAAGCGCGGGAAGCGGCTCGTCGTCGAAACCGAGGAGCCCGTAGGGGTTGTCTTCGAGGATGAGGACGCCGTGACGCCTCGCGATCTCGACGATCTGCGGGCGCCGCTCGGCGGACAGCGTGACGCCGGCAGGGTTGTGGAAGTTCGGGACGGTGTAGAGGAACTTCACCCGCTTTCCGTCGGCCTTGAGGCGGGTGAGCGTCTCGTCGAGCGACGATGGAATGAGCCCGCTCTCGTCCATCGGCACCTGAACGACGTCCGCCTCGTGCGCGCGAAAAACGCCCAGCGCGCCAACGTACGACGGCGCCTCTGCGACGATGACGTCGCCAGGGTTGACGAAGATCTTGGTGATGAGATCGACCGCCTGCTGGGAACCCGTGGTGACCACGATGTCGTCCGGATGCGCGTGAATGCCCTCGAGCTTCATCACCTCGACGATCTGCTCGCGCAGCTCTTCGTCACCCTGGCCGGAGCCGTACTGCAGCGCGGTGGCGCCGCGTTCCACGATGAGGCGCCGCATGGTCTCGGCGATCTCCTCCAGGGGGAGGCCGGCGATGAAGGGCATCCCTCCGGCGAGAGAGACGACCTCGGGGCGGTTGGCGACGGCGAAGAGCGCACGGATCTCGGAGGCGCGCATGGCGAGGGCACGCGAGGCGTACGACTCGAGCCACGGGTCGAGTCGCGTGCCTTCCGGTTCGTCGCTCATGCGCGCCAGTCTCCCATGTCTCGCGATCTCAACGCGCTAGGTTCGGCGTCCGTTCCGGCGTGCGCGAGTCGTCAGGTCCCGCGGAACCGGTAGTTGGGCAGGACAATTACCGAGTTGGGGAAACCTCCGGGGGCGGCAGTATGGCGTATTCGAGGCGCGGCGCTCAATGGCGGCGGGAATTCTGCGGGGGCCGAATATTCGATGTAGCCTCTCGCGAAGGGGACGAAAGGGGAACACCGTGGGGCGGTTCAAGCGGCTTTCGGGAGGGCTGGGGCTCTTCGTCGCGGTCACGATGCTGGTGCCTCTCGCGGCACTGACCGTCCTGGGAATTCGTGCCGCTTCGCAGTCGCCGCTCGAATCGGCATCGCTTCCCGAACCCCTGGTCGCTACCGTCCAGAGCGCGAGCCGCGCGCACGAGGTGGTCGTCGCGATCTCCGTTGAATACGCCGATCCCCTCACGGCGACGCTGAACGCATCGGGCGTCCTCACCAGCGTGGACATCGCGCCGGGCGACGTCGTGCACAACGGGACCCGGATCGCCTCGGTCAACGATGCCCCGGTCACCGCGTATACGAGCGCCACGCCCCTCTGGCGCGATCTGTACCGCGGCGCGTCCGGCCCCGACGTCCGCGTGGCCCAGACGGTCATGGCGGCGTTCGGCTACTACTCGGGTCCGATCGACGGGAAGGCTGGCTACGGCACTGAGAAGGCCTTCAAGGCGTTCAACGCGAGACGCGGGTACGGCGCCACCAACGGAACCCTGGGCCTCGGGTCGCTTGTGTGGGTCGGGCCCGCGCCGGTGACGGTCGCGAGCGTCGCGGTGGCGGCGGGCGACTCGGCGATGCCCGGCACGGACGTGTTCACCGCCACCTCCGGCCCCTCCATCATCAAGGTCACCGAGGCGGCGAGCCTCACGCGGGACCAGCCCGTGAGCCTGGTGGTCGGCGACACGGTGACCCCATACGAGGTCGGCACCGGCATGGTCACCGATCCCGACGCGGTCGCCGCGATCGCTGCGGCCCTGGGCCTCGCGACCGACGGCACGGGCACCATCCGCCTCGACTCGCCGACGGTCGTCGGAACCCTGCCCTCCTCCGCCGTCGTCTCTGACGTCTCGGGCGCCACGTGCTTCTTCCCCGGGGTCGACGGAGCCCCTGTAGTCATCGAACCCATCGGCGGAAGCCTGGGGACCATCGACGTCGACCCTTCGTTCATCGGGCGTGACGTGCTGGTCAACCCCCGCGAGGTGCGCGAGGACCTGTCGTGCGGCTCGTAGCTCGCGGCGTCACCTTCACGTACCCGCGCGCGCAGTACCCGGTGCTCCGAGGCGTGGATCTCGACATCCCCGCCGGGACGTCCGCCGCGATCATGGGCCCCTCCGGTTCCGGGAAGACGACGCTGCTGTCGCTCGTCGGCCGGCTGCTCACGATGCAGGGGGGAGCGATCGAGGCGATCGACGCGGAGGGCACGGCGTGGCACCCCTACGAGGTCGCGGCCTGGGTCTTCCAGACGGTGTCGCTCTTGCCCGATCGCAGCGCGCTCGACAACGTCGCCGTGGGCGCGTACCTCGACGGGGCGGATCGGGCGGAGGCGCGGCGGCGCGCTGCTGTTCACCTGGGCGAGGTGGGCCTCGCGGCGCTGGCCGACGAGCCCGCGCGGATCCTTTCGGGCGGCGAGGCGCAACGGGTGGCGATCGCGCGCGCCCTCGCGTCCAGCCGTCCCCTCATCCTCGCCGACGAGCCCACCGGTCAGCTCGACGCGACGACGTCCGCCGCGGTCCTCGACGCCATGATCGGCGCGCACGCGGAGCGGACGGTCGTCATCGTCACGCACGACCCCGAGGTGGCCGAGCGCTGCGACATGGTGGTGGAGCTTCGGGACGGCGAGGCCCACCTCGTCCGGGGCGGACGGCCCGTAGCGAAGGGGCGTCGGCAGGCGGCGAGGCGCTCCAAGCCATCATCGGCGAAGGTCCCGGGCGTGGGGAGAAAGCCATGACCCGCGCGGCGTGGCCATGGCGTCTCGCGGCCAGGGAGGGCCTTGAGACGGCGGCGACGGGCCGATGGACGTCCCTGCTCGTCGTCGTTGCCGCCGCCTGGGCATGTGCCGTCCCCGGGGCCGCCGACGCCGTCGGGGTCACCCATTCCGTCGAGAGCGAGCGGGCATGGCTCGACGCAGGCGGCAGGGTTTTTGTGGTGATGGGTGCTCGCGACTCACGGGGCGAGTCCAACCCGATCCCCGCAGCCACGTGCGACGCCCTGTCCCGCATCGACGGGGTGGACGCCTCGTTCGCGCTCAAGCGCACGAACGCGGTGGGAAGCCTCTCGTACATCCCCGATGGTCGCGTTAGCCTGTACGAGGTGACGCCGGGGGCCTTCGCGTTCCTGGGTGGCGAGCCTTCGCCCAAGGGAAGCGTGCTGGTCACGGAGGGGTTCGCCGACCGCACCGGCGTCGTGGACGGCGAGGAGGTGCGTGTGACCCGCCGCGCCGGGTTCGGGTCCGATCCGGCCACCTCGGACCCCCTGACGGTGGCGGTGGTGGACACGACCGTGCTGGGCGAGGAGTTCTCGGGATCCCTCATGGTGCCGTACTCGCCCTCGCCCACGAATCCCGACGCGGACGCCTGCTACGTGCGCACCGACACGGCGCACTACAACGCGGTAGCGGCGGCGGTCGGCGGATGGCTCGAACGCGGCGGCAGATCCGCGATCGCCAATCAGCGCCTCTTCTCGGGGGACTTCACGGTGGACTACACCCGCGCGTACGAGGATCGCCCGCTGCGGTGGGTGTGGATGCCGACCGCCGCCTTGCTCGCGCTCGTGTGGGGAATGATCCAGTGGTTCCGCCGCGGGTACGTCGCCATCTACGCGACGTTCGGCGCCCGGCCCCACTCGCGGCTCATCATGCAGGTCACCGAATGGGGACTGCTCGCCGGCGTGGGAGCGATCTGGGGCTGGTCGCTTGGGGTGGTGGGTTCGATCGCGCTTGGCGCCCGCGCAGCGCAGGCGTTCCAGTTGGTGACGTACCACTCGGCGCTCGCGCTTATCGCCGCGACCGCGGCGGTCATCGTGATCGGGCTACGCCCCACC